>NZ_JBIAID010000001.1:2329451-3371690 GCF_042871115.1 Nocardia sp. NPDC006044
CATATACCTTCGTGAGCGGGACTTGGCGGAGGCCTTTCTCGCGCTTCGCCTCAGGCAGGTCCCGTTCGGCGTCCGGCCGCGTTCCGTTCGGGACATGGTCGGGGGTCCTTCTGCGATTCGCTTCGGTGGGGTCCCATTCGATCCTGCATGTCTCCGCGAGCGTGGTCTGGCAGTGCGCTGTCGCGCGATTCGCCTCAGTCATGTCCCATTCGATTCCATATACCTTCGTGAGCGGGACTTGGCGGAGGCCTTTCTCGCGCTTCGCCTCAGGCAGGTCCCGTTCGGCGTCCGGCCGCGTTCCGTTCGGGACATAGTCGGGCGTCCTCTTGCGCTCCGCCTCGGTGAGGTCTCATTCGATTCGGCATGCCTTCGTGAGCGGGACTTGGCGGGGGCCTTGTCGCTCTTCGCCTCAGGCGCGTCCCGTTCGGTGTCTGGCTGCGTTCCGTTCGGGACATGGTCGGGGGTCCTTCTGCGATTTGCTTCGGTGAGGTCCCATTCGATTCGGCATACCTTCGTGAGTGGGACTTGGCGGTGGTCTTTCTCGCATTTCGCTTCAGGCAGGTCCCGTTCGGTGTCCGGCTGGGTTCCGTTCGGGACATGGTCGGGGGTCCTCTCGCGTTTCGCCTCGGTGAGGTCCCATTCGATCCTGCACGTCTCCGCGAGCGTGGTCTGGCCGAGCGCTATCGCGGGATTCGCCCCAGTCATGTCCCATTCGATGCCGCATACCTTCGCGAGCGGGACTTGGCGGAGGCCCTACTCGCACTTCGCCTCAGTGAGGTCCCGTTCGGTGTCTGGCTGCGTTCCGTTCGTGACTTGGTCGGGCGTCCTCTTGCGCTTCGCCTCGGTGAGGTCCCACCTGGTGTTAGCTCGTGTGCCGAACGGGACGTGGTGGAGGTGGTTCTCGCGATTTGCCTCGGGTAGGTCCCGTTTTGTGTCGCATGCATGGTCGAGCGGGACGTGGTGGAGGGCTCTCGGGATTTGCCTGGGTGGGGGTTCAGGCGGGTGCGGGGTGGAGGGGTTTTGCGAAGCGGGTTGGCCTGTGTCTCGGTTGGTTCGGGCGGATTCGGGGCGGGGTGGAGGGTTTTGGGTGGTTTGTCTCGGTCCGGTGGGGGTGGGATGGGGGAGACTGGCGGGATGCGCGTGGTGGTGGTTAATCGGGGTGAGGTGGCGGTTCGGGTTTTGCGGGCGGCTCGGGAGCGGGGGTGGGGGTCGGTGGCTGTGTTTTCCGCTGAGGAGCGGGATGCGTTGCATGTTCGGTTGGCGGATGACGCGGTGCAGCTTTCGGGGGTGGGGGCGGCGGCGTATCTGGATGTCACGGCCGTGGTGGGGGCCGCGCGGAAGGCGGGGGCCGGGGCGTTGGTGCATCCGGGGTATGGGTTTCTCAGTGAGAGTGCGGAGCTTGCCGCTGCTTGTGCGGCGGCCGAACTCGTCTTCGTGGGACCGGCGCCGGACGTGTTGCGGACCTTCGGGGACAAGATCGCCGCGCGGGGAGCGGCGGAGCGGGCGGGGGTGCGGGTGCTGGCGGCTACGTCGAGTGGTGCGGGGGTTGCCGAGATCGCGGATTTGCTTGCCGCGCACCCGGATGGGGTGATGGTGAAGGCGGCGGCCGGGGGTGGCGGGCGTGGGATGCGGGAGGTGCGGGACGCGGTATCGCTGGGGGAGGCGTATGAGCGGTGCCGGGCGGAGGCATTGGCAGGGTTCGGGGATGACACGGTGTACGCGGAAGCGCTGGTCGCGGATGCCCGGCATATCGAGGTGCAGGTGGTGGCGGACGGGGAACGCGCCCTCGCGCTCGGCGACCGGGATTGCAGCGTGCAGCGGCGGCATCAGAAGCTGATCGAGGTGGCGCCGGCGCCCGATCTGGTTGCGGCGCTTCGGGAACGGCTGCACGACGACGCGGTGCGCCTGGCGGAATCGGTGGGTTGCCGCGGCGTGATCACCGTCGAATTCCTGGTGCGCGGTGACGAGGCCTGGTTCCTCGAGGTGAACCCGCGTCTCCAGGTCGAGCACACCGTGACCGAGGAGGTGACGGGCGTGGATCTCGTAGCGATCCAACTGGATCTGGCCCGAGGCCGCACTCTCGCCGAGCTCGAGCTGCCGGCCGGACCACCGCGCGGCT
The DNA here is from genome assembly GCF_042871115.1 of Nocardia sp. NPDC006044. Classification (NCBI taxonomy): domain Bacteria; kingdom Bacillati; phylum Actinomycetota; class Actinomycetes; order Mycobacteriales; family Nocardiaceae; genus Nocardia; species Nocardia sp. NPDC006044. Next base: position 2,331,571 of record NZ_JBIAID010000001.1, read on the forward strand.
ATGCCGTGCAGGCCCGGGTGAATGCCGAAATCGTCACCGCGGGTGGCGATGTGCTGCCCAGCACCGGTGCCGTGGCACAGTTCTCCGCGCCGACCGGCGTCGGCGTGCGCGTCGATACCGCCGCCTACACCGGTATGCGGCAGGGGGCACAGTTCGATTCACTGCTGGCCAAGGTGATCGCCCGCGCTCCATCGTATTCCGCCGCACTGCGCCGCTGTTCGGACGCATTGGCCGAAACCGTGGTCGTCGGCATCGATACGAACGCGGCGCTACTGCGCGCGGCAGTGGACGAGCTGTCCGCCCGGACCGCGGTCTCGACCGAGTGGTTCGAACAGAATCTGCCCGAACTCCTCACCCGGGCAATCGATTACGCGCCCGCACCGCATCTCGAACCGGCCGCCGCGGCGGTCCCGGAATCCGTGGACCTGCAAGACGATGAACAGACCCTTCGCTCACCGATGGGCGGCACCGTGGTCAGTCTCGTCGAACCCGGCACCGTCGTCGCGGCCGGTGCCGAGGTCGCGGTCCTGGAGGCCATGAAGATGCAGCACGTACTGCGCGCCGAACGATCGCTGCTCGTCCGGCGGCACGTCGCGGCACCCGGCGCAACGGTGGATCCGCATGCGCCCCTGCTGGTTTGGACCGAGGCGGACCACGACGGAACGGTCGCCGACATCGCGGCCGTCGACCTCGACGCCGTCCGCCCGGACCTGGCCGAGGTGCGGGACCGCCATCGCGTGGGCCTGGACGAGGCCCGCCCGGCCGCCGTCGCCAAACGTCACCGACTGGGCCGGCGCACCGCCCGCGAGAACATCACCGACCTCGTCGACGACGACAGCTTCGTCGAATACGGAGCCCTCGCCGTCGCCGCTCAGCGGCTCCGCCGCAGTCCCGAAGACCTGATCGCGAACACCCCCGCCGACGGCCTGATCGGCGGCGTCGCCACCGTCAACGCCGACCGCTTCGGCCCCGATCACACCCGGGTGGTGGTGCTCTCCTACGACTACACCGTGATGGCGGGCACCCAGGGTTACCGCGGTCACGCCAAGACCGACCGCATGCTGGAAATGGCTGCCGCCCAGCAGCTTCCGGTGATCTTTTTCACCGAAGGCGGCGGCGGCCGTCCCGGCGATACCGACACCGGCGGCATTTCCGGCCTCGACTTCACCACCTTCCACACGATGGGCGCGCTGTCCGGCCGAGTCCCGTTGATCGGCATCGTGTCCGGCCGCTGCTTCGCGGGCAACGCGGCCCTGCTCGGCATGTGCGACGTGGTGATCGCGACGCCCGACGCGAACATCGGCATGGGTGGCCCCGCCATGATCGAGGGCGGCGGGCTCGGCGTCTACGCTCCCGAGGACATCGGCCCGATCGAGGTCCAGCGTCGTAACGGCGTCGTGCACATCGTCGCCGCCGACGAGGCCGAGGCTGTCCGCATCGCCAAGCGCTACCTCGCCTATTTCCAAGGCCCAGTGGATGACTGGACCGCGCCCGACCCGCGCCTGGCCCGCCACGTGATCCCGGAGAACCGGCTGCACGCCTTCGACATCCACGCCGCGATCGAAGCCGTAGCCGACGTCGATTCCGTTCTCGAACTGCGCCCCGACTGGGCCGTCGGCATCGTCACCGCCCTGATCCGCGTCGAGGGACACACCTACGGCCTCATCGCCAACAACTGCCACCACCTCGGCGGCGCCATCGATGCGCCCGCCGCGGACAAGCTCAGCAGCTTCCTGCGCCTGTGCGGAGTCCACCGGCTGCCGATCGTATCGCTCTGCGACACACCGGGTTTCATGGTCGGCCCGGACGCCGAAAAGGACGCCACGGTAACGAAGTTCAGCCGCCTCTTCATCGACGCGGCCGCGCTGTCGGTCCCCTGGGGCACCGTCATCCTGCGCAAGGGCTACGGCCTCGGCGCCCAGGCCATGGCCGCAGGCTCCTTCCGCGCGCCCCGTTTCGTCATCGCCTGGCCCACCGGCGAAATCGGCGGCATGGGCCTGGAAGGCGCTGTCCGCCTTGGCTTCGCGAAGGAACTCGCCGCCATCGAAGACCCCGTCGAACGACAGGAGGCCTTCGACAACATGGTCGCCCTCGCCTACACCACCGGCAAAGCCCTGACCGCCGCCACCCTGCTGGAACTGGACGACGTCATCGACCCGGCCGACACCCGCCGCTGGATCCGCACCCTCCGCTGACTACCGAAGCGCGGTTTCCAAGGCGTCCACCAGGTTTCGGGCGCGCAGGTCCACCGCGCCCTCGACGATGTAATTGGTGATGTACGCGAAGGCGAGGTTGCGTTCGGGATCGGCGTAGCCGAGTGAACCGCCACGACCGGGATGCCCGAAGGTATTCGGGCCGCCGAGGGTGAGATCGGCGATGGGCAGCATGAATCCGGTGGCATAGCGATCCGGCAGCATGATGACCCGGTCGAGGCCGCTGGTCTGTTCACGGATGGCGGCGGCGAGGGTCGCGGGGGTGAGCAGCCGCTTGCCGTCGACCTCGCCGACCAGCGACGCATACAACCGGGCCAGCCCGCGCGCGGTGCCGATACCGTTGCTCGCCGGTATCTCCGCGGCCTGCACCGCGGGCGAGTTGAAGTCGATGTCCGGTGGATCGGTGATCTGAAAGGCCCGGTTCGCCAGCGACTCCGGATCGCGCATCGCCGCGACCATCGGCCGCAGCTGTTCCGGGATCAGCTCATCCGGCACCGAATCCAGATCCGGCTTCGGCGCGAACACTAACCGGCTGACCCGATCCCGTTGCGCCGCAGGCAAACCGATGAAGAAGTCGATGCCGTACGGCCCCGCGATCTCCTCGGCCAGGAACTGCCCGGCCGTCCGCCCGGTGCTGCGGCGGATCACCTCGCCGATCAACCAGCCGAAGGTGCGCCCGTGATAACCGTGATCGGTGCCGGGCGTCCAGTTCGGCGTCTGCGCGGCGAGCGCGTCGACCATCGGCGTCCACGCCAGCGCGTCGTCCAACGGCACCGGCTTGTCGATCGCCGCGAGTCCCGCCTGATGCGTCAGCAACCAGCGCACCGGAATCTCACCCTTGCTCGCGGCCGCGAATTCCGGCCAATACCGGGCGACCGGCGCGTCCAAGTCGAGCAGACCGCGCTGAACCAGCAGATGCGCCGCCGCCGTGACCACCCCTTTGGTCGCCGAGTAGACCAGCGCAAGCGTGTCGCGCTCCCACGGCCGCCCGGCATCGGGATCGGCGAGTCCACCCCACAGATCGACCACCGGCCGCCCGTCCCGATATACACACACGGCCGCCCCGATATCGCCCTGATCAGCGAAGTTCGCGGCAAATGCGTCCCGCACCGCCTCGTAACCGGGGGCAACCGTTCCGTCGATCGTCATGAGCCCCAGCATGTCATGCGCCCAGCCGCCGCCGCATCGAACTTTTCCCGGATGTCCGAGAATGGTCGGCAGCGCCGACGTTCCTGATGAGCGGCACCACCGAGGGTGCCGCCGACCCGGAGGAGTTGCGATGAAATACATGATCCTGAGCTACGGCTCGCAGCAGGACTACGACGGCCTGTCCGGCAAGGACACCGGCAAACCCGCGTGGACCGCCGAGGAGGTCGCGGCCATGGTCCAATTCATGACCGATTTCAACAACAGCCTGGAGGAATCCGGCGAACTGGTCGAAACCCGCGGCCTGGCCGAACCCGTGCACACCCGGCGGATCGGCGGCAAGGGCGGCGCGTTCGTCACCGACGGACCGTACGCGGAGACCCAGGAGGTGCTGGCCGGCTACTGGATCGTCGAATGCGAGAGCTTCGACCGCGCCACCGAGATCGCGGCCCAGCTCGGCAAATGCCCGGCGCCCGCACATGTCGCGGACACGGCCTATGCCGATGTACGGCCGGTCGCCGAGGCGGCGCCCGAGTTCGGCTGAGATGCCGAATCATCAAGTGGCGGACCTGCTGCGCGTCTCGGCGCCGCAGGTCCTCGCCGCGCTGGTCCGCCGCTACGGCCACTTCGACACGGCCGAGGACGCGGTGCAGGAGGCGCTGCTCGCCGCGGCGACACAGTGGCCCGGCCAGGGCATCCCCGACAACCCACGGGCCTGGCTGATCACCGTCGCGTCCCGTCGGCTGACCGATCTGCTGCGCAGCGAGCAGGCCCGCAAACAGCGCGAGGAGACCGCCGCCCGATGGGTGCTGCCGCAGGACTGGCTGACCCCGCCCGCCGACCGGCAACCGACAGACTCCGACGACACGGTGATCCTGCTGTTCCTGTGCTGCCACCCGGCGCTGTCGCCGCCGTCGGAGGTCGCGCTCACCCTGCGCGCGGTCGGCGGCCTGACCACGGCCGAGATCGCCCGCGCCTTCCTGGTCCCCGAACCGACCATGACCAAGCGCATCAGCCGGGCCAAGCAGACGATCAAACACAGTGGCGTCCCGTTCGCTCCGCCGGCCCTTGGCGAGCGCGACGCCCGCCTCGCCGCGGTGCTGCACGTGCTCTACCTCATCTTCACCGAGGGGTACGCCGCCACCTCCGGTGCGAGCCTGCACCGCGTCGAATTGTCCACGGAGGCAATCCGGCTCACCCGCCTGCTGCACCGGTTGCTGCCCGGCGACACTGAGGTGGCGGGGCTGCTCGCGCTGCTGCTGCTCACCGACGCCCGCCGGGAGGCGCGCACCGGACCGGGCGGCGAACTCATCCCGATGGAAGACCAGGATCGCCGGCGGTGGAACGCCGCCTTCATCGCCGAGGGCATCGCGCTGATCACCGCGTCGCTGCCGCGCGGTGTCCCCGGCCCGTACCAGCTCCAGGCCGCGATCGCCGCGTTGCACGATGAGGCGCCGAGCTACCCGGACACCGACTGGCCGCAGATCATGCTGCTCTACGAGCGCCTACTCGCCCTGGTCGACAATCCCATGATCGCGCTCAACCACGCCGTCGCGGTATCGATGGCCCGCGGACCACACGCGGCGATGAAACTCGTGGACGATCTGGAAGCCGACGGCCGCCTCGCCGACGACCACCGTCTGCACGCCGTGCGCGCCCACCTGCTGGAAACCACCGGCGACACCGCGGCCGCGCGCGCCGCGTATCTGCTTGCCGCGCAACACACCCTGAGCATCCCCCAGCGGCGCTACCTGCATGCCCGCGCCGCCCGCCTGCCGGGGGAGACCTCGGGCTGAACCTGTCGGTACCGCCCGGAATACTCGACCGCTGTCGCCGCACGAACCGTTACCAGGAGGACCGGAATGCCCCGCGAGCTCGAAGACCTGCCCTACGCGCGCCACCTCGCGGCCTGGGAGGGCGAGCTCGAGCCGGAAGGCGACTACGACTGCGTGCACCTCGACGGCGCCGAACTCGACGACATCGAGCTGCAGAACGCCCGCTTCAACGAGTCCGCGCTGACCTCGCTGGCGTTCCATCGCGGCAGCCTGCGGCACACCAGGTTCGTCGACGTCTGGCTGCGCAACGTCCGCTGGATCGGCACCGAGCTCGCCGACACCGGCTGGCAGGACGGCGAGGTCATCGCCGGCGCCATGTCCGGCGTCGACCTGGCGGGCTCCCGCCTGCGCCGCGTGCGCTTCGAGGGCTGCAAGTTCGATTCGGTCAACTTCCGCACCGCCCACCTGCGTGACGTCACATTCGTCGAATGTGTCCTGCGCGACTGCGATTTCGGCGACGCCACCCTCACCGACGTCACCTTCCCCGGCTCGACCCTGGAGAGCATGATCCTGAACCGGGTGAAACTCACCAAGGTCGACCTCCGCGGCGCCCGAGCCCTCGACATCACCGAGGGCCTGGACTCCCTGCGCGGCGCCACCATCGACAACGGCCAGCTGATGGAACTCGCTCCCGCTTTCGCCCGCCACCTCGGCCTTTTGGTCAAGAACTCCTGATACGGTCGAGATCTCGACCCATCCGTTCCAGTAGCGGTGACGAAGACGTATCCACAAGCGGCGGGGACGAATAGAAGGACAACTGATCCCCGCTGGCTGACCTACTGCGTGCGTCCTCGTCGGCATTCGGCGGGACTCGCCCGGGGGCTAGTCGTCCGAGTCGACCCGGGCGATCGTCGCCGCCACTCCGTCGAGGACGATTTCCAGGCCGAACTCGAAATCGTCGTGGCTGGGGTCCGGGGTCGATGGCGGGGGTGCGGATTCGAAGAGGCCGGAGTGGAAGATTTCGGACGCGTCCGGAAAGAGCTCCGGGTCGACCAGGCGGGCCATGTGCCGGGCGTAGTTGCGGTTGGTTTCGGTTTCGTCGAGACCGGTTGTGCGCCTGCCTTGTTCGAGTTGCTGGGCGAGCAGGTCGGCTTGGCGGACGTAACCGCTCACCACCATGACGATGCCGACCTTCGCGCCCGCGTCGAGGCCGGTGGGGCGCAGGGCGCGCAGGCCGGCGTCCATCCAGCCGATGGTGCTGGGTCCGCTCGGCGGGCCGGAGATCGGCAGCTGGGTCAACCAGGGGCGCTGCCGGTGCACGGACCAGAGGGCGAAGGCCCACTCGCGCAGCGCTGAACGCCAATCCTCGGCTGGGGCAGGGAAATTCGGGGGAGGGCCGGTGCCGGCGTCGCCCATGAGGACGAGCAGTTCTTCCTTCGAGCCGATGTGGCGATAGAGCGACATCGGTGTGACGCCCAGGGTTTCGGCGATCTTCGGCAAGGTAGCCCCGGACAGCCCGTCGCGGTCTGCCAATTGCACGGCGGTATGCACGACCCGCTCGACATCGAGCCCAGCGGGACGGCCGAGCCGCGGACCGGTGGGCAGGCGCCACAGGCGGACCAGCTCGCTCGGCGGGGTGTCGTCGACCATCGTCCGGTTCGCCTCCTCAGCGCTTGTGCTCGAACGGCGGGAAGATTAGCATCCGCCTTATAGTATAAGAGATACACTAAAGAGAAAAGGGCTCGGTCGCCGCGTATCGAGCGGAGATCGATCGGCGAAAGCGAGGGGCCATGGACGGCACAATCATCCGACGAACCACCGGCACGGCAGGACTGGTCGCTACGCTCCTGATGCTCGTCGAGCTACCGCTGTACTTCGTCTACGCGGGCCCGCCGCCGGATTGGAACATCCTCACCCGCAGCATGTTCGGGCTCATCGGCAACGTCCTGCTGGTGGCGTTCATGATCGGGCTCCCGCATCTGCTGAACGAACGCGGCCCGGCGTACGCGTGGATCGGCTCGATCAGCGCGGCCGCGGGCCTGATGTGGCTCACGGTCACCAGCGTCGCCACCTGCCTCGAGGTCGGCGCGACCATCGCCGCGCCCGATCCGATCGACCCGACCATCGCCGTGACCGGCACATACATCCTCTACGGCTCACTGTCGAAGCTGCTGATCGCGTTGTTCCTGATCGCCTTCGGCTGTGCGATCGCGGGCACCGCGCTGTTGCCGCGCTGGACCATGTGGACGGCCTTCGGCCTGGCCGCCATCCATCTGATCTTCGTGCCGTCCATGTTCTGCGGAAACGATCCGGCGAACTTCTACGCGGCCAACGGCTGGGGCACCACGGCGTCGACCGGCGGCCTGACCATCCTCTGGCTGCTCGCGGTGAGCATCACCCTGCTGCGCACGCCGAGACGCCGGACTTCGTGACCGGCAGCGCCTGATTCATCCCGCCGATCTCGGTGATCTGCCGGCCGGAATCTCGGTCGACCGTGACTGTGCAGGTGGCGGTCACCGGGCCGGCCTGCGGGTTCCGCATATCCGAGATGGCCAGGCGCACAAACGCGTTCACCGTGTACACGCCATTGTTCCGCGCGGTGACCATGCTGGACGAAATGCTGCCGCGCATTCCGTGAGCAGTTCGCCGTTTCGCACCACAGATCGCCCGCGCATTGATAGATTTCGCCAAGCCGTCCGGTACGGCGAATTCGATGAGGAATGCGGGTACATGTTCGACCGGGAATTTCTGCGCAGCACGTCGGGTGTTCGCGTGCTGATCGCGCTCGCGGAAGAGCGTGGAATGTCCATTACGGAATGCCTGTCCGGTACCGGGCTGTCGGCCACCGATATCGAGTGCACGGCCCGGCAGGAACTACTTGTCGTGCGTAATCTGCTCGGCCGCTTCGGCGCCGAGGCGGCGCTCGGGGCGGAAGCGGGGCGCAGAGCCGAAATTCCATTGTCCGGCCCCTGGGCGCTCGCGCTGCTGAGCAGCCGCACGGCACGGGACGCGCTCGATGTAATGGCGCGCTATCTGGACCGCGCGTTCGTTTCCGGCCGGTTCCTGGCCACCGAATCCGGCGGTGTGCTGCGATTGCGGCTCGACGATTCCGAATGCCCGTCGGACCTGCGCGTATTTCTGGCCGAGCGAATCATCGCCGCGCTCGGCGCAATCGGCGGCGAGCTGTTCGACACCGGAATTCCGCCCGCCCGAATCGAATTCCGCCGTCCGCCGCCCGCCGACCCCGGCGGCTATCGCGAAATCTACGGCGTCGAAACGATTTTCGGCGCGGATACCGACGCGGTGTCGTTCGACGGTCGCCGGCTCGACCGGCCGATACCGGCAACGAATGAACGGGCGCGCGGTGCGTGCGCGCAGCTGTGCCGCGATCTGCTGGATCGGCACCGCACCCGCGCCGGCGTCGCGGGCGCGGTCCGCGATCTGCTCGTCCGTGACCCCGGCGTCATTCCCGACCAGATCGCGGTGGCCAATGAGCTGTTCATGAGCCCGCGCACCCTGTCGCGGCGACTCAACGAAGAGGACGCGTCGTTCCGCGGACTGCTCGACGAGGTCCGGCAGTTGCTGTCGGAGCAACTGCTCGCCCACACGGATCTGACCACCGAGCAGGTCGCCGCCCGTCTCGGCTACGCCGAGGCCGCGTCCTTCATCCGGGCCTTCCGCCGCTGGAAAGGCTGTCCGCCGCAGGAGTTCCGGCTGCACGGGGGTCGCGCGCTCGCGCCCGTCGCCGCAGGCGTCCACTAGCCCCGTGCACGTGGAGTTCCAAGTGGAACGAAGCGGACCGCACGGTGTGTTGGCAGTGGCAGACGGGCCGGATGCTGCAAGTATGCTGCCATGTCGATCAGCGCCCCGGTTGCGCCGAGTGTTCCCAAGACGATGCGGCAGGCCACGGTGCTGGCGGTCTGCTGCGCCGCCGTGGTGATGGCGAACGTGGACACCACCGCGGTCAACGTCGCGCTACCCGCGATCGGTCGTGATCTCGACGGCTCGGTGGCCGGTGCGCAATGGGTGGTCGCGGCCTACACGCTGACCCTGGCCTGCCTGCTGACGCTGTCCGGCTCGCTGGCCGATCGGATCGGCAGGCGGACCGTCTTCCAGCTCGGTCTTGCCATATTCGCCATGAGTTCGCTGGCCTGTAGTCTCGCGCCCTCGATCGGCTGGCTCATCGGGTTCCGGGTGGTGCAGGCGGTCGGCGGTTCGATGCTGACTCCGGTTGCGATGGCGATCATTTCGGCGGTGTTCACCGAGCCGGGGCAGCGGGTCCGGGCGATCGGAATCTGGAGCGGGTCGATCGGGATCGGCATGGCGGCCGGCCCGGTGATCGGCGGATTCCTGGTCCACGCGATCGGCTGGGAAGCGGTGTTCTTGATCAACGTGCCGATCGCGGCGGTCGCGCTGGCACTCACCTTCCTGGTCGTCCCGCAGTCGAGATCCGAGCGGCCGCGCGCGCTCGATCCGCTGGGGCAACTGCTGGTGATCGGTGTGCTCGGGCTGCTGGTGTTCGCGATCATCGAAGGGCCGCACCGCGGTTGGCTCGCGCCGGTGACGGTGGGCTGCTTCGCCGGGTCGGCGGCCTGCCTCGGCGTGCTGCTGCGGTACGCGCCGCGGCATCCGCATCCGCTGATCGATCTGCGGGTGTTCCGGTCGGCCCCGTTCACCGGCGCGTTCGTGATCGCCATCCTGGCGTTCGCGGCGCTGGGCGGGTTCCTGTTCCTGAACACCTTCTATCTCCAGGAGATCCGGCACGACTCGCCCCTCGCGGCGGGGCTGGCGCTGGTGCCGATGGCGGTGGCCATGTTCGTGTTCGGGCCGATGTCCGGCCGGATCGTCGCGCGCCGCGGCGCCCGCAGCGCGCTGAGCGCCGGAGCGGTGCTGGCGACCGTCGCGGCGGCGGTCTTGACCGCGACCTTCGACGGCGGCGGAAACCTGCTGCTGCTCATCGGTTACGCGCTGTTCGGCGCGGGCATCGGCTTGATCTACACACCGATCACCGCGACCGCGGTGGCCGGGCTGCCCGCCGCTCAGGCCGGGGTCGCGGCCAGCCTGGCAACCACGTCCCGGCAGATCGGTCAGTCGCTCGGCGTCGCGGTCATCGGATCGCTGATCGCCAGCCATCCCGGCGCCCTCACCTCGGCCGCCGCCTTCCGGCCGCCTGCTCAGCTCGGCTGGCTGACCATCACCGGGCTGTGCTTCGCCGCCCTGCTCGTCGCCCGAATCAGCACCGCGCCCAAGCTGGTTCGCGCCGACGTCTGAAATCGTGATTGTCCACTACCCGGGCAATCGGTCGGCACACCGTTTCCTCCTCCCGTACTATCGCGATCGAATACACCGGCCGGGGAGATGTTAGGAGGACGGTGTGGGACCTCGCATCCGCAACGGGACCCTGTGGTTGCGACGCTTCGCCGGAACGACGCCGGGGGTGATCGCCGTCGTTGTCGTCGTTTCCGTCGTGCTGGGCCTGCTCGCCGGTTTCACCGGCGCGAACCAGATGAGCGGCAAGAGCGCGCGCCGCGATGCCGCGCTGCGCCACACCGAGCCGCTCGCGTTCGCGGCACAACGGTTGTACGTCGCGCTCTCGGCCGCGGACGCCGCGGCGGCGACCGCCTTCCTGGCCGTCGGCGGCGAGGCGCCCGCGGTGCGCCAGCAGTATCAGCAGTCGCTGGCCGATGCCGCCGTCGCGCTCGCGGACGCCACCGCGGGCGCCGCCGACGAGCAGACCCGGCAGATCGTGGCCAGGATCGCCGCCGACCTGCCCGCCTACACCGGGCTGGTGGAAACCGCGCGGGCGAACAACCGGCAGGGCTACCCGGTGGGCTCGTCCTACCTGAGCGCGGCCTCGGAGGTGATGCAGAAGTCGTTGCTGCCCAACGCCGAACGACTCACCACCGACCGGTTCGCCGCGGTCCGCGACGACCAGCGGGCCATCGCGGCAATGCCGCTGCCGACCCTCACACTGATCATCCTGGTGCTGCTCACCTGCGCGGTAGGGTCATGGATTCTGTTGCGGCGCACCAACCGTCTGGCCAACCTCGGCGTGCTGGCCGCGGCGGGCGCGGCGGCGCTGGCGCTGCTGTGGGTGATCGCGGCGACGGGCCTGGCCGCGAATTCCCTGGACACCGGTCCGTCCGGGGCGATCACTCGCTTCGAAACCCTGGCGAAGGCGCGGATCTCGGCGCAGCAGGCGCGCACCGACGAGACATTGCAGCTGATCACCCGCGGCGATATCGCGGCCGGTGAGGACTCCTACAACCGGCACGTCACCGACCTGCGCGGCCAGCTCGGCGCGGTGGTCGGCCCGGATTCGGTTGCGGTACAGCAGCTCACGAAGTGGTCGGCCGGACACCAGGCCCAGATCGAGGCCTACCAGTCGGCGAACTATCCGGCCGCGCTCGCGCAGGCGATCGGCACGGCGCCGGATTCGTCGGCCACCCAGTTCGCGGCGCTGGACCGTTCGCTGAACGACAACCTCGCCCAAGCCCGCCGCGATCTGCGCGGCGGGCTGGAGACCGCGGGCAACGCGCTGATCCTGAGTCCGTTCGGCACGCTGGCGCTGCTGGTGCTGGCCGCGGCCGCCGTGGTGACCGGCGTGTGGCCGCGGCTGAAGGAGTTCCTGTGAGTACACGCGTGCTGTTCGCCACGCTGCTGGTCGGCGCGGCGGTTCTGCTGACGGGGTGCGGGTCCGGCGAGCTGCCCGCGACCCACACCCTCGACGCGGTGAATCCGCAACCCGCGGGCGCGGCGGAAATCACCACGCCCCCGCAGGCGGAAACGAGCGGAACCTGCGACACCGAGGCCACGCTGCGACCCGGCCCGCTGCCGAGTGCCGGTGCGATGCCCGCCGGTTCATCGATGGCGGCGATCGTGGCGCGCGGGCGGCTGCGGGTCGGCGTCGACCAGAACACCTACCTGTTCGGCTTCCGCGACCCGGGCAGCGGCCGGCTCCAGGGCTTCGATATCGATATCGCACACGAGATCGCCCGCGCGCTGTTCGGCGACCCGGACAAGATCGAGTTGCGCTCGGTGACCGCCGCCGAACGCATCCCCGCGTTGCGGGACAAGAAGGTCGACATGATCGTGCGCACCTTCTCCGCGACCTGCGAGCGGCGCCGGGAGGTCGACTTCTCCGCCGTGTATTACCGTGCGGCGCAACGCATCCTGGCGCCGCGCGAATCCGGCATCCGATCCGGCGCGGACCTGGGCGGCAAACGGGTCTGCGTGGCCCGCGGCACCACCGCCCCGGCGCCGCTGTTCGCGCTGCCCAACCGGCCCACCGTCATCGGCGTGACCACCTGGACCGACTGCCTGGTCGCGCTGCAACAGGGGCAGGTGGACGCGATCAGCGGGGACGACCCGATCCTGTTCGGCCTGGTCGCCCAGGACCACAACTTCGAGGTGGTCGGCCAGCCCGTCGGCACCGGCGCGTACGCGGTCGGCATGCCCAAGGGCAGCGACGATCTGGTCCGTTTCGTCAACGGCGTACTCGAGCGGATGCGCGCCGACGGCACCTGGAAGCGGATCTCCGCGGCCCAGCTCGGTGTCCTCGGGCAGGCGCAGGATCCGCCCGAACCCCGGTACGTGGGATGAGTTCGATCAGCATGCAACCACTCACGCTCCCCGAGATCGACCGCGAATTGGCCAGTCGCGCACGCGAAGCCGATTCGATCGTGGCTACCCTGCTGGAACTCGACAAACATCCCGGGCTCGAACTGGTGCGCCGCTTCCCGCCGTCCGGGGTGACCGAGGCGCGCTGGCTGCCGGTCCGGGACGCGCTCGCGCTGATGTGGGAGGACTTCGGCCGGATGCGCGCCATCCTGGATTCGGCGAGCGCCGTGCGCGGCACCCGCGGCCGGCTCGACGACGGCCAGCGCGCGGAACTGACCGAGCTGCTGCGCGGCCGGCCGCACGAGGTGTCGCGCACCCCGATCCCGCTGGCCGAGCGTTCGCTGACCGGTCCCAGCGAACACGTGCTGTTCGTCGGCCTCGCCGATACGCTGGACCGCATGCGGGCGACCTTCCCGGTGATCGCCGAATTCCTGGACGCGGTGGACAAGGTGAACACCCGCGTGATGTCGGGACTCGCGCCGCTGCAGGACACCCTGGACAAGGCCGGGGCCGCGACGCCGGAGCTGCGCGCGATCAGCGACGGCATCGCCGAACTGCTGCGCCGCTCGGCCACCGATCCGCTCGCCCTGACCACCGCCGAGATCGACGCCCGCCTCGCCGAACTGTCCGGTGCCGTGCGCCGCGAGGCGGCCGTAATCGCCGAACTCGCCGCGGTAGCCGCGAATTGGCCCGCCGCGGTAGGGAATGCACACAAACGCCTGGACGCGCTGCAAGAGACAAGGGAGCGGGCCAGGCGGGCTCGGGTGCGGGTCGAACAGACCATCGTGTCGGGTCCACTACCGGTCCTGCCGGATGACGTCGGTCTCTATCGCGCGCAGCTGGACGCCATCCCGGCCGATCCCGGTGCGGCAGCGGCCTTCCTGGAACTCGGCCGCCGCATCGACACCGCGATGTCGGCCGCGGCCGCCGCCGAGAACCTGGCTCAGGGCCTGCTGGACCGGCGCGGTGAACTGCGCGGCAGGCTGGCCGCCTACCAGGCCAAGGCCGCGCGGCTCGGCGTCGGGGAGGACCGGGATCTGCTCGCCGCCCACCAGATCGCCGCGGGGCTGCTCGGGCGCACGCCGTGCGATCTGGCGGCGGTCACCCGTGCCGTCGCCGACTACCAGCAACTCATCGCGGAGAAATCGGGGAGGCGACCGTGAGGACATGCACCGAACCCGGCTGCGCGGGCACGATCGAGGACGGTTACTGCGCGGTGTGCGGCACCGCGCCGGCCGAGGCGACGACGGTTCAGTCGACCACGCCCCACGCTCCCGCGGCGAAGGCACCCGGCGCCGCGGCGACGGCCGAAACCGCCGCGGCGACCACCGAGGCGACGACCGCGGCGTCCGCGCACCGGCAGTGCGCCGAACCCGGTTGCGGCGGAACGATTATCGACGGCTACTGCGAGGTGTGCGGCACCGCGCCCGCGCCGGAACCGGTCGCGACGACCTCGGGCAGCACCCGCAGCACCCGGAGTAGCTCACGGTCGGTGCGCACCGGCCGATCCTCGTCCAGGTCGAGCAGGCGCGGACGCCTAGGCGCGGGCATGGTCGAGGTGCCCCGGGTCCCGCGCGTCGATCCGGCCAGCGCGATCATGACCGACCCGCAGGTGCCGGAGAACAAGCGGTTCTGCGGCAAGTGCGAGAAGCCGGTCGGGCGGGGCCGGGACGGAAAGCCCGGCCGCAGCGAGGGGTTCTGCGCCAACTGCGGCACCAAGTTCTCCTTCGCCCCCAAGCTGGTCAAGGGCGATCTGGTCGCCGGGCAGTACGAGGTCGCGGGCTGCCTCGCGCACGGCGGGCTCGGCTGGATCTACCTGGCCATCGACCGCAACGTCAGCGACCGCTGGGTGGTGCTGAAGGGCCTGCTCAACTCGGGTGACGCGGACGCGATGCTGGCCGCGGTGGCGGAGAAGCGCTTCCTTGCCGAGGTGGAGCACCCGAGCATCGTCAAGATCCACAACTTCGTCGAGCACGCCGGGTCGGACGGGGTCGCGGTCGGCTACATCGTGATGGAGTACGTCGGCGGCACCTCGCTCAAGCAGATCTTGCGCGCCCACCGTGATTCCGGCGGCGGGTTCCTGCCGCCGGCCCAGGCCATCGCCTATGTGCTGGAGATGCTGCCCGCGCTCGGCTACCTGCATTCGCTCGGCCTGGCCTACTGCGATTTCAAGCCCGACAACGTGATGCAGACCGACGAGCAGCTCAAGCTCATCGATCTCGGTGCGGTGATCGCGATGGACGATCAGGACAGCCCGATCTACGGCACGATCGGCTATCAGGCGCCGGAGATCGCCGAGACCGGGCCGACCATCGCCACCGAGGTCTACACGGTCGGGCGCACCCTGGCCGTGTTACTGATGGACGTGCCGCAGCGGGGCGGGCATTTCGCCGAACTGCCGGGACCGGACACCGAACCGCTGCTGGTCACCTACGACTCGCTCTACCGATTCCTGTTGCGCGCCACCGACGACGACCCGGACGTGCGGTTCGCCTCGATGGAGGAGATGACCGATCAGCTGACCGGGGTGCTGCGCGAGGTCCTGTCCACCGAGGACGGGGTGCCGCGGCCGGGGATGTCGACCTACTTCGGGCCGCCGCGTGCGGTATTCGGCGTGGACGGCCCGGTGGACGCGGCGAATATCGTTGCCGCTCTGCCGGTTCCGCTGGTCGATCCGACCGACAGCGCGGCGGCGCTGCTCGCCACCACGAGCGGCACCACCCCGGCGGAGTTGGAGCAGGCGTTCGAGGCCGGGCTGCGTTCGGTGGTCACCGGGCGCGGCGCGTCGACCGAGATTCCGCTGCGGCTCATCCGGGCCGCGCTGGAAGCCGGCGATCCGGCGGAGGCCGATCGCCGGTTGGCCGGGGTCGCCGAGACGCTGCCCGGAGATTGGCGGCTCGCCTGGTATCGCGGCGAAAGCCGTTTGCTCGCCGGTGATTTCGCGGCGGCGACCGCCGAATTCGACGCGGTGTATGCCGCGTTGCCCGGCGAGGGTGCGCCGAAACTCGCGCTGGCCGCGGTCGCGGAGCTGTCCGGCGCCGCGGACCCGGATGCGGGCGGATTCGATGCCGCGCAGCAAAAGCGCAGGGCAGCAGGCTATTACGCGACGGTCTGGCGTACCGATCGCACGTACCTCAGTGCGGTGTTCGGGTTGGCCAGGCTGCGCTCGGCGGCCGGTGATCGCGACGGCGCGATCGGGGTGCTCGATCAGGTCGACGCCGGCTCCGCGCTGTTCACCGAGGCGAGAATCGCGGCGATCGAGACCAAATTGAACGGGCGCGCGCCCGCCGAACTCAACGAACTGATCGTGCGCGACGCGGGCGAGCGGGCGGCCCGGCTGCGCTTGGACTCCAAACGCCGTGGCGCGCAGGTGCGTTTGCGCGTACTGACCGCCGCGCTGGACTGGCTACAGGCAGGGCACGCGGCCAACTCGCTCGATCCGTTGCTCGGCGCGAAGCTGGATCAGGACGGGGTGCGCACCGGATTGGAGCGTTGTTATCGAGATCTGGCCCGGGAAACCGACGACATGTGGGAGCGATTCGCATTGGTAGAGCAGGCCAACACCGTCCGGCCCAGGACCCGGTTATGAGCACCGGGGTCGAGCTGAGCTGTCCGGGGTGCCGCGCCGAGGTGCATCCGCAGGATCGCTTCTGCGAGAACTGCGGACAGGAGCTGGGCGGCCGGCGAATCGCGTTGCCGAACCACGAACCCGGCCCGCCCACCGCCTGTGAGGCCTGCGGGGGACTGGACTACGACGCCGACGGATACTGCTCGGGCTGCGGGCAATTGCGCGGGGCGCCGGACCGATTCGACGCCGACCTCGGCGCGGTCGCGGTGGTCACCGATCGCGGGATCTCGCACGCGCGCAACGAGGACGCGGTCGCCGCCGCGGTGCTGGACGGTGCGGGCGGCAGGCCGGACGCGGTGGTGATCGTTGTCGCGGACGGTGTTTCGTCCTCCGAGGATCCTCAGGTGGCCTCCGGTACCGCGGCCAAGACCGGTGTCGACGCCTGCCGCACCGCGCTGCTGGACGGACTGCCCGCGGCGGAGGCGGCGATGGCCGGCCTCGCGGCGGCGGCGCAGGCGGTGCGGGATATCGCGGTGGCAGACGGGCACGCGCCGTCGTGCACCTATGTGTCGGCGGTCGTGCGGGCCGACGAGCACGGCACCGAGATCACCGTCGCGAATGTCGGTGACAGCAGGGCCTATTGGCTGCACGCCGACGCACCCGACGAGCCGGCCAACCCGCCGTCGCAGCGGCTGACCGTGGACGACTCCTGGGCACAGGCCTTGGTCGACGCCGGCGCGATGGACGAGCACGCCGCGATGAACGACCCGCGGGCGCACACCCTGATCCGCTGGCTCGGCGCGGACGGACCGGTGAAACCGTGGTCCGACAGCTGCGTTCGCACGCTGCGCACCACCGGACCCGGCGTGCTGCTGCTGTGTAGCGACGGGCTGTGGAACTACCTGTCCGACGCGACCGCGCTCGCCGAGGTGGCCACCGCGACCGCCCCCGCCGTAGCCGCGCGTGAACTGGTCGAATTCGCGCTGCGCTGTGGCGGCAGCGACAACATCACCGTCGCGCTCGTCCCCGTTCCATGGATCGCACAGCCGGGAGAAGTTCAGTGAGTTCGATTGCAGACAATGGCATTTCGGTAGCCATCGATCAGAACGAGTATCTGGCCGACGGCGTCGGCACGGTCGACGCGGTGGTGACCGTCGAGACCGCGGCCGATCTGGTGGTGGCCACCGCCCCGCAGGAACGGCTGGAAATCCTCATCCTGGACTGCTCCGGTTCCATGGCCACCGGCCGCAAGTTTCCCGGCGCCCGCCAGGCCGCACTGGCCGCGCTGGACGTGATGCCCGACGGCACCAAGTTCGCGATCATCGAGGGCACCGCGATGGCGCGGCTGGCGTTTCCGTCGAATGTGCCGTCCATGGCGGTGAATCGGGAGGCGCGCGCGGCCGCCCGGCGCGCGCTCGACAAACTGACGCCCGGCGGCGGCACCGCGATGGGCACCTGGCTCGGGTTGACCAGGCAGCTGGCCAAGAAGCATCCCGGCGCCATGGTGCACGCCATTCTGCTCACCGACGGCAAGAACGAACACGAGGAGCCCGCCGCGCTCGCCGCGGAGATCAAGCAGTCCGAGGGCGTGTTCACCTGTGACTGCCGCGGCGTCGGAACCGATTGGCGGGTGGACGAATTGCGCACCATCGCGTCCGCGCTGCACGGCACCGTCGACATCGTCGCCGACCCGGCGAAGCTGGCCGAGGACTTCGCGGCGATGATGCAGGGCTCGATGGCTAAGGCGATTCCGGAACTGACGCTGCGGGTCTGGACTCCGGCCGGGGCCAAGGTCCGGTTCGTCAAGCAGGTCGCCCCGGCCATCGAGGATCTCACCGCGCGGCGGGTGGACACCGCGGCGCAGGTGGGGGAGTACCCGCTCGGTGCGTGGGGCGCGGAGGACCGCGACTACCACGTGCAGGTCGAGGTGGAACCGGCCGCGCCGGGGCGGGAGAAGCTCGCCGCGCGGGTCAGCGTGGTGAGCGGGGACCAGGTGCTCGGACAGGGCCTGGTCAAGGCCGTGTGGACCACCGATACCGAGCTGTCGGCCCGAATCAGCAGGCGGGTAGCGCATTACACCGGCCAGGCGGAGTTGGCGCAGGTGGTGCAGGAGGGATTGGCCGCGCGCAAGAGCGGCGATACCGACACCGCGACGGCCAAGCTGCGGCGGGCGGTGGAACTGGCGGCGGAATCGGGGAACGAGAGCACGGCCAAGCTGCTGCGCGGCGTGGTCGAGGTCGACGAGCGCAGCGGAACGGTGCGGTTGCGGGCCAGCGTGGCGGCGGCCGACGAGATGGCCCTGGACGCGCGCTCGACCAAAACGGCCAGGGTGCGGAAGGAGGGGTAATGGGTGTTACCTGCCCGGACGGGCACGAGTCGAACGCGACCGACTATTGCGATGTGTGCGGCGCGCCGATCGGGGAGCAGGCGCCGGCGGCCGTCGCGGAACCGGTGGCGCTGTGCCCGTCCTGCGGTGCACCCAGCGGCGGGCGGTTTTGTGAAGTGTGCGGGCATGATTCGGCGTTGCCGAGTCCGGTGGCGGTGCCTGATCCGCTGCCCGCGCAGACCGGCACGGCGGTCACCTGGGTGGCCACGATTACCGCGGATCGCGAATTCTATGACCGGGTGATCGCCCGCAAGGGGCCCGATGCCGACCAGGTCGGATTTCCCGCGTTCTATCCTGAGCGGCGAATCGCGCTGCAAGGCAGCGATATTCTGATCGGGAAGCGCAGTGTGTCGCAGGGGCTGACGCCCGATATCGATCTCGGTATCGCACCGGCGGACGTGGGGGTGTCCCGGATGCACGCGACCATCCACCTCGACGGCGACTCGCTCACCGTCACCGATCTCGGCTCCACCAACGGCACCAGCGTCAACGGCAGCGACGAGCTGATCCCGGCGAAGGTGCCGGTCCCGCTGCGCAGCGGCGATCGCATCCACCTCGGCGGCTGGACCACCATCGTTTTCACCCTCGATTAACCCGCTTGAGCGGCAGTAGTTTCCCGTCTGGGACAGTATGATCGCTACAGCGCCGCTCGACCGCCGGCGAGGGTGGGCCGGAGCGGTGGCGGCGCACCGCCGACCCGGAGGACTCCATCATGGCTCAGCCGCTGACCACCGCCACGACGCTGCCGCCGAATCACCGATTCGACATCGGGCCCGCCCGGTATCCGAAGTTGTTCGGCGCCACCAGCGTTCCCATCGAGATGTCGGACGGAGCGGTGCTCACCGCCGATATCCTGCGCCCCGGCGACGGGGGCGGTCCGGCGCGGGAACCGTTGCCCGCCATCATCAATTTCACCCCGTACAACAAGATGATCAACCGGCACAGCATGCGCTGGAACACCGCGCTGCGGGCGCTCGGCGAGCGGGTCGGGTCCTCGGACCGGCGGCGGTTCACCGCGCGGGACGTGCTGCACACGCCGGCCGGTGGGATTCTGGAGCCGTTCGTGATCAACCGGACTGCGGTGCACCGTGGCTACGTGGGGTTGATGATCGATGTGCGGGGCACCGGAACGTCCACCGGCAGCTGGGACTTCTTCCAGCCGCGGGAGCAGCAGGACTATCTGGAGGCCATCGCGTGGGTGCGTGAACAGCCGTGGTGCAACGGGGAATTCGTGGTGACCGGGGTGTCCTACGGCGCGATTTCCGCGCTGATCACCGCGGGGCTGCGACCGGAGGGCCTGCGGGCCGTGTTCGCCATCGAGGCGGGCGAGGATCCGATGCGCGAACTCGGACTGACCGGCGGCGTGCCGACGCCGGGGATGATGCTGTGGATTCTCGCCGTCACCGGGTCGAAATGGCTACCGTCGGTGCCTGGCTTGGTGCGCGCCGGTATCACCAAGCAGTTCCTGCGGGATCGGATCGCCGACCCGGCCGGGTGGGTGCGGCACGCGATCGATATCGGGCTCACCGAGAATCATCCCGACAGCTTTCTCAATCCGATGTGGGCGAGCAAACTGGCTCGCTTCGAGGATATCTCGGCGCCGACCTGGATTCATGGCGGATGGCACGATGTCTACAACCGGTCCAACTTCCGGATGTTCGATCGAATCCCGTTGTCCGCTGGCGAGAAACAGGTCTTCGTCGACGATTCCTACCACCTGACCGTCGGCTCCGGTCTCGGTGCGCCGGACAGTCCGCAGGCGCTCGACGAGTTGCAATGCGCGTGGTTCGATCGGTGGGCCAAGGGGATCGACAACGGCATCGATCGCTACGGTCCGATCACCGTGCGCCGGCAGGGCGACGGGCAGTGGTTGCGGCACAGCGAGTTCCCGGATCCGTCGGCGAGTCTGCAACGGCTCTACCTGAATTCCGAGATCACCGGCACGGCAACGCATGCCGGGACCGACGCGGGACTCTCGGCCGAGGCGACCGAGATCGAGTCGCGGCTGCCGTTGCCTACCGGGCGAATGCGGATGGCGTCGAACAACACCGGGATCATGAGCATGGGGGTGGCGCTGCTCTTCGGGCGTCGGTTCGGGACCGATGACCGGCATGCCGAGGCGGGGGCGGTCACGTTCACCAGCGAGCCGCTGGCCGCGGACACCGTGCTGTCCGGGGCGATGAACCTGCATCTGAACGTGGAAGCCGAAGGGACGGACGCGTTCTGGTCGGTGACGGTGTGCGACGTGGAGCCCGGCGGCGCCTCGGTGCCGATCACGCGCGGGGCGTTGCTGTCCAGCCTGCGGGCGATCGACACCGCGGGCAGCGAGTACGTCGACGGCGAGCTGGTGTTTCCGCTGCACAGCCTGACCGCCGAATCCGTGCTGCCGGTGGTCCCCGGCGAGCCCTTTGCGATCGACATCGAGATCAACCCCACCGAGGCCGTGCTGCCCGCTGGTCACCGATTGCGGATCGCGGTGAGCCGCACCAGCTTTCCGCGGCATCTGATCCCGCCGTGGAAGCAGCGCGCGATCACCGGGCAGGCCATCGTGCTGGACCCGCATCGGCCGAGCTATCTGACCCTGCGGACGGCGCGCGCCTGATGATCAGATGATTGTCGTTCCCGCAACGGGATTCGACTGTGGCGTTCGGCACCGGCCGCCGGGATTGTCCTTTTCGCGCGGCTCTCACTACGATCTACTACAGAATGTCGTAGATGTGAGGGGAAGTCATGGGCAAGCTGCGGGGCAAAGTCGCCCTGGTCACCGGATCCAGCCGGGGCATCGGCCGGGGTATCGCCTGCCGCCTGGCGGGGGAGGGGGCGCTGGTCGCGGTGCACTACTCGAGCAACGAGCAGGCGGGTAAGGAAACCGTTCGGCAGATCGAGGCGGCCGGCGGGGATGCCTTCCTGGTGCACGCCGAACTCGGTGCGCCGGAAGCGGTCTCGTCCCTGTTCGCTCAGCTGGAGCCGGAGTTGCTCACCCGCACCGGCGCCGCGACGCTGGACATCCTGGTCAACAACGCCGCGCACGCGGGCTTCACCGGCACGCAGCCCGAGGACGTCACGCCGGAGATGTTCGACCGGCACATGGCGGTGAACGCGAAGGCCCCGTTCTATCTGACCTTGCGCGCCCTGAACTGCATGCCCGCCGGTGGCCGGGTCATCAACATCTCCTCGGGCATGACCAGAACCTCGCTGCCCGCGCAGATCTGCTACGCGATGAGCAAGGGCGCCATGGAGCAGATCACCCTCCAGCTGGCCCTGCATATCGCGCCCCGCGGCATCACTATCAACACCGTCGCCCCCGGCGTGACCAACAACGGCGACCCGGTCTTCGACGATCCCGATACCGTCGCCGAGATGGCCGCGTGGTCGGCCTTCAATCGGGTGGGCGAGGTCGCCGACATCGCCGACGTCGTGGCCTTCATCGCCTCGGCGGACTCCCGCTGGATCACCGGCTCCTATATCGACGCCAGTGGCGGCACCCTGCTCTGAGCTACCAGTTGTGTGCGCCGAGCGTCGCGTGCTCGGGCCAGCCGAACAGTCCGAAGTGCTGCTTGCGCCGGAACATATCGAGGCCGGCGCGGGTGCTCAGGATCGTTTCGTCCGGGATGTCGTCATAGCCGAACCAGCGCAGCTCCGAACACCGGTCGGGCTCGAGATTCCGCGGCTCGCCCGACCAGGTGTCGGTGTGGAAGACGAACACGATCAGCGCCTGCCCCGGCGGCGACTGGATGTGCATCGAGGCCACCATCCGCACGTGGTCCCGATCCACCTGCACCCCGATCTCCTCGTCCGCCTCCCGGATCACCGCGGTGAGCACGTCCTCCCCGGCGTCGAGCCGCCCACCGGGCGCATTCCACTCCCCGTCCCCGAACTCGGTGTTCCGCCGCCGCGCCAGCAACACCTGCTCGCCCCGGCTCATCAACAACTGCACACCGACCACACTGCGGAAGATCGTCAACTGGTCTCCTGATCAGATTCGGACAACGGCGTTGCCGAAGGCCGGCCTCCCGACGCCGGCTCGATCGTAACCACCTCGGGCCGGTACGTCGTCCCTGCCTGTCCGGCACGCTACGGCCCTATTCGGTTCGTTTCGATCACGCCCGACTGTAACGTGTTCTAGTTTGACAGTATGGCCGTACGGACGGGGATTGGCATGGCGCGGGTTTTGGGGCGGATCGAGCAGTACGCGGAGGAGATTCGGGCGGAGGGGGTGGTGGGGGACAAACTGATGCGTCTGTCCGACACCGCGGCCGGGCGCCTGCGGGAATCCGGTGCGATTCGGATGTTGCAACCGAAGACGCACGGAGGGCTCGAGGTGCATCCGCGAGAATTCGCGGAGACGACGATGGCGATCGGCGCGATGGACGGGGCCGCGGGGTGGGTGACCGGGATCGTGGGGGTGCATCCGTGGGAGTTGGCGTTTTTCGATCCGAAGGCGCAGGACGAGGTGTGGGGGGAGGATCCGGATACCTGGATGGCTTCGCCGTACGCGCCGATGGGGGTGGCGCGGCCGGTCGACGGCGGATATCTGCTCAGCGGGCGGTGGGCGTTTTCGTCGGGGACCGATCATTGCCGGTGGGTGATGATCGGCGCGGCGCTCGGGGACGAGCAGGGCAAACGGGTGATGCCACCGCAGACGATGCACGTTCTGTTGCCGCGCAGTGATTACGAGATCGATGCGCAGAGTTGGGATGTCGTCGGGTTGCGGGGGACCGGCAGCAAGGATCTGATCGTCGAGGACGCGTTCGTGCCCGCGTATCGGACCCTGGATGCGGCGAAGGTGTTCGACGGCACCGCGCCGAAAGAGGCGGGGCGCACGGAGACGCTCTACAACTTTCCGTTCTCGTGCATTTTCCCGCTCGGCATCACCTCGTCGCTGATCGGAATCGCCGAGGGCGCGTTGGCCTGTCACATCGCGGCGCAGAAATCGCGGGTCGCCATTACCGGCATCCCGATCAAGGACGACCCGTACGTGCTGTATGCGATCGGTGACGCCGCCGCGGAGATCGCGGCGTCCCGGGCGGCCCTCCTGGAGACCGTGGACCGGTTCTGGGACATGGCCGACCGGGGCGAGGAGATCAGCTTCGAGCTGCGCGCGATCGGCCGGCGCACGCAGACCGCCGCCGCCTGGCGGGTCGTGCGCGCGGTCGACGAGATCTTCGCCCGCTCGGGCGGCGGTGCGTTGCAGATGAAGACGCCCCTGCAACGCTTCTGGCGAGACGCGCACGCGGGCCTGTCGCACGCGATCCACGTCCCGGGCTCGATCTTCCACGCGTCGGCCCTGACCCAGCTCGGCGGCGAACCCCAGGGCATCCACCGCGCGATGATCTGATCCCTATCCGGCGTACAACTGCATGGCGCGCTCCTGGATTTCCTCGAGCGTGAGGTTTTCGACGCGGGTGCAGATGATCCAGACGTGGCCGAAAGGGTCGACGAGGGTTCCGCTGCGGTCGCCGTAGAACAGGTCCTTGACCGGGCTGAACTGACGGGCACCGAGTTCCAGCGCGCTGGCGAAGCTCTTGTCGACGTCGGCGAGGTAGAGCTTGAGACCGACGGACGTACCGGTCTGGAGCGCGAGCGGATTGCCTGCGGAAGGTTCGGTGAGAACCAGCGACGAGTCGCCGATCCTCAGCTCCGCGTGGTCGATCCGGCCGCCCGGCGACTGCCCGACATAGATCTCGACGGCCTCGAACGCGTCTTTGTAGAACTGGATCGCGGCGCGCGCGTCCGCGACGGCCAGGTACGCGGTGAGGCTGTGCTGCCCGGCGGGAATCGGATCGACCGGCACGTATGTCTCCTTCACGGCTCGTTCCAGCGGACGACTTCGGCGAGGCCGAGCATGTTGCCCTCGCTGTCTCGGAACCAGGCGGCTCGCTCGCCGCGGCCCTTGCTGGGGTAGTTGCCTTCGATGTCCATGATGCCGTTGACGGTGCCGTCGTATTCTTCGAAGACCACGCCGCGGGCGCGCAGACCGGTGACCGCGGCCTCGATATCGTCGACGTAGAAGCCCATCTGGGTGAACGAACCGTCGGCCGCGCCCGCCGAGGCGAACAGGCAGAAGACACCCGTCGCGCTCTCGTACCGCAGGCCGCCCGCGCGCTCCTCGACCGGTTCGAGACCGAGTTTCTCGGAATACCAGCGGCGCGCCCTGGCTAAGTCCTGGGTGGGGATGCGGGCTTCGAACCGCGCGTTGGTCAGCATGGTGCAATCATGATCGCCATGACAGCTTCGGTCTACCTCATCTCCGGCATTCAGGCGGCCG
The DNA here is from genome assembly GCF_042871115.1 of Nocardia sp. NPDC006044. Classification (NCBI taxonomy): domain Bacteria; kingdom Bacillati; phylum Actinomycetota; class Actinomycetes; order Mycobacteriales; family Nocardiaceae; genus Nocardia; species Nocardia sp. NPDC006044. The sequence goes on from NZ_JBIAID010000001.1 coordinate 2,356,547, forward strand.
GGAAGTCGACGGTGGCGCAGGCGCTGGCCGAGCGGCTGCCGCGGTCGGCGCATGTGCGCGGGGACGCCTTCCGGCGGTTCGTCGTCGGCGGGCGGGAGGAGATGAGCCGGGAACCGTCGCAAGAGGCGCTGCGGCAGCTGGCTTTACGGCATCGGCTGGCCGCCAACACCGCCGATGCCTATGCGGCGGAGGGGTTTACGACCGTCCTGCAGGACACCGTGCTCGGTGAGTTGTTGCAGTACACCATCGATCAGATCGTGGCCCGGCCGCTGTATGTGGTGGTGCTCGCGCCGCGGCCCGAGGTCGTCGCGGCCCGCGAGGCCGGCCGGAGCAAGTCCGCTTACGGCACGTTCACCGTCGCCGAGCTGGACGCGGATCTGTGGCAGAGCACACCGCGCATCGGATTGTGGCTGGACACTTCGTATCTCACCGTCCGGCAGACCGTCGACGAGATACTGACCCGCGCGGAGCCACTCTCGCAGTGACCCGCGCGGATCTCCCCGCCGTTCAGTGGTGGCGCGCCGCCGATACCACACGTCTCACGCTAACCAGCACAGCGCGGACCCGCCCCGGGATGGCCCCGGATAGGCAGGAACTTGCTATGCCAGGGGCGGCTGCGGCGGCGCGAGCGGGGTGAGCGATTCGGTGGCCGGGCCCTCGAGCAGGGTGCCGTCGGCGGCGAAGCGGGAACCGTGCAGCGGGCAGTCCCAGGAGCGTTCGGCGTCGTTCCAGCGGACGATGCCGTAGAGGTGCGGGCAGACGGCGGACAGTTCGGTGGTGGTGCCGTCCACCGTGCTGGTGGCGGTGGGGCGCAGGCCATGTCGCCGCACGGTGCCGCATCCTTCGGCCGGGACCTCGGCGGCGGTGTGGGTGGCCATGCGCAGCCATCCGGTCGTGAGCCGTTGCGCGACCGCGCTGTTCGCGCGGGCGGCCGACGGTACTGCCTTGAGCTCGTCCGGCCGCCAACTGGCCAGTGCGCCGGCCCAGCTCGGCGGCTTGCCGGTGACGCGTCCGGCCAGTGCCAGCGCGGCGGCGACACCGTTGGTCAGGCCCCATTTGGCGTATCCGGTGCCGAGCAGGATGTTGTTCTGCCCGGGCAGCAGCGGGCCCGCGTAGGGGAGTTCACCGACCGGCGAGTAGTCCTGCGCCGACCACTCCTGGATGGGTTCGGCTGTGGGAAACCAGGTTTGCGCCCAGTTCAGCACTTCGTCGGCCTGCTTGCGTTCCGAGCGGGTACGCCCGACGACGTGCCCGTTGCCGCCGACGAGCAGCACATCGCCCTCCGGGGTCGGCGCGTAGCGCAGCGAGCGGGTGGGTTGCCCTGCGCTGAGGTACATCTCGCGCGGCATCGGCTCGTTCAACCGGAAGGCGGCCAGGTAGGAGCGTTGCGCGGTGAGCCGGGCGAAGAACCCGCCGCGATCGAGAATCGGTGTGCCCGTGGCCAAGATGACGGTGCCCGCGCCGAGATCGCCGTGCTCGGTCTCGACGGTGAGGTCGCCGTTCAGCCCGCCGCGCACCCCGCGCACCATGGTCGACTCGTAGATCGGCGCCGCGTGCGATTCGACCTCGACGGCCAGCGCGGCCAGCACGGCCATCGGGTCGACCTGCGCCTGGTCGGCCAGTCGCACCGCGCCGAACGCGGGAAACGGCACGTCCAGCTCGTCGACGAGTTCGGTGGGTAATCCCGCCTCCTGCGTCGCGTCGAATTCCGCACGCACCTTTCCGATTTCGGCTCGCGTCTGGGCGTAGGTGAGTGCGGCGGCGTGCTGCACCTCGACCCCGCGCTGCGCGCAGAACCGCAGCAACCATTGCTGCCCTTCGCGATTCGCCGCCACATAATCGCGCAACGCGCCGACGCTGTGCCGCCGCCGGATCTGCTGGGCCCGAGTTCCTTGCAGCAGACTGATCTTTCCGGTGGTGGCGCCGGTGGTGCCCGCGCCGACCCGCCTGCCCTCGACCACCGCCACCTCGACGCCACTCTCGGCCAGCAGCAACGCGGTCACCAGACCGGTGAGACCGCCGCCGATCACGACGGTGTCGAAGCGCGATCCTGGCGTTAAGCGCAGACGTGCCGGGACCTCTGCGTCGTTCAACCATAGTGACGTCATAACCCCGGCATAGCCGGTGCGCCGTTCGGCAAACCCGCCGGTTGTTGTCCGGAAATCGGTCCGCCGAACCGGAAAGTTACCGAGCGCGCGGTCGTTTTGCTGCCTAAGATCATCCCATGAATGTGCGTGCACGGGAGTATGGGGTGCAATTCCCTGGAGTCACTGCGGAATTGAACGCGATTACCGACGTGCCCGGAGTCGAAGTGGGTTATACGACGCTTATCCGCGGGAACGACGTGCGCACCGGTGTCACGGCGATCCTGCCGCGCGGCCGCGAGGGGGTGTTCACTCCCTGTGCGGCGGGCTGGTATTCGCTCAACGGCAACGGTGAGATGACCGGGACCACCTGGCTCACCGAGACCGGTTCGCTGGCCCTGCCCGTGCTCATCACCAATACGCACGCGGTGGGGACCTGCCATCGCGGGATCATCGACTGGCTGGTCGGCGCGTTCCCGGAGCTGCCGGATGACTGGGCGCTGCCGGTCGTCGCGGAGACCTGGGACGGATATCTCAACGACATCAACGGATCTCACGTCACCTCCGCCGACGCGGTCGCCGCCATCGACGCGGCGACGGGCGGCCGGATCGCCGAGGGCAGCGTCGGCGGCGGCACCGGAATGAACTGCTACGGCTTCAAGGGTGGCAACGGAACCGCCTCGCGCCGAGTCGATTACGGCAGCGACAGCTATACGATCGGCGCCTTCGTGCAGGCGAATTTCGGCTCCCGCCGAGAGCTCACGATCCGCGGCGTGCCGCTCGGCGCCGAGTTCGCCGAGGACGATCCGCTCGGCGCGTGGGCGGCGCCCGCGGGCTCCGGCTCGGTCATCGTCGTCCTCGCGACCGACGCGCCGCTGCTGCCCGGGCAATTGACCGCCATGACCCGCCGGGTGCCGCTGGGCCTGGCCCGCACCGGCACCAGCGGCTCGCACTTCTCCGGCGATATCTTCCTCGCCTTCTCCACGGCCAACGAGGGCGCGCTCACCAGCTACTTCCCCAACGGTGAAACCCCTTACGAGCAACTGACTTTCATACCGTGGGGTCAGCTCAACCCGTTCTACGACGCGGTCGTTCAGGTGGTGGAGGAAGCGGTGGTCAACGCGCTGTTCGCCGGTGAGACGATGATCGGCCGCAACGGCCATCGCTCACCGGCGCTGCCGGTGGACCGGGTGGCGGAGCTGCTCACCACGTAGCCGCGGGCTCCTGCGCAAAATCAGCCTGGATCAGCTCCGCCTCGGTGGCCTCGTGCACGGCGAGCCAGCGCGCGAACTCCTCGAACGACTCCCTGCGCTCCGGGCCCGCGGTGGATTGCAGGTCGTCGAGTAGTTCGCGCATCCGATTATGTTGCAGAACAAGGAGTTCCACGATGTTCCGGTGGTGACGAGTGGTCATGTCCGCGCCTACTTCGGGACCAGGATCCCGGTCAGGTCGGCCTTGTTGATCGGGGTGTCCGGGTTGGCCTGCGCCGCGCACATCAGCTTGATCGACGCGATGGCCGCGTCCACGGTCCGGTCCTGGGTGGGCGGGGCGTCGCCGTTGCGCTCCTGCTCGAGAAACTTGGTCACGGTGATCCGCTGCTTGTCCGGATCCTGAGCGGAGAACTCGTTGCACGGCGTGTTGCCGCCCTTGTTGACGATCTTTTCCGGCTCGTCGCCGCAGCCGCCGACGAAGAATGCCGCGGCGATCACGAACACGAAGAACTTGGCGGTCTTGAACATGGAATCAGCCTCCGAATCCGACGAGTGCACTGGCTAGATCTGACGTGTCGAGCGCCTCGAGCGCCTGCTGGCGCACGTCGGGGCAGTTCTGCGTGGTGATCTGATCGACGACGCCGCGGTCTTTGAGCACGGTGTCGTTGAGTCCGCCGTTGCGGGCCGCCCAGTTGTGCACGGTGCCGTTGAACGCCACCCGGCCCAGGGCGGCGCCTTCGGTGCGCCACTTGTCCAGATTGGGGCGCATCATGTCGCACAGCTGTTTCGCCGCGGCGCCGGAGATCTGCCCGTCGGGGTTGGGCACCTGCGCCGTGGTGGACGGCATGGAGAACAAGACGGTGGTGCTGGTCGCGGTGGCCGGTGTCGCGGGGTCCTTGTTCTCGACGGAACAGGCGACCAGCGGGGCGGCGGCGAGCGCGCCGGCGAGGAGCAGCGCGCGCAGCACCGGCCGATGGCGATCTCGGTTCATCTCAATGACCTGCCTGATCGGTGAGGTTCAGGCCCTCACGGTTCTTCAGGCGGCGATGCTCGAGCACGACCAGGAGAGCGCCGGCGACAATCAACGCCACGGTGGCGATCGCGCCGATGACGGCCCAGCCGCCGAAGCCGTATCCGGCCGCGGTGAGCGTCAGGCCGAGGCCGACCAGGCCGAGCGCGACCAGGATGATGCCCGGCCAGTTGCGGGCGTCCTCGATGGATTCCCCGACGTGGGCCCGCGAGGTCCGGGTGTAGTCCGGGAAATTGTCATCGGGGGCGCCGTGGTGCTCGGCACCGCTGTGTCCCGTTGTCGATTCATTCGGTCCGGGAAGCATAGGGATCCTTTCTGGTCCAACCACCGAAACGGGGGCATTCGACCGCATACCCGCACCGCGGCGGCTCAATCGGTGGCGCGAAGTACCTGTTCGGTGGCCGAGACGATGGCGACGTCCGGAATAGCGTCGAGGCCGTGGCGTCCGGAGGGTGCGGTCTGGTCGCCGAGCACGACGGTGGGCACGCCGTAGGGCGCCCAGCGCCGGGCCGGCACGACCGGCGCGAACAGGGAGACGACGGGTGTCGCGACCGCCGCGGCCAGTGGGGCGGCGCCGGTATTCGGCGCGACCACCGCGTCGGCGTCGCGCAGCACGGCGGCGAAGCAGGCCAGATCGGTGGCGCCGCCGAGGTCGCGGGCGTGCCCGTCGGCGACCGCGTCGGTGAGCGCCCGTTCGGCCGCGCTGCCGGTGACCACCACGCGGTGCCCGGCTTCGGCCAGTGCGGCGGCGACCTGCCTGCTGCGTGGCGCGGACATCCGCCGGCTCGGCTCGGCGGCGCCCGGATGCAACACGACATAGCCTGGGCCGCCGGTCAATTCGGCGACCTCGGGCAGATCCTGGCGGACCCGCAGGCGCGGGGTCACCGGTGGATAGCCGGCCGCCACGGCCAGCGACAGCGCCCGAATCTGTTCCGGCATATCGTTGTTCACCCGATGGCGGACATCGAGCAGCGCACCGGCCTCGTCGGTGGTGATCGCGCTGATCCGCGGCACACCCGCCATCCGGAGCAGCAGGGCCAGCGGCAGCGGGGATTGGTGCGCCGAGGTGCTGATGATCGCCTCGTCCGGCGCCAGCATGCGCACGCATTCGATCAGGGCGCGTACGGCCGCGCTGGTCAGCGGGGGCGGATCGGCTTCGACCCAGGCCGCCTCGAATTGCAGCACCCGGTCCACACCGGGGAGCAGCGCCGCGGCGGAGCTGCCGCGCGGGCCGGCGAGGAAGGTGACCGTCTCGGCGCGGCGGGCGATCGAGCGCACGGCGGGTCCGGCGAGCAGGACGTCACCCGCGCTGTCCAGGCGCGCCACCAGCACGTGACCGGTCATCGGCGCGGCCCCGCCCGGTGCGCGGCGCGGGTGTGCGGCCAGGCCGCCCCGGTCGTTTCGGTCGTCGGAGCATCCATAGGGGGCGGATGCCCGTGTCGGGAAATCCGAAACGTGCGTTCTCCATCATTGGCGGATCATGCTGCGGCCGGCTGCAATTCGTAGACGCGATAGGCGGCTCGGATGACCGGCCGGGCGACATTGCGGACCGGGACGCCGCCCGGGGTGATCCCGTGCTCGCTGCCCGAATGCGCGTGTCCGTGCACCGCGAGATCGGCGCCGAACTCGTCGACCGCCTCGCCGAGCAGGTAGGAGCCGAGGAACGGGTAGAGCTCGGCCGGCTCGCCGAGCAGCGTGCCGGTGACGGGGGCGTAGTGGGTGAGCGCGATGGTCACGTCGGTGTTCAGCTCGGCCAGCGCGGAGCCCAGTGACGCCGCCAGATCCATTGTGTGTCCGGCGAATTCGCGCATCAGACGCTCACCGAATACGCCCGCGCAGCGGCCCGCGTAGCCGCCGCCGAAGCCCTTGGTACCGGCCACGCCGAGGGTCCGGCCGCCGAGCTCGAGCGTGATCGCCGTGCCCTCCAGGACGGTGATGCCGTGGTCGGTCAGGAGTTTCGCGATATCGATGTCGGCATCGCTGTGATGATCATGGTTGCCGAGCACCGCGACCACCGGCACGCCGAGGTCGCTGAATTCGGCCGCCACCACCCGTGCCTCGTCCAGCCTGCCGTGGTCGGTCAGGTCGCCCGCTAAGAGGAGCACGTCCGCCTGCTCGGGCAGTCGGCGCAGCTCAGGCCGCAATCGTCCGGTCGACTCGGGGCCGAAATGGAGATCACCGATCGCCGCGATCCGCATGAGGGTTCAACTCTCTCCGTCTTCGATGGGCTGGACGCCTGCGTCCGGGGAGCGCTGTGTGGTGATACCCGGCCGGTAGCTGGTTAATCGTTGCCGGAACGGGTATCCGCTCAGGTGCGCAACCGCCGGTCGCGGGAAGGCAGGTAGGTGATCGATGATGGAATCGTCAGGGCGGAGACCGGGCGACGTTGTGCTCAGCGACGACGCCGCCTGGAATCAGGACGCGCGCGGCGAGACCGAAACCGAACGGCTGGACCGCAATTGGAGCACGCTCATCCAGGAGTTGCGGGTGGTGCAGACCGGGGTGCAGTTCCTGATCTCGGCACTGTTGATCGTGCCGTTCCAGGCGTCGTTCGCAACGTTGTCGACTCCGCTGCGGGTGCTGTATCTGATCACCCTCTGCGCCGCGATCGGCGCGACCGTGTTCCTGGTCGCGCCGGTGTCCTGGCATCGGATCCTGTTCCGGCGGCACCGGCTCGGCAATGTGGTCGCCGCGGCGCACCGGTGCGCGATGGCCGGCATCGCCCTGCTCGGCATCTCGTTGACCGGGGCGGTGGTGCTGGTGGTGAGCATGGTCGCCGGGACCCTGGGCGGGCTGCTGGCCGGAGCGACGGTCGCGGTGTTGTTCCTGGTGGCGTGGCTGCTCGCGCCGTTGCTCTGGCGTGGCTCCAGCGCGCCCGCCGAGGACCGCTGAGGGTCAGCGGGCCGCGACCACGTCCGCCGCGTGGGCGGGCGCGGCGCGGTGATAGGCGGTCAGGGTTTCGAGGGCGACGTGATCCCACGCGTACCGGCTGGCGGCGCGCTGATAGCCTGCCGCGCCCCAGGTTTCGCGCAGGGTCCGGTCGTCGAGGAGCTGGCGGACCGCCCTGGCCACGGTGAGCGGATCCGGCGGGGCGACGAGGCGGCCGGTGACGCCGTCGACGACGGTGTCCAGCAGGCCGCCGACGGCGGTGGCCACCACCGGCTTCCGGCTGGCCATCGCCTCCAGGGGAACCATGCCGAACGGCTCGTACTGCGGCGTGCACAGTACCACGTCGGCCGAGCGGTACCAGCGCGGCAGGTCGGCGCGGCGGACGTGGCCGAGCATCCGAAGCCGGTCCTGCACACCGTAATCCAGCGCGAGCCGGCGCAGCCGCCTGCCTTCGCTGTCGTCCTCGATGTCGTCGCCGACCGGGCCGCCGGCGATCACCAGTTCGGTGTCCGGCAGCTCCGCCAAGGCCTTGATCGCGACCTCGAATCCCTTGCGCGGCACCAATCTTCCGACCGACAGCACGCGGTGCATCCGTTGCCGCTGACCGCGCTCGGCGGCCGGGCCCTCGGGCGTGAAGCTGGACAGGTCCACCCCGCTCGGCACGGTAGAGATGCGGAAGCGGGGAACACCCATCCGGGTCAGCTCCATCACCTCGTCCGAACTGGTGGCGACGATGTGTGCCGCGCGCCCGGCGATCAGCCGCTCGAACCGGATGCGCGAGCGCGGGCTGGTGTCGGCTAGGCCCTGATGACGGCGGCGTACGGTGCCGAGCGCGTGGAAGGTGACCACCACCGGAATCCCGTGCGCGCGAGCGGCCAATTCCGCTGCGAGACCGGACATCCAGAAGTGGGCGTGCACGATGTCCGGGGTGTCCAGACCCCACTGGCGTTGCAGAAAAGTGCCGAAATCGCCTAGGAAGGGCAGACTTTGGTCACGCGGCAGCGGTTCGACCGGGCCCGCGGTCACGTGCACCACCCGGTAACCCGCGTCGGTGAGCACCTCCGGCGCGACCTTCGGATTCTGCCGCCGGGTGTACACGGTGACCTGGTGTCCGCGCCGCGCGTAGGCCGCGGCCAGCTCCGCGACGTGGACATGCTGGCCGGTCGCGGTGGTCGCGCCGAGCGCGTCGAGCGGGCTGGCGTGCTCGGAAACCATGGCAATCTTCACGATGTGCTCCGTTCTCACCGCGGGTGGCGGGCACATAGTGGCGCTGCACGGTGCCCGCGACCAGGCATCGCGTGACATGTGTTGAATTCGGGTATGCCCCAGGTATGCCCGTGCGGGCGGGAGTGAAACCCTCAACCCTGCTTGGCAATACGGGACGCGGTCAGATCGTCGACACGACGATCGCGATCGCGACCGCGGTGCACACGACCACCAGTAGCATCGTCGCGATCATCGCGGCGGGGCCGGTACCGGAGAACAGGTGATTGGTCGGCCGCTGGGTGGTCGTGCTCGGGTCGGGGTCCATAGATATGGCGTACCCAAACCGCAAGATCGGCAACCCCCGGCCTGGTAGTCGGTGACTTTGTGACATCGGCTACCGGCCGTGCAACACTGGAGAGAGGTTGAGACTACAGCCGACCCCGGTCCGACGTTCGGGCGCATCACACCCGCCGTAAACCGGTCGATGGGATTCGTAGCGGCAACCCTATTCGAACTGTTGCGGCAGCTGTCCGCTCACCAATTCCGCACATCGGCCGGACTTGCCGCGACGGACTGGCATTCCCCCCTTTTCCGGGAGGTTCAGTTATGTCCGCTAGTTCCGCTCTTCATGAGCCCGCCGAGGGTGTGCACCTGAACGGCTCGGGGCCGAAGCACCGAGATAGCCGCGCCTGGGCGCAACGTGTGGATCATCGCAGAGAATGCGTGGTGGTTCGCGTCGAAGGCGAATTGGACGCCGTCGCGTCTCCGCAATTCTTCGCCACTGTCGAACGAGCGGTTCGGTCGAACTGCCATGCCGTGGTCATCGATCTGCGAGCGGCGCGGTTCCTGAGCCTCCGGGCCGCCGGTGCGCTGGGCGCGGTGCGGCAGCGGGCCGCCTGCCACGGCACCGACGTGCGCATCGTCGCCGGTCGGCAGCCGATCGAGCGGTCGCTCGAGATCGCCGGAGTGCGGCCACTGTTCAGTCACTATCCGTCGATGCGGGCCGCGCTCGACGCCTGTGATCCGATCGATTCGTAGGTGACGCCGATCCCGGCGCGGCGCGCGCCGATCTGGTCGCGTGGCGTGCGCCGACGACGGATACTTGGCGCTGTGACTGAAATGGGGCCGGTCCAGCCCGAGGATTCGCGCGCACTGGACCGGGTGATCGGATTGGGGACACCACAGAGTGTCGGCAGTTTTCGTTTTTGGTTCGCCGATCAGCGTTGGGAATGGTCGGACGAGGTCGCCACGATGCACGGCTATTCCCCGGGAAGCGTGGTACCGACCACCGATCTGCTGCTGACGCACAAACACCCCGACGATCGTGCCCAGGTCGCCAACGCATTGGCCAAATCCATCAACGATGGCGAGCCGTTTTCCAGCCGGCACCGGGTGATCGATACGGCGGGCGAGATCCACCACGTCATCGTGGTCGCCGATCATCTCTTCGACGACAAGGGACGTGTCGCGGGCACCGCCGGCTACTACATCGACGTGACCGACACGCTCGAGCACCATCGGCAGGAAGCCCTGGACGACGCGCTGCCCGAACTGTGGGCCTCCCGCGCCGTGATCGAGCAGGCCAAGGGCGCGGTGATGCTGGTCTACGGGGTCAGCTCGGAGCAGGCCTTCCGGGTGCTCAGCTGGCGTTCGCAGGAGACCAACATCAAGCTGCGCACCCTGGCCTCGCGCCTGGTCGCCGACCTCGGTTCACTGACCGATTCGACCGTGGGCCTGCGTACTCGATTCGATCACCTGCTGCTGACCGCACACGAGCGGATCGACGTGAGCTGAACTCGCGCGGACGTTTCGCGGGCACCGCGGCGGGTACGCCGGTACCGATGAGGAGCACTGCGACCTCGAGTTCCGGCCGGTCGCGGTGCTGGACGGTGGGCAACTCGGACGAACCCGGATCGACGGTTGCCCGGCGTCCCCGGGTTCGGCTGCGAGAGCAAGGTGGTGATGGGCATGGGGGAATGGACTTCCCGATCCTCAACGGAAACAACAACAATCGGGGTCCGAATCCCCGCGCAGTTGGAACAGCTGACCATGCTGCGCGCGCTCGCCGAAACCGTCGCGCTCATCGCCGATTTCGCGTTGGACGAGGTCACCGATATCCGGCTCGCGCTCGACGAGGTCGCCACCTCACTGATTCTGGACGCGGTGCCCGGGTCCGGCCTGGAGTGCGAATTCACCTATGACACGAACCAGATGTTCGTGCATGTCGCCTCGGTGACCACCTCGGAATCGGTGGTGGGCCAAGCCGGTTTCGGCTGGCATATCGTGCGCACGCTCACCCATTCCATCGCCGCATCGCAAGCCCCGTTCGACGGCGTCCTGTCCGGGTATCCGACTGTCGTCGACTTCAGTTGGATACGAGGGGCATCGGATGGCGGATGAATCGAGGCCACGCGGCGACAGCTACGACAATATCGAGCCGCTGTTCGAGAAGATCGCCGCGCTCGCCCCGGACGACCCGCGCCGGGAGACGATGCGGGAGGAGCTGATCGAGCGGTGCCTGCCGCTCGCCGAGCACATCGCACGTAGATTCGCCGGGCGCGGAGAGAATTTCGACGATCTGCTCCAGGTGGCGCGGCTCGGCCTGGTCCAGGCCGCCGACCGATTCGACGTCACCCGCGGCTCGTCGTTCCTGGCGTTCGCGGTGCCGACCATCATGGGCGAGGTGCGCAGGCACTTCCGGGACAACACGTGGTCGGTGCGAGTACCGCGGCGCACCAAGGAGATTCAGCTCAGCATCGGAGCGACGGTGGAGGCGCTCGCACAGCGGCTCGGCCGGATACCCAGGGCACGGGAGATCGCCGAGGAGCTCGACGTCGACCTGGTCGAAGTGACCCAGGCGTTGATCGCCGGCAACGCCTATCAGTCCTCGTCCATCGACGCGGTGGCCGGGGACGATGTCGAGAACGCACCGCTGCCGCTGCTGGAAAGCCTTGGGGCAGAGGAGCCCTCCTACCATCTGGTGGAGGACTTCCTCGCCGTTCGTCCATTGATCGAAGAGCTGCCCGAGCGGGAGCGTCAGGTACTGATCATGCGGTTCTTCGAGAACAAGACGCAGACCCAGATCGCGGACGTGCTGGGCGTCTCCCAGATGCACGTCTCGCGAATCCTCTCGCGGACCCTGAATGATTTGCGCGAGCAGGCATTACGCGATTGAGAAGTTGAAATACCGGCCATCAGAGCGGATTCGGCGGGACCGGTTCGTTCGGCGGGAACGGCCCGCCGGGTTCGGGCACCGGGGGCATCGGCCGCGGCCCGCCGGGGTTGGGTGGAGCCGGTGCCGGGTCGGGTCCGGGAACCGGTGGTACCGGGTCCGGCGGCGCGGGGGCCGGGTCGGGTCCGGGTACCGGCGGGATCGGGCTGGGTTCGGGAGCTACTGGACTGGTCATCTGCATTCCTCCTCGGCTCCGAGGTACCCGTCCGCGGCCGCCTGAATCGCCCATGATCATCGCGCCGCAACACGTGACCCTCCACACAGACGCGCTGCCGGTCAGCGCTTTTGGGGTCGCGTATGCCCAATTCTGCCGGTCGCGTGCGGCATCGGCGGTTTGCGCGAAGTTGGCGCCGGGTACCAAAAGGGGAACCGGACAGACGATGCCGATGGCTCAGGAGCTCGTTATATGAACGACTACCGACTAGGCACCCGGAATCCGTACGCCGGATCGGGGAGCTCGAGGTCGCCGAAGTACGCGCAGGAAACGCAGGCCCCGGAGCGGATGGCGCGCACCCGTGCGTCGAATGTGGAGCGCACCCGCGTCACCCAGAATCACGACATCATCCGGCAGTGGGCGGAGCGCCGCGGCGCGCGGCCCGCGACCATGCCGGGCAGCGAGGACGACGGGCATCTTCGGGTGCTGCGCTTCGATTTTCCCGGCTACGGGGGCGCGGTGCTGCGGCCGGTGGATTGGGACGAGTGGTTCGCCACCTTCGACGAGCGGCACCTGCATTTTCGCTACCAGGACCGGCGCGCGGACGGGACGCCGAGCAATTTCAACCGCCTGGAACGCCCGACTCGTGAGGATCGCTGAGGCCGCCCCGCACCGTGGCGGCGAGTGAAGTGAACAGAGGATGGCGCCGATGTGTCAGGCGTCACGTAACGGTTGCATAACGGGATAGCTGGGTACAGGGTGGTTGTGCCGGGCCGGACTCTTGAACGACCGTCCAGTTGACGTTTACCGAACGGTCTGTACGGGTATGTGAGATGTCGGCAAGGTGCTCGAACAGCGGAATGTCGCGTCGGTATGGGGATGCGAATTTCCGTATTGGCGGCGCGTTCTGCGTGTCTGCAAAGGATAGGTATTTGAGCGAGCGCAGCGAGCGAACACAGGGCGTAGCCGCCCTCGCGGTCATGCCGGAACCGAGCGCCAGTGAGGTGCGGTCATGACTGCGAACCTGATGATCGTCGAAGACGACGACCGGGTCCGTGGTGCGCTGCGGCTCGCCATGGAGGACGAGGGCTACGCCGTTGAGGAGGCCGAGGAGGCCGAGGACGCGCTCACCCATCTGCGCAGCAATGGCGTCCCCGATGTGATGATCGTCGATCTGATGCTCGGCGGCATGGATGGTTTCGACTGCATCCGGGAGATCCGCCGCGAGCACGACGTGCCGATCATCGTGGTCAGTGCCCGCGACGACACCCACGATGTGGTGGCCGCGCTGGAGGCGGGCGCGGACGATTTCGTGACGAAACCGTTCGAGATCAAGGAGATCACCGCGCGCATGCGCGCCGTGCGCCGCCGGGCCAGGCCCACGGTCGAACGGGACGCGCCGCAGGAGATGGTGCTCGATGCCGACCCGGTCGCCCCGCTGGTGCTCGCGCAGGACGCCGGCGTGGTCCGCCGCGGCGACGACGAGATCCGGCTCACGCTCACCGAATTCCGGCTGCTGTGCGAGCTGGCCGAGGCGCCCGGGCGGGTGCTCAGCCGCACCGTGCTGCTCGAACGTGTTTGGGACCAAGGGTTTTTCGGCGACGAGCGCATCGTCGACGTGCACCTGCGCAGGCTGCGCACCAAGATCGAACGGGATCCGTCCGATCCGCATATCGTGGTGACCGTGCGAGGGCTCGGCTACCGGCTCGATGTCCAGCGCTGAGCGCTGGTTCGATCCGAAACGCTGGAGCCTGCGCGGACGGGTGACCGCTATGTCCGCGGCGATCGCCGCGCTCATGTCGCTGGTGCTCGTCGTGTCGGTGTTCACCATCAGCCGCAGCTATCTCGAACACGCGCAGACCGGTGGCACCGACCTGCAATCGAACCTGAATCTGTTGCGCAACGTGCTGATCGGCTGCGCCCTGGCGGTGACCCTGATCGGCGCCGCGGTGGGCTGGTGGGCGAGCAGGCGGGTACTGACGCCGCTCCATCAGCTGGCCGGCGCGGCGGCCCAGATCGCTTCCGGCGACTTGGATCTGCGCCTGCCCGCCACCCGCGATCAGGACCTCGCCACCACGGTGGAGGCGTTCAACAGCATGGTCGATTCGCTGCAACGCCGGATCGAACGCGAGCATCGGCTCTTCGGCGATGTCAGTCACGAATTGCGTACGCCGCTCACCACTTTGATGGCCAGTGTGGACGTGCTCAACCGGCATCGCACGGATCTGCCGGAACGCTCGCAGCGCGCGCTCGGACTGGTCACCGCGGAGGTGGACCACCTGCGGCGGCTGCTCGACGACCTGCTGGCCTTGGCGCGGGTCGAGGCGGGCATGCACCGCGGCGACATGGAACCGCTGTCGGTGCGAGATCTGTTGCGGCACACGCTCGCTGAGCGGCGGTATGCCCCGGGGCTGCTGACCGTCGACGAGGACGTCGTGGTGCGCGGCCGCAAACTCGAGCTGGAACGCGCGGTAGGCAATCTGCTGCGCAACGCCGATCTGCACGGCGGCGGCGTCGTCGAGGTCCGTGCGGAACGCGCGGGCCACGCGGCCGTGATCGTGGTGGACGACGCGGGGCCGGGTGTGCCGCCCCCGGATCGGGTCCGCATCTTCGAACGTTTCGCCACCGCGCGCAGCGGCCGGCGCTCGGCGACCGGCACGGGCATCGGGCTCGCGCTGGTGACCGAGACCGTGGTCAAGCACGGCGGACGGGTCGCCTGCACCGACCGTCCGGGCGGCGGCGCGCGGTTCGTCGTCACCCTGCCGGGGATCGACGCAATCGAGTCGTAACACAACCGTAAAGAACTCGACCAGGCCACCTCAACGTTGAGTCGTAAGCCTGGATAAGTACTACCGACGGGAGTTGTATGCCACTGCCAACGTTGAACACCGCGGAGATCGAACGATCACGCGTCGTACAGGCCGCAGCCGCACTTGGCTCCACCCAGACCCCTACGCGACCCGAGCCCGCCGTGACCTTGCGCGCGCCCCGTGTCGAAGACGGCGCCCAGTTGTGGCGGATCGCGAAAGACTCAGCCGTGCTCGACACCAATTCGAGCTACGCCTATGTGCTGTGGTGCCGCGACTTCGCGGCCACCTCGGTGGTCGCCGAGGTGCAGGGCCGGGTGGTCGGATACGTGATCGGCTTCGTCCGGCCGCAGGCGCCGGACACCGTGTTCGTCTGGCAGGTAGCCGTCGATCGAGCGCAGAAGGGCAAGGGAATCGGTGCGCGGCTGCTGCACGCCTTGCTCGACAATGTTGCCGCCCAAGGTGTTTCCCGGCTGGAAACGACGATCTCGCCGGACAACGCCGCATCCGTCGCCTTGTTCAGCTCGGTGGCGCGGCATCGCGACGCCCGAATCACCAAGCGCCCCTTGTTCGACGCGGGTGTCTTCCCGGACAGCCACGCGCCCGAGGATCTCTATCTCATCGCACCGAACGCTCGCACAACGCAGGAGGACCACCGATGATCAACGCCGACACGAGCATTTTCGAGAGCCTGGAATCGAATGTCCGCGGCTACTGCCGCAATTGGCCCACCGTGTTCACCAAGGCCAAGGGAGCCTGGATCCGCGACGAGGACGGCAACGACTTCCTCGACTTCTTCGCCGGCGCGGGTGCGCTCAACTACGGCCACAACAACGACGTGCTCAAGCAGCCGCTGCTGGACTATATCGCCGGTGACGGCATCACGCACGGCCTGGACATGTCGACCACGGCCAAGCGGGAGCTGCTGACCACCCTGCGCGACACCCTGTTCGTGCCCCGCGGCCTGGACTACAAGGTGCAGTTCCCCGGCCCGACGGGCGCCAACGCGGTCGAGGCCGCGCTCAAGCTGGCCCGCAAGATCACCGGCCGCGAGACCGTCGTCAGCTTCACCAACGCCTTCCACGGCATGACCCTCGGCGCGCTGTCGGTCACCGGCAACGCGGCCAAGCGGGCCGGCGCGGGCGTGCCGCTGGTGCACGCGGCGCACATGCCCTACGACGGCTACTTCGACGGCACCACGGCCGACTTCCAGTGGATGGAAAAGGTTTTGGACGACACGTCGTCGGGCTTCGACCGCCCGGCCGCGGTGATCGTAGAGACGGTGCAGGGCGAAGGTGGCGTGAATGTCGCTCGGGCCGAATGGCTTCGGCATCTGGCCGGGCTGTGCGCGGCGCGGGAGATCCTGCTGATCGTCGACGACGTCCAGATGGGTTGCGGCCGTACGGGTCCGTTCTTCTCCTTCGAGCTGGCCGGCATCACCCCGGACATCGTCACGCTGTCCAAGTCGATCGGCGGCTACGGCCTGCCGATGGCGCTGGTGCTGTTCAAGTCCGAGCTCGACCAGTGGTCGCCGGGTGAGCACAACGGCACCTTCCGCGGCAACAACCCGGCCTTCGTCACGGCGTCGGTCGCGTTGCGGCACTACTGGTCCGACGGGACGTTGCAGGCCTCGACGCTGGCCAAGGGCGAGCGGGTGGCACGGACGCTCGGCGAGCTCGCCGACCAGGTCCCCGGCCTGTCGACGCGTGGTCGCGGCCTGGTACAGGGCGTGGTGTTCGACGACGCCTCACAGGCGAGCAAGGTCTGCCAGGTCGCCTTCGAGCGCGGCCTGCTGGTGGAAACCTCGGGTTCCACCGACGAGGTGGTGAAGTTGTTGCCGCCGTTGACAATTACCGATCAGGAACTGGACCACGGGCTCGGCATCCTCACCGGTGCCGTGGACACCGTGTGCAGTGGAATGGGAGCGATCGCATGATCGTACGCAGCACCGAAGAGATCACCGGCACCGAACGTGATGTGGCAGGCGAGGGTTGGCGCAGCAAGCGCATCATCCTCGGCGGCGACGGCGTGGGCTTCTCGTTCCACGAGACGACCATCGACGCGGGCACCACGCACGAGTTCCACTATCGGTACCATGTGGAAGCGGTCTGGCTGATCGAGGGAACGGGCAGTCTCACCGATCTCGACAACAATGTCACCTACGTGCTCGAGCCGGGTTCGATGTATCTGCTGGACGAACACGAACGGCACCGCCTGGAGGCCCGCACCAAGATGCGGATGATGTGCGTGTTCAATCCGCCGGTCACCGGGCAGGAGGTCCATGACAGTAGCGGCGCGTACCCGTTGGTCGCCGCGACGATCGGGGGATAGAACAGGATGGTTTTGCTGCACACGGAAACTCGACCCGAAACCGCACCGGCCGACCGGTACCCGACCCGGCTGAGCACGCCGGGCCCACATCTGGATCGCAAGGATCCTACCGTGTGGGGCCGGGTCGAGACCCCGGCGCTGGCGAACTTCGACACCGACGGTTTCGCCAGCGTCGACGATCTGCTGACGCCCACCGAGGTGGCCGATTTCTCCGCCGAGATCGGCCGGCTGGCCGGCGACCCGTCGTTGCGGGACGACGAGCGGGTGATCGTGGAGAAGTCGTCCAAGCGCGTGCGTTCGGTCTTCGAGGTGCACCGGCTCAGCGCGGCCGTGGCGGAGCTGGCCCGGGAGTCCCGGGTCGCCGGATTGGCCCGGCAGATCCTCGGTTCCGAGGTCTACATCCACCAGAGCCGGGTGAACTACATGCCCGGTTTCCGCGGTACCGGTTTCTACTGGCACTCGGACTTCGAGACCTGGCACGCCGAGGACGGCATGCCCGCGCCGCGCGCGGTCAGCCTGTCCATCGCGCTCACCGACAACTACCCGATCAACGGCAGCCTGATGGTGATGCCCGGCTCGCACCGGACGTTCGTGCCCTGCCTGGGCAGCACGCCCGCCGAGCATTACCGGGAGTCGTTGCAGGAGCAGGAAATCGGCGTGCCGACCCAGGACGACATCACCACGCTGGCGAACACCTACGGCATCAGCCAGTTCACCGGCCGGGCCGGATCGGCGCTGCTGTTCGACTCGAATCTGATGCACGGTTCGTCGAACAACATCACCCCGTTCCCGCGCTCGAACATCTTCCTGGTGTTCAACAGTGTGGAGAACACCCTGGTGGAGCCGTTCGCGGCGCCCGCCCCGCGCCCGGGTTACATCGGCAGCCGCGACTTCACGCCGCTGTCTGCCTGATTCGCGCATCGAAGGCGCCCTGTCGGTCCGTTCGCCGGGCCGGAGGGCGCCTTCGCGCTCGGCGCGCGCACCGCGCGCATCGGCGGTACGATCCTCTCGGCCATCCGCTGTTGTCGTCTCACGCAGCCGGACTCGCCCCCAGTTCCGGTCGAACCGCCCTATGTTCTTCGAGCATGCGCAATGTTCTGGACAACCTCCCGCTGTTGGCGTTCGCCACAAGATCACTGACCGCCCCGGCGTCCTCCCTTCGGGCCCGGAGACAGATCTGGTCACCGACGGACAGTGTGCGCCTGGCCTTCTCGTTCCGCTACCCGATACTGGCTGGCCCGGAGGTCTTTTCGGACTATTTGTGCAGAGTGCCGTCAGGTGCCCGCACTGTGCACAAATATGGGCGATTGACCAAATTGGTGGCAAATCATGAGCAACGCCGAGAGGTCTTGACCTAATTGTTACCGCTGGGTACAACTACGTGACCATGCCGACGCATACCGCACGGTCGGCCCAGGAAGAAATGCACGCAGTTGGTAACGGACGTCATCACTATCGATGCGGAGTTCGCGGCCGCACGCAAAGCACTGTGGGACTTTTTCCTGGACCCGCAGACCTACACCCGGATGTTTCGCGGAATCGGAGGTTGTGAACGCGCGGAAACCTCGGACACCCATCCCGTGCTGCTGATCCGGGCGCGCCACGACGGCAACGAGCTCACCGTGCCCGCGCTGCGCCTGGTCGTCGGCAAGGAGCTGGAAACCTTCGAGCTACAGTGCCCTGGACTGGGCAGTTTCGCCGCGGTACGACTACGCGGCGAGCAGGAACAGGCCCGGGTCACCATCACCTACTTCGGTGCCGCGCGGATCCATCCGTGGATCGCCGAGCGGGACAACCAGGACGTGATCGACTGGAC
This sequence comes from Nocardia sp. NPDC006044, assembly GCF_042871115.1. Lineage (NCBI taxonomy): Bacteria > Bacillati > Actinomycetota > Actinomycetes > Mycobacteriales > Nocardiaceae > Nocardia > Nocardia sp. NPDC006044. The sequence goes on from NZ_JBIAID010000001.1 coordinate 2,375,307, forward strand.
CATGGCCGGGCTGGAGCGCATCGTCGACGCCATCCTCGGCGCCCCGACCTCGGTGCTGGTCAACGGCGAGGAGTCGGGGGCGAAGCAGCAGGTCGGTACCCTCAAACAAATGGTGACGACGGGGGTCGTGCGCACCTACCGCCCGGACCGCGCGCTCAAACAGGTGGGCGGACTGGCCAAGTGGGGATTCACCCTGGCCGGCGGTTACGCGGCCGCCGCGGGCCACTCGCCGAATCGGCTGGCCGTGGTGGACGACGTGTCCGCCTACACGTTCGGTCAAATGCACGATCGCACACACAAACTCGCGTCGGCGCTGACACTGCTCGGCATCGGCGCGCGGGACAAAATCGGGCTACTCTCGCGCAATCGCGTAGCAATGGTCGAATGCATGGTCGCCACCGGCAAACTCGGCGTGGACACGGTGCTGCTCAATACCGGGCTGTCGGCCCGGCAAATCGAGGACGTCGCCGATCGGCACGGCCTGTCCGCGGTGTTCCTCGACGACGAGTACGACGCCTCGACCAAGTACATCCCGGCCGAGGTGCCGCGGTTCGCGACCGGCCGGGAGTCCCGGTTCGACCGCAACACCGTCGATGATCTGATCGCGCTCGACGCGCCGACCTTCCCCCGGCCGTCGCATCCGGGCCGGCTGATCGTGCTCACGTCCGGCACCAGCGGCACGCCCAAGAGCGCACAGCGCCCGCAGCCCAAGGGATTCGGCACCGTCGCGGCGCTGCTGTCGCGGATTCCGTTGCGGATGGACGAGACCATGCTCATCCCCGCGCCGCTGTTCCACACCTGGGGCCTGGCGGCGTTGCAGATCAGCACGCCGATCCGGGCGAGCGTGGTACTGCCGGAACGGTTCGACGCCGAGGACTGCCTGCGGTTGATCGAGGAGCATCGGGTCACCTCGCTGATCGTGGTGCCGGTGATGGTGAACCGAATCCTGGATCTGCCCGCGCACATCCGGGATCGGTACGACACCTCGAGCCTGCGGGTGGTCGCCAGTTGCGGTGCGCCCCTTGCCGGTCCGACGGTATTGAAGTTCATGGACAGCTTCGGCGACGTGCTCTACAACGTCTACGGGTCGACCGAGGTGTCCTGGGCGACCATCGCCGATCCGGCCGATCTGCGCGCGGCGCCGACCACCGCCGGCCGGCCGCCGCTCGGCACGAAACTCGCTGTGCTGGACCAGGATTTGCGTCCGGTGCCGCGTGGGGTCACGGGCCGCATCTTCGTACTGAACCACATGCTGTTCGACGGCTACACCGACGCCAAGCCGCCCACCGAATGGGGCGGCATGCTCGACACCGGGGATCTCGGCTACCTCGACGCGGACGGGCTGCTGTTCGTGGCGGGCCGGGACGACGAGATGATCATCTCCGGCGGCGAGAACGTCTTCCCGCGTCCGGTGGAGGAGGCGTTGTCGCATCTGCCGCAGGTCAGCGAGGTCGCGGTGATCGGCGTGCCGGACAAGGAGTACGGCCAGCGCCTCGCCGCGTTCGTGGTGACCAGGGAGGGGTTCGGGCTGGATCGCGACATGGTCTGCAACTACATCCGGCATCGGCTCAGCCGGTTCTCGGTGCCGCGCGACGTGACGTTCCTGGAGGCGCTGCCGCGCAACGCGACCGGAAAGATCCTGAAGCGCACGCTGATTCAGCCGAGCTGAGCGTGAACCCGGCCCGGCTGACCGGTCAGTTCGATCGGCGGATGATCTCCGGGGTGAGATCGGCGATCGTCGGGTAGCCGTCCACCGCCATCAGCAGGTCTGCCTCGGCGAGCAGTGCGCGCAGCACATGCACGATGCCGTCGGCGCCGCCGAGGGCGAGTCCGTAGCAGTACGGGCGGCCGATGCCGACGGCGGTCGCGCCGAGCGCCAGGGCCTTGACGATGTCTGCGCCGGAACGGATTCCGGAGTCGAACAGCACCGGCAGGCCGTCCGCGGCGGCGACCACGCCGGGCAGGTGCTCGATCGCCGGGATGCCGCCATTGGCTTGCCTGCCACCGTGATTGGAGCAGTAGATGCCGTCGACGCCGGCGTCTTTGGCGCGGCGGGCGTCGTCCGGGTGACAGATTCCCTTGAGCACCACGGGAAGATCGGTCAGCGAGCGCAGCCAGGCCAGGTCGTCCCAGGTGACCGGGTTGCCGAACTGCGAGATCCAGGTCAGGATCGCGGTTTTCGGATCCTCCTCCGGGGTCTTCGCGAGCATCGCGCGGAATACCGGGTCGCTGAAGTAGTTCGCCAGGCAGTGCCCGCGCAGCTGCGGGAAGTTCGAGGTGCTCAGGTCGCGCGGGCGCCAGCCGGGCACCCATGTATCCAGGGTCACCACAATGGCTTTGAACCCGGCGGCCGCGGCCCGGCTGACCAGGCTCTGGGCCAGGTCGCGGTCGGTCGGGGTGTAGAGCTGGAACATGCCGGGGGTATCGCCGAAGTGGGCCGCGACATCCTCGAGCGGGTCGACCGTCAAGGTGGAGGCGACCATCGGGACGCCGGTGCGCGCCGCGGCCTCGGCGGTGGCGAGATCGCCGTGCCCGTTCTGCGCGCACAGGCCGATCACGCCGACCGGGGCCATGAAGATCGGCGACGGCAGCTTCATGCCGAACAGATCGATCGACAGATCGCGTTCCTTCGTCGCCCGCAGCATGCGCGGGGTCAGGCCCAGCTTCTCGAACGCCGTCGCATTCGTGCGCTGGGTCAGCTCGTCGCCGGCCCCGCCCGCCACATACGACCAGATCCCCGGCGGCAGCGCCGCCTGCGCCCTCGCCTCCAGCTCCGCGAACGTCATCGGCAGGTTCGGCTGGACACCACCGAGGCCCTGAAAATAGATCTCGTACTGGTAATCACCGAAGTTCCCGGTCACGGCGTTCCCTTCCTCGTCTGATACATAAATGTATCCGATACATTTCTGTAGCGGTACGACTTGACCCCCCTCCCCAGTGACCTATAGAGGACAACCCACCGCCCCGGATCGACCAGCCCGACCGGTTCGTCCGGTGCGATACCTGCGGCGGTGCAGGCTGCGCGGACGATGGGGGTGGGGAATCGGTGGCGTAGGGAGTTGGCGAGGGAGCCGCCGACGCCGGAGAAGCCGAGTTCTACGAGGTGGTGGTAGTCGGTGAGGGCCGGGGTGGGGAGGAGGGGGGTTGGGCGGCGGTGGAGGTGGAGGATGGCGGTGTCGACGCGGGGGACGGGGTGGAAGTTGGCGCGGGGGATTCGGGGGCCCAATTCTATTGCGACCGTTGGCCAGTGGGTGATGGTGAGTTTGGTCCAGCGGCCGTAGTCGCCGGAATGCTTGCGGGCGAACTCCGATTGGGTGAGGAGGGTGGCCGAGGTGAGGTGCGGGGCGGCCAGGCACCAGCGCACCAGGTCGGTGGTGATCGCGAAGGGGACGTTGGCTACTACTGCGAATGGCTCGTCCGGCGCGGTGACAGTGCGGAAGTCCCTGTTGTACAAGTTTATTCGATCATTGTCGGCGTATCGCCCGCGCAGGCGATCCGCGTAGCGGGCGTCTATCTCGTAGGCGCGGATCCGGCCTGCCGAGGCGAGTAGTTGTCTGGTCAGCATGCCGTCGCCGGGGCCGATCTCCAGTACGAGATCGTCGGCGGTGATGCCTGACGAGCGCACGATCAGCCGGGCGGCGCCGGCGTCGGTGAGGAAGTTCTGGGACAGACGCTTTCGGGTACTTGCGCGCGTATCGCGGGCGCGCGGCAGTGAACGATCGCGGGACATGGGGGTCCTCCGGATGGAGTGGTCGAATCAGGGAAAGTGATTCGCCCGGACCCATGCCAGGGCACAGAAAATCCGGCGGTTATCGACCGCCGGCGCAGGTCCCGATCAGAACAGGCGGGACACCGGAGTGGAACGGTGCACTGGCAGAGCCCAGGCCTCCGTACGCAGCCGCAGGTAATACGCGCAGGCCGCGCACACTCCGGTCATCTCCAAGTTGCCCATGTCTCGCAAGGTAGCGCACCGGTCCGGTCGGACGCGACCGCTTTATTCGCGCCCATGACCGGCGGATCGCGCCGGTCCTAGACCGGTTCGAGCAGACGCCCGCGCAGAGCCGCGATCAGATCGTCGTCGACGCCGAGCAGTGTCCTCGCGTATCCGTGCATCGAGCCGTGATCGACGGCCAAGCCGTCGAGAAATAGTCGCATCACTTCCGCGGGTGCGCGCCCGTAGCCGGGCCAGGTCAGTTCCTTGTCCGGGTAGGCGGCCCGCCAGTCCGCGACGAGTCGCTCGGTGGCCAGCTCGGTGAGGGTGAAGTCCTCCACGATCTGCTCGTCGGGGACGCCGAGCAGAGTAAGGACGAGGGCGGCGATCAGGCCGGTGCGGTCTTTGCCGGACGCGCAGTGGAAGACGGCCGGTCCGGCTGCCGCGGCGATCACCCGGAGGACCTCGCGGATTTCCTCGACGCCGTCGTAGGCGACTTCCAGGAACCGCTCGGCGAGGTAGGGGCCGGTCTCGATGTCCGGACCGAGCGCCGCCTGATCGTAGGGCCGATGTTCGATGCTGAGGTTGTAGTAGTCGAGCGAATCGTGATGGGGCACTCGGCCTTTCGAGTCGATCTCCCAGGGGTAGCGCAGGTCGATGACGGTCGCGACGCCCAGGTCCGAGAAGCGCCGCAGATCGTCGTCGCGCAGTTTGCTCAGCGAGTCGGAGCGGAACAGACGTCCCCAGCGCACTGCCCGTCCGTCCGCGGTCGGGTACCCACCCAGATCACGGAAGTTGTGCAGCCGTTCGAAAGCGATGTGCCTGTTCACGACTCGACCCTATGTCGGCCGCCCCCAACGACCCGCACCGATATTCGGCAGGCGAGCACGCCCGGCCATAGGGCACACTCTGATCATGAACCTGCGTTCGGTAGACGACCTGGTCAGGGTGACAACCGCGGGCGAGAAAGTGGACTATCTGCTGTTCTGGGGGCATCAACCGGAACGGAGCGGACGGATCGGGGCCAGCTGCCTGAGTCAGTGGTGGCCGGCCCCATTCGTCATCGACGGGGTGGAGTTCGCCTCGGCCGAGCATTACATGATGTGGGGCAAGGCGCGGCTTTTCGGCGATGCGGACAATGCCGAACGGGTGCTGGCGGCGCCGACCCCGAAGGCGGCGAAGGCGCTCGGGCGGGAGGTCCGCGGCTTCGACGGCAAAGTGTGGAGCGCGCACCGCTACGACGTTGTGGTGCGGGGGAACGTGGCGAAGTTCGGCCAGCACGCGGAGCTGACCGAGTATCTGCTCGGCACCGGCGACCGGGTGCTGGTGGAAGCCAGTCCGGTGGATCGGATCTGGGGGATCGGACTGGCGGCCGAGGATCCACTGGCGGAGGATCCGGCGCAGTGGCCGGGGCTGAACCTGCTCGGTTTCGCGTTGATGGCGGCGCGCGCCGAACTGCGCGGCGGTCAGCCGGAGCTGACCGACTGATCGGATTTCGGCACCCGCTCCTCGTCGGCGCACGCGCGCCAGACCCGCGCCTCGGCGTAATTGCCTTGGCGATCGAGCAGTTCGGCGAGGCCGGCCATGGCGCGCGGTTCGCGGCGATCGGCCGCGGTGCGCCACCAGCGTTCGGCGTCGTCCAGGTCGCCGCGGCGGAACCGGACCACGCCGAGGTCGTAGGCCGCGCCCGCGTGGCCGGCGTCGGCGGCCTGAGCCCATAGGCCGCACGCCTGGTCTTCCTCGCCGCGGCCGTACATGGCCACACCCAGGTCGTAGAGGGCGGTGCGGTAGCTGGTGTCCGGGGGTGGTTCTTCCTCGGCCGGCGGCTTGGTCTGCATGGGACGGGTGGGCGCGGATTGGACGCCGGGGCCGTAGTGGGCGTCGGAACCGAGGTGCGGGGTCGGTGGATGGGTGCCGGCATGCGGGCCCTCGTGCGACCGGTGGACGTCGGCGTGCGGGTTCGGGGGAGGTTGGTGGACGCCAGAATGCACGTTCGGCGGTGGCTGGGGTGCGCCTGTGTGCGGGTTCGCGGATTGTGGCGCGGTTGGGTGTGAATTTGCGGGAGGTTGTGGCGCTGCTGCGGGAGGTTGTGGCGTGGCTGCGTGTGGGGTTGCGGGAGGTTGTGGCGTGGCTGCGTGCGGGTGCGCGGGAGGTTGTGGCGCTGCTGCGTGCGGGTGCGCGGAAGGCTGCGGCGCAGTTGTGGGCGCGTTCGGCGGAGGCGATTGGACGCCTGAATGGGAATGCGGCGGTTGGGCGCCGGCGGGCGAGTTCGACGAGGGCTGCTGGACGCCGTTGTGTGCGTTCCGCGGTGGGACGGCGCCCGAGTTCACCGGCCGGGCAGCCTGCGGGCTCAGCGGTCGCTCCGGGGCACCCGCGTTCGGCAGCGGCGGTTGGGCAGGCTCGTGCGCGTTCGGCTGGGTGGCGGCCTGCGAATCCGGCAGTGACTGCGGAGAATTGGCTTGCGGATCGGGCGGTGAATATCGGCTGCTCGAATGGGCGCCGGCCGGTTGACCATCGGCCTGCGGAGCCGGCAGCGACTGAATACCGGCCGGCGGCGGCTGCGGCGCACCGAACGGCGCCGAATCCGGACCGGACGCGCCGGAATTGCTCTGCGCCGGCTGTGTGATCGGTTGGTGCGCGTTGTTCGCCGACGGATAACCACCCGCCGGATTCGTGGGTAGGTTCGGCATCGATCGCAACGGATGGGTGTGCTGCGCGTCCGGCTCGGGATGCGGCTGCGCCGGCCGGGCTGCCGGGGAGGTGGTCACCTCGACCACGAGGTTGGCGAAATTGGCGGGCCCCTCGCCGATACTGCACCACAGGATCATTCGCCCGTCCGGCGCGCTCTCGATGACGATGCCGTAATTGCCGACCCAGGACTTCTGCTCGCCGAAACCGTCGACCCAGACCGGGGTCAGCGTCACCAGCGTGACGGGCGCGGTGCCGATGATGTCGAAGCTGATCCCGCCGACCAGGGCGTCGGACCACACGTCGACCCCGGCCAGGCGGCGGCCGTTCAGTCCGACATAGCCGTCGACCACCGACAACCCCATCCCGAGCCCGCGCAGCCCGGCGGGGGGTGCGGCGGAAAGCAGCGTGATGGTGACCGTCGTCGGCTCCGGCCCGACCTGCTCGGTATACATCGGGTAGACCTTGCTGCCGCGCAAGACGATGGGTTCCGCGCTCTGATATCGGGCGGCGAGCGGGCGGTCGTCGGGCGAATTTCGAGCGGCCCATGACGAATACGGCTCGTTCATCCGATGCCCGCCTTTCCGCCGAATGCGTCGTGCCGTTGCGGCGGGTATACCGTACCCGCCGGAGCCGGGAATGACCCAGCGATCCCGCGGGCTATCGACCGGAACGGGCGACTATGCGTTCGAGCGCGGCAAGATCCTTCTCCAGCATGCGGAACAGCCAGTACACGCCGACAAACGCCAGCGCGCTGCCCACGCACAACACCCGCAGCGCCACAATAACCGCCGGAATATCCGCGGGCGGAATGAACGTCGCACCTGCGACACCGAGCAGCGGCACGGCGGCGGCAATGGCCAGGAAGTAGGTGCTGCGCCGGTCGAGCTGTTGCAGTCGGCGCGCGTCCCGAGCGCCGAGTCCGCCGTGGCGAAGGAACATCGGATAGAGCGAGCGCACGGCGTAGAAGTTCACCAGGAAATACGGATAGGCCATGGCGATCGCGCCGCACACGATCTGCGTGATGAAGAAGTGCACATACGACTGCGGGGGGATGTGATTGCCGGAGGCCCGCACCGAAACCGGGACGATCACCCCCGCGATGACCCAGAGCGCGAAGCAGGTCAGCACATTTCGTTTACCGAGCAGCAAGGTGTCGCCGCGTGCGCGGGCCAGCGTGGCGGCGTCGTAGGACTTTCCCTTGCGTAGCCCGCGCGAAATCGACCAGAGGTTCGCCAGCAGGATGTTGGTGACGAGGAAACCGATCAGGAAGCACAACCCGTAGGTGGCCACCGCGATCTGATCGAATCGGTGCTGCGCCGGGGCATCCAGCTTGCTGATGATCAGCGTCCGGTTGTGCAGGTAGCTGTACCAGATGGCCAGCGCGTTCGGCACCGCGATGGCCAGCGCCATGATCGGGTGCGCGAGTTGCCGCGCGCGCAGCCGCCAGCTCGACGGCGGTGGGTCGACCAGGTCACGCGCCCTGGCGTCGAGGCAGACCTCCAGCTGCTGGGCCATGTCCGCCCCACGCGCCCAGCGGTTGCCGGGTTCCGGGTCGAGCGCGCGGACCAGCGCGCGTTCCAGCGCCGCCGGGCAGTCGGGCGGAAGATCCTGGTAGGGAAGCGCTTTCGGGCTGCCGGAACGGCGCTCCAGCATGCCGTCCAGTGCGGTGCGGTCGCCACCGGTCACCGCGTCGTCGGCAAAAGGCTTTCGGCCGGTGAGCAATTCCCACAGCACCACCGCGAGCGAGTAGAGGTCGCTGCGGGTGTCGAGGTCGGCGGCCGTGCCGGGGTGATCCGGATGCACCGCCGCCAGCTGCTCGGGCGACATGTAGGCCAGCGAGCCGCCGAAGTAGGCGACCGGGCTGTCGCCCGAAACATTGCCGCTGAAGCTGATATTGAAGTCGGCGAGCTTGGGAATGCCGTCCGCGGTGAGCAAGACGTTCGCCGGTTTGAGGTCGCGGTGCAGGACGCCCGCGTTGCCCGCGTAGTCGAGGGCCTCGGCCAGTCGCCGGCCGAGCCAGGCGATGGTTTCCGGCCAGGACAGCCGGGCCAGTTCGGCGCGCAGCGGTGATTCGCTCGGCCGGATCTCGCCCTTATCGGCCAGTACCGTGTCGATGACGTCGACCAGCAGGGTTCCGTCGCGTTGGTCCGGCGGTGTCCCGCGCACCCGTTCGAGCACGGTGAACAGCGTGCCGCCCGGCACATATTGCATGTAGAGCAGTCGCAGTTTCCGGCTTTCCAATACCCGCTGGTCGAAGACTCTGACGATATAGTCGTGGTCCAATTGCGCCAGTGTCTGCGGTTCGGTGCCCTTGTTGCGGGAGATCTTCACCGCGACCAGCCGCTGCATCGACCGTTGCCGCGCGAGGAATACCCGCGCGAACGCGCCCCGGCCGAGCCCGGTCATCAGATCGAAGTCGTCGATCTTCTGCCCGACCTCGATATCGTCCAGATTCACCGGCTCCGCCGCCGTCATCATCGTGCTGTGATAATCGTCGGTGCCCAGCATTTCCGAAAGCTGTTCGGCCTGCTCGGGATACGCCGCGGTGTATTCCGCCACCTCGACCGAACTGCCCGCGCGCCTGCGGACATGGAATTCCTCGTAGATGAGATCCGGCGGCAACGGCCAGGTCCGCAGTTCGGGAAGATCGGCAACGTATTCGGCGAGCCGTTTCGGCGCCGTGCCCCGGCCCCACCGATTCGCCAGATCGACCTTGATCAATTCGATCAGCGACACCCGTCGGATGCCGGGCGAATCCGGCAGATAGGCCAGCAGATCCGGCGGTTCCGCCGCGACCTGCCATGCCTCGGCAAATCGGGCGACCACCTCGGCGACCCCGGCGCCGCGCGGACTCGTGGGCGAACGGTCCGATGCGACCGTCGCCCCCGAAACCGGCGGGGCGGGGTGCGCCATCTGCGCATAGTATCCCCGGCGTCCTCCGGAAACCGGACGTTTGCTCGGGAAATTTCCGCCGGCGTCGCTACCCGTCGGCCTGGGCTATGGGAAATGCCCAACGGGCGTAGGTGTTTTCGGGCCGGACGGTGATCACGTCGCAGGATTTGACCAGGGGATCGGCGGAACCGTCGAGATGGTCGAGGGTGGGGGTGATCACGGCTTCGGCGTCGTTGATCTTGACCGCGGTTTCCAGTTGGTCGATGCGGTAGTCGGTGTCCGCGTCGAAGCGGATCGTTTTGATCAGGTCGTAGCCGAGTCGTTTTGCGAGACTCCGGATCTGGGTTTCATCCCAGGCTTGCTGCGGACCCGAGATATCGCTTCGCACGTAACCGAGTGCGGTCGGATTCTCGGTCGTCACCACCCCTCCTCACCCGTCGGAATCTGATCCGGTATCGCATGACACCATCTTGTAGCCCGCCCCCGAGCGTTCTAAACCTAACCCGCTCAGCGCGCGGAAGGTGGCGAATTCGGGTACTGGGGAATATTCGTTCCGGCATAGCGATAAGCGCGCAGGTTATGCGCGGGATCGATTGTCGTGATGTGTTGTGCGGCAGCCGGGTTCGCTGTCGGAATATTCATCCGATGGCCTGGCCGGCGTGGCCGGTGCCGTAGCGCGCGAACTGCTGAACCGGTAACTGTGTAGCTACCGCCGAGAGTTGCGAATCTATCTGTAACCGACGGTTACAGATAACTTGGGGATGATTTTCGGGGGAGAAGTTCGATCGCGGAGTGATCACGCGGGGCTCAAGCTGTCGGTAAGCCTACCTGCTACGGCCCGCGTGCGCTACCGGACCCCAGCTTCTCCAATACCACGTGAAACCGACCAAGCGCTTGCTACGCTCCCCGCATGATCTCCACGGCGGTGTGGGGCACCGGCAATGTCGGCCGGGCGGCCATTCGGGCCGTCGAGGCGCATCCGGCGCTGACCCTCACGAATGTGCTCGTGCACAATCCGGACAAGGTCGGGCGCGACGCGGGGGAGTTGAGCGGACTCGACTATCAGGTCGGTGTCGCGGCGAACGACGACATCGACGCGGTCCTGGCGGCGAAGCCGCGCGCGGTCGTGTACGCCGCCTCCGGCGATATCCGCCCCGACGACGCACTCGCCGACATCGTCCGCGCGATCCGGGCCGGCGCGATCGTCGTCACGCCCGCGCTCTACGCGCTCTACGATCCACGCAACGCCCCGCCCGAGATCCGCGACCCCGTGCTGGCCGCGATCGCCGAGGGCGGCGGTTCGCTGTTCGTCTCCGGCGTCGACCCCGGCTGGGGCAACGACGTGCTGCCGCTGCTGATCAGCGGTCTCGGCGGCACCGTCGAGGTGATCCGCTGCCAGGAGATCTTCGACTACTCCACCTACGACCAGCCGGACTCGGTCCGCTGGCTGGTCGGCATGGGTCAGCCGATGGACTATCAGCCGCCCATGCTCGCGCCGACAGTGCCGACCATGGTGTGGGGCGGGCAGATTCGGCTGATGGCCCGGGCGCTCGGCGTCGAACTCGACGAGATTCGCGAGACGCTGGATCGGCGGCCGCTCGCATCCACGATCACCACGCAGTCGATGGGCGAGTTCGTGGCCGGCGGCCAGGGCGCCGTCCGATTCGAGGTGCAGGGCATCGTCGAGGGCGAGCCGCGCATCATCGTCGAGCACGTCACCCGGATCCATCCGTCGTGCGCGCCGGACTGGCCCGCGCCCGCCGACGGCGACGGCGCGCACCGGGTGATCATCGAGGGCCGTCCGCGCATCGAGGTCACCATCGAGGCGTCGGACGAGAACGGCAACCGGGCCGCGGGCGGAAATGCCACTGCCGTAGGCCGTTTGGTGAGCGCCATCGATTGGCTCGCCGAGGCCGGGCCCGGACTCTATGACGCGCTCGATATTCCGCTGCGTCCGGCAGTCGGCAAACTCGGAAGGAAACACCCATGATCATCGATATCCCCGAGGGCAAGGACCCGATCGGTTACGTCTGGGGTGAAATGGTGCCCGGCATCGGCGTTGCCGCCGCGCAATTCTCGATGTCGGTGTATTCGCACAGCACCCTCGGACTGCGCGAATTCGAGGCCGCCCGTTTGCGCATCGCACAAATCAACGGCTGCCTCTTCTGTCAGGATTGGCGGACCGAACGCGACGGCAAAAAGGTGGAACCGGAGTTCGCCGACGCCGTCACCGACTGGCGGCTCACCGAGTCGTTCGACGAACGCACCCGGCTCGCGGCCGAATACGCCGAACGCTATGCGCTGGACCATCACGGCATCGACGACGAGTTCCTGACCCGCATGCTCACCGAGTACACCCAGGCCGAACTCGTGGAATTGAGCATGAGCATCGGTTCCTGGCTCGCCTTCGGCCGCCTGAATCGGGTGCTGGGCCTCGACACCGTCTGCGTGCTGCCCGGACATTCGGCCGCATAACTAACGACTATTCGGTGCGGTCGGGCCACAGCGTGTGGTTCACGGCGTCGTAGAGCTGATACGCCGAACCGGAAATCAAACTCTCGAGCAGGCCGCGCACCGCGGTCGCCGCGCTGTCGACCGCCGACCCCCGATACCGGCGCCGGTCGGCGCGGTCGGCCGCGGTCACCCGGACCGAATTCCCCGCGGCCTCGACATGGAGCATCGCGTGCCGGTAGGCCGCGGGCACCCGGCTGTTCCACAGGTGCAGGCCGGACACCACGAATCTGCGTAACTGCTCGTCGACCGGCTGTCCGGTCTGGGTCCGGAGGTATGCCGGTACCTCGGCGGGCGAGTCGACGGCTCCCATCGGCAGCACCACGAACTCGTAATTCATCTGTCCAACGGTAGCGTGATTCCGCGAAATAAAGGCTGGGACAACCGCTTTCCGTCGGCTAACGGTTCGGCACCCAGGCCGGCTGGCCGTCCACCAATCCGGTGGTGAAGAATTCCGGCGCGTCCACGACGGCCTGGAGATGATCGTGCGCCTCCTCCAGCGAAAGGCTGGCCGGGTAGCGGATGTATTCCAGCGGCGCGGCGATTCGGGCCTCGAATCGATGCCGGAATTCGGCGTCGTCGACGTAGGTCAGCGCGATCCGCCCGCGCCAGGCGATGTCGTGGCTGCCGTCCGGGCGGCGGGTGAAAACCACCTCCTGGTCGGCCACCGAATCGTGGCCGAGCAGGTAGATGTTGAAGGCGAGATATTCGAGCTGATCGATCTCGATGAGCGGTAGCGGATCGGCCGTTAGTCGTTGTGGCGTCAACTCTTTCAGATGAAATGGATTTCCGGGCGTGGCGGCCAGAAAACCGGTGCCGTCGTCCTCGCCCCAGTAGGTGGACGACAGCGTGCAACTCCCGTAGTTCTGCCACACCTCCGGCGACGACCAATCATCGGCCGCCTCGGCGCTTTCCACGCCCCCCGCGGCAACATACCGGGCCGACCGCAGGTGCAGGTCGAACCATAAATTGCCGTTCTCGTCGATCCGCCCGGTCCACGCGAACTCTTCGATCGCATGCCCGGCCGGCCACGGGTTTCCCGGAAACACAATCCGGCCGCGGGCCGGATTGTCTTCCAGGTCGATCCTTTCCATACCGATGAACCTAGCGACCGGTACCGACAAATCGCGAACCAGCAGTCGTTTCGCGCCGTCCACTCAGGCGTTGACCGCCGTTTCGCCGCCGGCGTCCGGGGCCTCCTCGACCGTGCGCTTGGGCCCGGTGAACCAGGTGCGCGCCGAGACCAGCCACCAGATGCCGATCGCGCCGACCACGCCGATCAACGCGATCGGCGCGTAATTGACCGTGTTCCAAGTGAATTCGCTGTTCCACGGGTAGCCGCGGTCGTCGGTGGGCAGGATGAACAGGAAGCTGATCAGCACGATCCAGATCAGCGCGACGACGCCGACCGGGCGGTACCAGGTGCCCAACTGCCAGGGGCCGGTGCGGAACCGGGCGCCGTGCACCTGCCGCAGCAGGATCGGGATGCCGTAGGCGATGTAGAGCCCGATGGTGGCGACCGAGGTGGCCGCCGCGTAGGCGGTCGGCGCGTTCTCCGCGGGCACCAGCATCGACGGGATCAGCAGCACGAACGCGAACACCGAGATGAACAGCACCGCGTTCACCGGCACCCGCTTGGCCGAAAGTTTCGACCAGAGCGCCGATCCCGGCACGGCGCCGTCGCGGGCGAACGCGAACAGCATGCGGGAGGCCGAGGTGACCGAGGCGTATCCGCAGAACAACTGCGCGATCGCCGCGATGATCAGCAACAGCCCGGACCAGAACGAATTGAGCGAGTTCTCCAGGATGTAGATCACCGGATAGCCGCTGTTCTTCGCCGGGTCCAGGGCATCGTCAAGATTCGGGATGGCGAAGGTCACCGCCATGATGAGCAGATAACCGGCGATCGCCGACACCACGATGGTGTTGATGATGCCCTTGGCCGCCATCCGCGAGGCGTCGTGGGTTTCCTCGGACATGTGCGCGGAGGCGTCGTATCCGGTGAACGTGTATTGCGCGTGCAGCAAACCCAGCAGGAAACTGAACGCCACGCCGCCGAACCCGACTCCGGCGTTGTCCACGGTGTGGGTGAACACGAACTCGACGCTCTGATGGTGATTCGCGCCGAACGCGAGCACCAGCACGAATATCGCCACGCCGCCGACGTGCCACCAGGCGGAGACGTTGTTGATCACCGCGGACAGGTGCGGCCCGATCGCGTTGAGCACGGCGTGCAGCACCAGGATCACGATGAAGACGAGGAAGATCGCGGTCCGGTCGGTGCCGATATCGATGCCGATCACGTTCAGCACCACGGTGGTGAAGATCGCCGCCCCGTAGTCGATGGCCGCGGTCACCGCGATCTGGCCGATCAGGTTGAACCAGCCGGTGAACCAGCCCCAGACCGGCCCGCCGAGCTGCGCGGCCCACCAGTACAGGCCGCCGGAGGTCGGGTAGGCCGACGCCAATTCCGCCATCGCCATGCCGATGAACAGCACCATGACCGACACCAGCGGCCAGCCCCAGGCCATGGTGATCGGGCCGCCATTGGCCAAACCGATTCCGTAACTGGCCAATCCGCCGGTCAGGATGGAGACGATGGTGAAGCTGATGGCGAAGTTCGAGAATCCGGACCAGGATCGGGCCAATTCTTGTTTGTAGCCGAGTTCGGCGAGCCGGCGTTCATCGTCGGACGAGGACGGTTGATCACTCATGTGTAGCTCCAGGGTGTAAACGCTGCCCTCACACAGCGTTTGCCAGAAGATCAGTGTGGAGTAAACCCGGGTCAACCGCACGGCAACCAGGAATACCGCAGCACATCGCGGCCACCCCTCCCGGCGGCGCCGGACGGTCCGACGTAGCGTGAAGCCCATGGAGCGACTGGTGGTCATCGGTGGTGACGCGGCCGGAATGTCGGCGGCCGCGCAGGCACGCAGGCTGAAGGACGCGAGCGAGCTGCAGATCGTGGTCTTCGAGCGCGGGCGGTTCACCTCGTTCTCCGCGTGTGGCATCCCGTACTGGGTCGGCGGCGACGTGCGCGAGCGGGACGCGCTGATCGCCCGCACGCCCGAGGAGCATCGATCCCGCGACATCGATCTGCGCCTGCGCACCGAGGTGACCGAGATCGACGTCGCGGGCGGACGGGTGCGCGCCCGGGAACTGGACTCCGGCGCCGAATCATGGACGGACTACGACAAACTCGTGATCGCCACCGGCGCGCGTCCGATCCGGCCGCCGCTGCCGGGCATCGACGCGCCGGGCGTGCACGGCGTGCAGACCCTCGACGACGGGCAGGCGCTGATCGAGACGCTCGAACGGACCGAGGGCAAGCGCGCGGTGGTGGTCGGCGCGGGGTACATCGGCGTGGAGATGGCGGAGGCGCTGATTCGGCGCGGCTACGACGTCACCATGGTGCACCGCGGTCCCGAGCCGATGTCGACGATGGACCCGGACATGGGCGCGCTGGTCCGGGATGCCATGTGCGGCATGGGCATCAAGGTGGTGGGCAATGCCGAGGTGACCGAGATCCGCACCGGCGAGCAGGGTTTCGTGCGCGCGGTGGTCGCCGACGGCGCGGAATACGCCGCGGACGTGGTGGTGCTCGGCATCGGCGTGCGCCCGGACACCGAACTGGCGAGCGCGGCGGGTCTGCCGCTGGGGGAGTACGGCGGGCTGCTCACCGATCTGGCGATGCGGGTGCGCGGCCACGAAAACATCTGGGCGGGCGGCGATTGCGTCGAGGTGCTGGATCTGGTCGCCGAGCGGGAGCGCCATATCGCCCTCGGCACGCACGCCAACAAACACGGCCAGATCATCGGCGCCAATGTCGGCGGGGGATACGGGACGTTCCCCGGCGTGGTCGGCACCGCGGTCAGCAAGGTCTGCGATCTGGAGGTGGCGCGAACCGGCTTGCGGGAGAAGGACGCGCGCGCCGCCGGGCTGCAATACGTCGCCGTCACCATCGAATCCACCAGCCGCGCAGGCTATTACCCCGATGCCGCGATGATGACGGTGAAGATGCTCGCCGAGCGGCGCACCGGCCGCCTGCTCGGCGTGCAGATCGTCGGCCGCGAGGGCGCGGGCAAGCGCGTCGACATCGCCGCCGTCGCGCTCACCGCACGGATGACGGTCGAACAGATGACCGCCCTCGATCTCGGCTACGCGCCGCCGTTCTCCCCGGTGTGGGACCCCGTCCTGGTGGCCGCCCGCAAGGCGGTCGCCGCGGTGCGGGAGCGCGGGTAGCGCTCAGGCCGCGTGCCTGCGTACCACGAAAACCGGGATCACCCGCGAGGTCTTCTCCTGGTACTCGCCGAAGCCGGGCATGATCTCGACCATCCTGGCGTAGAGCGCGTCCCGCTCGGCCCCCGTGACCACCTCGGCTTTCGCCTCGTAGCGCTCGGTGCCGATCTCCACGGTCAGGTCCGGGTTCGCGCGCAGATTGTGATACCAGGACGGGTGCTTGTCGGCGCCACCATTGGACGCGATGAGCACGATCCGGTCCCCGTCGGGCAGGTAGACCAGCGGGTTGGTGATCCGCCGTCCGGACTTGGCGCCGGTGGTGGTGATCAGCACCATGGCCGCGCCCTCGAACATGCCGCCGACCTTGCCCGCGTTGGCGCGGAACTCGTCGATCACCTGCTCGTTGAAGCTCTTCGGCTCGATGGTGGTGTTGGGGTCGGACACGACATGGCCTCCAGTGGTTGCGTTTCTTCCGGCAACCACCGGGTGAGCGGCGAAATTCCGGCCTTCAGTAGTCGGCCATCAGCTTCAGCAGATCGGCCTTGTCGAACATGACGGCGGCGTCGCGCGCGGACGGAGTACCCGCGTCCGGGTCCGCACCGGACTCGATGAGCAGTCGCGCGATCTCCGCCTCACCCTTGAAAACCGCACCGGCCAAGGGGGTTTGCCCCTTGTCGTTGGCCCGGTTCGGATCGGCGTCCCGATCCAGCAACGCCGCCACCGCGTCCCGATGCCCGTGATACGTCGCCAGCATCAGCAACGTGTCACCCGAGTCATTGGTCAGATCCGCGGACACCCCGGCATCCACATACTGAGCAAGTGCGGCGGCATCGCCCTGCCGCGCGAAGCCGAACACCTTGGTGGCCAGCTCGACGAGTTCCGGATCCAGGTGATCGCTCATCGGCCATTCCTACCACGCCCAGGTGACACTCACCGTGCGGTCCGCTTCCTCATCTCGGCGCGCACCTGCTTCAGGTCCTCGACGAACGCCGCGTAGGCCTCGGCCCGGTCGGGCGCGCGCAGCACCGCCGACGGATGCACGGTGGCGATCGCACGGTAGTCCGGCAGCGAAACCACCTGTCCGCGTTGCTCGCTCACCTTGAACGACCGATCGATCACCGCCTGCGCCGCGATCGCGCCGAGACACACGACCAGCTTCGGCTTGATCAGCGCCAGCTCAGCGCTCATCCAGGCCGAGCAGGCGACGATCTCGGTGCGCCCCGGCGTCTTGTGGATCCGCCGCTTGCCGCGTTCGACGAACTTGAAGTGCTTGACGGCGTTGGTCAGATACAGCGTGTCGCGGTCGAGACCGGCGTCGGCCAGCGCGCGGTCGAGCAACTGCCCGGCGGGTCCGACGAACGGATGTCCCTGCTGGTCTTCCTGATCGCCCGGCTGTTCGCCGACCAGCACGACGGCGGCGTCGGCGGGACCCTCGCCGAAGACGGTCTGTGTCGCGTGCCGATAGAGGTCGCATCCCCGGCAATCACCGGACGCTGTGCGTAGCGCCGACAAGTCCCCGGTGTCGGGGACGAACTCGGCTGCCCCCGGGGCCTTGCTCGCGCCTGCGGCCGCCAACGCGGTCATCGGGCCTACCTCCTTCGGATGGGAGACACCCGCCGAGGTACCCGTTTTGTCCCGGATCACTCCGTGGACCCCGGAAGGCCCCTCCCACCTGGTGTGCCGGACGCGATAGGTCGGTATAGTCGCCGCGGATGAGTAGTGTGACCGCCCGCGTTGAGCCGGATACCAAGAACCGTCGACTCGGCGTCGCGGTGTGGCTGGCACCCGTCGCCTGTATCGCGTTCGCCGCGTTCTGTCTGCTGCTGCCGACCTGGCCGTTCCACAAGATCACCGGTGGATTCATCGACCTGCAGGTCTATCGCCTCGGGGTCGACGCGCTCCGGCACGGCAACGACATGTACGGCCAGCTGCCGCAGACCAGCATCGGGTTCGGGCTGCCGTTCATCTACCCGCCGTTCGCCGCGCTCGCGCTGAGCCCGTTCGCGCTGCTGCCCTGGCACGCGGCCGCGTTCACCTTCTTCGTGTCCTCGGTGCTCGCGCTCGCGCTGACGCTGTACCTGGTCGCCCGGCGGGTGTGGCCCGGCGAGGAGCAGCGCAGGCTGGTGCTGCTCGCCACGGCGTGCGCGACCCCGCTGGCCCTGCTGCTGGAACCGGTGCATTCGACGCTGGACTTCGGGCAGGTCAATCTGCTGCTGATGGCGTTGGTGGCGGCCGACTGCCTCGCGTTCAAACCGCGCTGGCGGCGCGGCATGCTGATCGGCATCGCCGCCGCGATCAAGCTGACGCCCGCCGCGTTCGTGCTGTATTTCCTGGTCCGCCGTGACTACAAGTCGGCGGCCACGGCCGCGGCGACCGGCGCGGCGGCCACCGCGCTCGGCTTCGCGGTGCTGCCCCGCGATTCGGTGAAGTACTGGTTCGGCGGCATGGGCAACGTGTCCGGCCTGAGCGGATCGGCATTCCATACGAACCAGTCGATCCAGGCGGTCCTGTCCCGGTTGCAGGTGCCCAAGCCCGCCTCCACCGTGCTGTGGCTGATCCTCGGCGCCGCGCTGCTGGTCCTCGTGGTCGCGGCCATGCGCCGGGCCGCCGACTTCCCGCCGCTCGCGCTCGCGATCAACGCGGTCTTCACGCTGCTGCTGTCCCCGATATCCTGGTCGCACCACTGGGTGTGGATCGCCCCGGCGCTGGCCGCCGCGATCGGCTACACCACGCTGCTGCCGCGCAAACAGGCCATCGGCTGGTCGATCACCATCGCGGTCATGACCGCGGTCTTCGTCTACGGCCCGCAGAACTGGCTGCCCGACGGCGAGCATCGCGAAACCCAGTGGACGCCATGGCAACACTTCGTCGGCAACACCTACGTGTGGTTCAGCGTTCTACTCGTCGCGCTGTACTTCGTCTCCGGCCGCCGCGCCGCCCGGATACCCGAGCCTGCCCCCGCGCTGGTGTCGCAACACTGATCCTGACCTCCCGAGTGTTTGCTGCCGGGATCCCCGGGTAGGGCCGTCAATGACGGCACCGAGCCGTCGCCGACAGAATTACTCGAGGCAAGGAGGGATTCATGGCCGCCCGACGTGGCTTTGCCGCCATGGACGCGGAGCAGCAGCGCAAGATCGCCAGCCTGGGTGGCAAGGCGAGCAGCGGCAGCTTCGACAACGACCCCAAGCGGGCCAGCGAGGCAGGCAAGAAGGGTGCGGCGGCCCAGCCGACCGCGGCCAAACGCCTCGGCGGCGAACGCAGCCACCTGAACCGATAGTCGAGAAGCACCCGATGGGCGAGGCAGCGGCCTCGCCCATCGGCCGTCTCCGAGGGAGGGCAGCCCCATGCGCCTACGCCGCAGCACCGTGTACGGCCCAGGCCTGACCAGGGTCAGACGCGGCCGCGGGTTCTCCTATGCGACCACCGACGGCGAACCCGTGACCGACGCCGAAACCCTGGACCGCATCAAGGCTTTGGTGATCCCGCCCGCGTGGCGCAAGGTCTGGATCTCCCCGCACCCCAACGGTCACGTGCAGGCGGTCGGCGTCGACGCGGCCGGTCGCCGGCAGTATCGGTATCACGACCAGTGGCGCAAGGAACGCGACGAAGAGAAGTTCGACCGGGTGCTCGAGCTGGCGGCCCGGCTGCCCGAGGTGCGGCGGCAGATCAAGGCCGATCTGGCCGAGCCGGGGCTCAGCAGGCACCGGGCCGAGGCGGTGGCGATCGAACTGCTGGATCGTGGCGTATTCCGGGTCGGCGGTGAGGAATACGCGGAGGAGAACGGCACCCGCGGCGTCGCCACGCTGCTGCGCGAGCAGGTCCGGTTGTCCGGGGACGAGATGCTGTTCGACTACCCGGCCAAAGGCGGGATCCGGCGCCGGGTGAGCATTCGGGAACCGTTGGTGGCCAAGACCGTTCGTGCGCTGCGGCGCTGCAAGTCCGGCTCGGAGCGGTTGCTCGTCTACCGCGACGGCGCCGGATATCGCGAATTGCACGCCGACGACATCAATCTCCGGTTCAAGGAACTCGCCTGCTGCGAGTGCAGCGCCAAAGACTTGCGCACCTGGCAGGCAACGGTTTTGGCGGCCGCGGACTTCGCCTCCGCCGAACGCCCCGCGTCGAAAACC
This sequence comes from Nocardia sp. NPDC006044, assembly GCF_042871115.1. Taxonomy (NCBI): domain Bacteria; kingdom Bacillati; phylum Actinomycetota; class Actinomycetes; order Mycobacteriales; family Nocardiaceae; genus Nocardia; species Nocardia sp. NPDC006044. The sequence goes on from NZ_JBIAID010000001.1 coordinate 2,395,698, forward strand.
GGGCGCAAGGCGGTGGTGAAGAAGGTGATGGAGGATGTCGCGACCGCCCTCGGTAATACGCCGACGGTGGCGCGCAACTCCTATGTCGATCCGCGGGTGGTGACGGCGTTCGAGAACGGATCGACCATCGCGTCCGCGCTTCGCCGCGCCCGCCGGGCCGATTCCGACGACGCCCGCCGCGAGCTGGTCGACCGCGCCGTGATCAGGCTGCTGCGCAAGGTGAAGTGACCCGGACGCAAGACGCCGCGCAAGGGCGGTGCAAGGGCGCCGCAATCGGCCGACGGCACAGTCGGATTCATGAACGAGACATGTGATGTAGTAGTCGCCGGAGCCGGGCCGGTAGGGCTGATGCTGGCCTGCGAATTGCGGCTCGCGGGGGTCGATGTGCTGGTCATCGAGCGGCTCGAGGAGATCGATCCGACGATGAAGGCCGCGGGGATCAATGTGCCGACGGCGCAGGCGCTGTACCGGCGCGGGCTGCTGCCGCATCTGCTCGCCGATCAGGAGCGGGCGCGCGCGAAGATGGGCTTGTTCGTGCGGGACAGCACCCGGTCCGCGACCGAGCCGGTGAGGCTGCGGTTCGCCGGGCATTTCGCGGGCATCATGCTCGACATCGGTGCCGTCGACTTCGACCGTCCCGAGTTCGCCGACCTCGGCCCGGCCGGTGAGGTGTTCTTCGTCCCGCAGCAGGACATCGAGGCCATCCTCGGGCGGCGCGCCGCCGAGCTGGGTGTCACCGTGCTACGCGGCGTCGAGCTGACCGATTTCAGTGACGAGGGCGACGGCGTCGCGATCCGGCTCGGCGACACCACGATTCGGGCCGGCTGGCTGGTCGGTTGCGACGGCGGGCGCAGCATCGTACGCAAGCTGTCCGGCTTCGAGTTCCCCGGACTGGACCCGGAGGTGACCGGCCATCAAGCCCTTGTCGAAATGACCGGAGCCGAAGCGCTCGTCCCCGGTTGGACGACGACCGACACCGGCATGTACGTCTACAACCCGACGTTGGGCCGCATCCTCACCGTGGAGCTGGACGGCCCACCCGCCGACCGCGATGCCCCGATCACCGCCGCCGGGCTCCAAGCGAGTCTGCGTGCGGTGTCCGGGGTTCCGGTGCAGATCACCGCCGTGCACTCGGCCACCCGGTTCACCGACAACACCCGGCAGGTCACCGAGTACCGCCGGGGCCGGGTGTTGCTGGCCGGCGATGCGGCACACGTGCATTCGCCGTTCGGCGGGCAGGGCTTGAACCTCGGCGTCGGCGACGCGGTGAACCTCGGCTGGAAACTTGCCGCGGTGGTGCAGGGGCGCGCGCAGGCCGAGCTGCTCGACACCTACACCACCGAGCGGCACCCGATCGGCGCCTGGGTGCTCGATTGGACCCGGGCGCAGGTCGCTCTCATGCGAACCGACAAGCGCAGCAGGGAACTTCGCGCGGTGATGACCGAGCTGCTCGCCACCCGCGAGGCCGCGACCATGGTGTTCCAGAAGATCTCCGGCGTGCTGCACCGCTACGACCTCGGCGGTGGCCATGACCGGGTCGGCGCTGCGGTGCCGGACTTCGAGTTGTCGGATGGGACCAGGGTCGGCGAGCACTTCGCCGAAGGCGGGGCGGTGCTGTTCGACCTGGCCGACTCGGCGGAACTGCGCACGGCGGCGGCGCCCTGGGCAGATCGGGTCCGGGTCGTCACCGCCAAGACCGTTCGACCGGTCGAGGTGACGGCGATGCTGGCTCGGCCCGACGGGTTCGTGGCGTGGGCCGCGGACGCCGGTGCCCGGGCTGGGCTGGAGACGGCGTTGGCCCGCTGGTTCGGCCCTGCGGCGTAGTGGGGGTAGGTCGGAAACGGTTGTCCTCGGCGAATTTCCGGCCTACCGCCGTGCGCTCGCTCAGGCCAATTCCAGGTGCGGGCCGATATGGATCGCGCGATAGACCTGATTGCGCAGCGCGTTGGCCTCCGCGTCGGTGAGCGTGCGGGTGAGGGGCCGGAGGATCAGCCGCACAACGGCATTCGTCTGACCCGGGATGATTCCGAGCCGTTCCCTTGCCTTTTCGGACAACTCCGCCCACGGCGTCCGGGCCGAGACGAGCACCGACTCGATGTCGTCGACCCGATCGTGCAGCACCTTTCGCACGGTGTCCCCGAGGGTTTCGTCGTCGGTGTCGTCGGCGATCACCACCGACAGGTCGCGGCGGATCGGCGGCAGCGTGGAGACCGGCCGCCACGGCGACAGGTCGTGCAGCTGCTCGGCGATCCGCGGGTTCGCCGAGCGCAGGTAGCGAATGTCGGGAATTCCCTTGCGCAACATCAGGGCTCGATCCAGCCCCAGGCCGAGCGCGGTGCCGGACCAGCGCGCGGGATCGAGTCCGGCGCCCGCGAGGACGTGGTCGGCGATGAGCCCGCACTCGGCGAGTTCGAGCCAGTCGTCGCCGAGGCGCACGTCTACCTGCCGGCCGAGGGCGGTGTAGGGGTGCCGGGCCGGTGTCGTGCGCCATTCGGCGCCGGGCAGCACGGCTTCCACCAGGTGGGCGACCAGGTCCCGGACGTCGGCGTCGCCGGTGTCCGGGCGCGAGCGCAGCCGCCACAGGTCGACCTGATGCGGTTCGCCGACATGGACGCGGTCGACCACGTCCCTGCGGTAGACCAGGCCCGGCACCACGATCAGGTCATCGATCCGCGCCGTCGAGCCCGCGTAACCCCGCAGCGTCTCCGGGATATCGGCCGACGTGTGGCTCCGCAGCATCGTGGTGGGGCTGACGTACCGGGTGTAGCGGGCATCCCGGGTCACGTCCGCCGGGTCGTAGCCCAGCTTGTCGTAGTTGTCGGCGACCGCGACGAGCGGCGAGTTGCGCACCACCCGCACGTTCGACCCCCATGCGCGGACCAGCGCGTCGACGGTCTCGTTCAGCAGGGTCTGCATGGCGTGCGCGCCCTGCGCGGCATCGCTGAGATCGCGCACGGTCAGCGCGCGCGACAGATCCACCGGAGTGAGATAGGTAGGCATGTGAATTCCTTTGGTAGTCGGCCGGATTCGGTGAAACCCCCGAACCGACGACTGCCACCGGAACTACGCGAGCGGACGCACGCGACAGGCCCCGCGGCCGACTGACGGCCCGGGGCGCAGAAATCGCGTGCACCAGTTCATGAGTCGAGCTTAAGGGATCACCGGCCCGATCGACCAGTCCGATCTGATTTATTTGAATGATCGGTCCAGATAACGTAGCCTCGCCGGGGTGGGTAGAACGAAGGAATTCGATCCGGACGTCGCGCTGCGGACGGCGATGGAGTTGTTCTGGCGGCAGGGCTACGCGGCCACGTCCATGCAGGACCTGGTCGAGCACCTGAAGCTGGGCCGCGGCAGCATCTACGGCGCGTTCGGCGGCAAGCGCGAGCTCTATCTCCAGGCGGTCGAACGCTACGTGGACGACACCAGGGCGGACCTGCTCGCGCGGCTGTCCGGGCCGGGCTCCGCGCTCGACGCGGTCCGCGCCATGGTCCGCTGGTACGCCGAGGGCTCGCTCGCCGACGAGCAGCGAAAAGGCTGCCTGATGACCAATACCGCGGTCGAACTCCCCGCCGACGAGGGCGCGCGCCGACTGGTGACCTCCAGTCTGGAAACCATGGAGACGGTGCTCACGAGCGCACTGCTGCGGGCTCGCGCCGAGGGGGAGTTGCCGGTGGACCGAGATCCGGTCGTGCTCGCCAGGTTCTTCGTGACACTGCTGCAAGGGGTTCGCGTAGTCGGCAAGACGCCCCTTCGGCAACGCTTCCTCGACGACACCGTCGAACAGGCGCTGGCCTTGCTCGGCTGACCTTCGTTTCGCGCCATACCGCCCGTTCGGGCCGCGTCCATCGCCGGTTCGGGTATCGCCATGTCCATTTTCTGGATCGATCGTTAAAGAAAAAGGTAACTCTGTGACACGCACCGTCCCCACCGATGCCGAGCTGGCCACCTCCCTGGCCGGCGATTTCACCAGCGACTACGCCGAGGTCAACGGCGTCCGGCTGCACCATGTCACCGGCGGCGCGGGGGAGCCGCTGATCCTGCTCGGCGGCTGGCCGCAGACCTGGTGGCAATTCCGGAAAATCCTGCCGCAGTTGGCACTTCATTATCGGGTGACCGCGGTCGACCTGCGTGGCATGGGTGGCTCGGCCAAGCCCGAGTCGGGCTACGACAAGAAGACCATGGCCCGCGATATCCACGAACTGATCCGGCATCTGGGTCACCGGTCCGCGTTCGTGGCCGGGCACGACATCGGCGCGTCGCTCGGCTATCACCTCGCCGCCAACTTTCCCGAGTCGGTGCGGCGGCTGGTCACCATCGACCTGGGTGTCCCCGACGCGGCCTGGCAGGCGATTCCTATGTTGCCCGGCAGTGATGAACAGGTGAAGGCGCTCGAGCACGGGCGCGGCGGCTATCCCTGGTGGTTCGCCTTGAACCAGCTGCACGGATTGCCCGAACAGCTGCTGGCCGACCGCTTTCGGCTGGTGATCGATTGGCTCTATGGACACATGCTGCTCGATCAGTCGTCGGTCGAGGAGGAAGCGCGGCGGATCTACGCGCAGGCCTACGATGCGCCGGAGGCGATCCGTGCGGGCAACGGCTGGTATCAGACGATGCGCCAGGACATCGCCGATCTCGCCACCTACGATCCGGTGACCCTGCCCATCCTGACCCTGGCCGGGGAGGAGTCGTATCCCGCTCTGCGCGAACAGATGTCGGCGGACAAGGGCACCGACATCCGGGTCGTCGAGGTCAAGGGCAGCGGCCACTACATCCCCGAAGAGCAGCCGGAACGGGTGGTGCGTGAACTGACCGCCTTCTTCGGCTAGGTCGCGGCACGCTCGGGTAGGTAGGCGGCGGCCTGGAGGCCGTACAGCTGGGCGTAGGCGCCCTCGGCGAGCATGAGTTCGGTGTGGGTGCCCGCCTCCACCACACGGCCGTGGTCGAGCACGACGATCCTGTCGGCATGCCGGATGTTGGCCAGCCGGTGGGTGATCAGGATCGTGGTCCGGTTTCCCGCGGCCTCGCCGTTGCCGCGGCTCAGGTGCTGCAGGGACCGGAATACCTGATGCTCGGCCTTGGCGTCCATGGCCGCGGTGGGCTCGTCGGCGACCAGGATGGGGGCGTCGCGGTAGAGGCCGCGGGCCACGCTGATCCGCTGCCACTGGCCGCCGGACAGGTCCTGCCCCTCGGCGAAGCGCCGGGACAGCACGGTCCGCTCGCCGCGGGGGAGCTCGGCGATGACCGCGTCCGCGCCGGATTCCTTTGCCGCACGGGCGATCGCGTCACCCGCGGGGTCGGTCCGGTCGATCCGGCCGATGCGGATGTTGTCGCGGGCGGTCATCGGCCAGCGGGCGGGATCCTGCATGACCATCGCGATCCGGCGGTAGATGGACTGTTCGTCGACCGTGGCCAGATCCACACCGTCCCAACGCACTTGACCGCTGGTCGGCAGGTACAGGCCGGTGATCAGCTTGGCCAGGGTGCTCTTGCCCGAGCCGTTCTCGCCGACCAGCGCGACGATCTCGCCGCGGCCGATGGTCAGGTTCACCGCGCGCACGGCGGGCTCGTCCTGGCCGGGATAGGTGAACGACACCGAATCCAGGGTGATTTCGCGCGGATCGGCCGGCGCGGTCGCGGTCGCGGGCGGCCGGGTGCGGCGCTCGGTCTGCTCCAGCAGATCGGCGTAGAACCCGAGGTAGAGGATGTTCTCGTAGAGGCTGTTGATTCCGATCATGGTCTGCGACACCGCGGCCGCGGTCATCCGCATCGCCACCACCGCGGTGCCCGCCAGCGCCAGTGGCAGCGAGTCCAGATAGAGCAGCAGGCCGAGCACGCCGTAGGCCAGGCCGGTGCCTGCCCCCGCGGCGGTGCGTCCGGCCAATCGCACCCGCGCCCTGGTCAATTCGACCCGGCTGGTCTCGTCGGTGAGCTGACCGCTGATCCGCCGGTACTCGGCGAGCAATGCCGGCCCGGCGGTGCACGAGCGCAACTCCGCCGCGGTGTCCCGGCCGGACAGCAGCTCGCTGGCGATCGCGGTCCGCAGATTACGGGTCACCATCCGGACATAGGACTGATAGGACAGTTTCGCCGCCCGCGCCGAGGCCCACATCTCCGGCAGCACGGCCAGCAGGACCAGCGGCGCGAGCAACGGGTGCAGCACCGCCGTCGTGGTCACCGCGGCGATCACGTGGATCAGCGCCCCGGAAATGCCGACGATGGCCTGCACGCACCGATCGATGCTGCCCATGCCGCGCTGTAGGCCCTGGCGGACCAGGTCGGCGTAGTGACTGTCCTCGAAGGCGACCAGTTCGACCCGCGCGATGGCGGTGTGCGCCTTATCCCTGGCGATCCGCTCGGCTCTGGGTTTCAACAGGGCTTCCGCTGTGGCGGTGGCGCTTTCGATCAGGGCGCGCGCCGCGAGCGCAGCCGCGACCAGCCCGATCGACGGCAGGGCCGCCACCACTCGCTGCGGTGTCGGCCCCTGCGCGAGCAATCCGCCCAGCACGTCGGCGGTGGCCAGCAGGCCGAAGGCGGTCGCGCAGCCGCCCGCCACCGCGAGCAGCACGGTGCCGACGGTCAACCGCGCGGAGGCCTGCCAGGCCAGGCCGATCACCACGCGCGCGCCGGCGGGCAGCGCGAGCATTGTCCGCCACAGCCCGGCGGTGGCGACCTGCTGGTCCACCGTCATCCAGGTGGGCGTGGTCATTTCGTCCACGCCGACCAGCGGTTCGGCTGACGGCGTTCCGGGTTCGCCGAGTCGGCCGGACAACTATCGCACCCGCCGGCAGCCCGGCCCCTGGCTGGAACACGCGCTCCCGCAGGTGGCTTCGTGCGAATCCGGGTCCGTCTCCGTCGGTGGGTCGAGCGCCACCGGCGCCCGGGGCGGGCGGATCCGGATGTCCAGATCGAACGCGTCCGCTGTGCTGGTCATGCATCCCTCCTCGGTGACGAGAACTCCGATCAGGCTGGCACGACCGGCTTCCCGATCGGCAGGGGCCGCGACCGGGCGGAACCGGGAAACTTTCCCGGGCATCGAGGCCGGATCCCCCTGTCGCCGAGGCATCGTCGCGGAGCACCGTGGGAGACAGCCGACCGATACGAATCAGCGCACGTGCTGACCACGGAGTTCAAGTAGGTATCTCGAAAGGAATGACATGTCCGCTCCAGTAGATGATTTCGACCTCGATATCCGGATCAGCGAGCCGATCCGCATCCTCGCCCCGGTGATGGTCACCAAGACCACCGGTGGCGACTGGTGCGACGACTCGCACTGTCCCACCTGCGGTTCGGCCTGCGACACCGAGCATCCGCCCCGGTGCACCAAATACTGCTGATCGCTTGCGCGGGCCCGTCGGATCGGGTCCGCGCATCAGAGTTTCGGAGGACCCGCAGGTCACCGAATAGTCCGAGCTCAGTGAAAGGATGGTCAACGGTGAACGCGGACCGTGCGTCGACCGTGGTCGATGAGATCCATGCCGCCGACCGGGGCTGGCGGCGGATGCTGCCGGGAGGGCTTGCCGAGCGGGCGCTCGCCGTCGCCATCGACGTCGGGCAGCGGCTGTGCGACCCCGCGGCGATCGCCCGGCAGATGCCGGATCCGCCCCGCAGTACCGGACGTGCCGTGTTGTTCGGCCAGCTGGATCAGCTTATGCCGGAACGTGGTTGGGCAGAACTGTCGCACGACTGCCTCGCGGACGCCGTGCATACCGTCCGGCAGGCCGAGCCCGGATTTCTCGGCCTGTTCGGTGGCCTGTGCGAGGTGGCGTTCGCGGCCGACACCGTGTCCAGGGCGGGAACCAGGTACCGCCGTCTGCTCGACAGCCTGGACGGTCCGCTCGCCGTGTCGTCGACCGCGCTGGGCGAGCTGCTCACGGCGCACCCGGCGGGTCAGCCGTTCAGGTCGTTCGACGTCATCTCGGGCGGTGCGGGCGTGGGCGCATACCTGCTGTGCCGCAGGGGCGACGAGCGCACCGACGCCGCACTGCGCGCGATACTGACCGGACTGGTGGCGATCTGCGACGAGCGCGCCGGCCTGCCGAACTGGCACACCCCGGCCGCCGCCATGGTCCAGGACACCCCGCTGGCCCGGTCGTTTCCGGACGGCGTGTTCAATTGCGGCCTGGCGCACGGGATTCCCGGCCCACTGGCGTTGCTGGCGCTGGCCGAGAGTGCGGATATCTCGGTGCCGGGCCAACCAGACGCGATCGAACGCGTGGCGAGCTGGTTGCTCGCCCACCGGGCCGATGACGAATGGGGACCCAACTGGCCGACGGCGGTTTCGCTGCCGGATCCGGCCGGGGCCGCACCGCCGAGCTACGGTCCGACCCACAACGCCTGGTGCTACGGCAGTCCCGGGGTGGCCAGAAGCCTGTGGTTCGCTGGAACGGCATTGCGGGACAATGCGTTACGCACGCTCGCGGTGGACACGATGACCGCCGTCTACGCCAGGCCGCCGCATGCGCGGCGCAGCGACCATTCGCCCGGCCTGTGCCATGGCGTGGCCGGGCTGCTGCAGATCACCCTGCGATTTGCCCAGGACACCGGCGACGCCGCGTTCGTCCGCGCCGCCGCGGAGCTGACCACTCGATTGCTTTCCATGTTCCGGCCGGAGAACCCCTTCGGTTACGTCGCGCTCGCCGAGGGCGGCGCGACGGCGAACGATCCAGGCCTGCTCGACGGCGCCGCCGGAATCGCTCTCGCGCTACTCGGCGCCGCCACCGACATCCCACCGAATTGGGACCGAACGCTGTTGCTGGCCTGAGGATTTGAGATCACCATGACCGGTTCGAAGATCTACCGTCCGCTCGACTGGCTGATGGTCCGCGCGCCACTGCTGCCCATCGAGGAGTATCTGGCGTTGGCCGACGCGTCGCCGGGTCGAGCGCGGCCCGCGGAGGACGGCGCCGGACCGCCGGAAACACTGCTGCCCGCCGACCCGCGGGTGCACCGGGCGCTGGCGGTGGGTGGCGGTGATCTGCTCCGCGCTTTGGAGCGGCCGAAAGGCGACGCCCGCGCCCGCAGCAGGTTATCCAGAAAGCTCCAGCGGTACCTCATCCGGATGTCGAGCAGGCCGACGCCGTTCGGTCTGTTCGCCGGGGTCGGACTGGCGAACTGGGGTGAGCGCACCGATCTCGCGCTGGCCGACGCACCGGCGATCGTGCGCACCAGACCGGACATGGGCTGGCTGCTCGACTTCGTCCGGCAGCTGGAGCAGCGCGCCGAAGTGCGTTCGCAGCTGCGGGTATTCGCGAACCCGGCCACCTTCGTCCAGGCTGATCGGGTGTTCCTGAGCGAACGCGCGGCGATCGGCGCGGATGCCCAAGCGGGCCAATCGGTTTCGCTCCGCGCCACGCCCGCGGTGCGGCGGGCGCTCGAGTGCGCCCGGTCGCCGCTGCCCTACGTGCGCCTGGTCGACGAGCTGCGTGCGGCCTTCGGCGTCGACGCGGATAAGGCGGCACGGCTGGTGGACCAGCTGTGCGAACAGACGCTGCTGCTCACCGACCTCCGCCCGCCGCTCACCGCCGCGGAACCCGCCGGATACGTGGCCCGCCGTCTCGCCGAAATCCCGGCCGCCGCGGACGATTCGGCCGCCCTCGGCGATCTCCTCGAACAACTCGACGCCTGGGATCGGCTCGACCACGACCAGGCCGCCGCCGGATATCCGAAGCTGGTTGCCCAGGCGCGGTCGGTGCACTCCGCGCCGACGCCGAAGGGGCCGTTCCAGACGGATATGGCCACGCCGTTGGCGGGGAGCCTGGTCAACCACGCCGTCGCGGACGAGGCCGCCCGCGCCGCCGAACTCCTACTGCGGCTCAGCAATTGGCCGACCGGCATGTCCCACCTGGACAAGTACCGTGAGTCCTTCATCGAGCGTTACGGCGCTGAACGCGAGGTCGGTCTGCTGGAACTGATCGATCCGGAGATCGGACTCGGCGCCCCGGGCCGTGCGGACCGCGCCGAACCGGAGGACGCCGCCCGGCAATTGCGGCTGCGCACACTCACCGAGCTGGCCCTCGACGCGATCAGGGATCGACGGCAGGTGGTCGAGCTGGACGCGGCGACCGTCGCCAAGCTCGAACTACAGCCTCTTGATCCAGCCAAAGTGCCGCCGTCCCTCGATATTTCGCTGTTCGTGGTGGCCGAGTCCGCGGCCGCGGTGGACGCGAGCGACTTCCAGGTCGTGGTCGGACCCAACATGGGCGCCGCGGCGGCAGGCCGGGTGCTCGGCCGCTTCGCCGATCTGATCGGACCGCGGGCCGAGGCCGCGCTGCGCGCCGCGGCCGGCGCGGAGGCGGCGAGCCGGCCCGGCCGGCTGTGGGCCGAGGTCAGCTACTACCCGCTGCCGGGCCGCCTGGCGAACGTCGCGATCCGGCCGGCCGTGCGGGAGTGGGAGCTGGCGTCGGACACCACGCCCGGTGTGCCGCCCGATCGGGTGGTCCCGCTCTCCGAACTGATGGTCGGGGTGCACGACGGCCGGTTCGTGGTGCGCTGGCCGCAGGTCGACCAGGAGGTCGTGGCCTGCGCCGGGCACATGCTCAACGCCGAGGTCGCGCCCGCCGTGCTGCGGTTCCTGGACGAGATCAGCCGGGCGGGCAAACCGGTTGCGGCGCCGTTCCATTGGGGTGCGGTGGCCGGATTCCCGTTCCTGCCGAGGGTTCAGATGGGGCGGATCGTGCTGGCTCCGGCCAGATGGCGGCTCACCATCGATGAGCCGACCGCGAAATCGGCGGCCGCGTTCACGGAGTTCTTCGACCGGTGGCGGGAGCGGTGGCAGCCGCCGCGCTACGTCTACCTGGCGCTGTCGGACCATCGCCTGCTCCTCGACCTCGACTCGCCCGCCCAGGTCGAGCAGATCCGCACCGAAGGGCGCGGCGTCCAGGAGATCTACCTGCACGAAGCGCTGCCCGCGCCGGATCAGGCGTGGTTGCCCGGCCCCGACGGGCATTACATCAGCGAGGTCGTGGTGCCGGTGGTGCTGGCCGCACACGAAACCCGGGACACCGCAGCCGTTCCGGTGCGGGCGGCCCGCACATCCGTGCCGCCGGTCGCCGATCGGGTACATCCGCCGGGTAGCGACTGGCTGTTCGCCAAGCTCTATCACGTGCCCACCTTCGAAGAGGACCTGCTGGCCGAGCAGATCCGCACGTTCTGCGCGCAGACCGTGGCCGACGGAACGGCGCGGAGCTGGTTCTTCATCCGCTACACCGATCCGGATCCGCACCTGCGGATCCGCTGGCACGGCGATCCCGACGTCTTGGCCGACCGGCTGGCGCCCGCGCTGCTGCGGTGGGCAGCCGCGTTGGTGGACAAGGGGTTCTGCCGCCGCGTGTGCCTGGACACCTATGACCAAGAGGTCGAGCGTTACGGCGGCGCGGCCGGTACCGCGGTGGCCGAGGAGCTGTTCGCCGCCGACAGCGTCGCCGTGGTGGAGCTGGTCGAGCTGATCGAGCAGCGGCGGGTGGAGCTGGACCGGACCCTGCTCGGGGTGTACACGGTGCACGACCTGCTGACCGCGTTCGGCCTCGACGACCGTGAGCGCGACACGCTGTACCGGCACAGCGTGCTCGACCGGCGGGCCACCGCCAAGGAGTACCGCGGTCAGCAGGACGTGCTCAGGGCACTGCTCGGCGATCCGGACTGGCTGGGCGGGCAACCGGGCGGCGACGCGATCGCGGAAGTCCTCGCGCGCCGCCGAATTCGCGTGCAGGAGGCCGCAGCCCGGCTCGAGGCACTCGACGCCCGCGGCGAGTTGCGTCGAACCCGGCTCGAACTCGCCCGTAGCTTCGTGCACATGCACTGCAACCGGCTGCTCGGCTGCGGCCATCCCCCGGAACAGCAGGTGCTGGGCCTGCTGCTGCGCGCGGGTGAGAGCCTGCGGCACGCGCCGATCGGCTAGCTCCCGGCCCCCATGGCCAGGCGCTGAGCGACGTCGGGGAGCCGGCCGACCATGGCGATGGTGAACTCGGCGAGCAGATCGATGAGGCCGTCACGGTCGACGTCCAGCCCGCCGTCGAGCCAGACCAGGACGAGTTCCGCGGCGCCGCCGGTGATCAGCTGCGAGGTCGCGGTGACCGCGGTGTCGTGCCCGGCGGGCAGGTCGAGCACCAGGCGGGTCTGTTCGGTGATGACGTCGGCGACCCGGCGCATGCCGTCGAAGCGGCTGCGCATCAGCGGTTCGCTGCCGGAGGCCTGCGCGAAGACCACCTTGGCCCGGCGCGGATCGTCGGTGAGTTCGGTGATGAGGGCGGCGACGCCGGCCCGGATCTTGTCCGACGGCGCGCCGCCGGTGCCCGCGACGGCCGCGCGCGCGGTGCCGAGGGCGGACTCCTGGATCTCCAGGAGCAGTTCGGCGGCGAGGGTGTCCAGATCGGGGAACGCCTCGTAGAAGAAGCGCGGTCCGACCCGGGCCTGCTCGCAGAGCCCGCGCACGGTCAACGCGGACAGGCCCTGGGTGCCGACGATATCGAGGGCGGTGTCCAGCAGTCGCCTGCGTCGATCTTCCCGGCGTTCGGCGGTCGAGGTGCCGCGGTAGGTGCCGCTGAATGCTCGGGTCACCCGGCCAGTCTGGCAGAGGAGAAGTCGGGAAACAACTGTTTACGGAAACCCATGTTTCCTCTATCGTCTGAGGGGCCGCAGCGTTGCGAAGGGACGGCCGTCATGAGTCTTCTGATTACCCCGAAAGTCGCCGATGTCCAGGGCGACGTCCGGCGCTTGCGGGCTCGGGTCGCCAAACACGCGCAAACGCTGGGCGCCCGCGTCGCCGGCCGATTCCCGTCGGTCGAGCGGCCGCTGGCGGATCCGCCGCCGGGCAGCGGTTTACGGCCTGTGCCGGGCGACTTCGGCGCTCCGGGAATCGGTTACACCTTGCACGCGCTGACCGATCCGATAGAGCTGGTGCGCCATCGAGCCGAGCGCTACGGCCCGGTGAACTGGATGGGCATTCTCGGCCGCCGCACGGTCGGCGTCACCAGCCCCGCGGCCATCGAGGTGGTGCTGATGGACCGGGACAAGGTGTTCTCGGCGCAGCGCGGCTGGGAGTTCTTGATCGGCCCGTTCTTTCGCGGCGGGCTGCTGCTGCGGGACTTCGACGAGCATCTGTTCCATCGCCGGATCATGCAGCAGGCGTTCACCCGGCCCCGGCTCATCGGCTACCTCGACCTGACCACCCCGCGCATCCGCCGCGGCATCGACGGCTGGCGGCCCGGCCCGCACTTCCCGCTGTACGACGCGATCAAGCAGATCATGCTCGCGCAGGCCACCGAGGTCTTCGCCGGGGCCGAGCTCGGCCCGGAAAGCGTGGTGGTGGAGCGGGCCTTCGAGGACGCGGTGCACGGCGGGGCCGCGCTCATCCGCACCAATGTGCCCGGCGGGGTGTGGTCGCGCGGCATGCGCGGGCGGCGCATCCTCAGCGAGTACTTCCGGCGCGAGCTGCCCGCCAAGCGGGCGGGGGCGGGGACCGATCTGTTCAGCGTGCTGTGCCACGCCGAAACCGATGAGGGGCATGCCTTTTCGGATCAGGAGGTGATCGAGCACATGATCTTCGTGATGATGGCCGCGCACGACACCAGCACCATCGCCGCGTCCATGCTCGCCTACGAACTCGCCCGTCATCCGGAATGGCAGGACCGGCTGCGCGCCGAATCGCGCGCGCTGGGCAAGCCGACGCTCGACTACGCCGACCTCGATCGGCTACCCGGCCTCGATCTGGCGTTCAAGGAGGCGCTGCGCATGTATTCACCGGTGGCGCAGCAGATTCGCGAAACCATCCGGGACACCGACATTCTCGGTCACTACGTGCCGAAGGGCACGCTGGTGATGGTCGGCGGATACCCGATGATGCGCACCGAGGACTACTGGCCCGACCCGGATGTGTTCGACCCGGAACGCTTCGGCGCCGACCGGCGCGAGGACAAGTCGCACCGCCTGGCCTGGTCGCCGTTCGGCGGCGGTGCGCACAAATGCATCGGCCTCTATTTCGGCGGCATGACTGTCAAAGCCGTTCTGCACCAGATGTTGTGGCAATACAGGTGGTCCGTGCGGCCGGGTTACCAGGTGCCGCTGGTCGCGGGCACCGGCCCGATGCCGGCCGACGGATTGCCCGTCCACCTGGAGCGACTGCCGTCATGAAGATCGACGCCGATCGCGCCCGCTGCGCAGGCCACGGCATGTGTGAGGCCTTGGCGCCCAACCTGTTCCGGGTCGGCGACGACGGCATCGTCGTCCCGGTCGCCGACGCGATCGCCGACACCGACCGCGACCTCATCCGGCTCGCCGTCGACAGCTGCCCGGTCGAGGCGCTGCGGCTGACCTAGCAGCGCGCCCGCGCATGCGTGATGCGGCCGTGCGTGATCGGCAAGCGCTGCGCTGCTTGGCATTCGGTACGCGGGAAGCGGCCTTCGGCGCCGTGCGGTGGAAAGTGGCACAGGCGAGGTGATCTCGCAGGGCGATATTGGGGGTAGATCAAGAGTTTGGAACCTCGGCGGCGAGGCATTACCTGTCCGAATACGACAGGCTCGGCAAGGAGGTTCAGGTGTCGTCTGGAGTGTTGATCATCGTGATCGTTCTGGTCGTTGTCGCGGCGGTGGTCGTCGCGGCAGCGGTGTGGCCCATGGTGCGCAGGCAGCGGCTGCGCAGCAAGTTCGGCCCCGAATACGACCGGACGGTCGAGGAACACGACGACCGCCGGGCGGCCGAGCGTGAACTGGCCGAGCGCGAAAAGCGCCACGCCGAACTGGAGTTGCGCACGCTGACGCCGGAGCAGAAGCAGCTCTACACCGCGCAGTGGGTCGAGGTGCAGGAGCGGTTCATCGACGATCCGGCCGAGGCGCTGCAGGCTGCCGATCGGCTGCTGACCACGGTGATGGGCGAACGCGGTTATCCCACCGAGAATTTCGATCAGCAGGTCGCCGACCTGTCGGTGGAGCATGCGGAGGCACTCGGTCACTATCGCGCCGCGCACGACATCGCGACCAGGGCGACCGGTGCCGAGGTGTCCACCGAGGATCGTCGCACCGCCGTCGTGCACTACCGGGAACTGTTCCAAGACTTGCTGAATGGCGCGTCCGACAAGCACGCCGCTGACCAGAATTCCGAGCACGACAAGAAAGCACTGTCATGAGCACCGAATACGACCGCACCGTGCATTCCGGCAAGTCGAGCGACGACGCCCCGCTGAGTGAAGAGGAGGCGCGGTCGTCCTGGCACGAGGACGAGCACGCCAGGGCGACAAGCGGATCGAAGACCGGGGTCGCGGACGAGAATTCCGGCACTGCGGCCGAGCGGGCGAGCACGTCCGACGTGGGGGTCGAACCGGAGCACGTGCGCACGACGGAGTACGACGCGGAGTCCGACCGGGCGACCACGGCGAACGCCGGCGCGGGTGCGGCGCCCACGGCCGACTACGAGGCGCAGCCCGCCGAGACGACCGGCGCCGACTACGACTACGACGCGCGACCGACCGCCGAGGATCATGTGGCAGGCACCGAAGCGGATCAGGTCACGCCCGCCACCGAAGCTGATCAGGTCTCGCCCGAGACGACGGACACGGCCGCGGAGCAGGTCACCCCTGCGGGCGATAGCGCTGAGCAGCAGCATGTTTCGCTCGACGAGGTGGAAACCCCGCTGTTCGCCGATGCCGACCTGGATCGGCTGCGCAGTCAGTGGCGCGAGGTGCAGGGCGCCTTCGTCGACAGCCCGCGCGACGCGGTCACCCAGGCCGACAAGATCGTCTCGGATGTCATCTATCAGCTGACCACCGTCTACGCCGAACGCAAGCGGGTGCTCGAGGAGCGCAGCGCCGGGTTGCAGGAAGCCGATACCGAAGATCTCCGTCAGGCGCTGCGTGGCTATCGGGGCTTCTTCCGCAGGCTGCTGTCGATCGAGTCGTAAGCGTTTCCACGGAAAGCGTTGCCCATGAACTTGTTTCGATTGCCGACCGAGCGGATCGATCGGCTCGCCGACTGGGTTGCCGAGCAGGTGAACTCTCGCGTCCCCGCGGCCGATCCGGCCGACCGGGATCCCGAATTCATCATCGACAGGGTGGGTCCGGGCTGGATGTTCGCGCGGCTATATTTCCGGGCCGAGGTCCGGGGGCTGGAGCGGATACCGGACGAGGGCCCGGTCCTGTTGGTAGGCAATCATTCCGGGGGCAACGTCTCGCCCGAGGTGCTGGTGGCCACGCTGGCCTTCGTGCGCCGGTTCGGCCCGCACCGCCCGTTCTTTCAGCTGGCGCACGACATGGTGATGGCCTACCCGGTCATCGGCACCCTGTTGCGCCGCTTCGGCACGGTCGGTGCGGACCCGGACAGCGCCCGGCAGGTGCTGCGCGACGGCGCGGTGGTGCTCGTCTATCCCGGCGGCGATTGGGAAGTGCACCGTCCCAGCTGGAAAGAGGACGAGATCGACTTCGCCGGCCGAACCGGCTTCCTCCGCTTGGCCTGGGAGGAAAACGTGCCCATCGTGCCGATGGTCAACATGGGCGCCCAGCAGACCGCGCTGATGCTGACCCGCGGGGACCGGCTGGCCCAGCTGCTGCGGCTGGATCAGATGTTGCGGCTCAAGGTGTTTCCGATCTCGCTGGCCCTGCCGTGGGGACTCAATGTCGGCGACCTCGCGGGGCACATCCCGTTGCCGAGCAAGGTCACCGTCGAGTTCCTAGACCCGATCGATCTGCGCGCCGAGCTGGGGCCGGAGCTGGATCTGGACGCCGCCTACGAGCACGTCACCGGCGTCATGCAGGAGGCGCTGAGCGGTCTCGCGGAGGAACGCGGATTGCCGATCGTCGGCTGATATCGATTGAGCCGCAGTCGATTCAGCTGGTGCCCGGCAGCGCCTGCGCGACGAACATGTAGCTCTTCTCCTCGACCCGCCGCGCGATCCGCCACTGCCCGTCGACGCGCTCGAACGTGTCCAGATACCAAAGCCCGCACAGCATCAGGCTCGGCGGGCCGTCCCCGCCGGAGAGCAGCATCGGGTTGTGACACATGGTCCGGCCGGTGGCGGTGTCGCCGTCGACGGTGATCGACGAGTTGCTGATCAAGTGCTGGAACGCGGGAAAATTCGGCAGCATGGCGGCGAGGAACTTCTTCGTCGCTGCCACGTCGCCGGCCGCACCGCCCATCGCGGAGTAATCGATGTGCGCGTCTTCGGTGAAGATGTCGTCCAGCAGCTCCCACTGCCCGGTGTCGACCGCGTGGGAGTACCGGACCATGAGGTCCTGGATCTCCAGGCGGTCCGAAATCTCTTGCAGGGACAGCATGCTTGCCTCCGAAATGCGCCGATCGTCTTGGCGCTATGCCACCAGGCTCGGGCGCGGTAAGCAAGCGCCGGGCGCTCGGTGATGGCGGAGGCGTACGGGGTCAGGCCTTGTGCGGGAGGATGGTCAGTACAAGCGCGAGTCCGGCGGCGAGGCTGGCGAGCGCGAGGACCGTGGTGGTAGCAGACTGCGTCAGAGCTGCGATGCCGATCGAAAAGGCAAGGCACGTAGCGAATGCCAGTACCGCGGTCCCCGGCTCCACGCCGGCGATCCGGGTGGGTCGGTGATCCGTCGATGTCATACATCTCTCAATACCCATTCCGGCCCGTTACGAAACCGTGACTGTCGGATCGCCCGGACCCGCCCTGCGGCCAGAGCGGTGAATGCGCTGGTCGGCTACCTGCTAGCGCCGCTTGCCGGGACGGGCAAGTGGAGTACAGAAGTACTCGCGACCCGGGCGGCGCGGCGTCGAAGTATGGGGGGCGTGCGGAATACCGCGCAATCAATACCAAGAGCATGGAGTTCGCTCATGGCCGAAAGATTCACCCTGCCGCCTCCGGGATTTCTGCGTACCGAGATCACCGATCTCGGCCACGACATCGAGCCGAAATTCGCCGACGCGCGCGACTGGAGCGAGCTGCTCTCGCCGGTGCGGACCACGCCGGTGCATTCGCCGGAACGGGACCTCGGGGCGGCCGATGCCGCCGCCGCGGCCGCGCCCGAGATCGCCCTCGGTTTGCCGGGCATCGCCGATCTGCTCGACGGCAAACGCTACGAGATCATCAGCGTCGGTACCCGGTTCCTGGACCGGGACACCGAATATCCGGTGGTCGTCATCTACAACTATGCCGACGATATCGTCGTCGAGGTCCTGGTCGACGTGGCCACGCGAGCGCTCGTCGAGGTGCACACGACGCTGAACCAGCCCGCCGTGTCCGCGGCCGAGGAGGCCCGCGCCATCGAACTGGTGCGCCGCGACGGCAGGCTGAGCGAGCAGGGTATCGACGTCGGCACCGGTGCCGGGCTGATCGTCGAGGACGTGAATTTCCACAGCTCACGGTATGGACACCGGCTCGTCGATCTGCGCTTCGGGCCCGCGGATCGGCGGCTGCCCACGGCCTTCGCCATCGTGGATCTGAGCGCCGAGGACGTCGCCGAGGTCGGCCTGATCCCGGAGGCACGGTCATGAGTAGCTCAGGGACGGTCAGTTGGCCGCCGGAGGCCCCGGTCTGGAAGTTCTACTGGGAGGTGCTGGACGGCAAGAGCGAGGCCATCGCCTTCCGCGACGTCTTCTACAAGGGCGTCAAGGTGCTGCACCGCGCCAGCCTGCCGATGATCCGCGTGCAATACGACGGTGGGGCAGGCGGTCCGTACAAGGACGCGCTCAGCAGCGGCAACATGCAGCGACCCGTCGCGGTGTACGAGGGGACCAACCCGGCGTACCGCTTCCTCGTGGTGGAGAGCTACCACGTGATCGGCCGCTATCGCCTGCTCAACCGGTGGATCTTCCGCAGCGACGGCATCATCCTGCCGCAGCTCTACAGCGCGGGCTTGCAACACCCGGCCAATCATCGCCACCACACCTACTGGCGATTCGACTGGGACATCGACGGTCCGGCGAACAACCTCGCGCTGCAACACGCACTGACGAGCCAGGATTGGGGTTACGGGCCCGGCTGGATCCCGCGCACCAGCGAACTGTCCACGATCCACATCGGCGACAATCGCTGGGCGGTGCTCAAAAAGGGCACCGGGCGTGGGTTTCTCATCGACCGGGGACCGTTCGACGGGGCCAGCGACTGGTTCTCCCGGCTCGATGTCGCCGTCACCGCCTACCACGGTCCCGAGGATCTCGGTGGCGCGCTCGGCAACGCGAACGACGACGAGCTCTGGCGGCATGTCAACGGCGAGAACACCGATGGGGCCGACATCGTGATGTGGTACGTCGCGCACCTCGCCCACGAGGCGCACGACGGCGGCGACGAATGGCACGTGTGCGGGCCGATTCTGCGCCAGTTCGGTTACTGATCCGCGTGCGCGCCCCGGCCTGATGACCGGGGCGCGCACTCCGGAAACCGGATCGCCCCCGATGTGGCACTTACGATTTCAGGTGACCCGGTTCGCCTGAACGATCCAGATCGGCATCGCGATCCGCCCCTTGTCGTCGGTCTCGGCCTCGGGGTACTGCTCGACGAACTCGCGGGAAGGTTCGGTGCGCGCGAGAAGTTCGCCGGGGGCGAAATCGGTGATCGCCCAACCGCCGGCGGTCAGCGTGTCGCGAATATTGCGTTCCGGCACGGGAAGTGGGGAAGGCACCGGGCCGATCTTCTGGTCGGAGAAGCACAGCATGTTCAGCCGCGCGCCAGGTTTCGTAGCGCGGTGCAGGGCGGTGACGTAACGCCCGCGGTCCGCCTCGGCGAGGCAGTGGTAGAGCGCGCTGTCCAGTACGGTGTCGAACCGCCCGGCGAAGCCGGTGAGGTCGGTGGCATCGGCGACGCGGAAATCGATGTCCACTTCCGCTGCTCGCCGCCGTGCCTGTTCGACAGCAGGTCTGGCGGCGTCGATCGCGGTCACCCGAAATCCTTTTCGCGCCAGGTAGATCGCATTGTCGCCGAGTCCGCACCCCACGTCGAGCACCGCGCCGGACAACCGTCCCGCACGGTCGAGCGCGACAACGGCAGGCTGGGGCTCACCGAGATCCCAGGGCACGGTAGCGGTCGTATACAGGTCATCGAAGTCGAGAATCATGATCCGAGCTTCACCTGGCTATCTGCCTCGCCGCGAGCCATCGAGCCGCTTCTCACGGATTCCGTCATTGAATCCGATCAGCTGAGGGAATCCGTCACAGCGGGAGATTGTCGCGGAGGCGGATCACCGCGGTGACGATCGCCGCGGATTGGATGGCGACCAGGTGCGGAACCGGGATGGGCCGGCCGGGGGCGTTGGTTTCGATGTCCGCGCACCACTTCTCGAAGATGGCGGCGAAGTGGGTGCGTTCGGCGGCGACCTCGGCGGACGGGTGGTCGCGGGATTGCTCGTCCAGCAGACGCAGGAGCATGCCGCCGGCCCGGAGCCGGGCCACGCCGACCCAGACGTAGTCTTCGATGAAGATGTCGCCGAGGGTGGCGGGACGGGCAGCGGTGGCGGAGCGTTTGGCGGTGGCGTTGCCGCGCAGGGCGCGCACGGTGTCGGCGAGTGCCCGTTCGAAGGGGCTGCGGCCGGTCAGCCGGTCGGCCAGCCGGTCCAGGACGCGCTGCACGAGATCCGCGATTTCCTCGTAAGCGGTTGCGGTGGAACACAATGCGCTCGCCATGGAGAGTCCGCTGGGCGCGTTGTCGGTGACCCGGCAGTCGACCCACAGTGGCAATTCGCAGACCAGCAGGGCGGTCGCGTGCGCGGCCGCGTAGTCGCGGACGCCGGCGCCGTACATCATTGCCAACGGCTCGACGCCCTCGGCCGCAAGGGTTTCGGCGATGCGCTGGAACGACGGCAGCTCGAAAACTCCCGGGGCCCAGGTTTTGGCGCCGGGAATGTCGGCCGCGCCCGCGTGGATCGGCACGCCGGTGGCGGTGAGCTGGTCGGTGAGTTCGGACCAGTAGTCGCGGTCGCCGCCGGTGGTGTAGAAGAATCCGCCGCCGAAATCGGCGTTGTGCAGGGAAACGATCAGCGCGGGGCGGGTCCGATCGATCAGGCGCATCAGGGCCAGGGTTTCCGGCAGCGGCGTGCCGACCGGGTTGCCGCGCCAACTGGTCGGGAAGCACCATTCCGGCTGCTCGGCGGCGGGCGGGCGGTAGAAGCCGCGCGCGACGCCGGCTCTGGTGCGCGCCCCGGCGAACCAGCCTTCGTTGAGCCGCGTGCCGTCGGGATCCAGGCACAGCACGAAATGCCAAGTGGTGCCGAGTGTTTCCGCGTCATCCGCGGTGAGCCTGCCCAGTAGATGGCGGATCGTCGCCATCCCGATCGGTTCGTTCGGGTGCGGGTTCCCGATGACGACCACCTGTCTGGCACCCGATCCGACCCGGACCGCGCGGATCGGATCACCCCCGCGCGATCTGCCGATCTCGGTGACCGCCACCCGATCCGGCATCGCGGCGACCAATTCATCGACGTAGGAACTCAATTCGTCCACCGTCGGAAACGAGTCGGCCGACTCGACCACACCGACGATCGCACGCACCTGATCCACCACCGAAACCTCATCCTCCGCGCCCTCCTCAATAGTGGGCTCGGCGGGCCCGCTGGGGGCCGGTTTGTGCTCCCGAGAGCGGATTCCATCGGATCGGTACCCCTCCCACCATCCGATGACCGAACCAATACCGCCTAGCGGGGGACCGGGAAGGAGGGTGGCGCGTCGGCCTTCGCGGTGCCGAAATCCGGGCCGGGCTCCGCACCCATGGTGAAATCGAGCCGGCCGCCGGAGAGCGCGAACGATTCCGGCAGCCACGCCTTGGTGGTGTTCTCGCCGTTCACCCGCAACGCGTGAACGTAAGGGGCGGGATCGGTCTCGGCGTCGGCGGTGATGGTGAACTGCTCACCGGACGAACGCCGGATCTCGGCCCGGGGGAACGCCGGGCCGTGCACGAAAAGTTCGGCGCGGCCGGGGATTACCGGATAGAGCCCGAGCGAGGCCCAGACGTACCAGGCCGACATGGTGCCCAGATCGTCGTTGCCGACCAGTCCGTTCGGCGTCGGCGCGAACAATGTGCCGAGTGCCTGGCTGACCACGTCCTGGGTGCGTTTGGGCAGCCCCGCCCACGCGTACAACCACGGCGTCTGCAGGGTCGGCTCGTTGCCGAGGTAGGCGTAGGGCTCGTGCGGACCCGCGTTCAATTCGGTGAAGAAGGTGTCCAGCCGTTTGATCGCCGCCCCGTCGCCGCCCATCAGGTCGAAGAGCGCGCGAACGTCGTGGAACGTCATCCAATGATATTGCGCGCCATTGCCTTCCACGTATCCCTCGGTGTCGGCCGGGTTGTACAACGGGTTGAACAGGCCCTGGGCGGACCGTGGTTGCAGCCAGCCGGTGCGCGGGTTGAACAGGTGCTGCCAGCTGTGCGCGCTGCGCAGGAACTTCGCGTTGACCTCGGTGTTGCCGAGCCGCTGGGCCAGCTGCGAGATGCCGAAGTCGGCCATGTTGTACTCGAGGGTGTCGGAGACCTGGCCGGGCACCCAGCCGAGCCGCTGGTATTCGGCATTGCTGGGGCGCTCGGTGTAACCGGCCTTCTCGCCGATGCGTTCGGCGCCGGCGACCATCGAGGCGAGCGCGCCGTCGGCGTCGAAATCGCGCGCGCCGAACGCGTACGCGCTGGCCACGACCGAGTGGTACGGGTCGCCGTTCATCACCCCGGTGATGGTGTTCTGATGCGACCAGCGGTCCCATACGTCGCCGAGGACGTGCGCGTTGTCGTACATCGATTGGGCGATGTCGGAGGCCACGTCGGGCGCCAGCCACGCGAGCAGCTGGGCCTCGCTGCGGTAGATGTCCCAGCCGGAGAAGGTGGCGTAGTAGTGGTGACCGGGCCGTACCTGGTGGGTCTGACCGTCGAACCCGGTGTAGTCGCCGTCGACGTCGTCGAAGATGTACGGCTGCAAAAAGACGTGGTAGAGCGCGGAATAGAAGGTTTGCAGCCGCTTCTGGTCGCCGCCGGTCACCTGGATCTGATCGAATCTGCGCTGCCACGCGTCGAGCGCGTTCCCGCGGACGGCGTCGAAATCCTGCGCGCCGATCTCGGCGGCGAGGTTGCGGCGGGCGCCGTCGACGCTGACGTAGGACAGCCCGGTGCGCATCTGCACCGGCTGAGCGGAATCGAATTGCAGGAAGAGTCCGGTGCCGAGGCCGTTGCTCGCGATATCGCCGGAATTCGTGCGGCGGGTGGGGGCCGCGCCGCCGGTCGCGGTCGCGCCCGGCCTGATGACGTCGTCTTTCCACGCGCCGGAGGCGGTGATCTTGCGGTCGAAGGTGGCGTGGAAGTAGACCCGGTAGCGGGTGCGCGCGCCACAGAATCCGCCGGTCAGCGCCCAGCCGGAGACGGTGTTGCCGTCGATGGTGATCTCGGAGTCGTCGACGCCGTTGACCGATCCGGTGACGTCGAGCAGCAGCGTGCCCGGCTTGTTCTTCGGGAAGGTGAAGCGGGCGACGCCGGCCCTGGTCGACGCGGTCAGCTCGGTCTGCACGCCGCTGTCGGTGGTGACGCGGTAGTAGCCGGGATCGGCCTGCTCGTTCGCGTGATCGAAGGTCTGCACGTAGCCCGCGCCGTCGACGGCCGGGGAGCGGCCGATGATCCCGGGCACCGGCAGCACCGGAAAGTCTTGTGCGCCGGTGCAACCGGGACCGGAGATGTGCGTCATCGAGAACCCGTAGAGCCGGTTGTCCTCGTACTTGTATCCGCCGCCCGCGGTGCGCACCGTATCCGGGCTCCACTGCATCATCCCGAACGGCGTCACCGCGCCGGGAAACGTCATCCCCGCACCGCCGCCGTGTCCGAAATCGGGGCCGCCGTCCTGCGTGCCGACGAATGGATTCACGTATCTACTGGAATCAGCCACAGTCTCAGCGTGCGCCGCAACGGGAACCAGGGGAAGCAACAAAGGAACAACAATGCCGACAAGACGGCGACGCGACATACCTCTCCTCGACGAGCGTCCGACAACGTTGCCCCGGTGCGTGCCCATCCTGGCAGGATGCCGCAGGGCGGGAGCGCCCGACACGCCGCTGATCAGTGCTTTTGTGGTCGCGGCCGACGGCGACGGGGACGGTCCGTGCAGTAGGACTTCAGTGGGAGGCGTCTCGGTTTTCGGTGGCCGCGATGCGGGTAGCGCCGGTGTATGGACCTTTCGGAATGTTTCGAATGGCGGGGCCGGCGGATCGCGTGGGGGAGTGTCGGGCGGGGACCGGCCGTCGTGCTTTGTCACGGGACGCCGTTCTCTTCGGTGCTGTGGCATCCGTTCGCCGAGGCGTTGAGTCGCGACTTCACCGTGTATGTCTGGGATATGCCTGGGTATGGGCAGTCGTCGAAGCGGCCCGAGGATGCGGTCGACTTCGGTAGTCAGGCTTCGGCGTTCGCGGCGTTGCTCGAACACTGGGGGCTCGAGCGTCCGCATGTCATCGCGCACGACTTCGGTGGTGCGGTGTCGTTGCGCGCGCATCTGGTGGAGCGGGTGCCGTATCGGTCGCTGATGCTCCTCGATGTCGTCGCGATTCCGCCGAGTGGGTCGCCGTTCTTCCGGTTCGTGCAGGAGCATCCGGACCTGCTGGGGCAGCTTCCCGCCTACATTCACGCGGCGCTCGTGCGGGCCTATATCCAGGGTGCGAGTCATCGTGGGCTGCGCGATGACGACCTCGACGCGTTGGTCGCGCCGTGGACCGGAGACGAGGGGCAGCCGGCCTTCTATCGCCAAATCGCCGACTACGACGAGCGTTTCCTGGTGGAGAACGAGCAGCGACTCGGCGGGATCGACATTCCGGTTCGAGTGCTCTGGGGCAGCGAGGACACGTGGATCCCCGCTGCCCAAGGCCGGCGAATCGCCGACCTCATTCCCGGCGCGACGTTCCGGTTGATCGGTGGGTCGGGGCATCTGATGCACTACGACGCCCCGATTCCGCTGACCGACGAGATCCGCGGCTGGCTTTGATCAGAGCAGCCACGGGTTCATCGTGCAGACCGGCGCCGGGTGGGTGGCCGGGTCGAGTGCGCGCAGTGCGAGGGAGACCGCGCGCGGGGAGTAGAGCATCGAGTTGTGGTCGGAGATGTCCTGGGCGCATCCGTCCTGGAGGAGGACATCGTCGACCGTCGCGCCCGGTCCCGCGGCGAGGTAGGTGCGGGTGAACGGGCTGGAGACCTCGTCGTAGCGGTCGGCGACGATGGTGTAGTCGACGCCGGGCATTGTGTCGCCGCCCTCGTTGAGCGCGGTGAGCACCGGCGAGCCGATGAGCTGCTGGATGCCGGCGTGGCCGATCAGTGCCTCGGTCGGGGTCGAAAGGTCAAGTCCCATGGTGTTTTCGAAGACTCCGAGCAGGCTGCCCAGACCGCTGAGGGTGGTGCCGTGGTTGGTGGCGCCGTAGGTGATCAGCTTCTTCACCTTGTTGGTCACGGGGTCGTCGGCGTTCGCGCCGCCCTCGAATTTCAGGTACTGGCGTGCCACTACACCGCCCTGGGAGTGGCCGATCATGTCGACCTGGCCGGCGCCGGTGGCCGTGCGGACCCGATCGACGAAGGTCGCGAGTTGTTTCGCGGAGTCCTCGATGTAGCCGGTGGCGCCGATGGTCGGCTGGTTGAGTCCGGCGCCGGCGACGTTCGCGCGACCGTAGTTGAAGGTGAACACGCAGTAGCCCGCCTCGGCGAGCTGCGGGGACATGTAGGAGTAGGCGCCGAACGCGCTGGCCCAGGTTCCGTGCACCAGCACGACCGGGCGCGGGTGGGCGTCGTCGGGTTTGCAGGCCCAGTTGTTCGAGCCTTGCGGTGCGACGTCCGGGTTGACCAGGCCGTAGGCGAAGGCCGCGGCCTCGTCGGTCAGTACCGGGCCGTATCCGACGGTGTCGGCGGAGTGCGTCGCCGAGCCCGGATCCCCAACGGCCACCGCGGCATTGAGCCCTAATCCGGCAATCGCGGCTGCCATCATCGCCGCGGCCATGCGCGACGAACGGAGGATGCTTCTCATTTGCTGGTTCCTAGCAAGCGGGGTGCTGTGGCACAGGTGTATGGGAGGTGACTGCTCGGGTGAGACAGAAACTGGTCGTACGACCAGTTGAGGGGAGAGTAGAGGAGATTCGCTGGAAATTAGCCGTGACTACTTTCACGCTGCGATCGCTCGGGGTGGCGCGAACGAGTTCACCCCTGGTCGGCTGGCGGATTCCGGCCCCGGATCAGGTGTCTACTCACCGACAGTTCACCCAGCGTTTCACCAGTTCAGCAGTGTCGAACACCCGTTGTTGCGGACCCTGCCCGACCGACCGCACCTCGCCCGGGATCCGCGCTCCCGCCCGGGATCCGCAGGCGGAAACAGGACCGTGGAGTGGGTGTGGAGCTGGGGTTCGGGTGCGGATCTTGCTCGCGTTCACGATCGTGTGAAGTGCCGCCGAGCGGTGTGTGAGTACGTAGGGTGGGTGCGTGCACCAGGATGATCGGCTAGTTCTCGCCTCTTCGTTCGGAACCGCGGCGGCGGCGTATGCCGAGCATCGCCCGGACTATGCGCAGGCCGCGGTGCGGTGGGCGCGGGCGGGTGCTCCCGGGCCGCGGGTGCTGGACCTCGGGGCGGGCACGGGGAAGCTGACTGCCACGTTGCTCGACTCGGGTGCTGAAGTTGTTGCGGTCGAGCCGGATTCGGCGATGCTGGCGGAATTGCGTCAGGCCTTGCCCGGCGTCCGTGCGCTTGGCGGCAGCGCCGAGTCGATTCCGCTCCCGGACGCGTCCGTCGATGCCGTATTGGCAGGCAATGCCATGCACTGGTTCGACATGGATGTCGCGGGACCCGAGATTGCCCGGGTTCTGGCCCCCGGCGGGGTCCTCGCCGGTCTGTGGAACGTGATGGACGACGGCGTCGACTGGGTTGCCGAGCTCGCGCGGATCAGCGGGAGCGCGGCGATCGGTCCACGGGATACTCCGGCCAGTTGGCGAGCGGAGACGGCCGAGATGTATCTCCCGAAGTCGGGTGCGGCCGCGCGGTTCGGTTCGCCGGAGCAAGCCGAGTTCGCCCACGGTCAGGTTCGCACCGCCGACTCACTCGTCGCGACGCTGGCGACGCGGGCGGGCATGTTGGTCATGCCGGACCGGGAACGAGGCGCCGCGCTGGATCGAATTCGTGCGTTTCTCGCCGGCCGACCGGAGACCGCTCGCGGTGAATTCACGCTTCCGATGCTGACCTGCGTGCTGCGTGTCCGGCGACTGTGAATGCTGCCGATGGCTTGGAGCCCGCACTACGACAATGACGTTGCGGGAACGGGTAGCCGACTGCGGGGCCTATCCGCGTGACGGCGGCATCGGTTCGCCGGAGGCCGCACCGGACCGGGTCGAATATTCAGCTGGCTCGATGGTGAATCGGCCGAACCCCGGCGAGGGCGCGCAGGGCGTCGGCGCGGGAGATGGGTTGGTCGTCGGCCAGGGCGGCGAGTTCTACGGCGAGCCACTCGCGGATGAGTTCGCTCATGGAGACGCCGCGGGCTTGGGCCTCGGCCTTGATGGATTGGTCCATGTCGAGGGGGATGCGCAGGGATCTGACCACCATGATGTCTTCGCCGGGCGCCATCGGGGCCGGTACGTCGGCCTCGCGTACCGGTGCGTCGTCGAAGACGAGGCTGTCCATCAACTCGTCCACGCCCTGCGGGGTGGTGGGAAATGTGTTGTCGCCCATCACTGATTCTCCTGTTCCCACTTTTCGAACTCGGTCAGCTGCTCCGGGCTCATCGGTCGGGCGGCGACGATCTGCCACTGCCAGGCCTCGGCCTGGCGCAGGCCGACGATCAGCGGGCGACCCGCGGCCGTACGGCCCCAGATCGTCAGCATCTCCATACCGGCCGTGCCACGTCCGCGCCGCGGCCACCGTCGCTGCTTGGTCAGCACCTGCGTCACCTCGTTCGGAGAGATCCCGATGAGCATGTCCAACGCCCAATCAGGCCACTCGAAACCCACACCTCGCATAATACGCGCGTATTACGCCTGATGGCTATAGGTGGGCAGGCTAACGGTGAGTCGCTGGTAGAAGTGGACCCGTGATCTATGCCGACGTTCCGCTGACCGAGGAGATTCAGGCCGCAGTGGCGGCCGAATGGGGATTCAAGGGCGACGGTGTGCGCCAGTACGGGGGTGAGGAGTCCGCCGCCTACCGGGTCGGCGAGGTGGTCGTGCGGATCGGGGCGATGGATCGGGACCCGGCGGAAGTGGAGTGGTGCAACGCGATTGCCGTTGCGGCCGCGCGGGCGGTGCCGGAAGCGGTTGCGCCGCTGCCACGTTCGGACGGGTCGACGGTCGAGGTGGTGGCGGGGCGGCCGATCACCGTGTGGCCGCTGATCGAAGGGCAGTGGGCGAGTAGCGAGGATCCGGTGCAGGTTGCCGAGGCGGCCGCGCTGCTGGCGCGCGTGCATCGCGCGCTGACCGGCTTTCGGCCTGCGCCGCGGCCCCAGCGGTCGTTTCTGGAGATCGGGCTCGACGGGTCGCCGTCCGCGGAATTGCCCGACCCCGATCTGGACCATTGGCTGCGCGAGTTCAGCGAGTCCGCCCGCTCGCACCCGTTGCACGGCGACTACTACGAGGGCAATCTGCTCGCCCGCGACGGGCACGTCACCGCGGTGCTCGACTGGGACGAGGCGTTGATCGGCCCGCCGGAGGTCGAGTTGGCTTCCGCCGCACTGGAATTCGCCGACGTGCTCGGAAGTGATCTGACCGGTGCGCGACGATTCGTCGATGATTACCACGCCGCGGGCGGCACCGCCGGGCAGCTGGACGACCTCGCCCTCGCGCAGTTGATGCGGCACCGGTTGCGCAGGGAGGCAGTGTATTTCGGCATCGCGGTCGGTCGCGGCGTCCAGCACGACCAGGACGACCTGGAGTACCACCGGCAGCGGATGGAGACCTTTCATCTACTGCGCCCGTAATTGACGGCTGGAGCAGGTAAAACTCCAACATTCAACGGTTATCGACGCATCCGGAGAACCGACCGCCAATTATGTAGGGGCGGTAAGAGTTTCCGGATTTTCCCCACTTCTATTGGGGAGTCGCGCGCGGGTATAGACACCTTACAGTGAGAGCCATCCGATCCCCGCCCTTTGTGAGGCATCTCATGTACAAGAAATCAGTCACGCTCGGTGCTGCACTATTCGCGCTTGCTATTCCGCTGTCCGGCTCGCCGGCGTCTGGAATGCCGACCACCGATCGTGACATGCCCACCCCACCGGACAAGATTGTCATCGACGTCGCGACCGTCAATGGCACCGGCTGCCCGGCGGGAACCGCGGCCGTCGCGGTCTCACCCGACAATGAGGCCTTCACGGTCACCTACAGTCAATACACCGCCAAGGTCGGTGTCGGAGCCGGTCCGACCGAATTCCGGATGAACTGCCAGCTGAATCTGAAAGTGCATGTCCCGCAGGGCTTCACCTACGGCATCGCACAGGCCGACTACCGCGGCTTCGCCTCCCTGGCGAAGGGTGCGACCGCCCTGGAAAGGGCCCGCTACTACTTCCAGGGCAATTCACCCACCGACTACGTCGACCACAACCTCAAGGGCCCGTTCGGTGACGACTGGCAGTACACCGACTCCACCGAGGTCGGCGCGATCGTTTACCAGCCGTGCGGCGAGTTCCGCAATTTCAATATCAATACACAATTGCGCGTCGACGCAGGTACCTCGGATCCGAAAAAGACCACCAGCTTCATCACGATGGACTCCACGGACGGCAGTATTAAAACCACTTACCACTTCGCCTGGAAGAAGTGCCCTTAACGAATAACGCCGAACGGCGTAGATTTCCTGAATAGGCACGGTGATCGGGTGGGCGATTACCGGTCCGGCGAATTCGGCCGCTATCCGCAGAGCTATCTCCGGATAGCGGCCGTCGCGTGTCCGATCGGTCCGATGGACGGCCGGGGGTTGACGCGCGGGGAGAGTTGGTATCAGCGTTCGAGGTTCGTGACGGTGGGCCCAGCCGCTCAGGTCGTTGCGACGGGCAGCTGGTTCGGGCGATGTGCGGTCGGGGGTACGTCGGGGCGGGTTTGCCAGGGGTGAGGGCCGTCGAGGGGGCGATATTCGACGCCGAGGGCGTCCAGGCGGGGGAGGTGGTGGTCGCGTAGGCGGGACAGGAATTCGGGGTAGTCGCGGTCGGCGGAACTCCAGGCGAGTTCGGCGATGGCACACAGGCGGGGGAATGCGGCGTAGTCGACGCGGCGCACGGTATCCAGGTGTTCGCTCCACAGCTGGGCTTGCAGGCCGATGACCCGCGGATCGTCGAGCGGGGGTTCGTAGCGGTAGACGTCTTCGAGGGTGCGCAGGTAGCCGACCGGGATCGGTTCGTGGGGATGGTCGGACTGGCGGTGGTCCAGGTAGAAGTGATCCTCCGGGCACAGCACGACGTGGTGTCCCGCGGTCGCCGCGCGGGTGGCGGCGGTCGCGTCGCGCCACGCGCCGATCACCATGGGCGGCAGCGGGCCTGCGTCGAGCACCTCGTCCCAGCCGAAGGCGCGGCGGCCCCGGTCTGCCAGATACGTGGCGAGGTCGGCGACGAGGCGGCCGTGTTCCGGTGTCGCGCCGGGGACTTCGTCGCCGCCGATACCGATGACCTCCGAGGGGAAGATGGTCAGCACATGGTCGAAGACCCGGCGGAAGAAGTCGAGTGTGGTGGGCGTGGGCTTCAGCAGTGATGTGCTGATGCCCCAGGAAGTCCATACCTCCCAAGGGGTTTCGGCTTCGGGCCCGAGTTCGGGGTAGGCGGTGATGACGGCGCGGGCATGGCCGGGGACATCGATCTCCGGCACCACGGTGATCGACCGGCCGGCCGCGTACGCGACGATCTCGCGCAGGTCGCCGGTGGTGTAGAAGCCGCCGTGCGGGCGACCGTCGCGCTCGGGGCCGTCGTGCCTGCCGACCATCGAACCGGTCCGCCACGAGGCGATTTCGGT
This sequence comes from Nocardia sp. NPDC006044, assembly GCF_042871115.1. NCBI lineage: Bacteria > Bacillati > Actinomycetota > Actinomycetes > Mycobacteriales > Nocardiaceae > Nocardia > Nocardia sp. NPDC006044. The sequence goes on from NZ_JBIAID010000001.1 coordinate 2,426,559, forward strand.
CAGCTTCGGGAAACCAGGGACCTCGAGGCGCCACCCTTGGTCGTCGGTGAGGTGCAGGTGCAGCACGTTGAGCTTGTGCGCGGACAGCAGATCGATGAACCGCAGTACCTCCGCCTTGGTGCGGAAATTGCGGGCGACGTCGAGCAGGCAACCGCGCCAACGGTATCGGGGATGGTCCTCGACGACGCCGCACGGCACGACCGCCGGGCCGGTGTCGATGGTCGCCGCCCGGAACGCGTTCGGCCCGGCGAGTTGGCGCAGCGTCTGTCGCGCGTGGGTCTGTCCGGCGTGATCCGCTGCGGTGAGCGTGATTCCGCCGGGGGTGATCTCCAGTCGGTAGCCCTCGGACGGCAGATCCGGATCGATACGCACGTCGGGTTCGGCGGGCCAGGCACACACGCCGGGCGCCGGGGTGACCTTGACGGGCCGTGGGAGCACAGTGTCGAAGCCTGGCATGTCAGCCTTTCACCGCCCCGCCGAGGCCGGAGACGAGCTTGCGTTGCACGAGCACGAACAGCACGAGCGCCGGAATGGTCATCAGGGTCGAGGCCGCCATCACCGCGCCCCAATCGGTGTCCTCGGGCTTGAAGAACACCAGGATCGCCTGCGGCAGCGTCTGATTCTCGGTCTTGGAGATGATGAACGTCTTGGCGAACAGGAAGTCGTTCCACGCGTGGATGAACGACAGCACGCTGACCGACACCAGCCCGGGGGCGACCAGCGGGAGCAGGATCTGCCAGGCGAACCGAAGCCGGCTCGCGCCATCGAGTTTCGCCGCCTCCTCCAGTTCGAACGGCACCGCAGCGACGAATCCGCGCAGCAACCAGATCGACAGCGGCAGGCTGAACACCAGATCCACCAAGATGATCGAGCCGAGTTCGTTGAGCCCCAACGCCGGAACGGTGCCGCCGATCGAGCGCATCAGGAAGAACAGCGGAATGGTCAGCGCCTCGACCGGAACCATCTGCGCCACCAGGATCATCACCAGCAGGACCGTCCGGCCGCGGAATCGGAAGCGGCTCAGCGCCACCGCGGACAGGAACGACAGCAGCAGCGAAAACAGCACCACCACAACGGCGATCAGCAAGCTGTTGAGGAAGAACCGCCCGAACCCGTTCATCGACAGCACCCGGGTGAAGCTGTCCAGGCTGGGCGCCAGCGTCCACGGTCTCGGGTCGGCCGACTGGATCTCACCCGGCGGTTTGAGCGCCGAGAGCGCCATCCAGTACAGCGGGAACGCGACGAATCCGGCGATCACCACGGTCATCACCTCGGCGATCAGGCGACCGGGCTTGCGCGGCGCGCGAAGCAAGGGTTTCACTGCCATGGCGTGCTCCTGCGCTGGGACCGGACGTAGAGGCCGGTGATGGACAACAGCAACAGCGTCATCAGGACTCCGATCGCGGAGCCGAGCCCGTATTCCTGCCCGGCGAAAGCCTTTTGGTAGGCGTAGACGTTGAGCACCAGGTTGCGCCCGGCGACGCCGCCGCCATTGGTCATGACATAGATCTGGGTGAATACCTTGAAGTCCCAGATGATCGACTGGATGGTCGCGATGAGCAGCAGTGGCCGCAGCATCGGCAGGATCACCGAGCGGGCCGAACGCCAGGTAGACGCGCCGTCGAGCGCTGCGGCCTCCAGCACCTCCTCCGGGATCGCCTTGATGCCCGCGTACATGGTCACCATCACGAACGGGAACGAACACCAGATCACCTCGGCGGCAACCAATCCGAACGCGCTCAGGGTGTCGAAGGTCCACGAGTGCCCGTCCATCGAACGGAGCCCGAGACCGGACAGCGCCTCGTTGACGATGCCGAAGTCGGCGTCGAACAGGAACAGCCAGACATAGGAACCGGCCATGGCGGGCGTCGCCCACGCGCCGAGCGCGGCGAGGAACAGCAGCATCCGCGGCACCGCGCGGACCCGGGTCGCGAGCACCGCCAGCGCGGTGCCGACCACGAGCCCGCCGATCACGCAGACCCCGCCGAACACGAAGGTATTGGCCAGCACGACCCAGAACTGGCTGTCCGACAGCAGTTCCCGGTAGTTGCCCAGGCCGATGAACTCCAGCGGCGCCGCGCCGGTGGCCTGCGCCTGGCCGTAGTCGAAGAACGAGATCAACACGATCTGATAGATCGGATAGATCAGTACGGCGGCCAGCAGGATCCCCGCCGGGGCGAGGTAGAGCCATGCGGTGAGGGTGTCCCGGCGGAGCCGACGCGGTTCCGGCGGCGTGCGCGGGGCCGGGGTCGGGACGGTCAGTTGCTGAATTGCCATGTGCGCCTACCTGAATGCCTTGTTCATCGCGGCGGCCGCCGCGTTCAACGCTGCCGACGGTTCCTTGGCGCCGGTGGCGATCTGCTGCACCGCCGTCGGCAGCAGATTCTGGCTGTCGATCTTCGACCAGGCCGGGGTGCTCGGCACGAACTTGGTTCCGGCCCTCAGTGATTCGACGAACGGGGCCAGGAACGGGTCGTTCGTCGCCAGCTTGTGCTGCACCCCGGACAGCGTCGGCAGATTGCCCATCGCCGCGTACATCTTCTCCTGATACTTTGCGCTGCCGAGCAATTCGACGAAGTCGACGGCCAGGCCGCGCCGCATGCCCGCGCGGAAGACGCCGAGCAGGTTGCCGCCGGCGAAAGCCGGTGCGACCGAGCCGGGTGTGGTGCCGGGCAGCGGTATCACCGCGTACTTGTCCTTGGACGCCCCCTGATCCATCGCCTTGCGGCTGAAGTCGCCGCCGATCGTCATCGCCGCCTTGCCGCCCGCGAACGCCTGCACGCTCTGGGTTCCGGTGAAGTCGGCGCACTGCGCGGGCGGGCAGATGTCGTCGTGGATCAGCTCCGTGTAGCGGGTGATCCCCTCCTTGGCCTTGTCCGAGTTGATCGTGGCGTTCCACATGGTGCCGTCGTTCTCGGCGAGCTCGCCACCGTGCGCCCAGAGGTACGGCAGCATCGCGTAGGTGTACTTGCCGCCGACCGAAATCCCGTACAGTTCGGGCTTTTTCGCGCGGATGCGCCGAGCGGTCTCGGTCACCTCGGCGAGCGTGGCCGGCGGGCGCAGGCCGAGTTCGGCGAAGATGTCGGTGCGGTAGTACAGCGCGCGGATACCCGTGTACCAGGGCAGCCCGTAGACCTTGCCGCCGGATTTCGCCGTTTCCAGCACCGACGGGTCCAGGTCCTTGCCCTCCGGCCAGGCCGCGAGATCGGCGCCGAGGTCGGCGAAGGCGCCGGTGACGGCGTAACCGGCGAGGTCGGTGTTGCCGAACTCGGCGAGGTCGGGGGCGCTGGCCGGGTCGTTGAACGCGCCGGCGAACTTCTCCGCGCGTGCGGCCACCGGCACCCACTGCACGTCGACCCGGACGTTCGGCCGGGTCGCCTCGAACTCCGCGATCGCCTCGTTGACCACCGCCTCCTTCGGTGCGCGGTTCGCCTCGTCGAACAGCCAGACGCGGACGGTGCCGGTCTTCTCGTCGCCGCCCGAGCCGGCCGGGCCGGACTGGACCGGCGCGCAGCCGGCGAGCAGGAACAGCGCGGCCCCGAGTGTGAGTGCGCGTCGCGCGGCCCCGCCTGGCCGGAATTCACGGTGCAGCATCAAGATTGTCGATCCATTCCATCGCGCGTTGCATATAATGCAACGTGTATTGCGTTGCGTGCCACAATGTTTAGCATCAAGCGGGGTCACATTCAATAGGCAGATGTGATGCGCGTCGCAACGCGTCCGGTCCGGTCATGGCGGGTCGGCGAAAGGTCTCGTCCGCAGCGCGCTCGGGGTTATCGTCTGAACGGGGGAGACGTCGGTTCGGCAGTCCGCGCCGCGCACGAGGAGGAGGCCGGACACTGCTGACCGTGATCGGTGCACCATTCAACTCCGCCGGCCGCGCCCGCGGAGTGAGAAACGCGCCCGCGCGGTGGCGAGCGGCCGGGCTGGTCGATGTATTACGCGGGCGGCGTGCCGACGTGTGTGACGCCGGGGACGTCGACATCGGGTCGCCGGTACCGTCGCGGGATCCGGTGAGTGGGCTGCTGGCGCAGCAGTCTCTCACTACCGCAACGGTTTCCGTGCACGCGGCGGTTGTCGCGAGTATCGCGGCAGGACAGTTCCCGCTGGTGCTGGGCGGGGACTGTCCGGTGCTGCTCGGCGCGTTGCGCGGTGCGCAAGACGTACTCGGTGATGTCGCGCTGGTTTTCGTGGACGGGCACGAGGACGCGTGGCCGCCGGATCGCAGCGTCACCGGCCACGCGGCCGAGTGCGAACTCGGGCTGGTGTTGGCCGGCGCCCACGGTCTGCCCGCGGAGGTGGCCGATCGGTTGCCTGTTCTCGATCCCACGCGGATCGTCGCCCTCGGTCCGCGCGACGCGTCCGAGCTGCGGGCGGCCGGTATCGCGTCGCTCGGGTCGACCATCGCGGTACTGACCGATCAGGAGTTGCGCGGAAAGGCCGCCGTCCCCACCGAGATCGCCGTCGGCCGCTTTCGCCGCCGCGGATACTCCTGGTGGTTGCATGTCGATCTGGATGTGTTGTCCACCGTTGCGCTGCCTGCCGTCGACCATCCGCAACCCGGCGGGCTGGATTGGTCAGACCTCGCGGCGATCACCGCCGCCGCTGTCCAACCCGGTTGCGTCGGAATGACATTGACGAGCTACAACCCCGATCTGGATGTCGATGGCCGGCATGCGCGGCGGATTGTCGACTACCTCGCCGAGGCGCTGGCCCCGGCCTGATTCGCCGATTCCGGTAACGGATAGGGCACGGAGGCCGATCATTCGCATGTGCGCGTTTACTGCCGACCGGTCCTGGGCGGGTTGGCAGCTCTGCTGCTCGTGATCATGGCCTTGTTCCTGATGCCCGAGAACGAACCGCCGATGCCCGCCACCGATCAGCAAGTGCGGACCTTGCCGTTCATCTCGACGCCGCCGACCTCGACCGGGAACGAAATGCCTTCCCCCGCAACCGAAAAGCCCGCACTCGGTCGCGAATAGTCGCTACGCCGTCGCCGGGTGCACGCGGTCCGCGCCGATCCGGTCGATGCGCTCGCGACCCCACACTCCGAGCGGTTCGAGTGCCCGGTTGAGTGCGACACCCGATGCGGTGAGCCGGTATTCGACGCGCGGCGGCACCTCGCGATAGATCTCCCTGGCGACGATCCCGTCCTCCTCCAGCTCCCGCAGCTGCTGGATCAGCATCTTCTCCGAGACGCCCGGCAGGCCGCGGCGCAGCTCTCCGGTCCGGCGGACGCCGTGCGTCGCCAGCTCCCACAGGATCAGCGACTTCCACTTGCCGCCGACCACGTCCATCGCCGCGTCGATACCGCAGAAGTATGGTCCGGATCTCTTTTCGCCCATGGCTCGACCTCGCTACCTGTTCACACACCCGTGGGTAAGTACCCGACCAAATAGTAGGTACTTGCCGGTGTCGCGGGCAAAGAGCAGCCTTGGTTTCAGCGCGCTGACCACCCTGTTCACTGACTTACCAAGGAGTTGACCCCGCAATGGCGGAAACCACGAACACCCCGGTGACGGTCCTCGGGCTCGGCGCGATGGGCCAGGCGCTGGCCGCGACGCTGGTGAAAGGCGGGCATCCGACGACGGTCTGGAACCGCACCCCCGGCAAGGATGCCGACCTTGTGGCCGCCGGTGCGGCCGGCGCCACCTCGGTCGCCGAGGCGGTCCAGGCCGGCGGGCCGATCATCGTCGTCCTGTTCGACCACGCCTCCGTACACGCCGCCCTCGACCCGGTGGCCGGCGAATTGTCCGGCAGGCAGGTCGTCAACCTGACCAGCACCACGCCAGGCGAGGCCCGCGAGCTGGCGACCTGGGCGGCCGCGCACGGCATCGACTATCTCGACGGTGGCATCATGGCCGTTCCGCCGATGATCGGGCAGCCCGGCGCGTCCATCCTCTACAGCGGCTCCCGCGCGGTCTACGACGAGCACCGCGAAACCTTCGAATTGCTCGCGGCCGCAGAGTATTTCGGCGACGACGCCGGACTGGCCTCGACCTACGACTTCGCGTTGCTCGCCAACATGTACACCATGTTCGCCGGCTTCATGCACGGTGCGGCCATGATGCGCTCGGTCGGCGTCTCGGCCGGCGCGTTCGCCGAGCGCGCCACCGCGTGGGTGACCGCCATGGCGCAGATGCTCCCCGCCTACGGCCGGATCATCGACGGCGGCGACTACACCCGGCCCATCCAATCCCTCGCGTTCCACAAGGCCGCCCTCGACGCGATCAATCGCGCCACCCGGGACGCCGGAGTCACCGTCGACTTCGTCGCCCCGATCAAGAACCTGATCGATCGTCAGGTAGCCGATGGTCACGGCGCTCGGGAATTCGCTCGCACCGTCGAGGAATTGGTCTGAACCGCGGCCGGCTCGCGTCGGTGCCGCACAACGGTTTCCGGGGCGAGCGGTCGGGGAATGGATCTCCGGGGTTGTGACACACCAATCGGTCTACTATGGTCCGAATGGACTGATCGGTTCACCGGGAAGAGTGACCAAAGGAGATTGCTCCATGTCCGACCGCACCGAGGGGTCCTGGCGACGCCCAACCCTCATCGCGACGCTCGTCGCCGCGTTCATCACCCAGAACTCGATCGCGCTGCCGTATGTGCGGCGCAACGGGCCGAAGTCGGCACTGGATTTCTTCGTCGGCGACATCTATAAAACGGTGCCCGGCCGGTTCGCCATGGTCGATCTCGGCTTCGTGGTTCTCGGCTTCCACACGTGGGCGTTCGCCGAAGCGCGGCGGCTGGGCATCGTGCGCTGGTGGGCCGCCTCGTTCCTGCTGACCTTCACGGTGGGTATCGCCACCGCGATCCCGTTCTTCCTGCTGGTCCGCGACTTCACGGACGATAAGGCGGGCGGGCCGGGTGCGGTCTAGCCGGTGAATCGGTACGTCGCGAGTATTCCTTTGTGGTCGCTGCACCACCGCGACGGTGATTCGGCGAAATTGTCCAGGGTCGTTTCCGGCTGGCGGGCGCCGCGCACGATGGACCCGCGTGGGCCGACTATGCCGACGGTGTCCAACTCCAAGCCGGTCTTGTGGGCGAAGACGAAGTCGACGCGGTCGCGTTCGTCGGCCTCCGGCGCCCAGGCGAGTTCGGCGACGTCCACCTCGGCGTTGTCCGAGGGCCAGGTGAGGCCGGGGTGGGTGACCGGATTGGGGTACATCGATCGGTAGGCATCGACGAACCCGGCTTCGTGCAGGAGCCGAGTGGACTCCCACGCCACCGCAACGCCGTTGTGGTCGAACAGGTTCGCGGTCGCGGGCGTCCAATCCAGCGCCGATGGCTCGTTCAGGTCGCCGGCCATGATGACCGAAGATCCTTGGGCTAGCTCGGTTTTCGCGTCGGCGAGAAAAGTGCCGATGACCTCGGGGCGGCCCGAGGCCGCGTTGACCCACTGGATCGTCGCGAGGTCGGTCACCGGGCCACACGGTATCTTCTCGAAGTTGTACTCGGCGAACTCATCTGGTGGCGGGACTCCCGGGCCATAACCGCGGGGCAGGTTCGAGGCGTACCAGCGGAACTCCAGGTGCGCCGAGTAAACGGTGAGGCGTTTGCCGTCGACGGTCAACCGCGCCTTGACCATCCAGCGCAGATCGGCGCTGTCCTCGATCGGGAACACGGTCAGAATGCCCGTGTCGGACGAGCTGACCGCGTTGAATTCGTATCCGCGCCGGGCCAATTCGGCCGCGACGGACGTGGTCGCGGTCGTCGCCTCGGACAGCAGCACGATCGACGCTCGGTTCGAGACGATTAGATCGGCGATCAGTTCGGTACCGCCCGCGACCTTGCTGCCGCTGTGCCATACGTTCAATGCGAGCACCCGTAGCTCTCGTCCCGCGGGGAGCTGGGCAGCCGGGGAACTCGACTCGTCCTCGTTTCGCGTCATCGATCCATCATGAACGCTTCAGTTGTCGCCGACGTGTCTGGTGCGGTAGAGCGTGGTGCGTGGTCGCGTCGTGGTTGATTGCGGGTTCAGGCGTGACGGTCTTTTTCGCGGTTCTGGTACTCCGGGGATGCTGTCGATTCGTCGTTAGGTCGGCGATGGCTACGGTGGTTGGTCGCTGGTTCGGGCGAGATGGTTGGCTTTCAGCGGTTTGATCTTCGGTGGATCGCCCGGCGATTTGTCGCCTGATTGCTCCTCGGGTCGGCTGTGCTGGTTGACCGTCGGTTCGGTTGTGACGGTTGGTTTTAGCGACTGCGATACCTCGGCGGAGCACGCCGATTTGTCGGCCGATCGATCGTCAGGTTGATGATGGCGTTGGTGGCCGACCGTCGGTTCGGGCGTGGCGGTCGGCTCTTAGGGGTTCTGGCATTCCGGGGATCGCCGCCGATTTGTCGCGCGATCGACCGTCGGGTCGGCGATGACTGTGGTGGCGGAGAGTTAGCTGTCGCTGTTTCAGGGCGGGTCTGGGTGGACGGTTGTCGGCTCGTCGGGCACCGTGGGGTGGCGCAGGGTTTTGCGAATGCGGCGAGACCGCAGGGGTAGTCCCACAGGTGGGGCGGGTTCGCGCTGATGATGGATCTCTCGTACAGCAACCAGTGGGCGAACTACTGCACGAGGCGATTGCGTTGTTTGTGCTCTAGATTCGGCACGTGTTTCCGAGTTCGAACGACCTCACTTCCACGGTGCTCATCCTGGGTGCGGGCCCGGCGGGTCTGGTGCTGGCCAATATCTTGCAGGCCGCGGGGGTGGAGTCCATCGTGCTGGAGCGGCGAAGCCGCGTGCAGGTGCAGCGCCGGGCCAGGGCCGGGTTCCTCGCGCCGGACAGCGTTGCGATCCTGCGTGCGCACGGCCTCGCCGCCGGGCTGGACGCCCGCGGCCACACCCACGACCGCTGCGAATTCCGCAGTCCCACAGGCTGTGTCGCCCTGCACTACAGCGAGCTCGGCAGTGGGCGGGTGCATACCGTCTATCCCCAGCAGGCTTTGGTCACCGATCTGATCGAGGAATACCTGCGCCGAGGCGGCACGCTCCGGTTCAGCACCACAGTCGAGCGGATCCACGGCATCCACACCGACCGCCCCACCGTCGCGGCCCGCGACCAGACCGGCCGCAAACTCCGGTTCACCGGCCGCTACCTGGCCGGATGCGACGGCGCGCGCGGAGTGGCGCGGACCGCGGTGCCGGCCCGAAGCGCGGCATACGACCACGGCATCACATGGCTCGCACTGCTGGCCCAGGCCCCGCCGACCGGTGACTCGATAATCTACGGCGTGCACGAGGCGGGCTTCGCCGGCCACATGCCGCGGACCGCCGACGTGACCCGCTACTACCTGCAATGTGATCCGGCCACCGATCCGGACCAGTGGAGCGAGCAGCGGATCTGGACCGAGCTGAACCGCCGGCTGTCCGCGTCCGGCACTCCCGCGCTGGTCACCGGACCGATCATCGAACGCAGTCTGGTGCGGCTGCGCTCGCAAATTCTGGACACACTCCAAGCCGGGCGGTTGTTCCTGGTCGGGGACGCCGCAACCTCGATCAGCCCATCCGCCGCCAAGGGCGCCAACCTGGCCATCGCCGGCGCCCAACTACTCGCCGAGGGCCTCATCGATGCCGTGCGGAACGCCGATGAGACTGCACTGCAACAGTATTCGGCACACCATCGACCACGCATCCGACGCGCCCAGGAATTCTCGCACTGGATGATCGACCTGCTTCATCCCCCCGCCTGCGACGAACCCGAGCGGACCTACCGGCGCGAACTGCAACAGGCGCGCCTGCACAATCTGGCCAGCTCGCGGGCTCACCAAGATATGTTCGCCGACAGCTACGTCGGCATCTGACCTTCGGGGTGCGATCCGTATGGAAGACCGTCGCTCCCATCCGCCCGGACTGTTCACAGCGGATCTGGAGCAAATGGGTGCGGCCGCCTCGTTTGCCCGCCGAGAGCCTGCTACTGGCGATGCCGTCCGAATCAGATCGGACGGCTCACAGCAGATTTGGAGCAACCGGGCGTGGTCGTCCCGTTCTTACACCGAGAGCATGCCGGCGGCGATACTGTCCGAGTTGACCGCTGGCGAACTCACCGCGATCACCGCCCGATGCTGCTTTCGGTCCTACCCGCGGCTGATTGCGGGAGAGGCGATTCGTTGACTGATCGCGGTGCGTAGGACCGATATCGCACCGCGGAGCACCAGTCCTGCCGCTACCACAGGCGCGAATATCAGCCACGGTGAGCATCGGTGGTAGTCGCAGTAGAACCGCAACGCGCTGCGATGGTGGCTGCGGATCTTGCGGAACGGCGCCGAGCGCATGCTGCCACCTTCGCGATGCCGGATCTCGACGGTCGGGTCCAGGACCACGCGCCACCCGGCGCGATGCATGTCCAGGGCCGCTTTCGTCTCCTCGAAGTACAGGAAATATCGGGTGTCGAGGCCGCCGATGGAGTCGAACGCGCTGCGGCGGAACAACATACAGCAACCAGAAATCCAGTCGACATCGCTCACCGTGGTGACGGGTGCACCGAAGTATCTGCGGGTCGCAGGGTTCCCCGGCCAGACCCCACCCAGCAGCGCATGGAGGGCCCCAACCGCGAGCGACGGGAACCGGCGACCGGTCGGGTAGGGGGTTCCGTCGAGCCGGGCGACCCGAGGTCCGATCATCCCGATCCGCTCGTCGCTCATCGCCGTCTCGACCAGCGCGGCGATCGACCCGGCCGCCAGCCTGGTGTCCGGGTTGGCCACCAAGATCCATCCGGCATCGGTAGCCGCAGCCCCCTGGTTGACCGCCGCAGCAAGCCCCACGTTCTCCCTGTTACGAATCACCCTACCGCCGAACTCCTCAACCAGTTCCACGCTCCTATCAGCGGAAACGTTGTCCACCCCGACCGCATCGAGCGCGAACGGCTCCACCGCCGCCGGTAGTGATTCCAAGAAAGCCGGCAGGTCTTCCGCACTCTGATACGTCACGAGAACGAGCCCAACGGTCCGATCATCGAAGCGAGACATGCGCGCGAACCTATCAAGCCCGCCACGATTGCCCCTACGCACCGCCCCCACACACCGAACCCTCCACAAAACACGTGGTCAACCCGCGATTTGGTCCACGCCGCCAGATCCTATAATCTTGCTGAGCACCACCGGTCCGGGTGGCGGAATGGCAGACGCGCTAGCTTGAGGTGCTAGTGCCCTTTAACGGGCGTGGGGGTTCAAGTCCCCCTCCGGACACAGTTGAAGCCGAAATCCCTTGCAATGCAAGGGATTTCGGCTTTTTTGTATTGATAGGGCGATTTGAACCCCAACGGACGGGCGGTCATTGCCCAATAGTGTGCCCGAAGGGCTCTCATGTGGGTAATGGGCTCAGCGGCCGCTGGGGTGCACCAGAGCAAGGCGCAGCAGTGTTACGCCATGGCAGTTCGCGCGGCGAAGGAGCCGATGACCCGGCGTTGTGTGCGAACGCCGTAGTTGGCATCGGCCACCGCATCACAGCGACGACGCGTGCGTGCTGGATCAATTACTTCGATGCCGCGGAGCGTCCGGCCTGCCTCGATCCGGCTCCGCTAGTGCTTTCAGGGCCTTCTCACGAACCCCAGGCGGATAACGCTTCGGCATGATAACCATCTTCCTCACCAAAGGAAGCGGCCCCCAACCCGTGACGGTTCAACGTGCATCCGACAGTTTCTGAAAGGCAGCGGGTCCCGGCTGTGTGACGGGCGGGAACATGCCGTTTCACCGTCAGGGTTCGTCTTCATCTGATTGATTGCGTTCGAGACGAGTACTTCGTCCATTCCCTATGGGGCTGTTCGCGGGAGTTGATGGCCGCAGCGGCGTGCAAGGCCGATTCGAGTGCGCTGCCGGCGTGTTCGCAGGTGGGCTGGACTGAGTTCCCGACGTAGTAGATGTCGCGGTCGTGATCGTAGCCGTCCGGTTTGGTGAAGTTCGGTGGGAGCACGGCCGGGATCGCGACGCTGGATAGTCCGTGCAGCCGCTGGAACTGTGCGGGCGAAATGAGCCGGCGATAGCGGATCTTTCGGGTGAAACCCGGGGCGATGGTCTCGACCTGTGCGAGGATGTACCGCTCGAGCTGATCGCGCTCGGCCGGACCGAACTCGGTGATTCCCCGGGGGAACAGCACGTAGGCGTTGAAGGAGCGATAGTCGCGTTCACCGGGCAGGTCGCAGGGGAAGATGCTGAACAACGGGGCCGCTGGTTGTTCGCCTTGGTCGAGGGTGTCGAGTAGCCGGGGCACGTTCGGCGGGATGTGTGCGATGGTGTGCACGCCGGGCGGGAACGGCGCGTCCTTGGCGGTGGCCAGGTGCAGGACGCCGGCCGCGAGTCCCGGTATCGCCGTCGGCGGGTACAGGTCCAGCCGCGCCTCGCTGGAGACGACGTACCGGGCGCTGGTGACCTGTCCGCCGGCCAGGACTGTCTTGGTACCCGGTCCTTCCGAGACCTGTGTGACCGGTGTCCGCAGGTCGATGGTGCCGCCGAGCTCGACCAGCCGCTGGGCCATCCGGTCGACGAGTACCTGCGGTCCGCCGACTGGAGTGACCGGCCGGTCGTAGCCGTACGCGAGTTTCTTGGAGAACAGTGCCGCGAACATATCGGCGCGAAAATGCCTGGGCGGCGTCGCGAAAGCCCAGCAGAAGGTGCCGATGAAGTCGGCGAAGTCACGGGATCGGACATGCCGGTCGAGGATGTCCGCGACGAATATCGGCTTGTCGCCGACAGTGTGGACCGCGCGCAGGAATCGAAAGAGGTCTGCTGCCAACGGGATGAAAGGCCGGATGGTTCGCAGACCGATCGGGAACCGGTACCGGGCGCGTTCGGTGCAGAACAGCGATTGCGGTTCGGTGAAGGCGATGTCGACACCGAGATCGGACATCGTTCTGGCGAACGCGGATCCGAAATCGTTGCACGCGACCGTGAATTCGAATCCGTCGAGCTCCCGGCTGCCGCAGAGTCCGCCGACGGTGTCCCGGCGTTCGCACACTCTGACCTGCCGGCCTGCCGCCTGCAGGGCGATCGCGGCGGCCAGGCCGGAGATGCCCGCGCCGACGACGAGGACGTCGGGCTCACCGCTCATCGCGTGCCGCCGGGAACGCGCGCGGTGACGATGAGTGCGTGTGGGCATTGGATATACGGCTGCCAGAACGCCGCGCCGTGTTCGGCGATCCCTTCGGGTGTCGGTTCCGGCGCGGTCCAGGCGATGTCCTCGAATCCGGCGTCGTGCAGTGCTGTTTCGTGCGCCGCCTGGGTCCAGCGATAGCCGGTCACGGTCACCGGCGGTTCGAATTGGTAGGACGTCAAGGTGAGCGGTTCACCCTGTGCGCGTACAGGTTTCGACTGGAGCGTGAAGCCGTAGCGCTCGTACCAGCCGGGGTCGGCGGAGAACTCGGGATTGAGGGCGAATGCCACGAACCGTCCGCCCGGACGGAGCGCGTCCGCCGCACCTCGGCACATGCGTCCCAGGTCGGCGATCGACTTGGCGTACGGCAGGACATAGACGGCGGTCACCAGGTCGACCGGACCGACCCGTGCGGCATCGGCAAGGTCGGCTTGCACGTAGTGCACACCCGCCGGCTGGGCGGCCTCGCGTTCTTCGGCAACCGCGAGCATGCCCGGCGACGGGTCGATGCCGGTTACCCGCGCCGCGCCGAGCCGTGCGAACACCCGCACGTAGAAGCCGCTGCCGCAGCCGGCGTCCAGTACGGACAGGCCGGTGAGGTCGCCGATCGCGGCCAGCAGGCTCGGCGCCTCCAATTGCCTGCGCATCGGCCATTGTTCGGATGCCTCGTAGGCCGAACCGAGCGCGGCGAACTGGTCGTCTTGGGCCGAGAGGTGTGTGGGTTCAGTCATCGGGTTGTCCCTGGGCCGGAGTTGTGGGGGGTGTTGGTGGTGAGCTGGATCAGCTGGGCGACATCGGCCACGGTCAAGCCTTCGATGCGCAGCCCGCACGGCGCGACTCCGACGATCCGGCCCGGTGCGGTATCTCGGTGCGGGGTCGAGAGGCTGCGCGATACCTCGGCGGCGACGGCCTCGACGTGCGGCGGCTCCATCATGGTCAGGTGGTTGCCGGGCAGCGTGCGCACCGTTGTCTCGCCGGAAAACAGTTCTGCCCATGCGGTTTCCGGATGTGGGTCGAAGACGCCGTCGTCGCGCTCGCCAGCTCGAAGGTAGAGCAGGTCGGTATCGATCGGCCGGGGTACGTGTGCGCGGATCGCCTGGTTGGTCGCGATGACGACGTCGCGGACCCGGGGATCGGTGTGCAGCGTGTCGTGGAATGCCTGCCACATCCGTGGCGCGGTGTCCTCGAACACCGCGAACGCCTTCGTGATGTCGTCGACGTCGCGCAGATCGAGCCGGTGCGCGTCGGCCACTGTCACCGTGTCCAGCATGATGACCTTTGCGACCTCGTAGCCGGCGTCGAGCAGTTGACGGGCCATCTCGTGGGCGATCAGACCGCCGGAGGAGTGACCGCCGAGCACGTATGGCCCTGAGGGGCGACTTGCCCGCAGTTCCTCGATGTTGCGGGTGGCGATCGCGGTTATGGTCGCTGGGATGGTCTCGCCGGGCTCGAGCCCGCAGGCGCGGAAAGCGAGAACGGGCTGCTCTGGGGGGAGGTTCGCGGTCAGCTCCCGATACGTGTAGACGGTGCCGCCGATCGGCTGAACCAGATACAACGGCGTCCGGGACGCGTCGCCGGGCCCCAGCGGGATCAACAGCGGCGGTATCGGAATCGGTTCGGGCCGAATAAGTTCCAGCATTTCCCCGAAGGTGGGATGGGTGAGCAGGGCATGCGCGGGCAGGTCGACGCCGAGCGATTCCTTGACCCGGCTGCGCAGCAGCACCGCGAGCTGCGAGTCGCCACCCCGGCGGAAGAAGTCATCGGTCGCGGAAACCTCTGCTGTGCCGAGTAATTCGCGCCAGAGCGCGGTGAACGCGGTACGGACGCGGTCGCCGGCCTCGGCTGGCGCGATGTCCTCGATCGCCGGCCCGGGGTTCTGGTCACCGGTTGTGTTGCCGAAGGGGTAGGTGGGCAACGGCACTCGGCGCCGCGGTTCGCTTCGGTGCACCCCCTGCCATCGCACGTCCACGCCGCGGCACCAGAGTTCGGCCAGCGCGCGGCTGAGTTCGCCGTGCTCGGTCCGTCCCGGCGCGCTGGAAAGAGTCGAGCGCACAAGGCGATCGGCGCCGGCGGCGGGATGGAGGCGGGCGAGCCGGGTGAGGGTGGTCCCTGGGCCTACCTCGAGTAGAGCCAGGCCGGGTGTCTGGAGCAGGGTCGCCAGCCCGTCTGCGAATCGGACGGGCCGGCGCATATGGTGGGCCCAGTAGTCGGGCGCCAAGGGGTCGGCCGCGCTCATCCAGGTAGCGGTCAGACCGGAGATGATCGGGATATTCGGTCGCCGATGCGGCAGTCCGGCAGCGACTTTCGCGAGTTCGTCGACGACTCCGTCCATCAGCGCGGAGTGTGATCCGGTCGCGATCGGCAGCCGGTGCGTGCGTACCCCATCTGCTTTCAGTTGCTGCTCGAGCCATTCGATATCGGCGACTCGACCTGACACGGTGCAGTTGCGGACGCCGTTGACCGCGGCCAGCGACAGCCGGTCCCCGATCAGCGGCAGTATCTCGTGCTCGGTGAGCGGCACGGTGACCATCGCGGCCTCGGGCAGGTCGTCGCATAGCCGTCCCCGCCGCGCCACCAGGGTCACCAGGTCGGGTAGCGAGATGATGCCCGCCACTTGGGCGGCGGTGAATTCGCCCAGGCTGTGGCCGATTACGGCACTCGGACGGACTCCCCACGACAGCAGCAGCTCGGCCAACGCGACCTCGGTCGCCGATATGGCCGCCATGTTGTAGGAGGGACGCTCCAGCGCCGCCGGTGCGGAGTTCGGCGCGAAGAGCAGCGACCGCAGGTCGCAGCCGAGCTCGGTGTCGAACAGGGTGGCGCAGCGATCGAGCGCGTCCCGATAGACCGGCTCGTCGGCGTACAGCTCCCGGCCCATCCCGGTGTGCTGCGACCCGACGCCGGGAAACAGGAATGCGACGCCGGTCGAGTCCGCGAGTGCCGAGAAGGTGTGCTCGCCGTCGCCATCGACCAGCAATCGGGCGGCTTCGGCGGCAGTCGATGCCACTATCGCCTTGCGGTGTCGCATGGTCGCGCGGCCGTCCTGGAGTGTGAACGCGATGTTGGACAGATTGGTCACCGAGTCGCCGCGCAGCCGGTCGCTCAGCTTGGCGCACACGGAGGTCAATGCGGTGAGGTCCTGCGCCGAGACCGGAAGGATCTGGTCCCGGTGCGCGGGCTCGGTCGACTTCGGAGCCGGGGGTTCTTCGACGATGACGTGCGCGTTGGTGCCGCCGATGCCGAAAGAGCTGACACCGGCTCGCCGCGGAATCCCCTGCGGCGGAGTCCACGGGAGTGCGGTCGCGTTGACGTAGAAAGGGCTGCGTTCGAGATCGAGGGCCGGATTGGGCTGCCGGAAGTGCACCACCGCGGGGATGGTCCGGTGCCGGATGGCCTGGACCGCGGCGATGAGCCCGGTGATTCCTGCGGCCGAATCGAGATGTCCGACATTGCTTTTCACCGACCCGAGGGCGCAATAGTCGATGCGATCGGTATCCCGCCGGAAGGCGCGGGTCAGTGCGGTGACCTCCACCGGGTCGCCGAGCGGGGTGGCGGTCCCGTGGGCCTGGACATAGGTGATGGTTTCCGCGGAAATCCCCGCGGCCGCACAGGCTTCGGTGATCACCTCGACCTGGCCCTCGACGCTGGGCGCGGTGAAGCCCGCTTTGCGGGCGCCGTCATTGTTGACCGCGGACCCGATGATGACGGCGTGCACGGTGTCCCCGCAGGCCAGCGCCTCGTCCAAGCGTTTGAGTACGACGACGCCGACACCGCCGGCGGGCACCGTGCCCTGCGCGTGGCTGTCGAAGGGACGGCAGTGACCGTCCGGGGACAGCACACCGCCGTCCTCGTACCGGTAGCCCGGCGCGTCTGCGGGCTGCAGGCTCACGCCACCCGCCAGCGCGAGATCGCAATGGCCGTCGGCCAGGCTCTGGCAGGCCAGATCGACGGCGACGAGGGAGGTAGAGCACGCGGTGTTCACCGTGACGGCCGGCCCGCGCAGGCCGAGCTTGTGCGCGACCTGAAGGCTCAAGAACTGCATCGGGTTACCCATCGCGGCGCGCTGGGTGGCGGCGATGCCGGACAGCAGCCGATGGGATGTGGTGCGCAGCCAGTGATAGGGCAGCCCGGTACCACCGAAGACGCCGACCGGAAGATCGAGCCGGCCGGGGTCGTACCCCGCGTCTTCGAACGCGTGCCAAGCAGTTTCGAGGAACAGGTGCAGTTGCGGGTCGCTGTCGCGTGCGTCGGCTGGATTGATTCCGAAGAACGCGGCGTCGAATTCAGTTGCGCGAGGCGGGATTCCGGACGACCCCAGGTATCCGGGGCGATCGGTGGAGCGGTGCGTGAGTCCCTCCCGGCCCTCATGCAGCAGTTCCCACAATCCGGCGACATCGTCGGCGCCGGGAAACCGGCCACCGATTCCGATGATCGCGATCTTGTGCGTCGTCGGTCGCGGCCGGTCCGTATGGGATGTGCTGGGAGCGACAGACCTCAGATGGTCCACGAATCCGCGAATGGTCGGATGGTCGAGCAGCGTGGTGGGTTCGACGGCCACGCCGAGCCGGGTGCCGAGCAGGTTGTGCAACCGCATCAGCAGTAGCGAGGTGCCGCCGGCGTCGAAGAACGGCTCGTCGAGTCCGACCGCGTCCAGTCCGAGCACTTCACACCACAAACCTTGTACGTCGGTGTGCAAGGGGTCCGGACCCGGCCGGGTATCCACGAGGGTGCCGAGTGGCGCGGGTAGCGCTCGGCGGTCGATCTTCCCGTTCGGCAGCAGCGGTAGGGCGGGCAGCACGACGTACAGCGCCGGGACCAGGGGAGCGGGCAGTCGTTGCCGTAGATGCCTGCGCAGGTCCGCCGGCTCCGGGGCCTGCCCGTTTGCCTGGACCACGTAGGCGACGAGCCGCTTGATACCCGGATCGTCCTCTCGGACAACGACAACCGAGCGGCTGACGTGCGGATGTGTCCCCAGCGCGAACTCGATCTCACCCGGCTCGATGCGCCACCCGTGCAGTTGGATCTGGTGGTCGGCGCGGCCCGCGTAAACCATCGATCCATCCGGCCGGAATCGCACCAGATCACCGGTCCGATACATGCGTTCGCCCGGTGCGAACGGGCAGGCGACGAAGCGGGCGGCGGTGAGGCCGGGCATACCCAGGTACCCTCGGGCCAATCCCGGCCCGGCGATATACAGCTCGCCGATTTCGCCGTGCGCGACCGGACGTAGGTCATCGCCGAGCACACCGAGCGCGACATCGCGCCCTGGGGTGCCCAGCGGCGGACTCGCTGAGCCTGAGAGCGGGTCGCTGATGGTCACGACGACGGTGGTCTCGGTCGGTCCGTAGACGTTGATCATCCTCACCTGGTCCGACCATCGTTCCACGACCTGACCGGGGCAGGCTTCACCGCCGACGACCAGCGTGAGGCCGGCGGGCAACCCGCCGCAGTCCTCGAGCAACGGCATGATCGCCGGCGGCAGCACGACGTGGGTGATTCGTTCGGTGCTGAGCAGTCGAGTCAACGCGGGCCCGGGATGCATGTTGCCGGGGGCGGCGATCACGAGCGTGCCACCCAGGAACACCACCGCCATCTCCCACAGGGCCGCATCGAAACTCGGCGAGGCGAACTGCAGGAACCGCGAACCGGGACCCAGCCCTAGCCGATCCTGTTCGGTCAGTGCCATGCTCGCTATGCCGCAGTGGGAGATGACGACTCCCTTGGGACGGCCGGTGGAGCCGGAGGTGTAGATGACATAGGCCGCGGTCTCGAGCGGCACGGGATGCTGCGGATCGTTGAGCGAATTCGTCGGCATCGCGGCCAGATCGGCGGCGGTGCCGGGATCATCGAGATACAGCAGACCCTGACGGTGATCGGCGAGAACGCTCGCGTCGGCCCGGTAGGTGATCACATGAGTCGGCGCCGCGTCTTCGAGGAAGAGGTCGATCCGCTCTTTCGGATAGGTGATGTCGAGCGGGAGATAGGCCGCGCCGGCCTTGCTCACCGCCAGCACGGCGGCGACGAAATCCGCGGAGCGGGGCAACGCCAGCGCGACGATGCTGCCGGGACCGGCACCGCGGGACCGCAACAGGTGCGCGAGCCTGTTGCTGCGGATATCCAGTTCGGCGTAGGTCAGGTCGCCTTCGCCGGTGGCGACGGCGGTATCAGTCGGCCGCTGGGCCGCCTGTGCCTCGAACAATCCCGCTATCGACGAGGTGGACACCCGTTGCGACATAATCCTCAACCTGCCTGTGCTTCGTTGATAGACCGTTGACTGTCCCGAGTAGCGGAGCCGAACGTGGCCAGCCGCGCTCGCGCCGTCGTCAGCGTGGCCTCGGTGCGGTTGAAGGCGACTCGGACGTGGCTGTCTCCGTCAGCGGGCCGTGCGTAGAACGCGGTCGCCGGTGCCATCAGGACGCCGCCGCGCACCGCCAGCGTTCGCGCGAAGGCAGGGCTGTCCGTGGTGGTCATCGCCCGAATGTCGGCGAGGATGTAGCAGCCGCCGCGTGGCGGCTCGCAGCGGAACCCGTTCTCCTGCAACAGGAGCACGGCCTGATCGCGTCGCTCCCGCATGGCCACCGCGACCTCGTGCAGCGCGGGCCCGAACAGTTCGACGGCGGCGGCCGCGTGCTGTAGTGGCGCGGATGTTCCGACGGTGGTCGCCACGTGGACCGCGCGCAGCAGCCGAGTCCATGGCGGACGGGCCCGCAGGAAACCGATCCGCCAGCCGCTGACGGCATGGCTTTTGGAAAGACTACCGACGACGATGCTGCGCTCGGCCAATCCCGCAACGGAGGCCACCGAGCAGTATGGTTCACCGCCGTAGACGAAGGGGGCGTAGACCTCGTCGGACACCACGGTGACATTCCAGGTCTCGCACAACTCCGCGATCTGCTCCAGCTGCGCGCGTGCGAATACGGTGCCGGTCGGATTGCCGGGGCTGTTGAGCACGATCACCCGGGTGCGCGGCCCGAAGGCCGCAGCGAGTTCGTCCGGGTCGGGCAGCCAGTGCGGGCCGCGCAGCCGGACGAATCGTGGTATCCCGCCCGCCAACGCTATTGCGCTGAGGAAGTTTTCGTAGAACGGCTCGAGCACGACGACCTCGTCGCCGGGATCTACCGTGGTCAGCAGGGCGACACAGAGGCCTTCGCTGCCGCCTACCGTGACAGTCACTTCGGTCTCCGGGTCAGGCGCGCCCGGCAATCCGGCGGCGATCCGCGCACGTAAGGCCGGCACGCCCGCGGGGTCGGCGTATTGGTGCGCACCCGAGCGCAATGCGGCTAGCGCCTCTTCGATCAGCATCGGTTCAGGCACCGGAAACCCGGGCGTACCGACGGCAAGGTCGACCAGGTCGGCGACCCCGGTGTTCTGCAATAGGGCAGCCAGTCCTCCGCTCGGTAGACGAGCGACCCGTTCGGCGCCCAGCATTGGTCCTATCGGTGTATAAGTCGATTCGCTCTTCACCGCAGTGCATCGTTCTGCTCGGCGGTCGCCTCGAAAGCGCCCCGCGGTATGCGCGGCAGCCAGCCCGGGCGGCCACGTTCGTAACGCTCGATCGAGTGCCGGTGCAGCAGTGTCGACTCGACCACATCGAGTCCTTGCAACATCAGCTGACGTGCTCGCTGGTCCACCGGAAACACCCAGCGACCTTTGTCGGAGAGCAGTGCGCATTCGCCGAGGTCGACAGTGACGGTGAGTCCTGTCGCGGATTCGGCCTCGTCCATCAGCTCCCATACGACCGGTCCCGGGAGATCTACTGGCACCAGACCGTTGTTCCAGGCGTTACGGCGGAAGATATCGCCGAATCCGGTCGCCACCACGACCGCGAAGCCGCCGTCCCGCAGCGCCCACACCGCGTGTTCACGAGAACTACCGACCCCGAACGCGCGACCGGTGAGCAATACCGATGCGTCCCGGTGCCGCGCTTGCGCCGGAGCGAACTCGGGGTCGTCTCGCCAGCGTGCGAACAGTGCATCCGCGTAACCCGATTTGGTGACACGTTTACAGAACTCGGCAGGAACGATCTGGTCGGTATCCACGTTGTCCCGGCGCAATGCCACCGCGCGGCCGGTGTGACGGATGAATGGCTCCACAGTTATCGCAACCCCTCTTGTGATCGGCCACGTTGTGGTGGGGCAGGAAGGTCGCCCGGCAAGGCCAGCCTGCCCGTCACCGCGGTCGCCGCCGCGGTGACCGGAGAGACTAAATGTGTGCGAGCCGAACGACCTTGCCGCCCTTCGAAATTGCGGTTGGAGGTGGCGGCGCAGCGCTTCGGGCCGATCAGGCGATCACTGTTCATGCCGAGGCAGATCGAGCAGCCGGGCAGGCGCCACTGTGCTCCTGCGGTCTCGAAGATCTCGTCGAGTCCTTCTCGCTCGGCTTGCTGACGGACCGCCATGGAGCCGGGGACGACCAGCAGTTCAGTGCCGTCTGCAACGCGGCGTCCGCGCAGCACATCCGCTGCGGCGCGCAGATCCTCGATCCGTCCGTTGGTACACGAACCGAGGAACACCACGTCGATCCGCACCGCGCGCAACGGAGTGCCGGGGGAGAGGTCCATGTAGGCGAGAGCACGTTCGGCTGCCGCGCGTTCCAGCGGATCATCGAACACTTCCGGCGACGGAACGACTCCGCTGACCGGTACTGTCTGCGCGGGATTGGTGCCCCAGGTGACCAGCGGGGACAGTGCCGAGACGTCGATGGTCACAGTGTGATCGAACCGCGCACCCTCGTCAGTGCGCAGTGTTCGCCAGTAGGCGGTGGCCTGATCCAGTTCTGCACCCTGTGGCGCATACGGTCGCCCGGCGAGGTAGCGCAGCGTGGTCTCGTCGGGAGCGACCAGACCGACCCGCGCGCCGGCCTCGATGCTCATGTTGCACAGGGTCATCCGGGATTCCATGGACAAGCCGCGGATCGCCTCGCCGCGGTATTCCACCATGTGACCGTGTGCGCCGTTGACGCCGAGCCGGGAAATCAATGCCAGGGCAAGGTCTTTGGCGTCGACTGTCGCGGGCAGCACACCGGCGAAGTCGACCGCCATGGTCCGGGGTCTGCGTGCCTCGAGGCACTGCGTCGCGAGCACGTACTCGACATCGCTGGTGCCGATCCCGAAGGCCATGGTGCCGAACGCGCCATGGGTGGACGTATGGCTGTCCCCGCACACCACGGTCATGCCGGGCAGGATCAGCCCCAATTGCGGCCCGACTACGTGCACGATGCCTTGCCGATCGTGCCCGAGAGAATAGAGCTCGATGCCGAACTCCGCGGAGTTTCGGCGTAGCGTTTCGATCTGGTCGCGCCCCATCGGGTCACGCAATATCAGCGAGTCGGTCGGTACATTGTGATCCTCGAGAGCCAGCGTCAGCTCTGGCCGTCGCACCTGGCGCGACCGAAGGCGCAGGCCGTCGAACGCCTGAGGTGAGGTGGCTTCGTGGGTCAGATGAAGGTCGACGTAGAGCACGTCGGGCTCGTCGTCGGTGGCTGCGGGGATCACTATGTGGCTGTCCCAGAGTTTGTCGGCGAGCGTGGTGGGTGCATTCATCCGACGGCTCCGGCAGAAGTCACAGGCGGCCCGGTTTTGTGGATCTGGTTGGCCGCCGAACACACTGCCGCGCGGATCGCCAGATTTCGAGAGTCCGCCAAGCCAACGCCCCAGAACGATTGGCCATCCGCGAGAACCTCGCAGCACGCATAGCTGGACCCGTGGTGGACGCCGGCGGCGACCGCGCCGACCGTCAGTCTTTGCACGACGCCCTCTGCACCGTGGGCCGCAAGCAGATCCGAGGCCGAATCATCGTCGATCGGTTCGTCGCTCATGCCATCGGCGGGTGCGATGTGGGCGTCGCGACCGGGCCGCACGTACCGCTCGTCGAAGTTTCGCCACAGCTGCGCCGCGGTGATCTCTCCGCCGGTCGTCTCGCAGACCCGCTGCATCGCCGCGGCGAAGTCGATCTGCAGCGGACGCGGGAGCTCCAAGCCGTACTCGGCGCGCAGCAGATGGGCGATACCGCCCTTGCCGGACTGGCTGTTGATCCGGATCAAAGCCTGGTAATCACGGCCGATGTCGTGCGGGTCGATCGGCAGATACGGTACATCCCACCGAGCATCAGGGGAGCCGCCGCGCGCCTTCAGCCCCTTGGCGATCGCGTCCTGATGGGTCCCGGCGAACGAGGTGTAGACGAAATCGCCCACCCACGGATGCCGTTGGCCCACCGGCATGCGCGTGCACCGCTCCACAACACGCCGAATGCCGTCGAGGTCGCGCAGATCCAGCATGGGGTCCAGGCCTTGGGCAAGACGGTTGAGCGCCAGCGTGATCAGGCAGACGTTGCCGGTCCGCTCGCCGTTGCCGAACAACGTGCCCTCCACCCGATCCGCACCGGCGAGCACCGCCAGCTCCGCCGCGGCGACGCCGCACCCTCGATCGTTGTGCGGGTGCACGGACAACAGCACCTGTTCGCGATGCAGCAGGCTGCGGCTCATGTACTCGATGCGGTCGGCGAACTCGTGCGGCGGATAGACTTCCACGGTCGCGGGCAGGTTGACCGCAAGAGTGTTCCGAGCACGGGGCGCCCAGAACCCGAGCACCGCATTACAGATCTCCAGCGCGAACTCGGGTTCGGTCTGGGTGAACGATTCCGGCGCGTACTGCAGGAAGATCTCCGTACCCGGCAGCGAATCCTGAAGGCGGAGCGCCTGTTCGGCGCCGTCGAGCGCCAACGCTGTCAGTTCCGCCCGGTTCATTCCCAACACCAACCGGCGTTGTACCTCCGAGGTCGGGTGGAAGATCTGCAGAATCGCGCGCCGAGCACCGGCCAGCGAGCGGACCGTTCGCTCGATGAAATCGCCCTTGATCGGCGCCATCACCTGGATCACCACATCGTCGGGGACCGCATCGGCTGCCACCAGGTGCCGGACGAATTCATGATCGTCCCGGGAGGCGGTCGGGTATCCGACCTCGATTTCCTTGAACCCCAGCGAAACCAGCAGATCGAACATGATGCGCTTGCGGTCGCTGTCCATCGGGTCGATCAGGGCCTGATTGCCGTCGCGCAGATCGACACTCGCCCAAATCGGAGCCGTGCCGAGTCGCCGTTGCGGCCAGGACCGATCGGTCAGACCCACCGGCTGATACGCGACATACTTTTCGTAGTTCATCGGACTCGGTTGCTGCTGACCGCGAACCGCGGCCTGGCTGCGCGTGGGCTCGGAAGACTTGGTCGAAGTAGTCGCTGCTGGATTTTGCGGACATTCCGATTTCGAATCGCCGGGCAGCAGCTGGCCTTCGGCTGGATCGACATCGCAGTGGTCGGCTCGGTCAACGTCTGGCTGTCTCGGCTGCAGCTGCTCGGTGGCAGCACCGGCAATCGGCAACTCATGCGCGGATGTCATCGAAACCCGCCACGGCACAACAGCTTCGGTGTGATCGACCAGTCGATGTGGACCTCGTACCTGCGCATCATCAGCTCCTCACTTACCTATCCAGAGTTCGATGAGCAACGTGATAGATAGCAGCCTGGGGCACGCCATTGTTGCGACACAATCGAGCGTTCCGTCGGCTGGAACGAAGCCGGCTGGGTGCCCTCACGGAGCCATATCCGGGGTGGTCAGCAGCGAGGTTTGTGGCAGACCGAACGGCGGCGAGGGGCCCAGTGGAATTCGGGGCTGCGATATTCGGGTTCGACATTGGAATCGGGGTGGTAGCGGACGGTTTGTTGGTGATAGTGCAGGAATCCGTTGGTCATGATGAACCGTCACGGGTTGAGGGGCGATTCCTTTCGTGATGAAGATCGTTATCATGCCGAAGCGTTACCCGCCTGGGGTTCGTGAGAAGGCCCTGCGTCTGGTTCTCGATCACCTCGATGAGTTCCGGTGTGCGTATGCCGCCGCGTACGCGATCGGGCCGATGGTCGACGTGCATGCGGAAACGCTGCGAGTGTGGATCGTGAAAGCACTAGCGGCATCGCACCACCATCGCGTCCAAGGACGGGGTCCGTGCCACCGGCAAACTCAACCGCGAATTCAGCTGCTCTGCACCGAATTTGGTGTAGGTCGCGGATTCACCTACGTATCGACCTGGTCGGGGTGGGCGTATTTGGCGTTCGTGTTCGACGCCTACTCCCGGGCGATCGTGGTTGGACAGCTGCGAGCACGAAAACGACCGCGTTAGTGTCCAAGGCGCTCACCATGGCGATCTGGCGGCGCGGTCACTACGGGCATCCGAGCGAACCCGGTCTGATCCATCATTCCGACGACCGCTTGAACCTGAGCAATACACCTCGATCAAGTTCACCGAATCGCTGGCAGTGCAAGGACTCTCGGCATCCATCGGTTCTGTCGATGACGCTTATGACAATGCGCTGGCCGAGTCGATCATCGGATTGTTCCAGACCGAAGTCGTCAACCGGCACGGCCCGTTCAAGACGATCAGCGAGGTCGAATACGCGTTGATGGAATAGGTCGACTGGTATAAACAACGCCCATCTGCACTCGCGGCTGGACAACCAAGCCCCTGCCGAATACGAAGCCGGTCCCGAACCCGTGACGGTTCACTGAGGTGCTCGTTCAAGGCCAGATGCTCCACGTTCTTTATCTCATCAATAACCTTGTGCGTGTGGTCCAATACATCGGGAACTCTCTGATTGCCCCTGATCGTCAGATGTTCGTGTTTCGTACTCGTAGTTGTTTGCTGATCCGCCGAGGACGGGGTCGATTTGCGGCAATCGGCGAGTATCGGCAGGTGCGGGCTCCCATCTCGAGGGCTTGCTGGCCGGCGATGTGTTCGATCGGGACAGTGTGCTGGCCGAGGTATCCGAAGTCCACACCGTCTTCGGCGGTGGCTGGGATCGGAATATCGCCGATCATCCCGGTGGCTGGGTCGATGTTCTGGCCGTAGGAGTCGTAGAGATGAATCGCTCCCGGTGCGGGCACCTGCTCCGTCTGCGGTGAACAGTATGTCGCCGTGGACGTTCGGGTACGACCAGTTGTCGATGAGCCGCTCGCGTCCGATAGTTCCGAGTGTGATGTCAGCGATGGCGTTCGCGGTGACGTTCCTCGTGGCGTTCGTGGTGACGCTGTTCGCGGTCGGCGCGGGAGTCGAGGGCGGTTTTTGAGCCTTCGGGGTCGGTGATGAGGACTCCGCCCCAGACGACTCGACCGGTCACTCGCAGCAGGGGCAGCCCTGGGTCGCCGCGGTGCTCGCCGGTGATGGTGACTCCGGCGCCGTGGGCGGTAAGTTCGTTCGCGTCGACCGCCCAGCCCGACGGCACGATGAGGGTGATCTTTCCGGCCTGGCAGTTGACTCGGAGGTCCACTTCGGAGTGGGGGCAGTCGGCGGCGGTGAAGTCGAGCAGGATCGAGCCCATGGTCGAGTTGGCGGTGATCGCGGCGGGGACCTGCCAGTGGCCGGTGCGGGTGACCGCGCCCCAGGTGCTGGAGAGGGTGAGTGGCTGAGTGGACATGGGTGTCTTCCTTTGGATGAGGCCGGGAGCGGTGGGTCAGGCCGCGACGGTGGGAATGGAGAGTTCGTGGGTGCTGGCGCGGAGGCGTCCGCTGTGGTCGTAGAAGTGGGTCAGGGCGACCCCGGTGGCGAGGCTGACGAGCAGCCATCCGAGGACGGCGGCGATACTGCCGGTGAGACCGGTCGCCGGGGTGGTGAAGACGAGGTCGCGGACACCGTCGGTCACGTGGCGCATCGGCAGCACCTCACCGAGGCGGCGGAAGACCGCTGGTAGCAGTTCCGGTGGGTAAGCGCCGCCGGAGGACGGCACCCCGAAGACCACCAGCACCACCGTCGCCAGCAGTGCACCTGGTGCCCCGAACACCGCGAGTAGCACCAAGGGCAGCACTCCGGCGGTGGCGACGGCGAGCACCGAGAAGGCCCACAGACCCAGCGGGGCGGAGCTGGGCATCCCCAGTCCGGCTACTGCCACCGTCTCGATTACGGTGGCGGCGATGGCCGCGCATCCGGTCATCAATACGACCTTGGTCAGCAGCGTCTGCACGCGCCCTATCGGCAGCGGAGGGTGGGTTGCCCTCTTGTGCAGGAACTCTCGTGGGGTGAACCCGAGTATTCCGTCGACCCCGGAGTGCAGCAGCTGGGCGATCAGGAATCCGGTCAGGATCAGGACCAGCGTGTAGTAGAAGGCCGCCATCCCGCCCGCGGTGTGTGCGGGTGCGGGGGCGGTGGGCGTCGTCACCACCGTGATCGGGTTGGCCAGCGCCACCTGTGCGGCACCGGTTTTCGCCGGACTGTCCGCGGGTAGGTGGGTTGTCAGGTTCGCGCCGAGTGCTCGGGACAGCTGCGCGAGCACTGTCTGGGCGACACCGGTGGCGGTGCCGGTCGCTGCGGGGCCCGCGATCGGGTTGGTCAGTACGGTTATCGTCGGCGGGGCGGGGGCGCCGGTGGGATCGGTCAGGCCGGCCAGGCGGGAGCTGAAGTCGGGCGGCACGATCACCGCGGCGTAGCCGGCGCCTTCGGCCAGCATCTGCCGCGCGGCCGGCTCGTCGTCGGCGGTGATCCAGTGCGCTGCCCCGGCGGCCGTGCCCGTGCGTATATGTTCGGTGAGAACCTTTCCGGCCGAGATAGTTCCGGCTCCGGTGTCGGTGTTCACCCACAGGATCGGGATCCGGCCCGCTGGCGCGTCGGTGTCGAGCACCCCACCCAGATATCCCAGCGTCAACACCAAACCCAGTACCGCTGCGAATACGGTGAACACCCAGATTTTGGGGCTGCGCAATAGTGCTGTGGCACGCAGGCTCATATCATCGTTCCTGTTCGTCGAGCAGTACTGTCGGTCAGCAGGTGGCCGCGGCGGTGACCAGGCCGGTGATGGCCTCCGGTGCGCCGAGCATTGCCAGGTGTCCGGTGGGCACCTCGATGGTGGCGGCGTTCATCCGGGCGGCCATGAACCGCTGGCCGTCGGTGGGGATCATCTGGTCGCGGGTGGCTATGGCGTAGTGGGTGGGCAGCGATCTCCAGGCAGGAGTGTCGACGGGTTCGAGCATCGCGGCCAGTGCCAGCGGGCGCTGGGTCGCCGCGAGCAGCGCGGCGGTGTCGGTGTCGGTGTCGGGTGCGAAGACGCGGTGGAACTGTGCCGGATCGATCGCGAGTTCGATGTTGGGCGGGCCCTGCGGGTCGGTGGCGCCGGGCAGCGGGCGGGCCTGGGTGACGTGTTGTGCCGCGCCGCCGAACTTTTCGTCGATCGCGCCAGCGGATTCACCCTGGTCGGGAGCAAACGCGGCGACGTAGACCAGAGCGGTGACGGCGTCGATTCCGGTCGCGGCCGCGGTGATGACCGCGCCACCGTAGGAGTGCCCGACCAGAACGACCGGTCCGGGGACCGTGGCCAGCACCGCTCGCAGATACTGCGCGTCGTGCCGCAGGCCGCGCAGGGGGTTCGCCGGGGCGAGGACCGGGTAGCCGCGCTGAATCAGGGTGCGGGCGATCGCATCCCAGCTACCGGTGGCATCGGCGAAGGCGCCGTGGACGAAAACGATGGTCGGTGTGCTCATGAGCTGCGGGCTCCCTGCAGTAGCGAAACGATGATCGGACGGATGCGATGTTTATGCCGTTAACATAAATGGGAATGGTAACACTGTCAACATTTGCGGTAAGGTCGGCGCATGAGCACCACGGCAAGGGTGACCCGCAAGGGCTATCACCATGGGGATCTGTCGAACGCGCTGATCGGCGCCGCGATCGAGTTGGCGCGCGTGGGCGGACCGGAAGCGATTGTGCTACGGGAAGCGGCACGCAGAGTCGGCGTGTCAGCGACATCGGCCTATCGGCACTTCGCCAGCCACCACGAGCTGATCGTCGCAGTCAAGGACCACGTCCAGCAGGAACTGACGCGCGCCATGGCAGCAGAGCCGGTGCCCCCGCACGCGGAACCACCCGCCCAAGCGCTGGCACGACTACACGCCCTCGGTCGTGGTTACCTGCGGTTCGCCCAGCAGGAACCGGGCTGGTTCCGAGCAGCGTTCAACCACGAGACCCCGACCGCGTCCTCCTCGGAATCCTTCCTGCTGCTGTCCGACGCGCTCGACGGTCTGGTGACGGCCGGGGTGCTGCCCGCCGACCGCCGCGCCGAGGTCGAAACACCGGTATGGGCAACCATTCACGGACTCGCGCAGCTACTGGTCGACGGCCCACTGAGCACGCTGCCGGAAAACCTGAAGCAGGACACGATCGAACAGACCCAGCACTTCATCACCCGCGCACTGCGGGAATGACCCCGCCGGGGCGCCCACACGAGAATTACGAGAAGACGGCAGTCGAAGCAGAATCGACCTATTTGATACAGGTATGCGATCAGACCAGGGGTTGCTCGGCGGTGGGGATGCGGGGTAACCATGCGGTTCCGGCGGCACGGGCGGCATGTTCGGCGCGATCGGGATCGTGGGCGGCGATTGCGTCGACCATGTCGCGCAGCCGCGTGAGCAGATCAGCGGCGTGGTCAGGGTTCCAGCTGGTGTCGATGGCGACACCGGGAATCGGGGCGGTCATCAGGTACCGGTAGAGCTCGGCGAGCAACGGGTTTCGCGAGGCCTCGTTGAGCGCGGAGTAGAACGCCAGTGCGGCGGGCAGGAATTGTTCGACCGTGTCGGTGTGCAGGGCCGCCAGCTCGAGCAGGCGCAGCTGCGCGCGGAGCCGGTCGACGTCGGCGTCGCTGGCGCGGGCCGCGGCCAGGCGCACGGTGCGCTGTTCGAGCATCACACGCATTTCCAGGACATCGCGTGCGCTGGCGCGAGCCAGCCGGTCGAGCAGGGGATACTCCAGGGGGCTGGCCGAGCGCACGTAGGTGCCGTCGCCACGCCGGGGTTCGAGCATGCGCGCCTGCACCAGTGACCGTACCGCTTCCCGGACCGTGGAGCGGCTGACGCCCAGCGCACTCACGAGCTCGGGCTCGGATGGGATCTTGGCCCCTACCGGCCATTCGCCCGCCACCACCCGATCCAGCAATTCGTCAGCTACCTGCTGTGACAAGGTTCTCACTCGAACAGGCCTGGCCAGTTCGGCCACCTCGATAACTCCTTCATCCTGCTCATCGCCGGTCTCGATACGGGGAACACGCAAGGTTGACAAACATCTGATGTTTACATTCTACTGGTCCGGTCGCCCTGTTGTGGCGATCTCCGGGTTATCGAGTTGTCAAGTCTTTGTGCGGACCTCGGGCCTGTGGTCGAGGGGTCCGCCGGTCCAGGGAAGGAATCTCAACATGAAACGCTCTGCCTTTGCCGCCGCTGCGTTCGGCGCCGTCGCCGTCGCCGCGAGTGTGGCGCTCGCTCCGGCCGCGTCGGCCTACCCGGTCGGCCCGTGGGGACTGGAGGGCCCGTGTGCGGGCAAAGCGCCGCAGGAATGCGCGATGAGCCCGTCGCCGGACGGGTTGACCTGGTCCTGGCACGGCGATGCCTGGAACTACGACAAGACGGGCGCGTTCGTGTGCATGTCCTCGACGTTCTGGTGCGCGCCGGTGATGGTCGCGGTCCGCGCATTGCCTCCCACTCCGATCGGGTCCTGGATCCACCCGTAATCCGACGCGACCGGCCGAGCGTTGACGCACGCTCGGCCGGTCCTGGATGCACGACCCGCCCTCACCGGCCCTGCTGCATCGCCGCCGACACCGCGCGGCCGCAGCCTCGGCGATCGCGCTGGTTGAACCCGAGACAGCTACGGCTGGCGTTCACACCGCGCCGGTGCCGTCATCCGGCTGCGGTCGGAGGCACCGGGACGCTCCAGAATTCGGGAAGTTCTGCGGGGCTGATGGTGCCGAACTGGCCGAAGAGTCCCAAAACGAAGATGTAGAGAATCATTATTGCGTTGGTGACGCCGATGACGGCGAGTACGGGGATGACGCGTTGCAGGGGGCGGGGCGCGGTGGCCGGCGGGTCGAAGAATTGTGTGCCTTTGGTTCTGTACCAGTAGTAGAAGGTGAGGTAGCTGGCCATGAGGATGCTGAAGGAGATGGTTTCGTAGAGCGGGAACTGATGCCAGGTGCCTGGGAAGAGGGTGAATCCGGCGATTCCGCTGTCCCAGCGGAAGAAACCCAGGGCGTAGAACAGCGGGTCTGCCGGGAGTGTGAAGAGGACGCTGGTCCCGATGAGGATGGGGATGAAGCGTGCGATGCCGAGTCGGTAGCGTCGGCGTAGTCGGATGAGCAGGCTGCACGCGGTCATGCCGGCGACGGCGCCGCCCACCCAGGCGGGAATGAGGATGAGCAGCTGAGTGGGCTCATAGTGCGCGGGCGCACCGGACCATCCGGGTACGTAGGGCGCCCAGGACGATATGACGGCGACACCGTGGGCGTTGTATTGCATGACTCGGGTCCGTAGGTTGACCAGCGGTTCGATCCACAGGGACAGCAACGTCCCCAGGCAGAGCGCCAGTTCGAGGTTCATGCGCCCTTCTCTGCGCATGCGACGCAGGTAGACCACCAGACCCGCGATGATGATCGCGCTATAGAACGCACAGATCACCAATTCGGTGACGATAGGGAAGTTGTTGCCGGAGGTCGGGGCGGGGGCGAGCCGGTGGCCGCCGTCGGCGAGCCAGCGGGCAAAGATGATCAGCTGTACGACCAGGCTCGCTACCCCGAATCCGGTCCAGACCGGACGAGGTAGCAGGAACCAGCCGGCTTTGACGGCCGCGGTGGTGGTTGCCGGTTGCGGGGAGGCAGCGGTGTCGCTAGTCAACGTGTGCTCCTCGGTGAGTTGCTCGTAGCGTGCGGGCCAGAGTGGTCGGGGCCAGCAGCGAGCGTGGCGGCCGTAGCAGGTGCAGTACGTCGAGCACTGCGCTCGCGACCTGGGGGTTGTCGGTGGCGCCGGTGAACACGTGCTCGGCGTAGCGGTCGGTGATGCGTTGGAGGAGCGTCGGTGGGCCGCCGTCGGTGGTGGGCCAGCTCAGGTCGGTGGTGGTGGCCAGTTGCCATGCCCAGTTGTTGAGGCGGGCCAGCTGCCGGTGGAATCGGGGGGCGAGGTCGCAGCTGCGGGGTCGGGTTCGGCAGCAGCGCGCCAGCAATGCGGCTGCCGCGGCGGCGGTGCTCATGCCTTGGGCGTAGATGGGATTGAGGCTGCACACGGCGTCGCCCAGATGGATGAGGTTGGTCGGTTGGCCGTGCGCGTTCTCGACGTATCGGCGGCGGTTGCTGGTGGCGTGGGTGGCGAGGATGGGGGTGAGTGGTGTGGCGTGGGCAAGGACCTCGGCGATGGCCGGGGTAGGCAAGCTGCGGGCGAAGCGCAGGAAGTCGTCTTCGGTCGTGGTCGGGCGATGGGACTTGACCCCGATCAGGCTGACCATCCACCGGTTGCCTTCGACGGGGGCGAGCACCGCACCGCGGGGGCGATGGGGTGCGGCGAGCTGGACGTAGCAGGCGTGCCAGTCGGCGATGTGGCGATCGGGGATCGCGTATTGGCGGCTGGCGTAGCCCACGTGCGCGTCGATCACGACTTCGGGCACCGGGGGATAGCCCAGCCTGGCCAGCCAGTGCCTGGCGCGGGAACCGCGGCCGGTGGCGTCGACGACCAGGTCGGCGTCGAGGGGGATGGGCGTGGCCTGGAGACGGACTCCGGTGATGGTTCGCGCGTCGCCGACCAGACCCTCGACGGCGCGCCCGCAACACAGGTGGACCCGGGGGTGGGCGAGGACGCGGTCGCGCAGGACCGATTCGATCAGCACTCGACTGGCGCCGTAGATCGTCAAGGAGGACGGGAATCGTTTGCTCCAGCCCGCCGGGTTGTAGATGGCCGTGTCAGCCCCGAAATCGAAGGCTCGCGCGCCGGCCGCGGCCAGGTCGGCGGCGAATCCGGGCACGAGCTGCTCGATCTCCCGCAGCCCTCGATGTACCAAGGCGTGCAGGTGTACTGACTGTGGTACCCCCGGCCGCTGACCTGGACTGTCGAGTAGCCGATCACGTTCCACGACAACGACTTCGTCGACGTGCTCGGTCAACGCCTGAGCGGCCAGCAGGCCGGCGATGCTGCCGCCGAGAATCACCGCGCGCATACGTGCGCCGCCAATCCATCGGGGGACCGGTGGAGCCGTGTCATCGTCGTTGTCGAGTTCCGCGGCGGCACCGCCGGGTTCGTCATGGCGACACCGGCTCCGCGCCGAGGGTGTCGGTGTGGCCCATTCGTTCGGTGATCCATTCGGCGAGCGCGGTCGGTGTGGGGCGCACCCAGACGACGCCGGGATCGAGCACGATGCCGAGGCTGCGGCCGAGTTGGTTCTGTAGCTGGACCGCGCCGAGCGAGTCCATGCCGAGGATGACCAGGCTGGTAGAGCCGGTGATGTGGCGCGCGGTGCCGCCCAGGACCTGCCGGACGCAGTCGATGATGTGACGTTCGAGGATGCCGCGGCGTTGGTGTTCACTGGTGGCGGACAGTAGTTCGGCTACCACGGGGCTGATGTCGTCCTCGCCTGCGGTGACGACGACATCGTCGAAGAGGGTGTTGGCCGCCGCGTGCGGATAAGGTTCCAGCCAGCGGTCGAGATCGACAGGGGCATAAGCGATCTGGCCGTATCCAGCGATCACGGTGCGTTCCAGCGCGTCGGTGCCGTCGGCCGGACTGATCAGGCCCAGACCGCGCTCGGCCATGTGCTGGCCGCGTCCGATATCGCTCCAGGCACCCCACTGGATGGCGCTCGCCGGAAGACCCTGGGCGCGACGCCATTCGGTGAACTCGTCCAGCCAGGTGTTGGCCGCGGCGTAAGCGGCCTGCCCTGGAGAGCCCAGCAGTGCCGCGCACGAGGAGTAGTTGACCCAGAAGTCCACCTGCCGGCCGTGGCGTTGCAGGGCTTCGTGCAGTGCCCAGGCACCGTTGACTTTGCCGCGCCACACCCGGGCGATCAACGCGGGGGTGAGCGTGGTGAGGGTGGCGTCATCGACTACCCCCGCCGAGTGGATGATGCCGCGCAGGGGGTACCCGCCCGTGGCGGTGACGGCATGCTCGGCGGTGCGTGCCTCGCCGAGATCGCCGACGACGACCGACACGCCGGTGCCACCGTCGCGGATGCCGTCCAGGACCGTTTGGACCTCGTCGGAGGGTGCGTTCCAGCCACAGATCACTACGTGTCCGGCATGGCGGGCGGCCAGCCACCGGGCCGCGGTCAGCCCGAGTGCGCCGACGCCGCCGGTGACCAGGTAGGCGCCGTCGGGACGTACCGGGGTGTCGTGCGCCCACGACGGGCAGGAAGCGGGTAAGCCCAAGCGCAATCGGGCCAGCCGGCGTTCGCCGTGCCGCCACGCGATCTCCGTGGGTGCGTCGGCGGCGGCGCGCAGGTCGTGCGCGAGTTCGGCGGCGTCGACGCTACCGTCGGTACGCACCATGCTGGGAGCCGACTGCGGGCATTCGTAGACCGCACTGCGCACCAGTCCCGATAACCCAGCGGTGGCCGGTGACGGGCGATCCCCGGTGGTGCGCAGCGCGACCCACAGTCGTGGCGGACGGGGCAGCGCGGCGAGTGTGGCCAGTACCGCGGCTACGCGGGTGACGTGCGCGCGAGCTCTGCTCGGCGGTGACTCGACGAGTTCCGGGCCTGGGTCGGCCACCGCGATCACGACGCCGTCGAGGTTGTGCGCCGATCCTTCGGCGTCGTCGAGTCGTAGCTCGGCGCTACACCGATCGGCGAAGGTGTCGTGATCAGCGAGCGGGTGAGTGAGCATCCGGGCGTCTGTGCCCAGGGCCTGGGCCAGGGCCGGGCCCCAGTCGGTATCCGGTTCGGTAATGACCAGCCAGCGAGTCCGCGTCGCGGTATCGCCGGTGTCGGGTGGGCGTGGAACCGGTTCCCACGTCTGGTGAGCGACCCGTTGCTGGAAGCGTTGCTCGGGTGAGGTGATGTTCACCAGTCGCAGTTCGTCGATCTCGGCGGTGACCGAGCCGGTCATGGTGGTCAGCACCGCGTTCGCGGTGAATTCCAGACGGTTGCTCGCGATCATCGTGACGTGGGCGAGCCGAGTGTGGCCGATCCGGCCGCGGACGCGGATGTCGCCGATCCCCGCGACCATCACCGGCCCGGGTTCGGTGTCGTGGCGTAGCAGCCAGATCGCTGCCGCGGTCTGCACTACCGCGTCGATCAACGCCGGGTGGGCCGTCATCGTCCAGGCAGACACGCGCGCCGTATCGGGGATACGGATCGTGCCGATCGCGCGGGTGTTATCCGCATGCAGCCGCAGGCGTTCGGTGGCGGCGAAGGCTGCGCCGTGTTGCACGCCGTGGCGTTGTTCGAATCGCCGATACAATTCCGCCGGCACCGCGTCCTGCCAGCTCGGGTCGTCCTCGTCCGAGGTGGCGATCACGGCTTCGGGTTCGGTGCGGAGCATGCGTACGGCGCCGCGGGCATGCGCTACCGAACCACGCTCGGTCACGGCCAGCACGGTCACCTCGTGCTCGCGTTCACCGGCGCTCGGTGTGAGACGAGTCGTGACCGTCGGTTCCGGGGCGAGCACCAGCGGTCGGTCCAGGGTCAGGCCGGCGAGCGCGACGTTGTGGGTGCCGAAGACGCGGGTGGCGGCGGTGAGCATCATGTCGGCGATCGCTGTGCCCGACAACACCGGAACCCCGGCGATTCGGTGATCGGCCAACCACGGCACCCGGGCCGGACTGATCGGTGTCTGAAATAGATGCCGCCCCGGGGTGTCCGGGTCGTGCACGTACCCGCCCAGCAGCGGATGCTGATCAGCCCCGACCAGACCCGGTGCGACGAGCTGGTATGGCTGGTCGGTGCCGCCGTGGCGGATCCGTCGCCACGTCGTTGGCGGCAGCTCCGCCAGCGCGCCGTCGCCATAGCGGCACGACCAGTCGATCTCCGCGCCGGCGCAATGAGCGCTCAGCAGGTGGGTCAGGAAGGCATGACGGTCCGGGGTGTTGCGGCGCAGGGTGCCGAGCGCGACAGCGTCCGCGATGCCGAGGTCGCCGGAGGTGTCGATGATCGCGCCGACCGCGAGGGGATGCGGTGAGCTTTCGATCAGCAGACGATGCCCCGCCGCCACGGCGGCCGCACAGGCGGCGGCGAACCGGACGGGGCGGCGCAGATTGTCCACCCAGTACCGGGCGTCGAGCAGGCCCGGCTCGCGGGCATCGTCGGTGACTGTGGAGTAGAAGGGCAACCGCGGCGGCTGCGGGTTGAGCTCGGCCAGGGCCGTGCGCAATTGATCGAGGATGGGGTCGACATGTGCGGAATGCGACGCGACGTCGACATCGATCGTCCTGGTCGGCACGCCTCGGCCGCTCCACTCCTGTACCAGATCGGCGATCTGCGCCGGGTCACCGGAAACCACCGTCGAATTCGGCGCCGCGAGCACCGCGACCGACACCCGATCCGCCCGGGCGCGATCGAGATCGGCGGCGATCTCGGCGGCGCCCAGCAGAACCGAGACCATGGCGCCACCGGCGATCGTGTCCATCAACGCCGATCGCCGGCAGATCACCGCGACGGCATCGGCGGGTTCGAGCGCTCCGGCCACGACGGCCGCGGCCACCTCACCCATCGAATGCCCGATGACACCGGCGGGCCGTACTCCCCAGGAGCGCCACAGCTCGGTCAACGCGAGCTGAACCGCGAACAAGGTGGGCTGTATCCGCGTGATCCCGCGCAACCGCACCGGCTCACGCAGCATCTCGTACACGGAGAAGCCGCTCTCGGCCTGCACCAGTGGTTCGAGTTCCTCGATCGTTCGGCGAAAGGCGGGTTCGGTGTCGAGTAGGCCTTGGCACATGCCCGGCCATTGGGAGCCCTGCCCGGTATAGACGAACACCGGACCGGCGTGCCCATCGGGCAGCCGCACCGTATCCGACACCACGGCCTCGCTGTCGTACCCGCCGGCCAGAGCCCGCGCGGCCTGGATCGCCTCGGCCCGATCCGCGGCGATCAGCCCGGCGCGGTGGGCCGCGTGCCAGCGGCGGGTGTTCAGTGTGTGCGCGAGGTCGGTCAGCGGCGTCGCCTTACCCTCGATATCGTTGCCGAGCCAGTCGGCCAGCCCGATCGCGTTGCGCGCCAGGGTTTCCGAAGAACCCGCTGACAGCAGGTACACCTCGGGGGCTGGGTTCGGCGCGGGCCCGGGAGTGCGCGCCGCCGGCCGCCACGACGAACCGTTGCGCGTCGGTGCCTGCTCGAGTACGAGGTGAGCGTTGGTGCCGACCAGCCCGTAGGAGGACACCGCCGCCAAACGGGTCCGGTCCGCTACCGGCCACTCCCGCAGCTCGGTGGGCACGAACAACCGGGAATTCGCGCGTCGGGTGATCTGCCGGTTCCACGTCCGGAAATTGAGGTTCGGCGGAATCACCCCGTGGCGCAACGCTTGTACGGCCTTGATCGTGCCCGCGATACCCGAAACCGGTTCGGTGTGACCGATATTGGTTTTGACCGAACCCAATGCGCAAGCACCACTACCGATTCCGTAGACCGCGTCCAGTGACTCGAATTCCACCGGGTCGCCCACCGCGGTACCCGGGCCGTGGGTCTCCACCAGGCCTACCGCACCGGGATCGATGTCCGCGCGCGCCACCACCTGTCGGAACAGCTGCTGCTGCAACACCGTTGACGGTGCGGTCAGGCGGCCGGATCGACCGTCGTTGTTCGTGCCGGATCCCCGGATCACCGCCAGCACACGATCACCATCACGACGCGCGTCGGCCAACCGCTTCAGCACCAGCACCCCCGCGCCCTCGCCGCGCACGTAGCCGTCGGCCCGGTCGTCGAACGCGTGGCAGTGGCCCCGCCGGGACAACAGATACGGTGCCTCCAGATGGTGGGTCTCCGGTGAGATCATCAGCATCACCGCACCGGCCAGCGCGAGTTCGCAGTCACCAGCGGTGAGCTGGGTGCACGCCACATCCACGGCGACCAAACCGGACGAACAATGCGTCCCGACCACCATCACCGG
Organism: Nocardia sp. NPDC006044; assembly: GCF_042871115.1. Classification (NCBI taxonomy): domain Bacteria; kingdom Bacillati; phylum Actinomycetota; class Actinomycetes; order Mycobacteriales; family Nocardiaceae; genus Nocardia; species Nocardia sp. NPDC006044. Next base: position 2,464,515 of record NZ_JBIAID010000001.1, read on the forward strand.
GCCACGAAGATCCAGACCGAACGCGACGCGGCCGGCGGCGCCGGCGTGGAAATTGCCGAACAGATACAGCGAATCCAGCGCCTCCTGAACCGGTCTGGCCTCGCGCCAGATATTGTCCGGGGAGTACACCCCCATGTAGACGCCCGTACGTGACCCCCGAACCCGGTCGATCGGGAGCCCTGCGTGCTCGACTGCCTCCCAGGACACCTCCATCAGCATCCGGAACTGTGGATCCACCCACGCCGCCTCCACCGGGGCCACCGAGAACGCCTCCGGATCCCACGACCACGGGTCTCCGTCGACGAAACATCCTATCCCGTAACGATTCACGCCATCGGGATGTTGAAATTCCTTCAACCGCGCGGCATCCCACCTTCCAGCGGGTACCGGCCCGACCGCTTCACGGCCGTTGGCCACCACATCCCACAAACCGGCCGGCGAACTCACCCCGCCCGGCAACCGGCACCCCATGCCGATGATCGCAATAGGATCCTGTGCCGATGCCGACATAATTCGCTACCTCCTGTGATATGCGAGCACGACTCTCGCCTTCACCCGAAACCGCCGATAGCGGTCCGCGCGCCGCAGCTTCGAAGCGTGAAATGGATGGCCGGGGACGCGATCTGGTTAACCGAGCGTTGCGTTCCGTTCAGCGTGCACGCATCATCACTCGCCCCCAAGGAACGGTTCCGCGTGGTGGAACCAGCGCAGGCCGCACCACGCGACCTCGGTGTTTTTTGCAGCACAGCGGATTTCGTCTCGCGAAGCAGTTCGAGGGCGGAAGTCCCACCGCGGCCGACCGGACTGGATGCTCGATACGAGCGCGCGAAGAGGACGCAAGAGCATCCGACGCATTGGTCGGCTCGGTCGACTTCTGGCTGTCTCGGCAGAAGCTGCTCGGTAACGCCGGCAATCGGCGACTCATGCCCAGGCTGAGGCAGGCCATTGTTGCGACACAATCGAGCGTTCCATCGGATGGAACGAACCCGGCTGAGCGGTGCATGCCGGGTAAATCCCTTCGGTCCAGCCCAAGTGGACATTCCGCCTCTATTGCCCGATCTCCAGCGATGTTCCCTGGTGGAGTGCGTAGGCATAGTGTTCCGGACACCAGTGCTAAACCCAGGGAGGCTGACACTGACAACAGCGAGTTGTTGTCAGTGCTGGTATCGGACGTGGATGTTCAGGGCTTCGTAGAGAAGTTGCTTGTCCTCCGGAGTTCCAGCTGTCAGTACGGCTCGGATGTCTCCTGCTGATTCGATCAGCTTGTGCATCTCGGTTTCCGTCAGTCGAATCGGCTTCGGGATTGCGTCAAGTTCGGCCCGTGCTGCGGCCTTCTCGGCCTGTGCCGCGTTCATCGAAGTCACGAAAGCTGCCGGGTCTACGCCTGCTTCGATGGCTGCCAGGTGGCGCTGTAACTTCGTGTCCGCGTCGGTAATTCGGCGACGCAGTAGTAGCAGCGAACGGCGTTGACTTTGAGACATGCTCCGATAGATCCGATCCCGTTCGGATAGCCGAGCAGCAGCTGCACTCTGGACCAGCCGAAGGGTTGAGAGCCAGCTGCCGGAAAGCGGTTTTGTCGGCACTCAGGCCAGATACCTTGGCAGCAGGATCGTCCGGCGAGGCAGTTTCGCTCCTTCGTTTCGACATTGTGCTCTAGGAGACCGGCCAATTCCGGTCCAGTGAGGGTCCCAAGGAACGCAAACGGTTTCTTGCTGTTTAGCGAGTCGTCTCCCCTGGCTCTGCCGCATAGTGCACACGCCGGGGGCGTGAGAAGGGGGTTGTGGGCAAGCGGGAAGCCAGCCCGGTATGCGCAGACAAGACAACCACCCACGGGGCGACCTACTGCTGTGGCTGACGTTTCAAGGTAGCGAACAGATTGTCGGCTGTCAGATTGAGATCGTCTGCGAGCTGCGGAAGCACACTGGGTGTGACAATTCTAATGACGGTGCTGGGTGGATGGTCTGGCGATAGGCGGTACTTCCACACAACGGTTCCGCGATCGATCTCCTGCAAACCGATAGACCCATCGTCCTTCAGTTGGCACTGCAACAAGGGAGCGTCGATCACAAGAACTGGCACTATTACTGAGTGGTTTCGGTCTCCGAAGAATGAGGCTTCTGATGACAATGATTTTTGGATCCCGGCCGCCGCTTTGCCGACCGACATCATTGCGCCGAAGGCGAAATCTTCGTTGTTGCGGTTAAGGGCGCGTGCCACGGCGTATCCGAAGGGCGCATAACCCTGGAGCAGAGGAATGGGAAGCTTGGACTGTGTGCTACTACGCGTCGCACGTGCTAGCCACCTCCGATCGTCCGGCGCGCAAAGGCGCTGCGTCCTGAGATTTCTCTGCGTCCAGGGGCTGACGGTATCGGTGAACAGGACCCACGGGTTTCTCCGAGATGTCTTGCACTCAAGCGCAAGCCAGATATCGAGAGTGGGGCCATCCTCTTCCTCACGCGACGCGCGAGCATACACGTCGGTCTCTCGCAGCTGTCCAGACTCGGCGTCCTCGTAGTGGCCTAGGCTGGCCCAGATGTTCTTAGACTGGAGCTCTCTGGCTGTGCGCATTTCAAGTGGATAGCCCTGTTGCTGTAACCACTTAGCGACCTTCGACGTCAGATCTTGCTCTGCCTCGTCCTCCTGCTCCTCCAATGACCTGTCTCCTGACTTGATGCGGTGAACGGTAGCCCTCGGCCTCTCTCGAAGCATATGGAGGTAGCGCGTATATCGCCGGTGCTTCACCCGCTTTTCGGGATTCGTGAGACGACCGTTTACAGATAAAATGTCGTTGTACAATGTGGCTTCAGACGCTGAACAGTCAGGCTGCCACCAGTCGCAGGCAACTCAACGCTGGCCCTGTACCCGATGGATGACTGCGTGGCGCATTACAGCCGGGCCCGACCTGCCAGCGAGACGCCGGACTGGCTGAAGTTGTGGTCCTCGACGGGGCGTAGCACCGCCCCGAATCGCAGCAGAGCGCATTCAGCCACGATCGGTCCGGGGTGTCGGTGACCAGCACGCCAGGCACTCTGAGATCGGTCGCGGCGGCGAAGGCGTGTGGCCCCGCGGCGGCCAGCCAGATCGGCACCTCGATCAGGCAGGGCGGGCCGAAGCCGGCAATTGCCGCATCTGGCAAGGTTTTCCGTCGACGTCGATCACCTGGCCCGCCAGCAAACGAGCGCACCTGACGAACTTCCTCGACGAGATCGACGACGCGAACCGCCCGCTGGCCGAGTACCCGGCGCGCGGTACGGCCGGTACCGAAGGTCACTGTCAGTCGACCCGGCGCGAGTCCGGTGACCGACGAGGCTGCGGCCGCGGCCACCATTGGATGACGTAGGCCCGCGACGGCGACCCCGGCTCCGAGCCCGATGCGTTGGGTCGATGCCGCGGCTCTAGCGAGCCCGATCCACAGATCGGTATGCAGCGCGGGTGATTCGAACACCCGCAACCGGTGGTAGCCGAGTTGCTCGGCGAGGCGGGCATGATCGATGATCGCCGCCGTGCGCGCAGGGCACACGACAACGCATCACCCTGCCGTTTCGCTGCCTGCCACAGTGCCAGCGTCGCGCCACCGGGCTCATCGATGACGACTACCGATCCCGGCCGTAGATCGGTGCGCGGCTTGACGATTCGCGCTCCCAGCACGACCGCTTGCTTGGCCGCCGCATCCATGTCGAGCTCCGCAACGTACGGAATCCATTGCAGGTCACGTGAATCGCCGGGAGCGAGCGGTGTGAACCCGCCCCCGGACACCACCCTCATCACCCCACAGTGGCCGGCCGGGGGATCGGTGACCGGCCAGTCGAACATTTGCGTGTAGAACCGGCGCGAGGTGCTGGCGCGCGACGGGCTCGCTGCCTGCACTGCGCGTGCCGTCACCGACGCGTGTCGTCTTTAGAGCGGGATCCGGCGTTGGCGGGTGTCACGCGCGTGTCCGGCGTTGGTGTGCTGACGGCCTGCGTGGGGTTGGTGCGTGGCAACGGACCAACTCAAATAAAGAAGATTTTGGGATTGCCATGCAATTCGAATATGTCTACTATTCGAGAATAGTGAGCTTCAACACCGACAAGGGAGTCGAGCATGCCCGAGACGTACGGATCCGCCGGGGATTGCGGGAGGTCGGCATGGGTGCAGTGACCGTGGTGACGGGAGCGGGCAGCGGCATCGGCCGGGCGACCGCCGAGCGGCTCGCGCGGCGTGGCTCGACGGTGATCGTGGCCGATATCAACGAGACGACCGGTGAGGAGAGCGTCGATCTCATTCGCGCGAAGGGCGGGAAGGCGGTGTTCCGCCGTCTCGATGTCGCCGATGTGGAGGACTGGGAGCGGTTTGTCACGTGGGTGTGTGCGGACTTCGGCATCCCAGATGTCGTGGTGAACAACGCCGGCATTCTGATCAGCGGCGGGTTCCTCGAGCAGTCCGGTCACGACTGGCGGCGGATGATCCAGATCAACATGATGAGCCCGCTTGTCGGCTCTCGGTTGTTCGTCGAGCGGATGGTCGACGCGGGCCGCAAGGGACACATCGTGAACGTCGCTTCGGTGGGTGCGTTCCTGCCGACGGCTGTCGCGCCCTCGTATGTCACGGCCAAGGCGGGGGTGTGGTTCGGCACGCAGGCGCTACGCGCGGAATTCGGCGGCAAGGGGATCGGGGTCAGCGCGATATGCCCTGGTTTGATCCGTACCAGCTTGGCGGCCAACGGTTCTCGTGCCGGCGTCGATGAGGGCGTCAGCGCGGACTGGGCGGCCAGGCTCGCGGCGGGACATCGCTATATCGGCCGCTCGCCGGATCGGGTGGCGGCCGCGGTGGAGCGGGCCGTCCGATGGAATCTGTCGACGGTTCCCGTCGGGGTCGAGGCGTGGGCGGGATGGTATGGCTACCGTTTGTCGCCGTCGCTGGTGCGCGGGCTGTCCGGGCTGGTGAACATGTCGGTGGCCGACTTCGGCGCGACCGTTTCCGGCAAGGTGTTCGGGGGTGCGCGATGAAGACGGCGATCATCACCGGCTCCGGGGCGGGAATCGGGCGGGAAACGGCGAAGGTGTTCGCGGGCAAGGGATATCGCGTGATCGTCGCCGACATCGACGAGCCGGCCGCCGCGGAGACCGTGGCCGAGATCAAAGCCGCTGACGGGCACGCGGTGCCGTACCGGCTCGATGTGAGCAGCGAATCGGAGTGGGACGACTTCGGGCGGTGGGTGCGCGCGGAGTTCGGACCGGCCGATGTCCTGGTCAACAACGCCGGAGTGATGGATCTCGGCGGTTTCGTCGAGACCACGATTCCGCAATGGCAGCGGATGGTCGACATCGACCTGATGAGCGTCGTCTACGGCTCGAAGGTCTTCGCCGAGCAGATGATCGCCGGCGGCGTCCGCGGTCACATCGTCAACATCTCGTCGGCTGCGGCCTTCGTGCCGATGGAACTCGAACCCGCCTATGGAGTCGCCAAAGCCGCTGTGCTGATGGCCACGCAGTCGCTGCGGATCGAACTGAGCCGCCACGGCATCGGCGTCACCGCCATCTGCCCGGGCATCATCGGCACCAATCTGCTGGCCCACGGTGAGCGCAACGGCATCACCGACGAACAACAGACTCAATGGCGCGAGCAGATGAGCAAGGTGCAAACCGGCTTCGCCTACGCCGGACCGGACAAAGTGGCCCGAATCATCGAGCGTTCGGTGCGCCGCAATTGGGCTGTCGTACCGGTCAATCCGGAGGCGTGGTTCGGATACGCCGTCTTCCGGCTCTCGCCTGCTCTGGTGCGCGGGGTGCTGTCCATCGCCTCGTTCGATCGTGCCGAGCAGCTGCTGACGCTGGCCCGTCCCCTGATCAACCGCCTCGCTCAGTGAAAGGCGATCCCATGACCTATCAGATCGACCACGAAGTCCTCATCATCGGCGCGGGTTTCGGCGGCATCGGCGCCGGCGTCGAATTGCGCAAGGCAGGCATCGACGACTTCCTCATCATCGACAAGAACGACGGTATCGGCGGCACCTGGCATGCCAACACCTATCCCGGTGTGGCCGTGGATATTCCGTCGATCTACTACAGCTTTTCCTATGCACCGCCCAAGACCTGGACCCGGATGTTCGCCCCGGGCGCGGAGGTCAAGAAGTACGCCGAGCAAGTCGTCGACAACTACGACCTGCGGTCCCGGATCCGGCTGAACACCGCGGTCTCCGGCGCGGAATGGGACGAGTCCGAGCACGTGTGGCGAGTCCAGCTGGCTTCGGGACAGACGCTGGTCGCCCGCTATGTGATCGGCGCGATCGGTGCGCTGGAGGTGCCGCAGCTGCCCGACATCGCCGGATTCGATTCCTACACCGGCAAAATCGTGCACACCTCGCGCTGGGACCACGATTTCGACTACCGCGGAAAACGCATAGCGGTGATCGGCACCGGCGCGACGGCGTTGCAGCTCATCCCCGAATTGGCCGATGTCGCAGGACATTTGACGGTGTTCCAGCGGACCCCGATCTGGGTGGCCCCCAAGCCCGATTTCGCGATCCCGCGACCGGTGAGCGCGGCCCTGCTCAAGCTGCCGATGATCCGCCGCCCGATCCGGGCCGCGCTCACCGTCGCCATCGATTTCGGGATCACCGGCATCGGAGTGTTCCACGAGCGCGTGCCGTTCCTGGCGGAGGCACTCGAACGCGGCGGCGCGATGGGCTACCGGGCTTGGCTGCGCGGCAATCCCGAACTGGCACAGCAACTCACACCCGACTACGCGCCGGGGTGCAAGCGGCCGTCGGTGTCCAACCGGTACCTCAAGACCTTCACCGAGCCGCACGTAACGCTCATCACCGACCCGATCGAGCGCATCACCGACAACGGCGTCGTGACTGCCGACGGCACGCACCATGAGATCGATGTCCTGGTGTGCGCCACCGGGTTCAAGGTCATGGCCAAGGGCGGCACACCACCGTTCCCTATGCGTGGAGTCGGCGGGCTGGACCTCAACGAGTTCTGGGACGAGAACCATTTCCAGGCCTACCAGGGCGTCTCGGTCCCGCAATTCCCCAACAGCTTCCTCATCACCGGCCCCTACGGATTCGCGGCGGGCTCCTATATCGCGATGATCGAGTGCACCAGTCGGCATGCGGCCCGCGCGATCACGGAATCGAGGCGCCGGGGCGCCACCCGGATCGAGATCAAACAAGACGCACACGACGCGTACTACCGCAAATACCGGCGCCGCGCGCAGCAGACGATGTGGCTGTCCTCGGCGTGCGAGGGCTCCAACACCTATTACGTCAATTACCAGGGTGACGCGGCCGCGATCCGCCCGAGCACTCATCTGGAGATGTGGTGGGGCAACAAGCATTTCCCGTTCGATCACTACCGGTACGCGACCCGGGTCGCGGTGTCGAACCGTGAACTGACCGGGGCAGGGAAGGCGCTGTCATGAAAATCAACGGCTTGCGACCAGAATTGGTTGTCGTCACCGGCGCGGGCAGCGGCATCGGGCGCGCGATCGCGATCCGTTTCGCCGATCGTGGTGCGCACGTGGTTGTTTCGGACATCGATCTGCACACCGCCGGCCAGACCGTGGAACTCATCCGGGGACGAGGACGCCGGGCGAGTTCCGCTCTGCTCGACGTCACCGACGCCGCGGCCTGGGAGCGGTTCGCCGAACAGGTCCGCGCGGAGTACGGGATCACCGACGTCTTGGTCAACAACGCGGGTTTCGTTCTGGCGGGTGCGTTCCTGGACACGACCGCCGAATCGTGGGAGCGCCAGCTCGGTCCGAACCTGCTGGGTGTGGTGCACGGCAGCCGGATTTTCGGACGGCAGATGGCCGAGCGCGGGCGCGGGCACATCGTCAACATCGCTTCGGCTGCCTCCTACACCCCGGTCCCGGGCACCTCCGCCTACAACGTGGCCAAAGCCGGCGTGCGGATGCTCACCGACTGTCTGCGTGTGGAACTCGGCCCCAAGGGCGTCAGCGCGAGCTCCATCTGTCCCGGCCTGATCAACACCAACCTGGGACAGCACGCCGAGACCGTGGGCGTAAATCCCGACCTGTTCCAGCGCGGGGTCGGCGTCGTCGGCCAGATCCAGGCATTCGCGGAGAAGCTGCCGGTCTCGCCGATGAGCCCAGACCTGGTCGCGCGCGCGGCCGTGCGCGCGGTCCGTTTCGACCTGGATGTGGTGCCGGTGCGTACCGAAGCATGGCTGACATACGCGCTGTATCGGCTCGCGCCGTCGCTCACTCGCGGTGTGCTGCGCAACTTCCCGGTCGAGCGCCTGGAGACCGCGGGCGAACGCGTGCTCGGACTGCTGGATCGCGTCACCGGCTCCGGCACTGCTCCTGCCCTCGGCACGGCCGCACTGGTCGACGTCATCGATCACCAGACTCAGGAGGCGATCAGCCTTGACCGCTGAGACCGTTCAGCCGCAGTACGAGGTCGCCGTCATCGGCGCGGGCCCGGCGGGCATCGCCGCCGGGGTCAAACTCCGAGCCGCCGGCATCGACGACTTCCTGATCCTCGAGCGGGCCGACGACGTCGGCGGCAGCTGGCACGAGAATCACTACCCCGGCCTCGGCGTCGATGTGCCTGGGCTGGCCTATCAGTACTCCTTCGCGCGCAACCCGCGGTGGAGCCGGATCTTTCCCAGGGGTGCGGAGGTCAAGCAGTATCACGTCGATGTGGCGCGGCGCTTCGAGTTGTATCCGCGGATCCGGTTCAACATCAACGTCGAACGCGAGGTATGGGACGACGACAGGCGCTGCTGGACGTTGCGGCTCGACGACGGCTCCACGGTTACCGCACGGTTTCTGATCAGCGCGGTCGGAGCGTTCGTGCGGCCGAAGGAAGATGTCGGAATCCCGGGAGCGAAGTCGTTCAAGGGCAAGGTGCTGCGCCCCAGTTCCTGGGATGACGCTTACGACCTCGACGGCAAGACCATCGGCATCATCGGCACCGGCGCCAGCGCGGTGCAGATCATTCCCACCATCGCGCCGCAAGTACGACAGCTCACCGTCTTCCAGCGCACTCCGGTATGGTCGCTACCGAAGCCGGACTTCGCAGTCCCGCGAATCATGCAGCGCGCGTTCGCGATTCCCGGGCTGACCAAGACTTTGCACGGTGGCGTGCTGGTCACGATGGACCTGCTGTTCCGTGCGATCGTCGTGCCGCCGCCGACGATTCTGCACCCGGCAATGAACAAGTTCGACGCGTGGTCGATCGCCGGCTACCGGCGCTATATCCGCAGCGTCGTCGCCGACCCGGCCACCGCGGCCAAGCTCACCCCGGACTTCGGGATTCTGGCCAAACGCCCTACCATCTCCAGCGCTTATCTTCGGGCCTACAACCGCGACAACGTCTCTCTGATCACCGAGCCGATCGACAAGATCACCCCCACCGGGGTCAAGACGCGCGACGGCGTGTTGCACAAGCTCGACGCGCTGGTCCTCGCGACCGGCTACGAGGTGTTCTCCGACCCGGAGACCTACCGACCCGGAACCATATTGGGCCGCAACGGCTTCGACCTCGCCAAGTTCTACAACGAGCAGGGGCTGCAAGCCTACGAGAGTGTGTCGGTACCCGGCCTGCCCAACCGCTGGACACTGTGCGGTCCCTACTCGTGGACCGGCTCGGGTTGGCATTCGTTCGTCGAGATGACCGCCGATCACGCCGTCCGTGCCATCACCGAGACCCGCCGACGTGGCGCGCAGGTGTGCGAGATCCGCCAGGACATCGCCGAGGCCTACCACCGGCAGATGTACGCGAAGGGCGAGTCCATGCGCTACTACCTCGCCGACCTGAACGGCCACGTGCCGACCTATTACCGCAACTCGCAGGGCGATACCACCTATCTGCGTCCGGCCGGCTTCTTCGAAGCCAGTCGCGGCAACCGGCGCTTCCCGCTCGATCACTACTGCTACGAGCAGATATCACCCACAGCAGAGCCGGTCGTGGTGCCGGCGTCCACCTCCGTCTGAGGGAGAGGCACGATCATGGCAATTATCTCGACTCTGCGGCGCAAGGTCGCCGCTCCTACTCGGCTGTCGAAAGACACCACGCCGCCAAAAGTGCGGCGCATGCGGTTCCGCTTCGGCGAGCCGATTCCGATGGAGCACCTGTTCGTCGTAGGCAACATTCCACTCAGCCACGGCCTCGCCCTGGGCAACGCGGCGATTCCGCTGGGCGAGGACAGCCTGGTCCGCGCCGCCAAGAAGTTCATGAAAGACATCGACGACCCGGCGCTCAAGAAGCGGGTCGCCGGATTCGTCGGACAAGAAATCGTGCACAGCCAGGAACATGACCGGCTCAACGGCGATCATCTCGTGAATCTGCGCTACCCGATCGCGAATTGGATCATGCAGGCACACATCGAGAGCAAGTTGGGGTACAAGGCGATCGTGTGGGCGGAAGACTTCGTCGGCATCCGGATGCACGCCGCTGTCACCGCCATGCTCGAGCACATCACCGCCACGCTCGGCCGCCGCATGCTGGCGAACCCGGAGCTGTACGCCATGCCGGGTGCGGACCCCGAGGCCCTGAAGTTGCTGACCTGGCACGCGCTCGAGGAACTCGAGCATAAATCGGTGATGTTCGATGCTGCCAGACATCTGGGCGCGTCGGAGATCGCCCGAATCGGCAGCATGGCCGTCGTCGTCACGCTGCTGTATCCGGTACTGGCGCCGCTGTTGCTCTTGTCGATACTGCGGGACCGTGAGGCGTGGCGTCCGGTCATCGCCACCCGGCAAGCTATCGAGATCGTCCGCGGACCGCTGCTCAAAGGTCTGCTCGGCGAGCTGGCCGTCTTCATGCGGCCCGGTTTCCACCCCGATGACATCGATACCGAAGCGCTGGTTCAGGAATGGCAGCTCAAGCTGTTCGGCGCCAACGGTGACCTGGTCGACCGGCTCCGATGACCATCGACACCGCCACCCGCGAGTTCGACATCGTCGTGTTCGGAGCGACCGGCTTCACCGGCGGTTTCATCGCGCGCTATCTCGCCGACCATGCTCCGGCGCAGGTGTCGATCGCACTGGCCGGTCGTGATCTCATCAAGCTCGCCAAGGTCCGGGATGGGCTGCCGCCCAGGGCATCCCGCTGGACGCTGGTGCAGGCCGATGTCGATTCACCGGCCAGCCTGGACGCGATGGCGACACGGACGCGGGTCGTCATCACCAGCGTCGGGCCGTGGATGCGGTACGGGGAGAACCTGGTGGCCGCGGCGGTGAACGCGGGCTGTCACTACCTCGACCTCACCGCGGAGCCGCCATTCGTGCGCTGGTCCATCGACAAGTTCCACGACCAGGCCGTCGCGAACGGCTGCCGCATCGTGCACTCGGCCGGGTTCGATTCCATCCCTTCGGATCTGCCGGTGTATCTGCTGCACAGAACGGTCGCCGCCGACGGTGAGGGCACGCTGACCGACACCACGATGGTCATCCGGAAGTTCGTCATGTGGGCTTCCGGCGGTTCGGTCGACACGGGCCGCGTCCTGGCCGAACATGCCTTCCACAAAGGCGTTCTGCGGTTGCTGCTGGACCGGGATTCGCTCACCGCGAACCCGGGACAGCCACCACCGCGAACCGCTCAGCCATTCGACCTGCGGATCCTCCGGGCCGCCACAGTCTATCCAGCGCTGCGGGGTACGCTCGCACCCTTCGCGGCCGCCTTCTACAACACCCGGGTTGTCCGCAGATCAAACGCATTGCTCGGTGGCGCCTACGGCCCCGGCTTCCGCTACAGCGAAACCCTCGGCGTCACACAGCTCCCGATCGTCTCCACAGTCGCGGCAGGTGCGGTTCTGGCCGGTTATGCCGCCGCGGCCGCCGCGCTGGCGGTGCCACCGATTCGGCGGGTGTTGGGTCTGTTCCTGCCAGAAGCGGGCCACGGACCGTCCGAAACCATCAGGGACAAAGGCGTTCTCGACGTCGAGACGTACACGCGGACCACCACCGGGGCACACTATGTCGCCCACTACCACGCCGACGGCGATCCCGGATACGAGGTCTCCGCACTGATGATCGGCCAGGCCGCACTGGCACTGATCCAAGACGGCGACCGGCTGCCCGAGATCAGCGGCGTCCTCACCACCGCCGCGGCCTTCGGCGACGTCCTGATCGATCGGCTGCGCGCCGCAGGTCTCACCCTCGAGTGCCATCGGCTGCTCTGAACAGCCGAGCACCGGTCCGGTCCACATCAACGACGATGCAGAGGAATTCGACAATGACCCCTTCACCGGCCCTCGCCACCATTTCCCCCTTACATCCGGCCGTCGTCGCGGAACTGCCGCGCCGCGCCAGCCTGCGCCTGCGTGCCGCCCACGCGGTACTGCACGCCACAGTCCGCCAATTCTTCGAGCTCGCTGTGTGGGTGGACCGCAACCGCCTGCTGACCCCGAATCAGATGCTGGCCATCACCACCCGCGTTGATCCGCTGCTGATGCCGCTGCGCCCGCAGCGTGGAACCGGACTGCGGGCGGTGTCCTTCCCGGATTTCCGGGCGGAATGGGTCTGGGGCAAGGGCATCGCCGACCCGGACCGGTATCGCGACACCGCGATCCTGTACTTCCACGGCGGCGGGCTGCTGTCGTGCGGGCTGCACACGCATCGCCGGCTGGTCGGCCGTATCTCGAATGCCGTGGGGGCTCCGGTACTCAACGTCGACTACCGGCAGATTCCGCGAGCCCACGTGACCGAGACCGTGCAGGACTGCCTGACTGCCTACCGGCACCTGCTCGACAGCGGGTTCACCGCCGACCGGATCATCTTCGCCGGCGACTCCGCCGGTGGCGGCCTGACCTTCTCGCTGGCGCTGGCCGCCCGCGACAACGGATTGCCGATGCCCGCGGGGATCGTCGCGATCGCCCCCTGGGCGAACTACGACGCCGCCGTGCGACGCGCCCACCCCAATACGGTCACCGACGCGATCCTGTCCGCGGACGCCTACGCACTGCCCTCGAAATGGGGAGTCGCCGTCGACGGCCAGTTCGATCCGGCCTGGTCCCCGGTCAATCAGGTGCTCACCGGACTGCCGCCGACCCTTATTCAGGTGGGCTCGACCGAGACCCTGCTCGCCGACAGCGAACAACTGGCTGCCCGCTGCGCCGAGGCCGGAGTGCCGCTCACCCTGCAGATCTGGGACAACGCCATCCACGTCTTCCAAGCCGGCGCCGACCTGCTGCCCGACGCTCGCGACGCCATCGCCGAGATCGGCCGGTTCGCCCGCACGACCCTTGCCGCGGCCTCGACGCACATCCACGCCCCGGCAAGAACAACTGCCTGACAACCGTTTCCGCCGCACCAGCACGTCCGGCCACGCCCGGACCGAACCACGAGGACAGTGATGTCGAGTCCCTTCCGCGATCCAGCCATCGCCGATGGCGAGAAATCGACCTATTCGATCCGGCTCGCCGACAGCAAGTCCGAAGGCCGCCTCACCAGCGTCGTGGAGCACGGCGACGATGCGTACGTGTCGTATCTGGAGTCCGGCTCCGAGGACTCCTACAGCATGAAAGTCGAACAACGGATCCGCCGCGAGTCGGGAACCATTACGGCCGAAAGCTATCAAGCGGCGTCGTACTTCCGCGGGCGGCTGGTCTCGCGCGAGGAGGGCTACTTCGTCGACACCGAACACATGCAGTTCGGCGGCAAGCTCGCACCCTTTCCGTCCGGAGTCATGCCGCTCCTCGGCGGCCTGACCCTGCTGCGCGGCCTCGACTTTCAGCGGGGCGCGAAATCCAAACACGATCTCTGGCTGGCTTTCTCGATCCACTGGCCGCTCGAGCTGAAGGTCGAGAAGCGGTTGACGGTGGACGTGCCCGCCGGGTCCTTCGACGTGTGGCAGGTGCACATCCGTCCGAGCTTCAGCCACATGAACGGCCTGCTGGACAAGGTGATCGCCGGGTTCCTCCCGCCGTTCCTCGGTCACTTCGAGGTGGCGAGCCCACATCGCATGGTGCGCTTCAGCTTTCCTAGCGGCCCGCTGCCCTGGCATCCCCGCGGAACCATCGAGCTGACCGCCTGACCACACCAACCCGGCACCATGAGGAGCCCGTTATGGCTTTGTCTTCACTCCTGCAACGCGACTGGCCGACCGAGCCGGTCGACGATTCGACGTTCGACACCGCACCGATCGTCTTCACCACCGAGGTGGTTTTCGACGCGCCGATCAAGGCGGTCTGGGACGTGTTCGACAGCGACCATGCCTGGGAGTGGCTGCCGTTGTCGGGGATGCAACTGTGCGGCGCTGGGGTCCGCTACACGACACCGCACCGGGGTGTGGACGCCGTTCGCGAGATGGGCAGCGTCCACGGTATCTGACGAGTGTTCTGGATCGAACACGAGAAGTTCTGGCGATACGAACCAGGCAGGCGCGTCTCCTACGGAGTCTCCTCCAGCAATTGGATGCAGCACCTGTTCGTGCGGCAGTACGCCGAACACCTGTGGTTCGACGAAACCGGCGACGGCCGCACACTCGTCACCTGGAAGATTGCCCTCCGGCTGCGCGGGCCCTTCCGGATCGGACACCTCTGCACCCCGGTGTTCGCCGCCGTCTACCGATTCGCGTTGGGGCAGGCCAAAGGGCAAATCTCCACTCGCACAAGTGAACTCGCCAAAACGCGGGCCGAAGGATAAATCCATGCCGCAAAACGCACTCGCCGATGACATCGAGTCGGTAGCCCCCGAAATTCCCCATCACGAAGTGCTGATTATTTGTGCCGGCATCGGTGGCATCTGTGCCGGAATCAAGTTGCAGGAAATCGGGATCCACGATTTTCTGATCGTGGACCGCAATGCCGGGGCGGGCGGCGTCTGGTACTCGCACGACTATCCCGACGCGGGCTGTGATCTGCCGTCGATGTCCTACCAGTACTCCTTCGCCCCGAAACCCGACTGGGACCGCTTCTTCGCCAAACGTGATCAGATCCTGCGGTACATTCAGGAAGTCGCCGACGACCACGGGCTGCCGGCGAAGATGCGCTTCGGGGTCGAGGTCGTCACGGAGGCATGGGACGACGAGGCGCACCTGTGGCGCGTTCAGCTCGCGCACGGCGAACAGATCACCGCCCGGTTCGTGATCAGCGCGGTCGGCATCTACATCAACGCCAAGGACAAACCCGATATCCCAGGGCTGGATTCGTTCCGGGGCAAGATCATGCATACGGCGCACTGGGACCACGACTACGACTTCACCGGCAAGCGCGTCGCCATGATCGGCGTCGGCGCCAGCACCATGCAGATCGCTCCGCAGCTCAGCCCCAAGGTCCGCAGTCTCGATCTCTACCAGCGCACCCCACAGATATATCTGCCCAAACCGGACTTCCGGATGCCGCGGTGGGGCCAAAAACTGCTTGCCACACCGGGATTGGTGCCGGGTGTGCTGCGCGCGGTCTACGCCGTCGCCGATGTGGCGATCGGATTTGTCGTACACGTACCGGAGTCGCTGTGGCGCAGGAGCGCCACGGTCATCGACTTCGCCGGGCACCGGGCCTACAACGCGTGGCTGTGGGCGAACGTCCGGGACGAGGCCACCCGGGACAAGCTGCGCGTCCGGTTCGGAGTGGCCTGTGTCCGAGGTGGTTTGGCCGGACGATACCTGAGCAATCTCAACCGGGAGAACGTCGATCTGATCACCACCCCGATCGCGGAGGTGACCCCGGACGGTATCCGTACCGGCGACGGTACCGAGCGCGCCGTCGACGCACTGGTGCTGGCGACCGGCTATGAGGTGTTCTCCGACCCAGAGAGCTACCGGTCGGGTGTCGTCACCGGCCGCGACGGCTTCGACCTCGGAGACTTCTTCAACAAGGAGACGCTCAAGCCGTATATGAGCACGTCGGTGGCGGGAGTTCCCAACCGATTCATCATGGTCGGGCCGTACTCGTGGACCGGAGGCGTGTCGTTCTTCGCGGTGCTCGAAACCGCGGTAGCCCACATCGTGGCGGTGATCGGTGAAACCCGCAGTCGCGGGGCGAATGTCGTCGAGGCGCGAGCGGAAGCACAGGAGCGCTTCCATCAGGACATGCTGACGAGTGGCCGAAACCTCAGCTACTACCTGGTGACTCGTTGTAGCGGCTCGAACACATATTTCGTCAACTCGCAGAACGAATCCCCCTACATCCGGCCCTGGACCTTCCGCCGGGCGCACCGGCAGGCGACTCGGTTCGACCGCGAGGACTACGAATACCGGGTCGAAACGCCGCGCGCCTGACCCGGCGCTAACCCGCCTGGGCCAACCGGCTCAGCCACAGCCGCAGGGTGTCGGCGAGCAGTCCGGTCGCCTCTTCGAGCGAAACAGCCTGTGCGGCTTGGCCGATGGCCAGGCCGGCGCCGGTCGCGAGCACGGCGCGCACCGCAGTGTCGAGCAATGGGCTCGACGGCTGTACCTCTGCGGGCAGGAAGTCTTCGAGCAGGGCTCGGCCCGAGGCGATGATGCGGTCGAGATTGCCGGACGCGATCGTCCGCTGATCGTCGCGAACGGTCGTGAGTAGGTACTCCCCAGCCAGGTTGATCATCGCCGTGTCCACCGAAACCCCTGCCCACCAGGTCGGCAGGATGGCCAGGCGTGACTCGAGGTCCTCGGGCGCGGCGGCGATGACCGCGACCAGCTTCGCGGCCTCGGTGGTCACCCGCTGCCGGATCACCTCGTAGCAGAGTGATTCTTTGTTCTCGAAGTTGCTGTAGACGGCACCGATGGTGCGGCCGGCTTCGGCGGCGATGGCCGCGATCGAGGTCGCGTGATACCCCTGGGCCAGGAACAGTCGTTCGGCGGCTTCCACCAGATCCGCCCGGGTCCGGGCCTGGCTTTCCGCGCGCGTCAGGAGCTTTCGAACCGCCACCGGGCCAGCACCTCCGTGATATTTGACGCCCCCACCTATCTGGATAATACTTCAATGTGGATAATGGCCGCATTCGAACTGGATTGTCCGTGGTGAGCGCGTATTGTGCGCCGAGGTCGTGGCCGAGTCGGTGGGAGGAACCGCATGGGTGAGCGCATCGCCAAAGGGCGGATAGCGCGCGGTCGTAAGCTCGGCATGCTGGCCGCCGGGCAAGCCGCCCGGGGCGCGTCGGCTCGCTTGAGCATGGTCGGCCGCTCCGAGCAGGCCCGAGCGGTGCTGGCCCAGCGGTCGACGATCGACGCTGCCGAGCAGATGGTCGACGTGCTCGGCAATCTCAAGGGCGCGGCCATGAAACTCGGCCAGATGCTGTCGCTGCTGGATTTGGACCTGGTGCCCACGTCGCATCGCGAACGGTTCCGCCAGAAACTCGCGGTGTTGTGCGATCAAGCGCCCACGACACCGTTCGACATCATGCGTACAACCCTCGAGCAGGACTACGGGTCGGTATCGGCGGTGTTTCGCGACTTCGACGAGGCGCCGATCGCGGCCGCCTCGATCGGGCAGGTATACCGCGCCGTCCTACGGGACGGGCGCGAGGTCGCGGTCAAGATCCAATACCCCGGCATCGACCTGGCCGTGCGGGCCGATCTGCGCAACCTGCGACTGTTCGCCAAGATGTGGAAGGCCATGTGGCCCACCCTGGAGGGTGGCGCGCTGGTCGAGGAGGTTGCGCGCAATATCGCCGGCGAACTCGACTATCCGCGCGAGGCGCGGACCCAGCACGAGGTGGCCGCCCATTACCGCGGGCACCCGTTCATCGCGGTACCCGACGTCATCGTCGAGCACTGCACGGCCCGCGTACTGGTGACCGAATACTTTCCCTCCCAGTCCTTCGAGGCCATGCGCCGGCTGCCCGAGGAGCAGCGCGACCACATCGGCGAGCTGATCTACCGCTTCTATGTGGGTTCGCTGTTTCAGCACAACGAGTTCTGCGGTGACCCGCATCCCGGCAACGTGCTGCTCGCGCCCGACGGCAGGGTGGGATTCATCGACTTCGGCCTCTACAACCGGATGAACCCGCAGGACGTCGACTTCGAGCGGACGCTGGCGCGCCTGGCCGCCGAATGCCGGGCGGACGACCTGCACGCCCTGATGGTGCGCCGCGGCATCATCGACCCGGCCTCGGGGGTCACCGCGCAGGAGTGTCTCGACTATGTGTGGGCGGCATCGGAAATCGCGCTGACCGACGAATCGATCACCGTCACACCGGAACTCGCCACCAGTGCGCTGCTGATCGCGATCGACCCGCGATCGGCGCAGTTCGGTGGCATGCGTCATCAGCAACTGCCGCCCGAGCACGTCTTCTCCCGGCGCGCCGACTTCCTCACATTCGGCGTGCTCGGCCAGCTCCACGCGACCCACAATTGGCATCGGATCGCCCGAGAATGGTGGTACGGGGATCCGCCGGCCACGGAGATCGGACAGGTGCTGGCCGAACGGTCGCGGACCACGAGCCGCTGATTCCGCTCTACGACACTTCGGGCCGCATTGGTCGAGCATTTGGTCACATTGCACTAATCTGGATAGTGTCAGTACCCGGAATATGTGCTGGCTGCATAAGTCGTTCCGTCGAATGAACAGTGGAGGATCTGCCGTGGCTGCTCGCAGGGTGTTGACGCGCGCGGAGAGTCAGGCGCAGACCCGGGAAGAGCTGATCGAGGCCGCGCAGACGCTGTTCTACGCCGATGGCTACTTCACCACGTCGCTCGCGGCGATCGCGGCCGAGGCCGGCCGCACAATCGGCGCGGTGTACAGCAATTTCGACAACAAGGGCACGCTGTGCACCGAGGTGTTGCGCAGCTGGGCCACCGGACGGCTCGGGCGGCTCACCGCCCTGATCGCCGCAACCGACGGCTCCTTCGAACAGCGCAAGCGGGCCATCGCCACGTGGTGGGATGAGGGCATGGAGCAACGGGCGCCCATGGTTCTGGCCGCCGAATACGCGATCAGCGTGATCCGGGAGCCAGGTCAGACGGCCGCCGCGGTCGAGATGTGTGAGCGCTTCGTGGAATCCGGGCGCGAACTGCTGCTCGAGCACCTGCCCGAGCATGCCGCCGAGAACACCGCACTGCTCCAGGACGCGGTGCGCGGCATCCTGGCCACCGGCGTGGGGTTGGCGGTCGGCAGCGTCGCCGACGTGATCGGGGCTGAGGACTCCAGTGCGATTCTCACCGCGACGATGGAGTTCTGGCTGCAGCGCCTCGGCGAATCCATACCGTCGCAACCTATTTGACCGGCAGTGCGCCGTCCATGCCGCCGACATCGGTGATCTTCCAGTCGGCATTGCGATCGACCGAGACGTGGTAGGTGACCGTGGTCTGCGCGCCGTTGGGGTCTTGGGCATTGGTGGAGGTGACATTCACGAAGACGTTCACCTTGTACACGCCTGCGGATTCCGCGGTGACCTTGGCGGTGATGGGTGTCGCGGTGGAGGTCCACTTCAGTGGCGTCAGGATCTCCTGAAGCTTGGGTGCGGTGGTCTCGAATTTGGTGGCCAGCGCGGGGGTGGTGTTGGCCTTCAGTTTGCCGACCCAGGAATTGAAATCGGCGAAGTTGACCGTCGCCGCGCCGACCGCGTAATCGGTGGCGACCTGTTCGGCGTGCTTGTCGTCGGCAGCGGCGGAGTCCCGCACGGCGAGGTCGCCGTGGACAGAGATCAGCAACCCGCCGAGCACCAGCGCGAGCACAGCCAGTGACGCTGTTGCTGTCGTCCAGATCATCGTCGGCACGCTGATCGAGATCGATCGTGTCGTGGCGGTCACGGGTTTGGCCTCGGACGGAGGTGCTTCGGTTTCGGTGCTCATCGGTTGTCGTCCAATCTCCTTGGCGGGTTCATGATTTGGTTGCCCAAACGGTTTGGGCCAGGCCGGCGCTCACCTGGTTGATGTTGGTGAAGCCACGGCCCCGCAGGAAGCCGGTGACCTCGTCTCGGCCGAACATGCGCATGGTGGACAGCGTTTCCAGCAGGCGAACGTGCAGCCGCTCGCGTCGGCCGCCGGGGGCAAGGCTGGTCAACAAGACGATCCGGCCGCCGGGCTTGAGGACTCGGGACATCTCATCGATCGCGCCGAAGGGGTCGTTGATCAGATACAGCGCCGCCAGGCAGCTGATCGCGTCGGCGCTCTCGTCACGGAACGGGAGCCGTTCCGCGGCGCCGTAGAGGTAGTGCACCGACGGCGCCGAATTGTCGGCGACCGCGCGGGTGAGCATCGAGATCGAGGCGTCCACGCCGACCGCCAGGCCGTCCGCGCCGACGACAGAACCGTAGTAGCCGGTGAAATTGCCGGGCCCGCAAGCGATGTCGAGCACCGTGCGCCCCGGCGACAGGTTGAGCCGGGCCGCAGTGCGGGCGCGGTCGGCGTCGCGACCGGGCGCTTCGAGCGCGCTGGCTATCCGCATGCCCAACGGGCGGCCCAGTTGGTAGAAGGTCGCGTAGAAGCGAGTGCGCATCAACTGCTGCCCCAGCCCACGCGCCGAGGGGATATCGGCGCCCGCGAGTTCCAGATAGCCGGTGGGACTTTCGGTGATTTCGCGGAAACGTGCCGGATCGAGGATGGACCGTAGCCGTTCCATCGCCGGATCGACAGGTGCACGGTCCGCGGCCACGGGTGTCTCGGTCATTGCTTCTCCGCATCATCGTCGTTGCGCCCAAAGTGGGAATAGCGATAGTTTGTGGATAGTAACGCTATGTGAGATGGTGTGGCAATCCTCCACCGCAGGCCATTCAGCTATGTTGCAAATATGGATTGCTTCACTATCCGCATATCGCTATTATCCACACCACAGCTTCGTTGACGAAGCGTCCCCTCAGGAGCGACGGCATGCCCCAAGAAAACAACCTCCCGACCTCGCGCATGGTGCGCACCGCCATGCTGGGGCGGGTGGTCGCCGGACAGGCCGTGCGGCACGTGGGCACGAAGGTGGCGATCGCCGGGCGCGACGCGGACTACCGCAGCGCGAAGCTCGAGAAACGACAGGCCGAGGCAGTCAAGGCCATCGTCAACGGCCTCGGCACGATGCGGGGCGCCGCCATGAAACTGGGGCAGATGCTCGCGCTCGTCGACGTCGGGCTGTTTCCCGAGGAGATCCGCGAGGACATGCAGCGGGCGATGGTCAAACTGCTACATTCCGCGCCGACGGTGTCGTTCGAGAAGATGCGTAAGGTGATCGAAGGCGATCTGGGAGGCACACTCTCGAAGTTCTTCACCGAATTCGACGAGACCCCGCTGGCCGCCGCCTCGATCGGCCAGGTCTACCGCGCTCGGCTGCACGACGGCCGGCGGGTCGCGGTGAAAGTCCAATACCCCGGGATCGACAAGGCTATTCGCGCCGATCTGCGCAACCTCGCCCTGATCCTCAAGGGGGGCAAGGTGATTGCGCCGAATGTCGATTGGGCCGCACTGTCGACCGAGCTGCGCGAACGCATGGAGGAGGAACTCGACTACGGTGTCGAGGCCCAGAACCATCGGCGCGTAGCACGACTGTACCGAGGGCATCCGTTCATCACCGTGCCGGAGGTGATCGGCGAGCTCTGCGGCGCGCACGTGCTGGTGACCGAGTTCTTCGACGGCCGTCGGTTCGAGGAGATTCGAGACCACACCGATGCCGCGGAGCGAAATCGGGTCGCCGAGATCATGTTCCGCTTCCACATGGGCAGCCTGTATCTGCATCGGCAGTTCTCGCCCGACCCGCATCCGGGCAACTTCCTCGTCGGTAAGGACGGACGAGTCGCATTCCTGGACTTCGGCATCTACAAGCACCTCGACCGGGCCGAAACCGAGCGTCAGCGCGCCCTCATGCGGGCGGTCCTGTCCGATTCCCCGCGCCGGATCCATGCCGAGCTGTGCCGCGCGGGGATCATCGCCGACGGCGATGACGTACCGGATCAGGAAGCGTACGACTTCATCCACACGCTGTTCTGGTGGGCCAGCACCCCGGGCGCGGTGACGTTGGCCCCAGACGTGATCAACGACGCCGTGCTGGTCACGCTCAATCCGGGTGCGGCGCATTTCGACCTCGCGCGCAAGCAGTCCATGCCCGCCGACCAGGCGGTGGTGCTGCGCATGATGCTGATGGTCATCGCCACCGCCGGACAGCTGCGGGCCACCGGCGACTGGCACCAAATCCTGCGCGAATGGCTCGACAACACGGCGCCGGTCGGCGAACTCGGCCGCGCCGACGCCGAATTCCGTGGTGTCACCTTCGACACCGCGGTGTGAGAAGAACTCTGCCGACACGGACAAGGAGGTCCCGATGAGCTTCGCGGAGCACGCGTTCGGCGCGACGCTGAAACTGGTCAACACCGTGCTGGAGCATCCGGCTACCGCCGATGCCCTGCAGCGAACCGGTGAATTGCGCGAGACCGTGCTCGCGGTCCAGGAAGTGGTACTCGGGGTGTTGAACCTGCCGACCGCTGCCGATGTGTCCCGGCTCGATGCCCGATTGCGGTCCGCGTCGCAACGGCTCGAGAGCATCGAAGACGCACTCGAAGACATCGGCGGGCAGGTCGGCGCGGTGCCGGCGTTGCTGCGCGGGTTCGAAGCCCGGGTGTCCTCGGCGGCAGCGGCCGATGCGTCGGCGCAGCGCGCGTGATGAGTGTGCCTTCGGCGGCTGCGGTGCTGCGCGGCAACATCTCTCGTACGGTGTTCTCAAGTGTCGAAACGTTGGGACGGCTGGTCGCGCTGGCGATCGAAGCGGTCCGCGGCGCGATCGGAGATCTGATCCGGGGCCGCTTCCAATGGCGTGAGACCGTGCAGCAGGCGTGGTATCTGATCACGGTCACCGCTCTGCCCGCGGTGCTGATGGCGGTGCCGTTCGGTGTGGTGGTCTCGGTGCAGGTCGGCAACCTGATTCATCAGCTGGGGGCCGATTCGCTGCTCGGTGCCGCAGGCGGGCTGGGTGTGATCCAGCAGGGGGCTCCGCTGGCGACCGGACTGCTGCTGGGCGGGGCGGGTACGGCCACCATTGCCGCCGACCTCGGCGCTCGTACGATCCGTGAGGAGATCGACGCGTTGCGCACCATGGGGATCAGTCCCGTGCATCGCCTGGTCATCCCGCGGCTGGTCGCCATGCTGTTCGTCGCGCCGCTGCTCAACATCCTGATCATTTTCGTCGGCGTGCTGGCCGGATACGCCGTGGCAACCGGAGTGCAGGGCGTGACACCGGGTAGCTACTGGGCCACCTTCGGGGCCTTCTCCACCCTCACCGACGTGGCGATCTCGATCGGCAAGGCGCTGCTCTTCGGCTTCCTGGTCGTCATCATCGGTTGTCAGCGCGGGCTGGAAGCCAAGGGCGGTCCCCGCGGTGTCGCCGACGGCGTCAACGCGTCGGTCGTGCTCTCGGTGGTCGCCATCGCGGTGGTGAACGTCGGTATGACACAGCTGCTGTCGATGTTCTACCCGACAAAGGTGGCATGATGGCCGCGCCCTACGTGCCACTCCGGCTCGGTGCGCTGCGCCGGGTTGCGCGCCGGGTGTATGCGGCGACGCCGGTCGAGGCCATCGGTTTCGCGGTGGCCTTCGTCTTCGAGACGTTCGTCTCGATTCCCGCTGCGCTGCAGCGTTACCGGGCCCAGACCATGCGCATGATCACCGACATGACCTGGGGTCGCGGTTCGGTGATCGTCGGCGGGGGCACCGTCCCGGTGCTGGTGATCCTCGGCATCGCCATCGGCGGCGGAGTCGGAATCCAGGGATACATGGCGCTGAACCTCGTCGGGCTGGGCCCGATGACGGGCGTTATCTCCGCGTTCGCCAATACCCGCGAACTGGCCCCGATCGCTGCGGCCGTGGGCTTCGCGGCGCAGGCGGGCTGCCGGATGACCGCCGAGATCGGCTCCATGCGCATCTCCGAGGAGATCGACGCGCTCGAATCCCTCGGGCTGCGCTCGATTCCGTTCGTAGTGACCACCCGCGTGCTGGCCGGCGCGATCACTGTGGTGCCCACCTTCCTGGTCACCCTGCTGTTGAGCTATCTGTCCTGCTCGGCGGTCGTGCTGGTGGTGCACGGTCAATCCACCGGCATCTACAACCACTATTTCGACCAGTTCGTCAACCTGCACGACATCGTCGCCGCGGTCCTCAAGATGCTGGTGTTCAGCGTCGTAGTGATCCTGATCCATTGCTACCAAGGGTTTTTCGCGACCGGCGGACCAGAGGGCGTTGGCATCGCCAGCGGCCGCGCGGTCCGCGCCAGCTTCATCGCCATCATCACCCTCGACATGATGCTGACCATCGTGCTGTGGGGGATCAACTCGCCGATCACATTCTCGGGGTGAGGCCAGTGCCTGCGTATGGATTACCCGGAGTGCGCGCGACGCGCCGATCCGCATTCGCGATCGGTGCCGCCACCGTGGTCGCGATGGTGCTGGCCGCGTTCGCGTGGCACGGCCTGGCCACACATCGTGATGCGGGGGAGTGGCGAATTCAACTACGCACCAGTCGGACCGGCGACGGCGTCGTGCCCGGCGCCGGGGTGCGGCTCAACGGTGTCCAGGTAGGGCGGATCGCCACCGTCGACAGCACGCCGGGCGGTGCCCAGTTGATCACCCTGGACTTGGACCGAA
This sequence comes from Nocardia sp. NPDC006044, assembly GCF_042871115.1. Classification (NCBI taxonomy): domain Bacteria; kingdom Bacillati; phylum Actinomycetota; class Actinomycetes; order Mycobacteriales; family Nocardiaceae; genus Nocardia; species Nocardia sp. NPDC006044. The sequence goes on from NZ_JBIAID010000001.1 coordinate 2,488,941, forward strand.
CCCAGCTGATCGGGCTCGGTGACGGCCTGCGGGTGGAGTACGCGCCCGCCAACCTGTTCGGCATCAGCGAGGTGGTGCTGCGGCGCGGCGACGGCGGCGTAGCGCTGCACGACGGCAGCGTGGTCGATCTGACAGCTGCGGACCGAGTCACCGACGCGACCATGGGCAGCCTGTTGCGCTCACTGTCGCAAACGACGTTGACCGTGCTCACGCCGCAATTGACCGAGGTCCTGAACCAGATCGGTTCCGATGTCGAAGCTTTCGCGCCGCTCATCCAAGCGATGGTCGGGGTGGGCCGCGCCGTCGCCGACACCCAGCAGTACTCTTCGTCGTTCCTGATCGCCCAGTACGCCGCCCTCTTCGACGGGGTCGCCAAGTTCGGCAACGGCTTTATCAAACTCGTCGCCAACATCTACCACATCGATGTGCTGCGCAATGACCGCGCGCATTTCGACACCGGCGTCTCGCTGGTCGTCGACCAACTGTTCCCACTCATCAGCCGCGTTCTCGGCACTGCCGACGGCTATTTCGGCGGCTATGCCGACAGCGCGACGACGATGCTGACCCAACTGGCGCGCACGGTCCCCGACCCGGACCGCTCCCACGCCGACCTGACCGACTTGCTCGACCGGCTCGACCGCACCTTCCGCGACACACCCGACGGTCCGCAGGTCGGCCTCGACATCCTGGTGCGCGGCATGCCGGGAATCGCGGTGCCGCTGCTGGGCGCCGCTGCGCCGACCACGGGGGGAGACCGGTGACGAAGAACAAGAGCATACGGGCGGTGCTGGTGCGTTTGATCGCCTTCACCGCGCTGATCGCCGCGTTGCTCGCCGGGATCGGCATCGCCATCCAGCGACCCGTCGACGGGGATACCGGCACATTCGAGGCGATGTTCACCGACGCGAGCGGCCTGCGCCTCAACAACGACGTGCGCATGTTCGGTGTCGCCGTCGGCAAGGTACGAGCCATCGATCTTCAAGACGGTCAGGCGCGGGTGCGCTTCACCCTGCAGCAGAACCGCCGGCTCTACGACACAAGCACCCTCGCCATCCGCTACCAGAACCTCACCGGGCAGCGGTATCTCGACATCAAACAACCCGACAAGGCAGGCACCCGGCTCAGCGTGGGAGCAAAGATCGGAAACGAGCACACGATCCCGTCGTTCGACATCACCGCGCTGTTCAACGGGATGGAACCGGTCCTCACGCAGTTCTCGCCGGAAGCGCTGAACCAGTTCATGCGCAATGCCATCGCGGTGATCGAGGGGGACGGAACCGCGGTCGGGGCGACGCTCGACGCGATCGGGAAACTGTCGGCCTATGTTTCCGATCGCCAGGCCGTCATCTCGCTGTTGCTGCGTAACTTCGAGCAGGTATCGCAGCAGATGGGCGGCAAGACGCCGGAAACGGCGACCTTGGTCAAGGGGATCTCGGATGTGTTCGTGAACCTGCAGAAGCAGTTCGAGGGGCTGATGGATTTCGTCGATGTCGCCCCGTCGGTGCTCGGTCCGCTCAACAGCCTGCTTGCCCGTCTCGGGTTCACCCAGCCCGCCAACCCCGACCTCGAGCAGGATCTGCGGCTACTGTTTCCCGATCCGCAGACCACGGTGGACTTGCTCAATCAGTTGCCGGGGCTGTTGCAGTCGATGATCGCGTTGCTGCCGCACGGCGCCACGAATACCCAGCCGGCGTGCAGCAAAGGCAACGCGGCCGTGCCTGCTCCGCTCGCGATACTCGTTGCCGGACAGCGGATCTCGGTATGCAAAGGCTGACCGCGCCGTGGCGGCTGTTGCGCGAGCTGAACTACGGCACCGACACCGACCCCAGAGTCCAGCGACTGCTCGGCGTCGTCGGGCTGGTCGTGGTGGTAGTGCTGCTGGCCGTCAGCGCCGTGGTCTACATCGTCCCCTTCGGGCACCGCACGGTCACCGCCATGCTCACCGACGGCGGATCGGTGCGGGCCGGCGACGATGTGCGCATCGCAGGCATCTCGGTGGGATCGGTGCGCTCGCTGGCCCTCACCGACGACGCGGTGCGCATGACGTTCACCGTCGACAACTCGGTGCGGCTCGGTGCGGATACCACTCTGGACATTCGGATGCTCACCCCGATCGGCGGCCATTACATCGCCCTCACCCCAGCGGGTGCGACACCACTGGGGTCGAAAACCATTGCCGCGGAGAAGGTCCGGCTGCCCTACAACCTGGTTCAGGCCATGCAGGACGCACAACGGCCGGTCGCGGGCGTCGACGGCGACACCCTGCGCCGCAATCTGGCCGACCTGACCGCCTCGCTGCGCGCGAGCCCTGGCTCCGTACGCACCCTCACCGACGCGCTCTCGACCATGGTCTCGACGCTCGACGCCCAGAAGGCCGACGTCGACCGCGCGCTCGCGGTGGCCGACGAATACGTGAGCATGCTCAGCGACTCGCGCAAGATCGTCGGCGCCATGCTCACCAAGATCGGCCTGATGGAGACGCAGATCCTCGACCGCAAAGCCGATGTCACCGAGGCGCTACGCGTCGCCACCGAGCTGCTGTCGCGGCTGGCCGCGATCGAACCGGCCTGGCGTCAGCAACTCGAGCCGCTCGCCGACCGTATTCTCGCGGCCGCCCCGCAACTCGACCAGCTCGGCCAACGCCTGGGCGCCGTCGCCGACCAACTCGCCCAGGCCGGCGACCGGCTGCGCGCCCTCATCACCCCACAGGGCGTCGCGTTCGATCAATCCGGCCAGACCCTCACCGCCGCACCGATCTGCGTGCCGGTCCCGGGAAAGGGGTGCTGAATGTTGCGTCGCCTCTTCGCATCTCGCGGATTCGTCTCCGCGCTCGGCGCACTGCTGGCCGGCGTGATCGCGATCGCGGCCGGTATCGTGCTGCTGCAACCGGCGAAAGGACGCATCGGGTATTGCGCGATCCTGCCCGACACCATCGGCCTCTATGTCGGCAACGACGTCACCCTGCGCGGTATCAAGGTCGGCACCGTCACCGCGATCACCAATGAGAACGCTGCTGTCCGAGTCGATTTCCGGATCGACGCCGAGTATCCACTGCGCGGGGACCCCACGGCGACGACGGTGTCGGACACCGTCGTCGCCGATCGGCGCCTCGCGGTGAACAGCAGTTCCGGCCCGGACTGGAAACCCCAGACCTGCCTGACCAGAACCGCGACGCCCAAGAGCATCACCCAGACCTTGGACGCGCTGTCCACACTTGCCGATCAACTCGACGGCGGTGGCGACCCGGCCCGCCGCGACTCCATCAGCAACGCGGTCGCCGAATTCGACCGCGCCACCGCCGGAACAGGACCGAGACTGAATACGGTCATCACCCAGCTGGCGTCGGTGCTGCGCAGCCCCGACGCCTCGATCGCACACATCGGATCGCTGCTCGACGCGCTCACCTCGTTGTCCAAGAGCGTCGCAAACGGCTGGGGCGACCTGCGCCAGATGCTGACAGGATTGTCCCCGATCCTGCAATTGGTCAACAACGTCTGGGATCAGGTGGTGCAGATCGTGAATTCGATCGTCGTGCTGCTGCCGTGGATCAACGACATCACCAGCAAATATGGTGGTCGGATTCTGGGGCTGCTGGACAACACGGTGCCTTTCCTGGATCTGGCGGCCGCGCACGCCGGTTCGTTGCAGCAGCTGCTGGACCTTATTCCTGTCGTGGATAAGGGGTTTCGTACGGTCACCGACCCCGGCACCGGACGTTTTATGGTGTCCTATCGCGGACCGACGGTGACACTGGATCAGCCGGGGGCCGATCAAATCTGCGCGGCACTCGACGCACTCCTACCGGGCCGCTGCACGAAATCGAGCGAAGGCCTGGCTACCACCGATTTGACGACACTGATCCTCGGCATGGTCGGACGCGCATGATGAACAAACCCAACGGCTTACACCGGATCGCCGTCGCCGTACTGGCCTGCGCGGCGCTGACCGCGTCCGCTGGTTGCCGGGCCGACCCCTCGAACCTGATTCTGCCGGGCACCGGAACGCAAGGCCCGACATATTCGATCCGAATCCAGTTCGCCAACGCGCTGAACCTGCCCGCACATGCCCGGGTGATGGCCAACGGCGCCCAGATCGGCACGCTGACCGCGGTCAACGTCGTCGACCCGACGGCGGACGCGAGCGGCTCGGTCATCTCCGAGGTCGATATCCGCGAATCGGTGCACGTGCCCGCCGCCGCGAAAGCCCAACTGCGCCAAGACACGATCCTCGGCGACGTATACATCGGGCTCGACCTCCCCGCCGACTCGACCGGCCCCTATCTCGCGCCGAACGCGTTGCTGCCGATCACCCAGACCGAACCCGCGCTACAGATCGAGGACGTCCTCGCCGGGCTGGCGACCTTCGTTTCCGGTGGCGCGCTACGTTCGGCGCAGGACACCGTCGACCAGCTCAACGCCGCACTGCCCGCCGATCCGGCCGATACGCGCCGACTCGCCGACGTGCTGAAGAACGACCTCGTCGACGTCGCCGCCAACACCGCGGACGTCGGCGCATTCCTGGACTCCGTCGATGTCAACGCTCGGCTGCTGCTGGACAATCGCGCGCAGTTCGACGAAATACTCACACCGCAAGGCGTTGTCGACATCACCGAGATCGCCCAGACCCTGATCCACGTGATCGGCGTCATCGGGGCGCTCGGCGGCATCGCTCACGCGTTGGCGTGGCTGGCACCGCTGCTCACCGCCGGCGACGCGACGGCCCGTGCGTTCGTACCGATGCTGTTGAACACCGGGCGCCCGCTGAACCTGTCGGCCCCCTCGAATCTCAATCGTCTGGTGGAGTTCTTGCGCGACAAGCTGATTCCGTGGGTGCAACGCCCGACCGTGAACGTCTTCGGCGTGCACGTGAGCGGCTTCGATACGGCCACACCACTCTCGGTCGAGGATCAGACCGATCGCATCGTGGCGACGCTGCGCATGATCGGAATGGTGCGTTGAGACGACCACGGCCCGCGTCGGTGCTTTCCCTCGCCTCGATCGCCCTGGTGGCCGTGGTCGGCTCGGTGTACCTGGTGTTCGGGGTCGCGAAGGTCGATTGGTTCGAGCATCGGATCAGCGCCACCATGATCATTCCGGATGCCGCGAATCTGGTGCCGCGATCGCCGATTCTGCTGTCGGGCGTCGAGGTCGGCCAGGTGACCTCGGTGCACAACACCGTTGACGGCGTGGAGATTCGATTCTCCATCGAGTCGGATCGGCGCCTGCCCGCCGACAGCACGGTCGTCATCGAGACCCTGTCCGCACTGGGCGAACCGTACGTCGACTTCCGTCCGTCCACCGGTAAGCCGCCGTATGTCGTTGACGGGCAACGTATCCGCACGCAGGTGGTGCGCACCCCGCGTTCGATTCCGGATGTCGCGCGGACGGTGACGTCGCTGATGCAGCAACTCGACCCGCAGGCCCTCGCTGGTTTGGTCGCCACCTTCTCCCAGGCGCTGACCGGTACCGATGTGGTCATCCCTGACCTGACCCGGGCCGCGGACCTGCTGGCCTCCACTCTGATCGCCCGTTTACCGAACGTCCGCGAACTGCTCACCAATCTCCAAGTCCCGGGCCCTGACGTCGCCCAGGCAGGAGCCGACATGGCGGCCGGCGGACCACAACTCGATCAATTCGGCATCAAAGTGCAAGGTGTGGTCGACTCGCTCCAGCAGCTCCTCAACGCCCGGCAGGTACCCGATGCCTACTCCACCGGCACCGGTCTACTGCCGTTCCTGTCGAAGGTGGACGACTATCTCAACCGGATCGGGCCCGGCGCGCAGCGGCTGTATCCAGTGCTCGGTCCGCTGATCGAGCACGCGGGAGGATCGGTGCGGGGCCTGGACTTGTCCGCATTGATCGCGCAGGCAGTGAACTCGGTCAGCCCGGACGGAGTGGTCCGACTACAGATCACCGGCAACTGAGACAGAAACGGCAGCCTGAAACCCGTGGCCGGCCACACGCTGACCAGTGCTCAGAGATACCAGTGCGCCGCGCGGGCCGCGCCGTAGACCCGTGTGGTGGCCCGGTCATGCCATTGAAGGTAGGCGCCTATGCGTTCCGAGGACAGACCCAACCGGGGGCCCGCCATCCGAATCGCGTTGCGGTGTAAGCGGGAATGGATCTCCTCGAGGAGTGTCAGTCCGGCATCGGCGGTGTAGTGCAAACCGTCGACCAGCGACCAGAGCGCGGGGATCGGCCGCGGCAGCCTGGCGGCGCGCTCGGTGATCCTGCGCCGGAATTCGGGTTGAGCCATCGTCGCCATCCTTTCCGATGCTGCGGCCGGTGGGCGGCCAGGCGAGCAGTACTGCATTGTCTAATTATTCACATGTAAGCTATATTTGAATAGTGTCAATATCTATAGTTCGGCGGGGTGGAACCCGAACGGTAGGGAGCCTGGGATGAACCGGCACGCACACGAAGTCCGCGTCTTCGACGTTGTCCAGGAGACCCCCGAGGCGGTATCGATCGTGCTGGGACTCACGCCGGAGCTGCGGGAACGATTCGTATACACGTGTGGGCAGTTCCTCACCGTTCGTGTTCCGAGTGCGCAAACCGGGTCGGTGGCGCGGTGCTACTCGTTATCCGGCAACCCGCATCGTGACGAGGCGCTGACCGTGACCGTCAAACGGGTCGCAGGCGGATATGCGTCGAATTGGCTGTGCGACAACGTCGTTCCTGGATCGACCCTCACCGTGCTCGAGCCTTCCGGCAAGTTCGGGCCCGACGGTGCGAACGAGGACCTGCTGCTGCTGGCCGCCGGCAGCGGGATCACGCCGATCATGTCGATCATCAAGACAGTGCTGGCGTGCGGTACGGGCGACATCGCTCTGCTCTACGCCAACCGAGACCCAGGATCCACGATCTTCGCCGGCCAGCTCGAACAGCTCACCCGTGAGCATCCCGAGCGCCTGCGGATCCAACACTGGTTCGAAACAGATCAGGGAGTGCCAGACGCATCCACCTTGACCACGCTGCTCGCACCGTTTGCTGAGCGTGCGACCTACCTCTGCGGGCCTGCCGGTTTCATGGCCGCAGCCGCGGCTGCGTTGGCGGGCCTGGGTGTACCCGCTTCCCGGATTCACCAGGAGAAGTACCTCTCACTGGCCGAGAATCCCTTCGAACAACCCGAACCGTCGTCCACGCCTGCGTCGCCCGGCACCGAAGGTGCGGCCCTCGAGGTCGAGATCGATGGTGACCGCCACACGCTGACCTGGCCTAGGCAGACCAGGCTGCTGGATGTGCTGCTCGAACACGGCATCGATGTGCCGTACGTCTGCCGTGAATCGATCTGCGGTACCTGCGTGTGCCTTGTCCGCAAGGGCCGGACCCGCATGGTGGCCAACGATTCTCTTCCCGAGGAAGACATCGCGCAGGGCCTGACCCTTGCCTGTCAGTCCCTGCCGGACACCGACGAAATATTCATCGCCTTCGATCAGTAGCGATGCCGTCGACCGAACTCGTCGGACGCCGCAGTGTAGGTCATGTTGACTGAGGTGTAATTGTGGGGAAGAGAAAGGGCCATGGCCTGTATGTAGCTCAGTGGGTCACTTGTTTTCGGTGACTGTGGTGTCGGGGTGGCGTCGACTGGTCTCGGGTTTGACGAAGTTGCCGGTGATCGCTGAGCGGTCGCGGCGGTTGTCGCCGGCGTGTGGTTCGTCTTCGGCGAGGGCGGTCTTGGGGTTTTCGGCTGCGGTCTGTTCGGTGACATATTCGCCGGTCTCTGCGGAACGGTAGTTGTTGTCGGACACAACATCCTCCTGTCGATTGCGTACGGCTTTGTGTGGCCGTGCGGTTCCGTTGTCGGGTACCGCGTATCGGCTGGTTGAAACGTCGCGCCGGGCCTCGCAGTGGAGGTGCCCCATAGACGGTGAGTGTCAGGTGGTCGAATGCGGTCACCGTGGTGGACTGTGCTTGTGGATACGCCAGCCGCGCAGGTGGTCTGGTCATACTGAGCGACTACGGCGCCAGCTCTATCGAAATCTGCCGGTGAAACGCGTGGGCGTAGTGTTCGTGTCCCCCTCCGGACACGACCACTACGCCCGCGGGTGGTGGTGGCTGAACTTCAGCCATCACCACCCGTGTTTCGTGGTTTTGGTCCTCTTGAGGCCGAGTTGTCGATAGTCCTCGAGCTTGTCGGTGGGATCGGCGGCTCGCAGGATCTTGATGAGACCGCCGAGCGACTCCATCAGGTCCCGAATCTCGTTGCGGCTCAATGTAGGGCGTGCTGCGGTGGCGGCTTCCATGGCTACGAGCTGAGCAGCGGCAATCTCTCGTTCAGATTGGACTTGTCGGGTCCACGTCGCGATCAGTCGAGGGTCGTTGCCGGCGGCTCGGGCGCCGCGCGATAGTTGCCGAGTTTGCGGTCATAGTCGGCCAGCGATTGGCGGGACGCGCCGGAGGCCGGTCAGGTCTTGAGGCGTTCTCGCAGTTCGACATTCAGTTGTGCGCCGGCATCGAGGAGGGCGTCGCGGATGATGTGGTTGGCTGGGTTGGGGGTGTGGGCCAGCACTGTTCGGCGGGTGGCGGCGGGGTCGTCTATGGCGACGATCGCGATGGTGGCGGGCAGCGCGGGGATGGCCAGGCCGGGGACGAGGGTGATGCCGAGGCCTGCGGCGACCAGGCCCCATTTGGTGACCCAGTCCCGGGCGACGTGGGAGATGATCGGTTGCCAGGAGGCATTGGTCCAGGCGCCGAGCAGCGAGGTGTGGGATTCTTCGCTGCCGACGATCCATTTCTCGGTACGCAGCGCCGCGATCGAGGTGCTGCTCTGGTGTGCCAGGCGATGCCCTTGGCGCACAGCCAGATACAGGGTGTCCTGGGTCAGCGGGGTCACCTCGACGCCGTCGGGGACGTCGAATTCGCCGGAGAGTACGGCCAGATCGATGCGGCGGCGGGCGAGCGCGGTCAGCAGGTGCGGGCTCGTGCCCTCGCGGAGCTGCACGGTGAGCAGTGGATTGTGTTGTGCGGCAATGGTGATGGCGCGTGGTACGAGCGCGGCGGTGGCGGTCGAGAAGGCGCCGAGGCGGATGCGCGCCGTGGCGTGCTTGCTGAGGTCGCGTAGTTCGCTCTGGGCGCGGTCCAGGGCTTCGAGCACCGATTCGGCGTGCCGCGCCACGATGCGGCCCGCCTCGGTCGGCCGTACGCCACGAGCGTGCCGGTCGAACAGCTGTCGGCCGGTGACCTGTTCCATCAACGAGACCTGGCGCGAAATCGCCGACTGCGTGTAGCCCAATCTTTCGGCCGCCGCCGAGAAGGAACCGGTACGCACCGCCTCGCGGACGACTCGCAGACCGGGCACGGTGAAGTCAGACATGCGGAATAGTCATAGCAGCTGTGCGAGACTATCGCTAGTCGCATCGCTGGCCCGGTCTTAGATTCCATTGCGTGTCTTGTTTCGGAACGAGTAGGCGGTGACGGCCATGAAGCTGGGACTGTTCGCGATCAATTACGGCGCGTGCGCCGATCCTGCCACCGCTGTCCGCGTCGCCCGGCACGCTGAGGCGGCCGGGCTCGAATCTCTGTGGAGTGGAGAGCATCTGGTATTGCCGGACCCGGCTCCCGAGGGATTCGCGTTGTCTCCGACGCTTCCGATGCTGGACACCGTCGTCGGTCTGACTCTGGTTGCGGCGCATACGACTACGGTGAAGATCGCGAGCGGCATCATCGTCCTGCCGCTGCGGAACCCGGTCGTACTCGCGAAGGAATTGGCGAGCCTCGATCAGGTGGCACAGGGCCGGCTGATCGTCGGTGTCGGTGCGGGTTACGTCCGGGCGGAATTCGACGCCGTCGGTGTCGCCAGGTCGGAGCGGGCCGCCCGCACCGACGACTTCATCAACGCGATGCGGGCCTTGTGGAGCATGCCCGAGCCCGCCTATCACGGCCGCTATGTCACCTTCTCCGGAATCGACGCCCATCCGCGACCACGGCAACAGCCGGGCCCGCCGATCGTCGTGGCCTCGGGTGGTCGCGTGGCCGACCGCCGCGCGGTCACCCTGGCCAACGGCTGGTATGGCTTCGGGCTGGATCTGAACCAGACCCGTGCGCACCTCGAGAACCTGGCGGCCGCCGGCCGGAAATACGAGCGACCAGCAGAGCTGGGACGGTTGGAGATCACCGTGACACCGGCCGGTCCGGTGGACCGAGATACCGTCGCGCAATACGCGGCGCTCGGGGTCGATCGGCTGGTCCTGCTTCCGCGTCCGTCCGCCGACTACACCGCCCGCCATCAGCCGGTCCCCGTCGATCAGATCTTGCACACCATCGACGACGCGGCAGCGAACTATCGCGATATCTGAACCCCGACGTTTGTGTAGCGATTCACACGGGACGGAACACAGCGAGGCCGAGCCGCGGACTTCAAATCTGCGACCGTGCACTGGCTACCGGGTAGGCGTCTAACACGCAGGGTGATGGGAGTGCGGGGCGGGATGCGGAGCGAACCCAGAGTGGCGATGGTACTTTCGTGTCACCGTCGCCGGGAGTGCAAGTACGGCAACGACATTGCTGCAGAGTGGGCCGACTATTACGGCATGCAGACTGTCTGGGTGGACCGGGTGGCACGCGTATGGGTTGTGGCTGAACGGGTTCAATGGTCAAGAGTGTGCTGTCGATTTGAACTGATCTCGGACTCGAAGGGCTGATGAGTGGGCGACAAAGCTATCGAGGAACAGGCAGACGTGCTCGGCGATCTCGAACAGCCCACCGTCGACGGACCGACCCCCAGGTTGGTGGCCGACTTTGTCCGAGACTCCGGGCCTGCTCCCGGCACGGGGCCCGAGGAACTCACTCCGCATGGGCTCGGTGTGTTCGAACGAGATGGCGGATGGACATCGACCGCTCCCGATACGGTGGCGTCGATCGAAGACGGTCGCGATCCGGTTTTTCACCGGCACGATGAAGCCTGATCCGGCGAGGTTCACCGGCTCGGGGTGATCATCGAGGATGGGCAGCTGGGGCCGAGTGTGCTTGCTCTGCTGATCAACAGCCAGAACGCCGAAATCCGCGGTTCCACGATCGACGGCGTCTTCAAGATCGGCACCGCGTACATTCCGTCACGCGAGAACTGAGGAGTTCGATTCGTGCGTTGGATCCAACGGCGCCGGCCGAGGGCTGGATCCTCGCTTGGCCGCGTACCACCGCGAATAGATCCGGGAGCTGCCACGGTGGGAGGCAAATGACCGAGGCCGCGTTACTGACGGCCTCCCACTCGAACTCGATCGCTTGGCCCGGGCTGAGTCCGAACAGGCGCCGTCCATCATCGGCGACCGCGGCGATCGTCGAATAGTGTGCCCAGCAACCGTTCGGGGTCTGTGCCGAATCGAGCACGCCCCAGCCCTGGTCGTGTTGGGCAACGGAGTCGCGCGCGAACGGTGTCGGTGTGGTCGGCTCCCTGCGCATCCAGCAGGATCGCGATGGTCTGGTTTCGATGCTCACTGCCGAAAAGGGTTGAGAGCCAGTCATCAAGCGGGTCCACGAGGATGGATTGCCTCGCCGGATCGGGTTACGCATGGCGTCCGTGCGGGCATGTCTGTTCAGACTCCTAACCGGAGTGATGCGTGAGGTAGTACCTGTTCGTTCCGTAACACCGGGCATCCTCGCCGTGTCTCGTCCTACGTTCGTTCGGATCTGCCTGTGCGCGTCGGGCTCTGTCGCTAGTGTCACGCGGATGGACGCGGTGCAGGTACAGAAGAAGCTCGTGCTCTCGCCCGATGAGGACTTCATCCTCACGGCGTGGCAGTACCGAATGATGCAGCGCGACATCGCCGCATCGAAGGGCAAGCACCTTGCATCCAAGCGTGAAATCCGTAATTCCTTTCGCGACAACGCTGTTGCGGCCATTGTGCAACGCGACCCGGAAGACTGGTCGCCTGCTGTTGCAGACGTCGTCCACCAGATCGCTGCCGATGGTGAGTCGCCGAATCTCGAGGCACTCGAATCCGCTGGGCCACAGATCTCCTCGGTCGTGGCGAGACGGTCACGGGCACTGCTTCTGCTGATCGATCTGTATGGGTTCGAGCCGTGGGTGGAGGGCAGATGGGAAAAGGCTGTCCGCGCTGAAGCTCTCGCGGCCGCCCATCGAGCGATGGATCAACTCCATCCCGAAGACCTCGCTGCTGTAGAGACCGCATATAAGGACGCGATCAAAAAGCTCTCGAAGGCAAGCAACTGGACCAAATACGCACTGCTCGCCGGTGCCGGCCTCGGACTCGGCGTGCTGACCGGCGGCCTCGCCGCGCCGGCAATCGCCGGAGCGTACGGAACGCTTGTGCTCGGCTATTCGGGCGCGGTGGCTACTTCGGCGGGGTTGGCCGCGATCGGCGGCGGTTCGATCGCTGCCGGTGGTCTAGGCATGGCCGGTGGCGCCGCGATCATCACCGGCTTCAGCGGTGCTGCGGGAGTCGGGGCAGCCACGCTCGCGGGAAAGGCTGCCGGGTTCACAGCAGCTCGTATCGCCGCCGACGCCATCCGACTCCACGTCGTGACTCAGCTCGTGCTGCGCGATGTCGACGGCAACGAAGAGGCGGCAAAGGCCGTCATCGTCAGTCTCCGCGAGCGCGTGACAAACCTGGGTAAGACCGTCGTGACCCTCGCCGAGCGCATCGAAACCCTTCGTGCGCAACTCGAGACGAAGCAGGCGGAGTTGAACGCGGAGCGGGATCGACGCCAGGTGGCCGAAGACCGCGTTGCCCGCTTCCGGAGCGTCGCTGACCGGCTGAAGGAGCGTGTCACCGGGCCCGAGAATGCTGAACTCCAGGCCTTGCTGGCCGAACTCGAGGAAGTCGAGGGGGAGAAGAAGGCCGTCGAGACTCTTGCGCAGGGTGTCTCTGTCCTCGCTGATGACCTCGAGGAAGCTGCGTGAGCGCCCCTGGCGATAACTCCAGCGACCAGGTCTCGCCGATCGATGAGGACTACGTCGGCAACTTGGGCGCACTCACGCGCGACGTCGCAGACATCGAAATGATCGCCGCGGCGGCGCTTTCGGACAAGCCGATCGACCACGCGGCGACACAGCGCATCGTGAGCACCTCTGCTGGCCTCACCTATTCCGACCTCACGGCCCACCACCGGCAGCGTTGTGCAGTCGAGGGATGGGGCGAGTCCGACATCGCCGACATTCTCGACCCGATCGCGCTACGCCAGCTCGATGGGTGGCGGGCGGCCCAAAGGGTTCCGTGGGAACGTGGCGACTTGGTCGTCGTGGGTTTCTCCGGGCTTATCGGCGCACTCGGAAACCTCTACGACAGCCAGGTGGACACTGCAGTGCTGAGCGGGCTGTCCGTGTTGAAAAAGACCGACCTGCTACGCCGGTGGGAGCGGGAGACCGCCCGGCTGCCCATCGATTACACCGGCCCGAAATTCGGCGGTCCGGCACATCGCGTTCGGTCCGCCGGACATGACATCGGCCGGTTCTTCAACGCCCTCAACCAGATTCGCACAGGAACCTTCGAAGGTACGTGGTGGGAAGACGGACGGCGAATGTTCGAAAAGGTTGCGACCACACGCTCCGGTCTACCGTTCGCGCGAGCACCAGAGCGGCATCTGGCAGTCGCGCTTCTGTTGAAGCACTGGGCGGCAGATTTTGTCACCCCGATGAACTTGCCGCTGCCGGGTTGGACACTTCTCGGCGAGATGCCGAACGCTGATTTGCGGAAGTTTGCCAATGACGCTTACGCCGGAACGAATTCCGGTGACGGGTTGAATCTTCGCTCCGGAATGTTGACGCCGGGTCTCGGGATGCTCGCGACCGAGGTCGTCCTCCGAACGCACACGCACCTCGGCGCCTATCGTTCCACGGGTACTCCACGGTTGGCGACGTCCGCAGCCGCCAAACGCACGGAGATGCTGCTCGCCGCGCATGCCGCGGCCGGCGCGATCAGCTTGTCGAAGACCACCGCAGCGGCGATTGCCGGTGAAAACGCAGTCGCCGCTAGACATCTCAACATTCCTGTTCTCGTGCGGGTGGGCATGCTCGCGCTGAAAGTCCGCTCCGATGCCGCGGCCCGCGCGGCAGCTGGTGCACCATCGTGGGAAGAGTTGCTTGCTCATGACGCGGCGACTTGGACTTTGCCCGAAGCGGTCACCATGGCGGACCTCTGGGACCGCCCCGAGCTCGGTTGACTCCATCCAGGCGCATCGACCGGGTCTGCGGTGTGCTGGTTGACCCGTTGCGGCACACAATATTCGCCGCAACGGCCTCGATGACGTCGCCTCAGTCGCGACGGACCATTCCGGCAACCGGGATGAGCAGCAGGATGGTCCCCGCGGCGAGTAGCGAGAAGGCCAGGCGGAAGTCGCCGGTGCCGTCGCGCAGGACGCCGACGAGGATCGGCGCCGCCGCCGCTGCCGCGTATCCGAGAAAGAACGCCATCGCGCTGTACTGGCCGGCTTCGGTGACCGTGCGGCTCATCGACACCGGGACTGTCAGTACCAAGGTGAACAGGCCGCCGTGGCCGATGCCGAGAGCGATGATCCAGAGCCAGGTGGCCGTGCCAGGGCCGAGCGCCAGTCCGGCGAATCCGAGGGCGGTCAGCATGACGGTGAGGACGAGGCCCAACCGCTGGTCGCGGCGTTCGCCGAGCAGGGCGGGCACCGCGAGCATGGCGAGGACCTGGATCGAGATCAGCGCGGTGAGCAGCAGGCCCGCGGTGGAATCCGGATAGCCGCTGTCGTGTAGAAGCGGTGCGAGCCAAGCCAATTCGCAATAGTAGAGCGCGGAGTTTCCGGCAGCCAGCAGTGTGATCAGCCACGCGGTCCCGCTGCGCCACGGCAGGCCGGTGGTCGCGGGACCCTGGGGCCCGGACACGGTATCCAGGGCCAGCGCCGAGCGCGCGACCGTCCACAGGATGGCTCCGGCGAAGGCGAGTACGCTCCACGACGCCAGCGCGCCGGGCCAGGAATTCAGCGCGTCCGCGAGCGGCGCGCTGACGCCCGCGGCGACCGCGCCGCCCAATCCCAGACCGGCGGTATAGATTCCGGTGACCAGACCCGCACGGTCGGCGAAGCGGGACTTCACCACGGCGGGGAGCAGTGTCTGCGCGATCGCGATGCCCGCGCCGACCACGGCCGCGCAGCTGAGTTGGAGGCCAGCGGTATCGCCGAAACCGCGTGCGGCGGTGGCGATCCCGACTACTCCCAGGCCGGTCAGCACGCCGTGTTGCAAGCCCCAGCGCCGTCCGGCCGCGGCGGCCAGCGGTGCGCACAGGCCCATCGCGAGCGTGGGAACGGTGGTGAGCAGGGCGATCCCGGTCGCGGACAGGCCGAGATCGATACGGATCCGGTCGGCGAGCGGGGATACCGCCGCGATGGCGGGACGTAGATTGGCCGCCGCGACGAACAACGCCAGCGCTGCGAGGGGCAGTGCCGCACGGTCTTTCGCGGGGTGAGCGGGATCCCGAAGGGTAGTCATGACGAACCTTAATCTCGGACAACTAATGTCCAAGTTATAGCATGATCTCGGATATCTTCTATCCGAGATATGCTGTCGGTATGAAGATGTCCACGGGGGTCGAATGGGCCATGCACTGCTGCGTTTCGCTCGGGCAGGCCACCGAGCCCGTCCCGGCCGCGCGGTTGGCGGAATTGCACGGTGTGCCGACGGCCTATCTGGCCAAACATCTTCAGGCGCTCTCGCGTGCGGGCATCGTGCGCTCGGTGCCGGGCCCCGCCGGGGGCTATGTGCTCACTCGACCGGCGGCGAGCATCACCATGGCGCAGGTGGTGGAGGCGGTCGACGGTGCCGAATCGGCCTTCCGCTGCACCGAGATTCGGCGGAACGGGCCGCTCGGCCTACCGGCGAAGAGTTGCCGCACGCGCTGCGCGGTGCATCGGGCCATGGACGCCGCCGACGCCGCGTGGCGGACGGCGCTCGCGAGCTTCACGATCGCGGATCTTGCCGCGAGCATCGACGCCGACAGTTCCGGGACCGCGCTGAGCGAGGTCCGCGAGTGGTTGACCAGCGGCACTCGTTAGCCGTTGCCGAGGCCGAGACGAAGTGCCGCCGTATTGATGAGGAGTTCGGAGGTTCTGGCCGCGCTGCCACGTTCAAGTGACCCGTGCGGCTATCAGGGTTTCGAAGGTGTAGGGCCGTAGGCCATCGGTGCGGCCGGCGAAGTACCTGTGCTGGAGGTCTGCACGGGTGGGATGGTCGACGACCTTCAGACCGCACCGGCTGATCAACCGCTCGATCTCCGACACCGGCCAGCCAGGCTGAAGAGGCTCGCCGACAGCGGCCGCGATCGGCGTGTAGATACGGGCGAATTCCGTCGCCGCGTCATCGAGGGCAGAGTCTTCGGCCCGGTAGGAGAACACCACCTCAGACCCGGGAGCGGCCGCCGCGATCGTGTGCAGCGTCGCCTCGATTGCCGGTGCCGTCAGATAGGGGGCGACGCCCGTCCAGCAGAACATCGTTGGCTGGGCCCAGTCGAACCCGGCCGCGGCCAGTGCATCCCGAACCGATCCGGCCTCGAAGTCGGTCGGCACGAACACCTGCGAGTCACCGAGCGGCAGACCGAGCTCCCGCACCCGCTCGGACTTCCAGGCCTGGGAGGCAGGGTGATCGACCTCGAACAGCGTCAGTGAGCCGAGCAGATCCGGCCGTCGCCACGCGAACGAGTCGAGCCCCGCGCCGAGGATCACGTACTGCGTGAAGGTGCCGGCAATCAACCGATCCTCGACATACCGGCTGCGGGTGCAGACCGCCGCGCGCGATTGGCGACGGACCGGGTCGGGGAACAGCGGATCGAACCGATCGCGCAGCTGCTGCCAGACCGGGCCGACAAGCACCAAGGCCAGCGGATCATCCAGCACCCACGGCGACGCCGTCTCCAGGCGGAACAACCCACGTGACACGGCCGCGAACATCGCCGTTCTGCTCGGCGCACCTTCCATTTGATCCTCCGCCCCGGCCAGAACCCACCACGCTCGCTCACCGCGCGCACTTCACAGGATGCGCCTCGAGCGCCCTGACGGCCATAGCCAGATCACCTGCCCGCCACGACATGTCCCATCTCGACACTCCGAAACAGCCATCCACGCCAGCATCACAGCCGCTTGCACACCGCCTCGTCCAAGACGCCACTGCCACGTCCGAGCCGCCACTGCCACGCCCGGGACGCCACCGCCACTTCCGAGACGTCACCGCCACGCCCGGGACGCCGCCAACACCCCCGAGCCACTCCGACTCGAAAGCGAGACGCCCCTCCTCGGAAAACGCGGGCGTTTCAGAAGCATTGGTGGCCGGCCAGTTCGACACTGAAGAATGGCCACCATCGGCCTCGGTTATCGTTCTGCGTCGCGGACCAATAACGCGATCTGTACTCGATTTTCGACACCCAGCTTGGTGAACAGATTGCTGGTGTGTGCCTTGACGGTGGCGACGGTGATCCGCAATCGGGCCGCGATCTCGGGGTTGCCCAGTCCGTCCGCGATGGCTCGCGCGGTATCGATTTCGCGTTCGGACAAGGCGGCCAGGCGTTTTCGCGCGGCGTCGCGGGGGGCGCTGCGGGCGGCGGCGGAATCCGGCCCGGTGGCCGCCGCGATCACCCGCGCGGTGACCGTGGGGGACAGCACGGGGTGGCCGGTCGCGACGGTGCGTACCGCGTCGGCGATCCGGGCGGGCGGGGTGTCCTTGAGCACGAAGCCTAGGGCTCCGGCGCGTAGAGCAGCGAGTACCAGGTCGTCGGAGTCGAAGGTGGTCAGCATGAGAACCGCCGGCGCGGCGGGTAGGGAGCGGAGGTACCGGGTGGTGTCGACGCCGTCGCGGCCGGGCATCCGCACATCCATCAGCACGACGTCTGGGCGCTCCTCGTCCACAACCTGGATCGCGGTGTCCCCGTCGGCGGCCTCCGCGACGACGGTCAGATCCGGCTCGCCATCGATGACGAGTCGCAGCGCCATCCGCACGAGCTGGTCGTCGTCGACGATGACGACGCGCACCATGTCCTGTGCAGTCATGTTGTTTTCTCGCGATCGTGGTCCAGCCAGGGGAGTCGCGCGGCGAGAAGGTAGCCGTTGTCGGCCGTGCGGTGGTGGTCGAGTGTCCCGCCGACGAGCGTAATTCGTTCGGCGAGGCCGAGGAGCCCGAAGCCGGAGGCCGGTGGCCGGGCGACGGCGGCGGCCGCCGAATTGCGGACGCTGACGCGCAGTTCGCTGCCGGGCGTCCCGTCCACGGTGATGTGGACCGCCGCGGCCGGGGCATGTTTCGCGGCGTTGGTGAGCCCTTCCTGAACTACCCGGAAACCGGTCCGTCCCAGGGTCTCTGGTGGAGTAGCGGTCACCGTGGTCGCGAGTGTGACGTCCAGTCCCGCCGACCGCGCCTCGGACACCAGATCCGAGATCCGGTCCAGGGTGGGTTGCGGCGGTTCGGGGCGGTCGGGATCGGCGCGCAGGACGCCGAGGACATCGCGGAGTTCTTCCAGCGCTTGGCGGGAGCCGTCGGCGATCCCGCGGATCAGCGTGCGCTGGTCCGCGTCCGAGAGGTCCGCGCGGTGGTCCAGGACGCCGGCTTGCATGGCGACCAGCGAGATCCGGTGCGCGAGCACGTCGTGCATTTCGCGGGCGATCCGGTTGCGTTCGGTGGCCTGTGCCTGCGCTGCCCGGGCAGCTTGCTCGCGTTCTGTGCTCTCGGCGCGGTCCCGCAGCGATCGCAGTTCGGCGCGACGGGCGTCGATGGCTACGCCGGTTGCCACCGCGATCCCCGCGCTCGATACCAGCAGCGCGAGCTGTAGCCAGGTAGGGGCGGGTGGCGCGGTGATCGGGTAGAGGTTTTCGCTGAACTGCGCCGCGGTCACGTAGGCCACGACCACCACTGCGATCTCGACCGGACGGCGGCGAGTGGACAGCGAACACAGCGCCAGCAGTGCGGCGCCGGTGGCGAGCGCCGAAGCGGCCGCAGCGATCACGACCACCAGGGCGACGAGGAACGGAAACCGCCGCCGCCACAGCAGCACCGCCAGGCAGCCCAGTGCGATCAGCGGATCACCGGTGACGAACCAAGAACACGTATCGGCCGTGCAGCCTTCCGGCAGCGCCGTGGCGAGGGAGAACCAGAACGCCACGCCGAGCACAGCGGCCGCCGCCAGCCGCCAGCTCTCTTGCCATACCCGGAGTCGTACGGCGCTGTCGGTGTCCACCCGGTCATTATCGCGACACCGGCCGGACTCGAGCAGCAGCCCAGCGGCTGAGGTGGGCTCGACCCCGGTCTAATCGCCGCTTCGACTTTCGTCGAACACGATTGCCGCCGCCGGAGCGATGTGCGGGCGGGATGGGCTCGACAGACTCGTTCAGGTATCAGCCGGAGCACGAGGCCGCTGCGGACGGCTTGCTCGTGGCCGGCGCCATTTCGTCGGAGAGCAGGAGCGCATGAACGCAAAACGGAGCCTGAGCCTGCTGGCCGTGCTCGGTCTCGCCGGAGCATTGGTCGGGACGCTGGTCCTGGCCGCAGAACCGGACGAAAGCTCGCCGGCGCGGGTGTCGTGGGGCACGTGTCCGGAGGGGGTCGAAGATCCCGCGGCCGGGCCGTCCCAGCTGCAATGCGCCACTGTGCCAGTGCCTTTGGATTACCGCGAGCCCGAGGGCGCGCGGATCGAGATCATGATCTCCCGGCTCGCGAGTAAGAATCCGGACAAGCGGCGTGGGGTGTTGCTGCTCAACCCCGGTGGTCCGGGTGGTCCGGGACTGGACCAGCCCAAATTCCTGGCTGCGCACGGGCTGCCTGCCGATGTGCTGGACAGCTATGACGTGATCGGTATAGATACCCGCGGGGTCGGGCATTCGGCACCGGTGAGTTGCGGGTTCACCGATGATCAAACGTATTTCGGCAATATCTCGCCGTATGCGGTGAACGACGCGGCAGTCACCGAGCGGGCCACGGTCGCCCAGGGGGTCGCCGAGCAATGCGCGGCCAACGACCACGAGGGTCGATTGCGGTACATCTCGACCGCGAATATGGCCCGTGACCTGGACCGAATCCGAGCGGCGCTGGGTGAGGACAAAGCCAGCTTCCTCGGTTACTCCTACGGCACCGCGCTTGGCGCCGCCTACGCCTCGATATTCCCGGAGCGGGCCGATCGCGTCGTGCTCGACAGCAATATCGGCGACACCTACCTCGACCACGACGGAATGCGCCTGTACGGCCTCGGAATGGAAGAGACGTTCCCCGATTTCGCTGAATGGGCTGCCGCCCGCCACGACACCTACGGTCTGGGTCGTACAGCGGAAGAGGTACGGCGGACGTACCTCACCCTCGCCGAGCGACTCGACGCGAATCCGGTGGACGGGATGGACGGCGGTCTGTTCCGGTTCGGCACCTTCTTCACGCTCTATCGCCCGGCGTTGTACACGTCGGCGGCCGAGACCTGGAAATCGCTGCTCGAAACCGGGCATCCCGGGCCTGCGGGCGGGCGGCCGCCGGGCACCGGCGCGCCTTCGCCGAACGATAATGCCTGGTCGGTCTTTCTGGCCGTTACCTGCAACGATGTCGAATGGCCCGAGGACATTCAGACCTACCACCGTGCCGTCGCCGAGGACCGGGAACGGTACCCGCTCTTCGGCGCGGCCGCCGCGAACGTCATGCCCTGCGCCTTCTGGAAGCTCGGGCCGTCCGAGCCGCCGGTGCGGATCGACGACACCGGCCCGGCCGATGTGCTGATCGTGCAGAACCGGCGCGACCCGGTCACCCCGCTGCGCGGCGGGGAGCTGCTCGACGAAAAGTTCGGTCAGCGGTCTCGGTTGGTCACTGTCGACGGGAGTGGGCACGGGGCCTATGTTCTCGGCGCCAATCCTTGTGCGTCCCAAGTGGTTACCGGCTACCTGGCGGAGGGCGCCATGCCCGAACACGACGTGATCTGTCGGGCGGGCTGACTCGGGGTGCCGGGGACTCGTGACCCCGATCACGTGCGCCGTCGCGCGCCGGGGCAGCTTCGACGCCCAGGGGTTCAGACCTGCGCGTATCCGCCGTCGGCGAAGAATTCGGCGCCGTTGACGTAACTCGATGCGTCCGAGGCGAGGAATGTCGTCACGGCGGCGATCTCCTCGGGTTCGGCAAGGCGGCCGAGAGGGACGGCGCCTTCGGCCTGTTCGAGCATCTCGGGCGGGACCAGTTCGAGTAGGCCGGGGGTGCGGGTGCCGCCGGGGGAGACGACGTTGACCCGGAAGCCGTGCGCGCGTGCGCTGAGTGCCCAGCCGCGGGCGAGGTTGCGGACCGCGGCCTTCGACGCTGCGTAGACCTCGAGTCCCTGGTTGGGCCGTGTCGCGGCGGTCGAACCGGTCAGGATCACCGAAGCGTTCGGGCCGAGGAATGGCAGCGCCTGTTGCAGGGTGAAGATGGTTCCTTTGACGTTGGTGGCGAACACCGAGTCGATCAGATCCTCGGTCACCTCGCCGAACGGCGCCGCGGCGCCGACGCCGGCGTTCGCTACGAGCACGTCGATGAGGCCGGCTTGGTCGTGCACGGTGGTGTAGAGCGCGTCGAGTTCTGCGGGGACCGAGGCGTCGCAGACCACGCCGGTGACGTCGGGTCCGAGCTCGGCGACCGCGGCGTCGAGCGCGTCCTTGCGGCGACCGGTGATGAATACTGTGGCGCCCTCGCCGCGGAACGCGCGTGCGGTCGCGAACCCGATGCCGGTGCTGGCGCCGGTGACCACGGCGACCTTGTCTGCCAAGACGGCCATGCCGCCTCCCTCCATGTTATTGACTATCCGGTCCATAACCTTTCCTGTTCTGGACCGGATAGTCAATATCTCTTCGGTATCGAGAGAATTCGGCGTGCCCGGCGTGGCCGAGCTGCGGGTACGGCTCGTCGTTTCGGCCTCGGCGTACGGATCAGCCGGTGGCTACTGCGTTGGTACGGGCAGCAATCGGGCCAGGGCGGACTGGGCCATCGTGGTCAGCGCGTCGACGTCCATGCCGGTGCGGCCGAGCGCGATGACGCCGAGCTGGGCAGCGAGGACTGCGCGGGCAATCTCGGCGGGGTCGGCATCGGGGTCGAGGTCGCCTTCGCGCTGCGCGCGCTCCAGCGCGGAAGTGAGGATGGTGGCGATTGCGTCGTAGGTGCGGCGGGCCTCGGCGGCCACGTCGGGAGTGCAGGTGGCGAGTTCGGCGTTGCTGTTGGCCAGCAGGCACCCTCGACGGGCGGTGGCTCCGGTCGGGTCGCCGGTAGGGCCGAGCATGAACTCGTGGACCACGTCGATCCCGCGCGCGGCGGACGCCAGACGCTCGTGCAGCATCAGTAGGTTCGCGTCGTCGTAGGCGCGCAGCACCCGCAGGAACAGACTGCGTTTGTCCCCGAAAGCCCCGTAAAGGCTGCCTTTGCCCAGTCCGCTCACGCGCAGCAGGTCGTCCATCGACGTCGCCGCGTAGCCCTTGTCCCAGAACTCGTCGCGGATCGCGAGGACCACGCGATCTTCATCGAACTCACGAGGCCGGGGCATCCTCTCACGATACTGGTTCTGGACCGTATGGGCCATAATGGCCGCAGCGACTGAGGTCGGAGTTCCTGTACGGTTTGATGGCGGCCGACAGCCGTATCCGAAGGTGTCGACGCCGTCATCGCGATGCTGGAAAACTGCCAGAACTACGAGCATCGCCGAATATCCAGGCGGGGCCACTCGGGTTCGAGAGGTCTAGAGTCCAGCCAGGCACTGAGCGAACATACCCGGGTGATGCGAGGGATCTTCTTCGTTGTCCCAGGTCTTGTTCACGCACTTGGATTGCCGCGCTGCGATTTTGTCTTGTTGCTTTTCTTCGAATCCACTGTCCTCGCCGAAGATCTTTTCCTTGGTGCAGCGCGTGAACGCATCTTTGCGCTCCGCAATTTCGTCTTTCGCAATAGTTTCGATTACCTTGAGGCACTCGTGTTCAATTGGCATGAGCATCTCGACGAGCTCCTGTTGCTCCTTGGTGGCAGGTGCGGCTGTGGCAGGTCCAGCTGCCAGCACAGCGGCCAGGGCGGCGGCTGCCGTGAGGAGCGCGGCAGAAGGCACGCGTACCGAATGCGTCAGTCCTGGCATGTGATTCGCTCCGTTCCTGGGGCTGTCTTCCTGGGTTCGAAACCGTGTGAGCCGACCGAGATGCCAACCACTCGACCAGTCAGTGGATCCGGATCGCTGTCTGTAGCTATTCGAAACTGCGACGATTCCGGATGGGTGTCCTTCGAAGTGGTGTGGCGCAGTTCGCCTCCTGAAACTAACTGTCGGCCAACCGATGGATGGTCCAGCAGGGAAGTATGGTGCCGGAGTAGGCGGTCGGCTCACGGGGTGGCGGCGGTGCGGAGGATCGCCCATCGCGAAGCTCCCGCCGCGCAGGCGGGCCTGTTCGATCGGGTGCCGGGCGGGGTTCATCCGGCCGCCGCGGGCCGGGCCTGTGCGATCACCAGGGCGCGTTGCCGTTCGGCGTCGCGGGGGTAGGTGCGATAGAGAATGGTGCAGAAGGCGGCGTTGATGAGCATGAGAATGCCTGGGATCCAGAGCATTACGCCGCGTAGGCCGATCACGTCGGTGAGCAGTCCGGCGGCGAGGTTGAACACCGCGTAGGCGAGTGCCTCGAACACCGACAGCAGGAGCGCGAAGGCGGCGCCGCGCATTTCGGGTGGGACGACGGCCGCCACGATGGGCCGGTTCACCCCGGGATTGAGGCCCTGCATGAAGCCGAGCACCGCCCAGAAGCCGGCGAAGACCTCGATGCCGCCCCAGTCGTGCTGGGTGCCCACCACGGCGACGACCCCGAAGCCGAATTGAGCGAACTGCAGGACGATGACGCGTCCGATCCTGGGGAGCCTGCTCTGCAAGAAGTCGGTGGCCAGGCTGCCGCCGAAAGTGCCGAGCAGATAGCCGATGCCGAACGGCAGGGTGACGATGGACGCGACGGCGGTGGTGAAACCGTATGTGTGGACGAGGAATACGATGCCGAAGCTCATGATCAGCAGGTGACCGGAGATGAGTCGCTGGATCAGCATCAGCACGAAGGTGGGGATCCGGAGCATCTGCCGCACCTTGGTCCAGGTGATCCGGCTGTCCTCGGCCTCTGTTGGCGGCGCGGCGATTTCGCTGGCGCCGACGGCGGGATCGGTGAAGAACACGGCCAGCAGCACGGCGGTGAGCACGGTAACCGCGCCCCAGGCGAAGAAGCCGTAGCGCCAGCCGTCCGGTACGCGGGACAGCTGCCCGATCAGCGGCCCGAGTACCGAGCCGAGCAGCGAGATCGCGCCCCAGGTGTAGCCGTTGGCGCGGCCGCGGGCGGCGTCGTCGAACAGGTCGGCGGTGATTTCGCTGGCGATCGGCAGTGCCGCGGCGATGAACGCGGCCGAGACCCCGTACAAGACGATGAGCTGAATGTAGTTCTGCGCGAGACCGGTTGCGGCGGTGGCGATTCCGGCGAGACCGGAGGCCACGGCGAAGGCGGTCTTGCGATTGGTCCGGCGCGCCACCCACGCCCACAGCGGTCCGAAGACGATGCTGATGAACTTTCCGATGGAGGTCAGGTAGCCGACCGCGCCCGCCGGCGCCGCGACCGCCGCAACGATGACCGGGGCCAGGGTGCTGAGCACGCTGGACTCGTTGTTGTCGGCCCAGAGCGGAGCGACGACGAGGGCGAGTTTGCGCCACCGGCCGGGCACGATCCCGGGGGTGCCGGTGGTCGCCTGGGTCGCCGGTATGACGGTGTCTGTCAACGGAATACCTCACAGTGCGTGGTGGAGACGGTTCAGTTTTCGGCCAGGGCCCGATCGAGTTGGTGCAGGGTTCGGCGGGTCAGTGCCGGGGTGAAATCGGCGAGGTCGAGGAGGGTGACCGAGCCGGTCTGCTCGGCGATCGCCGGACCGCGCGCATCAGTGGCCCGGCGCCGAAGCCGCCACCGGGTCACTTGCCGGGAAGTTGGTTTCGGGTGTCCAGGAGAAGGTTTCGCGCAGCGAATTCAGGTACACCGAGCGCGGCGTCAGCCACACGAGGGCGTTGCGGAACGCGACCTTCAGCGGATTGCGCCATTGCGCAACCCTTCCGGCCGAGGCCGAAGCCTGCGCCAGTCGCTGGGTCCGGCCACGCCGCGCCAGGTCGTAGCCGGCTATCACGGATTCCACGGTGGACTCGGTGGTGGCGAGCGCGTTCAGCGTCGCGGCGTCCTCCAGTGCCTGCGCCGCGCCCTGCCCGAGGTCGGGGGTGATCGCGTGCGCGGCGTCACCGAGCAGGATGACCCGGCCGGCGGCATAGCTGGGCAGCGGTGTTTCCAGGGAGTAGATGTCGTGTCGCAGTAGTGATTTCAGGGGAGTGGCGGCGATCAGGCGGGGGATTGGGTCGTGCCAGCCGCGGAAGAGTCGCGCGACCGTCTCGATGTTCGCGTGGGCGTGGGAGTTCGGCTGGGCCGACAGCGTGGCGTACCAGTAGACCCGTCCATCGGTGAGCGGCATGACGCCGAATCTCCGGCCCCGCCCCCAGCTCTCGACCAACGAGCGGCCTACTTCGACGCCGGCGGCGGCCTCGGCGGGGACCACGCCGCGCCAGGCGAGGTACCCGGCGTAGGCCGGTCCCGGATGGTCCGGAAACAGCTGGGCCCGTATCGGACTGGCGAGGCCGTCCGCGACGACGACGAGTTCTGCGGCGAGCGTTGCGGTTTCGCCGGTGGGGCGCCGGAACGTCACCGCACCGGCGTCGGGATCCACCTCGGTGACCTGGTGGCCGGTGCACAGGTTGGTGCGCCGCAGCGCCCCGATCAGCATGGCGTGCGCGTCGGCCCGGTGCAGCATGTATCCGGGCACACCGAACCGGCGGACGACCTCGGTGACATCGCCGCGCAACAGCCACGTTCCCGACGCGGTCCGGATTCCTGTGGCGCCCTGCGCGGCCGCCATCGCCCGGAGCTCCTCGGCCAGTCCCAGCCAGTTCAGCGCCCGCACCGCGTTGGGGGCCAGCATCAACCCGGCGCCGACCGGGCGGAACTGCTGCGCTCGTTCCAGCACCGTCACCCGCCAGCCCGCGCGCTCGAGGCCGAGGGCCGCGCTCAACCCTCCGATGCCGCCGCCGACCACGATCGCGGTGTTCATGCCTGCCTGCTCCCGGCTGCGTACGGCGAGCCACTCGTGTTGCCGGACAACAATGTTGAGGCCTCGGACTGCTGTGCGGCCAGTCGCCGGGCGCGGTAGGCGAGGACGATCATGACCGCGGGGAACAGCAGATCGCACACCAGGACTCCACCGGTGTTGCCGGGAGCGTGATCGCCGTGCGCGAACCACTGATAGACGTGGCCGATCAGCGCGCCCCACAAGAACATTCCGGCACCCAGCCCGATCGTGATCCGCTCACGTGCCGAGGCCGAGACGGCGCGGAAACCCATGACCGCCAGTCCGAGGTTGGCGAACGCGATCTCGAACTGGAACTGACTCGGGTCGAACCCGATCGCGGTCGCCATCACCTCCGGAACCGTCAGGAACGAGATCGTCATCCATAAACTGCCCAACCCGAGCGCGACCACGGCCCACCAACGCTGCCAGGTCTCCAGTGCGGCTGCGCGAGAAGGACTGTTCCGGGTCGCGACGAGTGCGCCGACGACCGCGATCAGTGGCCAGATCAGGGGGGATGAGGTCTGGGCGAGGTAAGTCATGCTGTTCATGCCTCAAGTCTTGCATGGTTAATATTAACTACGCAAGACTCAGGCTTCGGCTGAACCTTGCATGGCCGTTCCGCTTGAAAGATGTTCTCCACCATCGATATCCGGTCCGTGCCGCCGGTCGGCAACGGCTGCCGTCCGCCGCCTGTCCGTCGACGAAATGAGCTTACTACTAGTAAGGCCAATATGGTGATCGAAGTGCCCATGCGGGATCGCCGTGCCGGCCGGCTGGGAGGCGCGCTCGTGCCGGGACGGAGTCAACCGCGAATCCGGCTGTCGCGCAATGGTCTAACCGCCGGAGGCCGCAGTGCGCGAGGCAGCCGCCCGCGCGCGAGCCAGGATGGTCACGACCGGGCGTTGGAGCAGTTCGGTGAGCCGCCGGCGGTCCTGTGCGGCCAGGGCGTCGACTATCAGGCGGAACTGGACTGTCGACTCCTGTGGTGCGGCCAGTATGTCGTAGTTGTGTGCGCGATAGGAGGCCGTGCGCGCCCAGAGTCGTTCGATTTCGGCAATGAGGAGCGTGCGGTGACACAGGCGGTAGATGGACAGGTAGAGGTCGGCCATCGCACCCCGGGCGAGGTCGGGCCGCCCGGCCAGCGCCTCGGCCTCGATCCGGTCGACGTGCGCGGACAGCTCGGCCAGTACATCCGCGGTCGGCCACTCGAGCGTGCGGAGCGCCTCGGACTCCAGTAGGTCACGCATCGTGTAGAGCTGCTCCACCTCGTCGTTGCTGAACTTCGCG
The DNA here is from genome assembly GCF_042871115.1 of Nocardia sp. NPDC006044. Classification (NCBI taxonomy): domain Bacteria; kingdom Bacillati; phylum Actinomycetota; class Actinomycetes; order Mycobacteriales; family Nocardiaceae; genus Nocardia; species Nocardia sp. NPDC006044. The sequence goes on from NZ_JBIAID010000001.1 coordinate 2,516,277, forward strand.
ACGAAGTAGCCCTGGTTCAGCTCGTGCGTGAGCAGCCCCTCGTTGCTCAGTATCTCGAGGGCTTCGCGGACCGGCGGGCGGCTGACGCCACACCGGTCTGCCCAGATCTGTTGCCGGAGCTGTTCTCCTGGGGAGAGCTCGCCGTTGAGGATGGCGCTGCGGATAGCGTCCAAGACTTTCGCCGTGGTGCGGCTCGCCGGGCGCGCCGATGTGGCCACTCGGCGGTCGGTTCCCGCCGGCTCGACGTCGCTGTTGACAGCGTCTTTGCTCACCTTCATGATTGAAAACATAATTGAAAACATGATTGAAGACAATCCTGAAAGGTGGCGCTGGCCGGGACCGCTGAAGGTATACGCCGCGAAAAAGTAAGTCTTGCTTGGTTAATATTAACTATGCAAGACTTCGGGTATGAACGACAAGGCGTACCTCACCCAGGCCCCAAAACCGTTGATCTGGACGTTGATTGCGCGCGTCGACGCACTCGGCTCGCGGTCATGACCGTTCTCGCCTACCCAGGGCGACGACTGTCCACCGCCGAACGCCTCACCCACGCCGCCCCGCCTCGCGCGCTATAGGCCCGATCGGTCGTCCTCGCCGCAAGCCGGCTGCCGTGACCGTCGGCGCTCGGAACCACCATGGAGTTGCAGCAAGAAAGAGATGGCATCAGATGAGTGAAGACATCGCGGGGGATGGCCGGGGGCGCGGGGCGTGGGCGGTGGTCGCCGGTGCGACGGGTGGCGTCGGGCGGGAGACGGCGTTGCGCCTCGCCGAAGACGGGTATTCGATCGTGGTGTGCGGCCGCGATGGTGCCGGTGCGGAAGAGACTCGCAAATTGATCGAGTGGACCGGCGGGCGGGCCGTGGATCTCGTGGTCGACCTGGGTGATATCGCGGCGGTGCGACGGCTGATCACGGAAACGGCCGGGGTGGTGGCGGGTGCTCCGGTGGAGGTGTTGGTCAACAATGCGGGCGAGGCGGATTACGGGTCGACCGGGGACCTCTTCGACCTGGTGTTCAACCGGAATGTCAAGGCGCCGTTGGTCTTGACGGGTGCGTTCGCGCCACTCATGGTCGAGCGTGGCAGGGGTGCGATCGTCAATGTGGGCGGGTTCGGTGCCCTGGCGGGGGATGGTGGTCAGGTGCAGGCCGCGAAGGCGGCGTTGATCATGCTGACCAAGGTGTGGGCGGCGGAGTACGGGCCGGACGGTGTGCGGGTCAATTTCGTGGATCTCGGCCACGCGTCCACTGCGGTTCGAGCGCGGCGAGCGGAACTGGATCCGGGATGCCCGCACAGCGTGCCGCCCGGCGGTGGCGGGCCGGTCGGGATCGCGGAGGCCATCCGGTTCCTCGTCTCCCCGCGCGCCGCCGGTATTCAGGCCGCCCTGCTGGCCATGACCGGAGTCGCAGGTATGGCGGAACGCCTTGGCTGCCTGTCGGCGCCGGCGTAAGGCCAGGAATGACGGGATGGGCGCATCACCGGATCGGTGCGCGCCGGGCAAGCCTCGCGGCGATTGACGTCGCCTGCGATATTCTGATTGACTTGCAGTCAAATTAATTAGCTTTTGGTCAACTTGAACGGAGCCGGCACGGACCGTGTCGGCATCGCAGAGGCCATGAACGGCCTCGATGTGCGAATGTGAGGGACCAGTTGTCAGCATTGCGGAACTCGGGTATTCGTCGGACGAGGCAAACGGAACTGCGGTTGTCGTTGCTGGGTCCGGTAGAGGCGTGGCTGGACGACCAGCCCCTGGAAATCGCCGCGCCGCAGATGCTGGCCGTGCTGGCGATACTCGCGACCGAACACGGGCGCACACTGACGACGACGCAGCTGGCCGAGCGAATCTGGTCCGACGAACAGCCGATGTCGGCGATCAGTGTGCTGCGCAACCACATATCCGCTCTGCGCAGAGAATTCGATGCGTACGGCGGACCGGGCGCCGGGTTCGAGTGGCTCGGTTCGACCCGGGGCGGGTATCGGCTGTGCCTGCCGGTGAAGTTCGATGTCGTGGAGGTCGAGGCACTCATCGCCGACGCCGAAGCCGACCGCCGATCGGGGGCGGCGGCCCAGGCGGAGATAAAGCTGGGAACCGCAAAGAGCCTGTGGCGGGGCGACCCCTTGGTCGGTTTGCCCGGACCATGGGCCAGCCAGGAACGCAACCGCCTGGTCAGGTTGCGTTCGGATCTAGGGGAAGCGGCGATCTTGGTCGCGCTGGATCTCGGCCGGCATTCGGCAGCCATCATGGAATCGCAAACGCTCGTCGCGGCCGAACCGCACAGCGAGCGTTGGCACGAACTGCTCATGGTCGCGTTCCACCGCGGGGGGCGGCGGGTCGAAGCGCTCGACGCGTATCGCAATGCGCACCGGGTGCTCGCCGACGATACCAGCGACGCCAGCTGAGCGGGCGTCGCGTGGGCGGGCGGCGCCTACCGGAAGTTTCGACGGCAGTAGCGCGCACCATGGCGGCAGTACGTAGGCGGACCGGTCCCCGGCTGGGTCGTCCTTGGGTGTTCGATCCGGCGAAACCGTCTGGCGGGCAATGCGATCGGGTCCATTGCCTGCCCTGCTCCAGCCGACCGCAGGCGGCCTGGGTCGGCTCGTTTGACGGCGACCGAGTAGTCTGTTTGACTGCTGGTCAAATCAGCGTATTCCTAGTTAACCCATTGGGGAACCAGCTTGCTTCGGAGACGAATTCGGCGTGCCGGTACAGCCATTCGCGGTTTGCCCCGCAGTAGGTCCTGCGATCCGACCACCCGGGGGGCTGAAGCGAGAAGGAGTACGGCGAATGAGTGAAGCCTCCGTGCGGGATGGTCGTGGGCCGGGCGGGTGGGCGGTGGTTGCCGGTGCGTCGGGTGGGTTGGGGCGTGCGGTCGCGTTGCGGCTGGCCGAGGACGGCTATTCGGTGGTGGTGTGCGGTGCTGATGGCGCCGGTGTGGAGGAGACCCGCAGCTTGATCGAGTGGTCCGGTGGACGGGCCGTGGGCTTGGCGGCCGATCTCGGTGACCCGGTGGTTGTGCGTGGGGTGATCGGCGAGGTGGGCGGATCGCTCGGACATGCTCCGGTGGGAGTGCTGGTCAACAATGCCGGGGAGGTCGATTACGGGTCGGCCGAGGATGTGTTCGATGTGGTGTTCAACCTGAACGTGCGGGTGCCCTTGTTGCTGACCGGTGCGTTCGCGCCGCTGATGGCGGCGCGTGGGGCGGGGGCGATCGTGAATGTCGGTGCGCGGGTGGGGACTTCGGACGATGGTCAGGTGCAGGCGGCGCAGGCGGCATTGGTGCGGCTTACCCGGGTGTGGTCGGTCGAGTACGGGCCGCGGGGTGTGCGGGTCAATTTCGTGGACCCCGGTGACCTGCTCCGTCCGCGGCCGGGAGGCCAGGAGGAGCGGCATTCGGGAGGTGCCGACGACCCGGGTGAGGTAGCGGAGGTGATCCGGTTCCTGGTCTCGCCGCGGGCGGCCTATGTCCAGGGCGCGGTACTGACCATGCATGGAGCGGAAGCCGCGCTGATCGCCGGTCGGCGTCCGTGGACGCCCGCCTAGGGGCACGGGGTTATCGGTGGCCGGGCTCGAGCAGGCTGGCGATCATCGCCGTGGCGTGCCAGCGCTCGAAATCCGCGTGGCTCCAGCCGCGTTCGGCTACCAGGCGGTGGTAGTTCGTGTACTGGAGTAGTAACCAGAGCACGTCGGTCGCGGCGTCAGGCGAGATTCCGTGGCGCAGCGATCCTTTCGCCGCGACCGCGGCCACGACGCTACCGGCCGTCTCCAGCAGTTGCTGCTGCGTCGATTTCAACAGTTCCGCCAGTTCGGGATCGGTGCCGGCGGCCTGCTCGAGCACTACCTGCAACGGCCCCACGCGCTGCATGGTCGCGGCCGTGTGGGCGGCGAACTGTTCGAGCAGGCGCCGAGGGTCGTCGATCGTGAGAATCTCCGCCATCGTCGAACCGGCCTCGGTGCCGTCACCGTCGTTGCCTTGGTATTGCCGGGCGAGCGCGAACAGTTGGGCCTTGTTGCCCGCGGCGAACACGGTGGGGCGGGAGACCCCGGCGTAGGTGGCGATCTGATCGATGGTGGCGCCGGCGTATCCGCGTTCGGTGAACACCTGCATCGCGGCCCGCACCACGATGTCCCGAGTGCGGCGCGCAGCCTCCTCGCGCACCGGGGAGGAGTAGGTGCGCTGCGAGCGATTGACGTCTGCCATAGGGTCTGATTTACTCTCAGTCATGTCATTTTATTCACGATCAGCTCAAAGAGGTGGCTGACGTGGATGCGCCAGGATCGCAGGGATCAATGAACTGTGCAGGTTCGGCCTCCGGCGGATGTCCGGGAGTGGCGGCCCAGGGCGCGCAGCGGGTCGGGCGTCCGCGCGCAACACTCTCGACAGGGTGTAGCTGATGTCGGCCTCATCCGATGTCTTCTCCTGTCGCCCCGCGGCGGGTATCCGCCGACATGTTTTCTACGGCAAGAAGCGTATCAGTCGGCCGTGCGCACTTGTCGGATGCTGGTGACAATGCCGTTCGGAAGATAAAGAAGCGCAATGAATCAGCCCATCAAATAAATCCCGACGGACTCCGCCAGGCGGCAACCGGTTTCGATGAGGTCGCCGAACAGCTCGGGAAAATCCACGAGACGCTCGTCCAGTCGACCGAAGCCCAGGGCGAAGCCTGGGGAAACGACAAGTTCGGCAAAAAATTCGCCGACGGACCCAAGGGATACAAAGTCGGCCGGGACAATTATTTCAAGTCGCTGATTCAGCTCGCCGAAGTTGCCGGGCAAAATGCGAAGAATATGCGAGACGGTGCGAAGGTTTTCGAGGAGAACGAAAAGTCCCAGTCGCAGTGATTTCGATCGACGAGCCGGAGGCTGCTGGTGGTGAATGAACGGCTGCGGGCCGATGCCGCGATGATGCTGGAAGCGATGACGGAACAGATGCAGGGCGTGGCGCGGGCCCGGCTCATGGCGACGGTCACTGGTTGTTGGGGTCTTGATAGCCGGCTTTGTAGTTCGGGCTGTTCTTTTCTATGCCACCGGAACTGCTGAAGAACATGACCCCGGAGGGTTTGCAGAAGCTCACCTCCGACCTGTTGCAGGGGCTGAGCCCGGACCAGCTGAAGAAGCTCGGCTCGGACATCCTCGGCGGCCTGACGCCGGAAGGGCTGAAGAACCTCGGCCCGGACGTGCTGAAGAATGTCGACCCGGAGATCCTGCGGAACCTGAGCCCGGAAACAATGCGCGCACTGGGCCAGACCATGGCCCAGACACCGGGCGGCGCCGATCTGATCAAGCTGCTGACTGACGGAATCAACGGGTTCACCAAGACGATCGGCGACGTCGTCAAGAGCGGCACCGAAATGCTGGCCGGTCTGGCGAATACCGGGGCACTCGGCATTCCCGGCCTCGGCGAATTGCAGCACACGGCATTGCCGGTCGACAGCCCGTTCGCGAAGGATCTCGCGGCCGCTGTGCGCAGCGCCGGCGCGGGCATTCCAGGCGGTGGCGGTGGCGGTGCGCCGCACTCGCAGCTCGCGGCCCAGACCGCACCGTTCGAAGCATCGAAGTTGTTCCCGCGGGCGGCGATGCAGACCGAAGTCGCGGCCCAGTCCCAGCATCAGATGGTCCGGCCGGGTTCGCAGTCCGGCATGCCGATGGGGCCCGGTCCGGGGCCCGGCGGCGCGCAGGGCGCGGGCGGAGAATACAAGCGGCCCAAGTATCTCGACTCGGAGACGCACCTGGATGAGGGTCTCGGGCCGGACATCAAGCGGGTGCGACCGGTGATCGAGCCGTGACGCTGCAGTGGAAGTTCACCTCGCTCGAATTTCTCGTGCTGTGCGAGCACTATCGCGCCGGCTCGTTGCCGCGGCCGCTGCTGTTCCAGAGCGACGAGGAGGTGATGGTCAACGACTTGGAGCGACGAAAGCGCCTGGTATGGGAGGAGTTGCAGCCCAGGCTGGACAGCTCGTTCGCGGGCATGGTCCATGTGCTGCGCGCCCCCGAACTGTATGTGCTGCTGCAGAGTTGGGACGAGCGGGAAAGATCCAACCGGGACAAGGTGCTCCGTGTGCATGTCGCGCGGGCGGGTGCGCTGGCGTTCGTCTTCGAACAGGTACCCGGCGAACTCACCTTCGATTCGCCGATGGTCGTCGTGACCGAATGCGATCCGCGGGCACTGGCCGTCGCAGTGGTACAGGCGATGCCGGACGTGGAAGCCGGTCGGCTGCCGGATATTCCGATCGTGACCGACCCGGCCGAGCACATCGCGCCGACCTGGGGTACCAACTCGGTGTGGGACGACGTCGAGTCCCGGCCGGTGTATCGGACCCAGCGGTTCTTCGAGCAGCGTGCCGATCTGACCGGAGTGATCACGGTCGCGCAGGGCCGATCGAAGTTCGGCCCGCGCGGAATGCACGAGACGACGTTGCTGTGGCGGGACGTGGTCGACGACGGGCGATACGTGATGTCGCTGGACGATTCGCCCGTCGCCGTCGCGACCAGCAGGCAGCAGTTGGTCTATCGGATCCACCGGGATATCGAGCACCTGCTGCAGCGCATCGAATCGCACTGGGAGGACGGGCGTCCCGAGGATCGGTACTGAGTTCGGATCGGAGAATCAGGAGATCGGCATGGCGGCAGAACGTCGTATTCAAGTGGACACCGCGCGTTTGCGGCAAGCGGCGGGGCAGATGGACGAGGTCGGCACGGAGACAAAGGAAATCATCGCGAACTTGCGGAATATCATTCAGGCGCAGGGATTTCCGTGGGGCCGCGATGACTACGGCGACAAGTTCGTGAAAGGCGGAAAGGGCTACGGCACTTCCGAGACGAACCTGCTCGCCGGCGGTGACAACATGGTGGATTCAGCGGGCAAGTTCGCCAAGGGGATGCGCGACGCCGCGGACACGATGGACAAGATGGACGACCGCGCACGATAGCCCCGAATAGCCTTCGGCCCGGCCCGCTTTCAATCCACCCGTCCCTGGATGCTAGCGGGTCGGCTCGAGGAGTTCGGCCAGCGTAACGGTGTCGCGCAGGTACCGCGCGTACGGGAAGCCGGCGGCGAGCAGAGCATCGCGCAGTTCGTCCTGGAGCGGCTTACCGCTGGTGTGGAAGGCGGCGCGGCCGGCGTCGGTGGTGCTGACCAGTCGTCGGCGTCCGTGCTCGGGGTCGGGATCGACCCGGATGAGTCCGGCTGCTTGCAGCGGGCGCAAGGCCCGGCTGATCGCCGGGTCGGACACCGAAAGCGCCTGTGCCAGTTGGTGCTGGGTCATCGGCCCGCTCTCGTCCGCCACGCCGAGCAGCCGCATCTGGCTGTAACTCAACCTGCCCGAGCCGTCCACCCGCCGCTGGGTCGCCTCCCCGAGCAAAAGCACTACGCGATGCAACAAGTCGCCCAGCCCATCATCCATGGTGTGAGCGTACCAGAATCTTGTCTAGTTAATATTAACCGCACAACGCTCGGAGGGGTAGGTGGCAAAACCGCCGCGTCAGCGCACTCGGCATGGTTCGGCAGCTAGAGTGTTGCAATGTTAATATTAACTATGCAAGACTTGAGGATGGCCCGTTGTCCCGACGCTCTCGCTCATTGCGGCGCAGAGGCACCGGTCGGGCGAGATGTCTTGCCCCGATTACTGATTCGGGTGGTCGGAAGCGCAGCTGATCAGTACTTGGGTGGTGTGGGTGATGTGGTCGCGCAGGAGTTGCTGTGCGTGGCTCGCGTCGCGGGCGAGTACGGCGTCGAGCAGGGCTCGGTGTTCTGCGGCGACGTCGCGGCCGGGTTCATTACCCAGGGATACCGACCACTGCCGATACAGCTCGGCCTCCTGGCGCAACGATCGCGCCGTGTCGAGCAGTCGCTGGTTGGCGCAACCTGCCAGCAGGGCGTGGTGAAAGGCGGCGTGGGCTTGCGACCATTCGTCGGTCAGGCGATCCGGGTCCGCCGGGTCCAGGTATGGCGCGCGTTCCAGAAGGTGGTGGGCCGCAACGGCATCGCCCTCCCAGCGCATGTCGCCGTCCAGCACGGACAGCCGCAGGACCAGGGATTCGATCTCCGCCCGCGCCTGCGTCAGCTCGGCCAGGTCGCGATGGGACAGCGGCCGGACGTGGAAGCCCTGATGCGGCTTCGCCACCACCAGGCCCTCGGCGACCAGCCGGGTCAGCACCTCGCGGGTGGCTCCGACGCTCACCTGGTAGCGATCGGCCAGGTCCGGGAACTTCAGCCGTTCGCCCGGCACCAGCCGGCCGCCGAGGATGTCGGCCCGCAACGCCTGGTGGATGCCGTCGGTGCGGGTCGTCCCGCCGCTCTTCGCCATGTGAACACTCTAGCAGTTTACGAATGTCTATTGCACTTTCGAAAGTTTGCGAATACTTTCGAAAGTGTTGCGGATCGTCCGTACGAGAGCTGGAAACCCTTGCTGAGCAGCGCTGTTCGAGGATTTTCCTGGCACTCATACACCCGTTCACCATGTGCTAAGGAGTCCACGCCATGCGTTTCGCCGTCATCTCGAATCGGCTGTCGCTGATCACCGCGTCCGATGCCGTCGTCGACCTCGCCCGCGCCAGCGGCGGAAGGTTCGGCCCGGGCATCCAGGACGCCTACGAGCGCTGGGACGAGCTGCTCGAGTTCTGCACGACCGTCACCGAGGTAGGTACACCGCTGTCCGACGTCCCCACAACGGAATTCGGCAACCCGGCCCCGGCTCCTCGGCAGCTGTTCGCCGTCGGCCTCAACTACGCCGAGCATGCCGCGGAGTCGTCGCTGCCGGCGCCCGAGGAGCCGGCCGTGTTCACCAAATTCGTGACCGCGCTGGCCGATCCGTACGGAACGATCGCACTGGTGCCGGGCAAGGTGGACTGGGAGGTGGAGCTGGTCGTGGTGCTCGGCCGCCGGGCGCACCGCGTGGCCGCCGCGGACGCGTGGCGCTATGTCGCGGGAGTTACCGTGGGACAAGATATTTCGGAGCGGGTCCGGCAGCGGGTCGGCCCGGCGCCCCAGTTCAGCATGGGCAAGTCCTTTCCGGGCTTCGGTCCGATGGGACCGGTACTGGTCACCCCGGACGAGTTCGACGACCCGGATGATCTGGAACTGGGCTGCCTGATCAACGGCGAGCAGATGCAGAAGGGCCGGACCTCCGACATGGTCTTCCCGGTGCCCGAGCTGATCGCCCGGCTGTCGGCGATCACGCCGCTGCTGCCCGGCGACGTCATCTTCACCGGCACCCCCGCCGGGGTCGGGTTCGGCCGCACCCCGCAGCGGTATCTCGCCCCCGGCGACGAACTGGTCAGTTACGTGCGCGGCGTCGGCGAGATGCGGCACCTGCTGGTCGCCGGTCACTGAGCGTCCCGAATTACCTGGAGACACAATGGCATTGCACCGACTGTCGTCGGTCACCATCGGCGTACCCGAGCCGGCCGTGACCCGCGACTACTACACCGAATTCGGGCTCACGCCCCGACCGGACGGCTGGCTGGCCACTCGCGACGGCGGCGACCAACTCCGGCTCATTCGCGCACCCTCCCGGCGGCTGGCCGAAATCGTCATCGGCGCCGACGATTTCGACGATCTCGACGCGGTGGCCGCCCGCCTGCGCAAGCTCGGCTTGCCGGTGGAGCGCACCGCCGACGCGGTCGCCGGCACGGAACCGGTCGCCGGTTTCCGTGCCGTGGTGCGGATCTCGAACCGCGTCACGCAACCCGCCACACCGGCGACCCCCTACAACGGGCCCGGCCGCATCGAACGCAGCGGTACCCGCGCACCCGGTGTGCTGCGCGAGGATCCGATCCGCCCGCGCAAGCTCGGCCACGCGGTCCTCGGCTCGGTGGACTACGCGGCCACACGCCGCTTCTTCGTCGACGGCCTCGGATTCAAGCTCTCCGACGAAATCGAGGGTGAGGGCGCGTTCCTGCGCTGTTCCACCGACCACCACAACGTGCTGGTGCTCAACGCGCCGGTCAACTTCCTGCACCACACCTCGTGGCAGCTCGACGACATCGACGATGTCGGACGCGGCGCCACCGCCATGCTCGAGGGCAACCCGCAGCGGCACGTCTGGGGCCTCGGACGCCACCACGCGGGCTCGAATTTCTTCTGGTATCTCAAGGATCCCGCGGGCAACTTCTCCGAGTACTACTCCGACATGGACTCGATCGTCGACGACCAACTCTGGACCCCGGAGGTCTTCACCGGCGCCCAGGGCCTGTTCAGCTGGGGCCCGCCGCCACCTCCGTCGTTCCTGCACCCCGAAGACCTCGCCGCGCTGATGACCGGCGCACACCACGCCGGATAGCGCCCCGCACCCCGACCGGAACGCCCAGACCCGGGAGTTCCGCGCCCGACCCAAAAGGAGAGATCATGACTGACCTGTACGTGCCTCAGATCCCGGACAACCTGAATATCCGGTTCGTAGAGAACCACATCGTCGTCGAACGCCCCGCGCAGGTCGTCTACGACTGGGCGACGACCTGGTCGAATCTGCCGAAGTGGCTGCCGTTCGCGTCGGGAACCGAGGTGCGGCGCGGCATCGAGGACGTCCCGGCCGAACTCGGAGATGTGCTGATGGAGTACATCTTTCCGGAATTGAACGAGAAGCCGAAGGAATACACCGTGGTGGCGCGGGTTCCCGGCAAGCTGTGGACGGTGGTCGGCCGCGACGTACTCGACGACGACGTCCCGGTCTCGGCGATGCACGCCATCGCCACCTTCACCACCTTCGATCTCGGCGACGGAACCACTCTGTTCTGCCGGCTGTTCCAACGGCTGATCCCCGACACCGAACCGCCCGGCCCGCACCCGGTCGAAGACCCGGCACAGGTCCAGCCCGGACTGGAACTGTTGAAGGCGCACATCGAGGGCACTGCCGGATAACTCGGCGCACCTACGACGAAAACCCTTGGCGGGGGTGCGTTCCCGGAACGCGCCCCCGGCCGCTCGAATGAATCACGAGGTAACCCCGATGAACAGCGACACCACCCTTGCCAAGCCCTACCTCACCGGTCACTACCAGCCGGTGCCGGACGAGCTGACCGCGCACAGCCTGCCGGTGCGCGGGACCATCCCCGCCGAACTGAACGGCCGCTACTTCCGCAACGGCCACAACCCGAAACCCGGTGACACACCGAAACATTGGTTCAAAGGCGCGGGCATGATCCACGGCCTGCGGCTGCGTGACGGTCAGGCCGAGTGGTATCGCAACCGCTGGGTGAAGACGCCCGCCCTCGACGGCGCGCCCTATATCCGCGCGGACGGCAGCATCGACTTGACCGCCAGCGTGGCGGGCACCCACATCATCGAGCACGCCGGCCGCATCCTGGCACTGCAGGAGTCGAACCTGCCGTTCGAGGTGACTCCGGAGCTGGATACGGTCGGCGCCTACGACTTCGGCGGCAAGCTGAAAACCGCGATGACCGCGCACCCGAAGGTGGACCCGGTCACCGGTGAGCTGCATTTCTTCGCCTACTCCCCGGTCGCGCCGCACCTGATCTACTACATCGCCTCCGCCGATGGCGACATCCGCCACCAGCAGGTCGTCGAGGGGGCGGGCCCGTCGCTGATGCACGACTTCGCGATCACCGAGCACTACGCGGTGTGGCTGGACCTGTCGGTGACCTTCAACCTCGCCGAAACCTCCGGCATCCCTTACCGGTGGGATGACGCCTACCAGCCGCGCATGGGTATTCTGCCCCGCACCAGCCCGGGTCCGGTGCAGTGGTTCGACGTGGAACCCGGTGCGATGCTGCATGTTTCGAACGCCTACGAGGACGCGGCGGGGCGGGTCATCGTGGAAGGGCCCAGGCTGGACCGCTCGGCCTGGGAGACCTCGTGGAAGTGGTGGGTCGGCGCGCCCGGATACCCGACCGACCCGGTCGCCGGGGCTCTGCAATACCGCTGGGTCCTCGAACCCGGGCAGAGCGCCGCACGCGAGGAAATGATGGACTCGCTGGTCACCGAATTCCCGACCATCAATCACGACTACCTCGGGCGCCGCAACCGCTACAGCTACGCGGTGGCCTACCCCGGCTCCGGATACGACGGCGTCGGAATCGTCAAGTACGACAACGACACCGGCGCGCGCCTGCTGGCCCCGACCGGTGCGGGCCGGATCCCCGGCGAAGCCGTTTTCGTCCCGGCCGCCGACGCCACGGGCGAAGACGACGGTTACCTGCTGGTGCTCGTCGGCGACCGCGCCGGCCAGGCCTCGGAATTGCTCGTCCTCGACGCCGGCGACGTCACCGCGCCGCCGCTCGCGGCCGTCGAACTGCCCCGGCACGTGCCCGGCGGTATCCACGGATCCTGGATCGCGGACTGAATCCGATGAACTCCCGACCCCAGCCCGTCCCCGTCACCCGCGCCGCCACTTCGCCGGCCCGGGCCTGGATCGGGCTCACCGTCCTGGCCACCGCGCAGTTCCTGGTCGTGCTGACCACCTCGATCGTCAATGTTGCCCTGCCCGACATCGGGCGCGGGCTCGAACTGTCACCCGTCGGGCTCTCCTGGGTGGTCAACGGCTATGTGCTCGCCTTCGGGGCCCTGCTGCTCCTGGGCGGCCGACTCGGCGACGTACTCGGGCGACGGCGGGTATTCCTCACCGGCACAGCGATTTTCGCGGCCACGTCGATCGCGGCGGGGCTCGCCCCCACCGCCGCGGTCCTGCTCGTCGCCAGAGTCGGGCAGGGCGTGGGCGCGGCACTGCTCGCGCCGACCGCGCTCGCCTTGGTGCTGACCCTGTTTCCCGCGGGCGCGGGCCGCGCGCGGGCCATCGGGGTGTGGGGCGCGGTATCGGGCATCGGCGGCGTCGCCGGTGTGCTGTCAGGCGGCCTGTTGACCGGCGTATTCGGTTGGCGCGCGGTGTTTTTCGTCGGCGCACCGGTAGCCGTCGCGGTGCTGGCCGCCACGATAGCGCTGGTGCCCGCCGACCTGCCGGCGGGCGGCCGAATCGACCTGTGGGGCGCGGTCTCGGTGACGGGTGGCCTCGCCGCACTCACCTACGCGCTCTCGGTCGGCGGACAATACGGCTGGACCGCGCCCCGCGTCATCGCCCCGCTGATCGCGGCGGTCTTGCTGCTCGTCGTCTTCGCCGGATCACAGCGGCGGCTGGCGCAGCCACTCGTCGCGCCCGCGATCCTGCGCATCGGCGGGGTGCTGGCCGCGAACATCGTCATGACCCTGCTCGGCGCGGTGTGGCTGGGACTGTTCTTCTTCCTCCCGCTCTACCAGCAGAAGGTGCTCGGCTACACACCGATCGAAGCCGGCCTCACCCAGCTGCCGCTGGCGATCATGATCACGGCCGCCTCCACGATCACGCCGAAACTGGCTCGGCAGCTCAACATTCGTGCCCTGCTGGTTACTGCCCTGGCTCTGCTCGCGGCCGGGCTGGCCTGGCTTGCGCGCACTTCCGTGGACAGTCGATTCCTGACCGGCATCGCCGCCCCGTCGTTACTCGTCGGCGCCGGACTCGGCGTCGCGTTCGTCCTGCTCACCGCGCGCGCCACGGCCGGCGTCCCCGCCGCGGACACCGGGCTGGCCGGCGGACTGATCAACACCACCCGACAGATCGGCGGCGCGCTCGGACTCGCCGGCCTACTCGCCATCGCCACTACAGCCGGCGACTCCGGCGTTCAACCCCCGCCATCCCAGCTCGCCCACGCCTACGGCGCCGTGTTCACCGCCACCGCCGTCATCGCCGCGGCCGCGGCGCTACTGACCGCCGTCCTCCGCGACCGATCCGCGGCGTAAACAGCTGGGCGGTGCCGCTGTTTGCCGGGTCGATCCTGGGGCATCTTCCTGCCATGGCAACCTCGGTGACGGTCGGTGTCGAAGAAGAATTCTTGCTGGTCGATCCGGTGACAGGGGCTCCGGTCCCCAAGAACGCCGAGGTCGCGCAGACAGCCGAAGAGGGTGGCGTCGACTTACAGCTGGAACTGACCAGCTGCCAAGTCGAAACCAGCACCGACGTGCACAGCGACACCGCGGCCCTGCTCAAGGAACTGGCACAACTGCGCCGCGATGTCGCGGTCTGCGCGGAGCGAAACGACGCGCGCCTGCTCGCGGTGGCGATCCCGCCGACGGTTCCCGAGCGGTTCCCGGTGACCGACACCCCGCGATACCAGCGCATCGCCCGCGAATTCGGCATGCTCGCCAGCGAACAGGGGTTGTCCGGCTGCCACGTCCACGTCGGGGTCCCCGATCGGGAAGTCGCCGTGCAAGTCAGCAACCATCTGCGGCCGTGGCTGCCGGTCTGCTTGGCGCTGACCGCGAACTCGTCGATCTATCACGGCGCCGAAACCGGTTACGCCAGTTGGCGAAGCATTCTGTGGCGGCGTTGGCCCAGTGCCGGCCCGCCGCCGTACTTCGATTCGCTGGACGACTACGAGGCCATGGTCGAGATGTTGCTCTCGAGCGGCAACATCCTCGATCGGAAGATGGTGTATTGGGACATCCGTCCCTCCGACTCGTTCCCGACCGTCGAGGTCCGGGTGAGCGATGTGCCCGCGACGATCGCGGAATCCGCTCTGCTGGCGACGTTGGTCCAAGCCGCGGCGATGACCGCGCTCGAATCGATCGAGAAGGGGGAGCGGGCGCCCCAGGTGCCGGCCGAAGTCCTGCGCGCCGCGTACTGGAATGCCGCCCGTTCCGGACTCGACGGAAACGGACTGGACCCGGTCACTCGCCGCGTCGCTCCCGTTCGAGCGTTGATAGCCGGACTGCGCCGGCATACCGAGGCCGCGCTGGACGAACTCGGCGCGCGCAGCTTTGTCGACGAGACCATCGACTCGGTACTGCGCCGGGGCAACGGCGCCCGCCGCCAGACCCTGGCGCTGCGCGCCCGTGGTGATGTCGCGGACGTGATCAACGAACTCGCGACAGCCACCTTGGAAGGATGCTCGTGAGCAAGCCGGTTACAGCAAGATCCCCACGGCCACGGTGAGGAACACGATCACCAACACGATCACGGCGATGATCGCGGCAATTCCGGTGGGCGGGAAGTGATTACGGGTGCGGGGCTCCGGTGCCGAGAGACCCGAGGTCTGCGGGGTATCCGGGGGAGTGGAGCCGGGCCGCACACCGCCGCCGGGTTCGAGGTCCGGTGTACGCGCCGGGTCGGGATCCATGGTCATCGCCGCGAGATACCCGCGCACCAGACACCGAAACAACGACTCAACGTGGGCTTTGCCGGCTCCGGTAGGCCGCGACACTGGCCCGGTGCGCGCAGATTCGGGTGCTGGCCGAACCTGACCACGCGCCTGGGCGGACATGATGGTTCACACTTGCGTGCTGGCTGACGGCTGCACCCTGACCTGCATCCGATCCGATAACCAGCGAGGAAGAGAGTCCGTATGACCGCCGAGCCGTTCGAGGTCAGTATCACCGAAGCCGAGATCGCGGAACTGCGTGAACGGTTACGGCGCACGCGGTGGCCCGAGCCTGAGCCGGTAGAGGATTGGTCACAGGGGCTGCCGCTGGCGTATGCGCAGGAGCTGTGCCGCAGTTGGGCCGAGGACTACGACTTCGGGTTCGCCGCGCGGCTCAACGTGTTCCCGCAGTACCGCGACACGATCGACGGGCTCGGCATCCATTTCATGCACGTCCGCTCGCCGGAGCCGGACGCGTTCCCGCTGGTGCTCACCCACGGGTGGCCGGGTTCGGTGCTCGAGTTCCTCGAGGTCCTCGGCCCCCTGACCGACCCGCGCGCGCACGGTGGGGACCCGGCGGACGCGTTCCACGTGGTCGCGCCGTCGTTGCCCGGGTACGGCTGGAGCGACAAGCCGTCGACGACGGGGTGGGGCGTCACTCGCATCGCGCGTGCCTGGGACAAGTTGATGGTTTCGCTGGGTTACCAGCGGTACGGCGCACAGGGTGGTGACTGGGGTTCGGCGGTGTCCGGTGCGCTGGGCGAGGTGGCGCCCGACCGGGTCGCCGGGGTGCATCTGAACCTGGGGTCGGTGGCGGCGGGCGTGTTCGATGACCCGACGCCTGCGGAGCTGGCGAACCTCGAGGCCGAGAAGCAGTTCCGGCGCACCGGCCGGGGGTACTCGGCGATCCAGTCGACGCGGCCGCAGACGCTGGGCTACGGCCTCACCGACTCTCCGGCGGGTCAGGCCGCGTGGATCGCCGAGAAGTTCTGGGCCTGGACCGACCACAACGGCCACCCGGAAAACGCGGTGTCACGGCAGCAGATCCTCGATGAGATCTCGGTCTATTGGTTCACGGCCTCGGCGACCTCGTCGGCGCGCCTGTATTGGGAAAGCTTCGCCAACTTCCGCGACAAGGTCACCGCGCCGTGCGGGCTGTCGGTCTATCCGCGCGACATAACCCGCCCGTCGCGGCGCGAGGCCGAACTGCGGTTCACCGACCTGCGCTGGTTCGAGGAACTGCCGCATGGTGGCCACTTCGCCGCGCTTGAACAGCCGGAATCGCTGGTCGAGCAGGTCCGCGGATTCTTCCGCCTCGTCCGCTGACCACCCATCGCATCCCCGCACAGTCCGCGCACGGGAGTCCCGTCGGCGATTCACGCAGTATGCGCGGCCTTCGGCGACAGCGCGTCCTCTTCCCGCACGAGCCCACACCTTCGATCGTACGGAGTGGACCTTCGACAGCTTGGCCGCCCGTGAATGCCCGCGAGCCGGTCGAATGCCCAGCCGCGCGGTCTGACGTGGGACCGACCTCGGCCGGGCGGCGGCGTCAGGACAATTGTGCCGTAGGGGCGAAGGCCGGGAGTTTGTCGAGGCTGCTCCGCACGGCCTCGGCGCCGTAGACGAACATCTGCCGCTCGTAGTCGTCTACCGCGGTGCGCAGGTCGCGGCGGCCCCGGTCGGCCTCGATCAGGCTGCGGCGCAGCAGGTCGGCATCGCGCAGCGCGGTGTTCGCGCCGTTGCCGCCGGTCGGGGAGGTGGCGTGGATCGCGTCGCCGAGCAGCGTGACCGGGCCTGGCGCCCAACGCTTTCCGGGTTCGACCACGCGAATGGACAGCAGCGTGCTGTTGTCCGGGTCGGCTTGCTCGATCAGCGCACGCAGCAGCGGATGCCAACCCCGCATCCGGGACAGCACAGCGTCTTGCGCGTTCAGATCCTCGAGCGAACCGTGCGGCGGCAAGATCATCGCCCACCGCACGTAGTCGCCGATATCGGGCAGCACGACCTCGGGGGCCAGCTGTTCGGCGGCCTGCTTCGGCGGGGTGCGGAACCGCATCGCACCGAGCAGCAGACTGACGCCGTCACCGGCGATCTTCGAGCCGTAGGCCTTGGACAGGCCCGCGAACTGCTCGGTCAACGGCGTACGGCCGATGACGAACCGGACACCGGTGTCGGTCGGGACGGTCTGCGGTGACAGCACGCCGCGGACCGCGGAGGTCACGCCGTCCGCACCGACCAGCAGGTCGGCGGTGGCCGGGTCGCGGTGGGCGAACCGGGCTTCGACAGTGCCGTCGGCCAGGACGTCGTAGCCGGTGAGCGCCGCGTCGGTGTGCACGGTGAGTCCGGTCAGCAGCAGCTGCCGCAGCACCTGGCGATCGACCACGATGCCGGTCCGGCCCGCACCGAGCCTGCCGATCTCGTCGAGCTGCGGATCCAGGACCAGCTGCTCGGCCGAGGCATCCATGACGATCTCATCCAGCAGCGCATGCCAGCGGTCCGGCAGGCAATCGCGCACCGCCTGGAAACCGATCTCGTTCAGCACCAGTCGATAACCCTGAAACCGCGCCACGATCCCCGGATCCCGTTCGAACACCTGCGCTTCGATCCCGGCGCCACGCAAACCCTGCGCGAGAGCCAGACCGCCCAGACCGGCCCCGATCACGGAAACCCGCATTACACACCTCCACATCAGCGGAACGAACTTAGTTCGTTGCAACGAACTAAGTTCTACTCGCCGAAATCGGATCGTGTCAAGGTCTAGTGGCCGGCCGAGCCGCGTAGGCGCATACCCGAACCGAAAATATATGGGGCAGTTTCGAATTGACGCCGGTAACGTTGATCACTGTGCGACTGCGATCCCTGCTCACCATGACCGACCTCGGTCTCGAGCTGCTGGTCGGCGAGCAGGAGCAGGACCGCTTCGTGCGCTGGGTGGTCACGACGGACATGCTCGATCCCGCTCGCTACCTCTCCGGTGGTGAGCTGGTGCTCACCGGACTGCATTGGCGGCGGGATCCTGCCGACAGCGATTCCTTCGTGTCCGCGCTGGCCGGTGCGGGAGTCGCGGGCCTGGTCGCGGGCCAGGCCCGCTACGGGGGTGTGCCGCAGGACGTGGTCGAGGCATGCCGGCGCCACCGTGTGCCGCTGTTCCAGGTGCCGGTGACCGTCGGCTTCGCGGTCGTCACCGAGTACATAAACCGCATGTTCGCGACCGGCCGTGCCGCGGATCTGTGTGCGGCGCTGCGGCGCAACCGCGAGTTGGCGGCCGGCGACGGGCTCGGCCCGGTGATCGATTCGATCGAACGCGACTTCGGCCTGCGCTGCTGGGTGATGTCGTCGACCGGCCGCCTGGTGGCCGGCTCGCCGCCGCCGCCCGCCACGGCGATCGATGCCTTTCTTTCGGCCAGGAATCTGCCGGTGGTGCTGCGCGAGGCCGACCCGCCGTGCACCGTCTTCGCGGTCGACGAGCAGCGCGTCGCGCGGGCGGGGGATTGGCTGCTGATCTTCGAGGCCGACTGCACCGAATGGCCCGGCGAACAGCGTGCGCTGGTCGCGGATCTGGCCGCTGTCGTCGCACTGGAACACGCCCGCGCCGATGACGAGCAGCGCGCCGAGATGCGGCTCGCGCAGGAACTCCTCGAACGGATCGTCTCCGGAGCCGAACCGCCGGAAATTCTGACGCGACTGGAACTGACCGGCCTCGGGTCGGCCGCGGGCTATCGCGCCGTGGCTGCGTCGATAGACGCGGATACGTTGCGACCGAACGAATTACGCGCGCTGCTGCGCGAAATCCTGCACGCCGGCGGGCCGGCGGTCGCGGTGGTGGACGGTGTGGCGATCGCAGTACTTCCCGCCCACCCCGACGCCGTACGCGACATCGCGCGAACCGTCGCGGCATTGGCGCCCGGCCTGCACGGCAGCCGGCTCGCGGTCGGCGTCAGCGGCGTCGCCGACCGGACGGGGCTGGGAGAGGCGGTCGACCAGGCCCGCTCCGCGTGCCGGGTGGCCGCCGAGCGTGGCGGGCCCGGCAGCGTCGTCGGCCACGACGACCTGGCCGCCAGGACCCTGCTGCTGGCCAGCGTTCCCGCGGACGTACGCCTGACGCTCCAGACCCGCCTGCTGCACCCGCTACAGACCTACGATCGGGTGCACCGGGCCGACCTCGTCCATACGCTCGAGCAGTTCCTCGAGGTCTCCGGCGCCTGGACCCGATGCGCCGAGCTGCTGCACATCCACGTCAACACGTTGCGCAGCCGCATCCAGCGCATCGAGCAACTGACCGGTCGAGACCTGTCCCGCCTCGAGGACCGCGCCGGTTTCTTTCTCGCGCTCGCCCTGCGGTAGCGGCGACAAGCCTCCACTCGTCGCCGCCCACCGGTCAGGACGCCATCAGCGGATCGAGCGCGATGTCGCTGGGCCGCACCGGAATCCGAGCCAGATCCAGTCCGGTGGCATTCCGCAACGCGTTCAGGATGGCGGGCGTGGCGGACAGCGTCGGCGGCTCGCCCACGCCGTTGAGGCCGTAGGGGGAGTCCGGGTGCGCGAACTCGAACAGCGTGATCGGCATCGGCGGCACGTCGGCAATGGTCGGGATCAGGTAGTCGGTGAACGACGGATTGCGCACCCTCCCTTGGTGATCCACCAGGATCTCCTCCATCAGCGCCAACCCGAGGCCCTGCGCGCTGCCGCCCTCGATCTGGCCCTCGACGGCCAGGGGATTCATCGCTTTGCCCACGTCTTGGGCGACCGCGAGTTCGACGACGCGCACCAGCCCGAGCTCGACATCGACATCCACCACGGCGCGATGCGCGCAGAACGCGAATGCGATGTGCGCGTTGCCCTGTCCGCGTTCCGGGTCGATGCCCTGGGTCGGCCGGTGGTGATACTCGTGGACCCGTTCCAGGGTGTCCGATCCGATCATGTCGGCGATCGAGACCACCGGTTCGCCGGTGGTGACGTCCGCGATCACGTTGTCCCGCAAGGTAAGCGCGGCGGCGCTGCGGCCGGTCGCCGCCGCGGCCCGGCGCACGAGCTCCGAAGCGAGCTGCCTGCACGCACCTTGCACGGCCCCGCTCGACATCCAGGTCATCCGGGACGCCGAAGCCGAACCGGCGTCACCGATCTGGGTGTCGGCGGGCAGCACCACCACCCGGGTGACCCCGAGCTCGGTGGTCGCGATCTGGGACTGCACCGTCGTGATGCCTTGCCCGCATTCAGCCGCGGCGGTGTGGATCGACACCACCGGTTCGCCGGCCGTGACGGACAGGATCACCCTGGCCGTGGAGATATCGTCCACGCCGCCGGAGTAACCGATCGCCTTCACCCCGACCGCGTAGCCGACTCCCCGGCGCAGGCCTTCGCCATGGGTGGTGTTGCCGACACCGCCTGGCAGCGTACGGAAGTCGTGGCCCCGGTCGGCCGCGGGTAGCGGCCGGTCGCGCAGTGCTTCGAGCAGTTCCCGGACCGGGGCCGGCCCGTCGACCGCCTGACCGGTCGGCAACACCGTGCCGGTGGTCATCGCGTTCTTCAGCCGCAGTTCGAGTGGATCCATCCCGAGCTCGCGGGCCAGCTTGTCCATATTGGATTCGCAACCGTAAGCCGACTGCACCGCGCCGAAACCGCGCATCGCCCCGCACGGCGGGTTGTTGCTGTAGACGGCCAGCCCGTCGATCTCCGCGTGTTCGACCGCGTACGCCCCCGCCACGAAGTACGACGCGTTCGCGATCACCACCGGGGACGTCGAGGTGTAGGCGCCGCCGTCGAGCACCAGCCGGGCCTTGACGTAGACGAGCTTGCCGTCCCTGGTGGCGCCGTGCTCGTAGCGCATCTTCGCCGGATGCCGATGGACGTGGCCGAAGAAGGATTCGTAGCGGTTGTAGACCATTTTCACCGGCTTGCCCAGGTGCAGTGCCAGCATGCAGGCGTGCACGTGCACCGACAGGTCCTCGCGGCCGCCGAACGCGCCGCCCACCCCCGCCATGGTCAGCCGGACCTTGTCCGGCGGCAGCGCGAGGCAGGGCGCGAGCTGTTCGAGATCCTTGTGCAGCCATTGCGAGGAGACATACAGATCCACGCCGCCGTCGTCTGCCGGAACGGCAAGGCCCGATTCGGGACCGAGGAAGGCCTGGTCCTGCATGCCCACCTCGTAGTCGCCGACGACCACGACCTCTGCCCGGGCGCGCGCGACCGCCATGTCGCCGTGCCGGATCTTGACGTGCCGCACCAGGTTCGAACCATCGTGAATGATCCGGGTCTGCGGGTCGAGGGCCCGTTCGGCATCGGTGACCGGTTCCCGCAGGTCGTAGTCGACCACCACCAATTTGGCTGCCTGCCTGGCGGTTTCGGGATCATCCGCGGCCACCAGCGCCACCGGCTCGCCCTGGTATCGAACCTCATCGATGGCGAGCACGGGCTGGTCGGCGACCTTCATGCCGTAGGTCTTCGCGCCGGGGACGTCCGAATGGGTCAGCACCGCGTGCACACCGGCCACCGCCAGCGCCTTGCTCACGTCGATCGATCGGATGCGTGCCGCGGCATGCGGACTGCGTACCGTGGTGGCCCAGACCATGCCGTCCATCCACAGGTCGGACGAGTACGCGAATTCGCCGGTCACCTTGAGTGCACCGTCCGGTCGTAATGCGCTGCTGCCCACGCCCTTTCCCTCGTGCGTACGGGCGGCGCGCACCATGGCGGTCATCGGGACCACCGGGCGTCGAGTGATCGGGTCGGGCCGGTGCTGTTCATGAGCTGACTCCTTGATGTGCGACGCGTGGAAACGTCGGGGGCTGACCGATTCGACCGGCCCATTCCCACCCAATCGTCTTGTCCGCCAAGGCGATCGGCACATCCCCGACCGGAGATCGAACGAATGCTACACGGGCGGATCGCTCGCTGCCAAGGCTTCGGGGCGGTGCCCCGCATGGTCCGGCGGGTGCCTCGGCGGCCGCCGACCGAGTTGCATGTAATATTACGGCACTTGTCCATGAAGGAGGCGTGCCGTCATGCCCGAGTCGCCCGTTCAGGAGAACCGCGCGTCCGGAGAACTTCTCACCGACCGTACGTACGAGGCCCTGAAGGCGGCGATCCTGCGCAATCAACTGACGCCGGGCACGGCGCTGAGCGTGCCCGAGCTCGCCCGGCAGCTCGAGGTCAGCCGCACGCCGGTGCGTGAGGCGGTGCAACGCCTGATCTATGAGGGCCTGGCGAATCACGTCTCCCGCCGCGGCGCCGAGGTGAGCAAGGTCGACATCGCTGACCTGCGGAAACTGTATGTGGTGCGCGAATCGCTGGAGGGCCTGTCCGCGCGGCTGGCGACC
The DNA here is from genome assembly GCF_042871115.1 of Nocardia sp. NPDC006044. Taxonomy (NCBI): domain Bacteria; kingdom Bacillati; phylum Actinomycetota; class Actinomycetes; order Mycobacteriales; family Nocardiaceae; genus Nocardia; species Nocardia sp. NPDC006044. The sequence continues at coordinate 2,538,711 of NZ_JBIAID010000001.1, forward strand.
GAGAACCTCGATGCCGACGGCCTGTCCACGCTGCGGCAGATCCTGGCCGAGCACGAACACGTGCTCGGCAGCGGCGCGGACAACGCCGCCCATATCGAACTGGATATCCGGTTCCACCGCACCCTCCGCGAGATCGCCGCGAACGCCCACCTGACGGCCGCGCTGGAGCCGATCGCCGGGCGGTCGCACCTTGCGCTGCATTCGCTGTGGCGGAGCAAGGACGCCCCCCGGCTCGCGCTCGACGAACACACCCACATCGTCGACGCGATGGCGGCCGGCGATCCGGATTGCGCGGAAACCGTTGCGCGGCGCCATATTTCCCGGCTCCGGGTGCGACTGTCGCAGGCGACGACCAGGGACGGCATGTCCGGCGGCACACCGCGTCGGCGGAACTTCTCGCTGCTCGTCGGCGACGAGACCGCGCCGGGCCCCGAGGGGCGCGCCCGCCGTCGCGCGCACCCCATCGAGACCCCTCGCTAACGGCTACTTCGCCGAATCCAGCACCGCTTCCTCGGCCCAGGCCGAGGGGGTGTAGCCGCTGTAGTGATCGGCGTGCGAATTGGTCGCCGACGCCTGCGTGACCTCACCGCGCAGGTATGCCTCCGCCTCGGCCTTGTCCTTGGGCGGCGGTGTCGGGGCCAGCCCGAGCAGTTTCGCCATATTGTTGCCCAGATAACCTTCCAGGTCGTCCTCGGACAAGTTCAGTCCCTGTGGCGGCTCATGGCACAGGACCTCCAGTTCGCGCGCCCACATTCCCGGTTCGTTCGGTGGCGAGTCGGTGCCGAAGACCATCTTGCTCTTCTTCATCTCCTTCGCGAACTCGACGATTCGCGATTGGAGCAACCAGCCGGATTCGCCGATGACATTCGTCGAGTCCTGGATCATCCAGAAGGCCTCGAAACAGTAGACGCCGCCGGTCTGGATGCCGAAATGCCCGAGGATGAAGTTCACGCTCGGGAATTCCCGGATGATCGGATAGAACTGGGTGGGAATGGAATAGGGACCGTCGCCGGTGTGGATCAGCACCGTCACGCCGAGGTCGGCGCAGACCCGCAGCGCGGGACGCAGCCAGTCCAGCGCCCGGTCCGGGCGGTACGAGTGCATGTTCGCATGGAGCTTCATCATCTTGTAGCCGTGTTCCTGAACATGGAACGCCAATTCGGCGGCCCCGTTCTCGGGCCCGAAGCGCGGGTTGTAGATGAAGTTTCCGACGAACCGATCCGGATATTTCTGCACCAGCGACGTGATATAGGCCTGGTAATCGCGAATGCCCTCGCGGCCGCTGCGATTGCCCTCCCGCCAGGCGGTATTACCCGGCGGCGGCATGATGCAACTGATGTCCACCCGGCGCGGCTTGCCATTGATCCACAACGGGCCGTCCATCATTTCGAGCGTGCGTTCACCGGTGAATGGTTCACCGGTATGACGCCATGCCTCGTCGACGAGATTTGTCGGATGGACGTGCGTATCGATGATCATCGTGGCTCTCCTTGATCAGGTCGGGATGAGATCCCCGGCCGCGAATCACCGCACCTACGGGCCGCTCTGTCGACGCGGCGGCGAGCCGGCCCGACGCCGACTCGATGGCACCGAGTTCAGCACAGCCCTACCGACGTGTCAACAGATTGCATGTAATTATCGATCGCTCTGATTCCGTATTTACGCAGCTCAGATGGGTTATCATTTCGCGCTTCGGCGGAAGCCTCAGCATAATCCGGGGGTTGACAACGGAAGCATCGCGGCGTTTACATGTATCTGCGCCGGTCCTAGCGGACCGAATCGCACTGCCGGTGACCTCCCGATCCTGGGTTAAACCGTTCGGCGATCGCCAGGGCTGTGCCCTGGCCGGGAGTCAGCTCCCTTCGCCAACGGATTTACGGCGGCTCAGCCGCCCGGGAAAGGCAGAGGCGGCCATGGCACCTCCATCCCTCAAACGCTGCGACCTTTTGCTCACCGGTGGCACGGTGATCACCGTCGACGATTCCCGCACCGTGCACGAAAACGGCACGGTAGCGGTTTCCGGCTCCCGGATCGTCGCGGTGGGCACCGCCGCCGAACTCGCCGACTGGCGGGCGGACACCGTGCTCGACTGCGGCGGCCGTGCCGTGCTGCCCGGCCTGGTCGACGGCCACAATCATCTGGCCCAGGCCCTGGCCCGCGGGCTGGGCGAGGGAATGTCGATCGTGCCCTGGCTGTGTGAGTTCATGTGGCCCTATTCGATCGCGATGACGCACGAGGACGCGGTCGCCGCGGCCCGCCTCGGCGCGGTCGAGGCGCTGCGTGCCGGCACCACCACGGTGATCGACAACCATTACGCACCAAGCGATCTGGCCACCACGCTGGCGATCGCCGACGTGATCGAAGCGGCCGGCCTGCGCGGTGCGGTCGCCCGCGGCGCGCTCGGTGATCGCACCGCGATCGCCGCCCGGCGTGGTCAGCCGGCCGGGCTGTTCCGGTTCAGCACCGCCGACGAACTCGCGATCACGCGGGACGCCATGCAGCATCGCCCGCGCGGCTCGAAGGTCGAGATATGGCCCGCGCCATTGAATCTCACGTATGTGGAGCAGGATCTGGTGCGCGGCTGTGCCGAGCTGGCGGCGGAGTTCGACACGCGCTGGCACACCCATTGTTGTGAAAGTAGTAGCGACCCAATAAGTTACGTCGACGAGTACGGCGTGCGGCCGGTGCAATGGCTGGCCGAGGCAGGTCTGCTCGACCACCGGGCGACCCTGGCCCACGGCATCTGGCTCGACGACCACGAGATCGAACAGGCCGGTCTGGGTGGGGCGGGCATCGCCCACAATCCTTCCTCGAACGCCTATCTCGCGTCCGGCACCATGCGGCTGCGTGAACTCCGAAAGCACGGCGCCACAGTGGCTCTCGGCAGCGACGGGCCCAGCTGCGGGCACCGGCAGGACCTGTTCGAGGCGATGAAGCTGACCATCTTCGCGCAGCGGTTGGCCACCCTGGACCCGACCGCGGCCCGCGCCGAGGACGCGCTCGTCCTCGCCACCCGCGCGGGCGCGGAATACGCCGGTATCGATGCCGGCGTGCTCGAGCCGGGCCGGCTCGCCGACATCATCGTCGTGGATCTCGACCGGCCGCACCTGCGTCCGGTGCACCGCGCGGTGAGCACCCTGGTCTACTCCGCGCGCGGCTCGGATGTCGAGACGACGATCGTCGGCGGCCAGATCGTCTACCACCAGGGTCGGTGCCTGCTCGTCGACGAGGCGGCGGCCGTCGCCCAAGCGCAGTTCCGCGCCGAACGGCTGATCGCCCGCGCGGACATGACGGCATTGCGCATGCCCTGGTCGAACTGATCGACCCCCTTGGGCCACGGCCCATTTCTCGACTACTTGTCTCACCGCGTCGTGAGGCCAGGAGCAGTTATGAAATTCTTCACCCGTAGTCTCCCGGCAGCACCGAGGGACCCGGTCGATTCGGTCCCGCCGATCCGCCATCTGATCCCGCTCGCCGTGCAGCACGTGATCGTCGCCTATTCCGGCATGGTCACGCTCCCGCTGGTCATCGGCTTGGGCATCGGCCTGTCTCCGGCCCAGATCACCACCCTGGTCACCGCCAACGTGTTCGTCAGCGGCCTGGCCACGCTGTTGCAGACCCTCGGCCTGTTCAATGTCGGCGTGAAGCTGCCCATCGTCATGGGTTCCACCTTCACCGGCATCGCCCCGGCCATCATCGTGGGCACCAGCGCGGGCTTGCCCGCGGTATTCGGCGCCACCATCGTGGTCGGGGTGCTCACCTGGGTGATCGCACCCTGGTTCGCCAAGCTGACCCGGTACTTCCCGCCCATCGTGACCGGCACGACCATCGCCATCATCGGCTTCTCCCTGGTGCCGAAGGCGGCCACGCTGATCGCCGGATCCGCGACGGCGGCCGATCCCGGTGGCGCCAAACGATTGCTGCTCGCCCTCGGCACCATCGTGCTGGTGGTGGTGCTCGAGCGAGCCACCCGGCCGGCCATCGGCCGCTTCGCCATCCTCATCGCGCTGATCGCCGGGACGCTGGTGGCGTGGCCGCTCGGGCTGACCGACTTCTCCGCCACCGGGTCGGCGCCGATATTCGGTGTCGTACAGCCGTTTTCGTTCGGCACACCGACCTTCGTGCTCGCCGCCGTGCTCCCGATGCTGGTCGTACAGGTGGTCAACATGGTCGAGTCGACGGGGGACACGCTGGCCACCGGCGTGGTGGTCGGCCGCGAGGTCGGGCCTGCCGATATCGCCCGCGCGCTGCGCGCGGACGGGGTCGGTACGGCGATCGCCGGTGTGTTCAGCAGTTTCACCTTCGTCACCTTCGGCGGGAACGTCGGGCTGGTCAGTATCACCCGGGTCATGAGCCGTTATGTCGTGGCCGTAGCGGGTGTGATCCTGGTGATCATCGGCCTGATGCCCAAACTCGGGGCGGTTGTCGCGTCGCTGCCCGGACCGGTGCTCGGCGGCATCGGGGTCGTCATGTTCGGCACCGTGGGCGCGATCGGCATCAAGTTCATGATGGCGGCGGATTTCAGTCAACCGCGCAACCATCTGATCGTGGCCATAGCCTTCGGCTTCGGCCTCATGCCGGTAGGGAATCCCGATTTCTACACCCAGCTGCCCGGTCCGCTACAGACCGTGCTCACCAGTGGTATTGCCGCAGGCGGTATTTCGGCCTTCCTGCTGAATCTGCTGCTCAACGGAATCCCGCGAGCCGAGCCCGGTGAGGGTGAGCCGGAAGCGGCCGCCGAGCATCCAGCCGAGCCCGCCGACAATCCGGCCGAGCCCGCTGAGCATCCGGCCGGAGTTCCCTCGACGCGGCGAGAAGCGTTATGACAGAAGAACAATCGCGCCGAGCACCGCGGGCAACCGAGCCCGGCTCGGTCGACGAGCGGCTGCCCTTCGCGCACATGCTGCTGCTGGCCTGGCAGCACGCGCTGGTCATGTACGCGGGGGTGATCGTGGTCCCCATCGTGGTCGGCACGACCCTCGGCCTGTCCGCGGCGGAGCTCGCCGGCCTGGTCAGCACCGACCTCGTCCTGGCCGGCATCGGCACTTTGCTCCAAGCGCTCGGACTGTGGAAATTCGGCATCCGGATGCCATTGGTGGTCGGTGCGGCGTCCAGCGGCATCGTGCCGATGGTGCTGATCGGACAGAGCAGGGGACTGCCGACCGTCTATGGTTCGCTGCTGGTCGCCGGGGTGATCTGGGTGCTGGTCGCGCCGTACTTCAGCAGGCTGTTGCGGCTGTTTCCCGCGGTGGTGACCGGCACCGTCATCGTGCTGATCGGCCTGACGCTCATCCCGGTCGGTGTCCGGCTCATCGCGGGCTCGGATCCGGGCGATCCCGGGTACGGCAGGCTCAGCCATCTCGCGCTCGCCGGTTTCACCCTGGCCGCGATGGTGGTGTTCCGGCGGCTGTTCCGTGGTCTGATCGGGCAGCTTGCCATCCTGTTGGCGCTGGTGCTCGGGGCGATCGTCGGCTGGTCGACCGGCATCGGCAGCCTCGCGCACATCGGCGCCGGGCCGATCGTCGGCCTGATGAGACCGATGCACTTCGGCGCCTTGCAGTTCCATGTCCCGTCGATTCTGCTGTTTCTCGTCATCGTCTTCGTGCTCATGGTCGAGGGCGCCGGGCAGGGACTGGCGGTCGGCGAGGTGGTGGGCAAGCCGGCCGGGCCGGACGACATCGCCCGGCTGCTGCGCGTCGACGGCCTGATGACGGCGTTGAGCGGGATGTTCAATGGCTTCGTCTACACCACCTTCGGGCAGAACATCGGTCTCATCGCGCTGACCAAGGTCCGCAGCCGATACCCGGTGGCGATCGTCGGCGTGATCCTGTTGGTGCTCGGCATCGTTCAGCCCGTCGGCCGGGTGGCGGCCGCGATCCCGGAGCCGGTGATCGGGGCCGCCGCGGTGCTCACCTTCGGCGCGCTGACCGTCTCCGGCATCCAGATCCTGGCGCGGGTGGATTTCGACCGGTCCGGCAATGCGCTGATCGTCATGCTGGCGCTGGGCATCGGCTTGATCCCCGCGTACGCGCCGCGCTTCTATCAGCACCTGCCGACCACGGCCGAGGTGGTCTTCCACAGCGGCGTCGCCACCGGCACCGTCCTCGCGGTGGTGCTGAACCTCGTCTTCCGCGCGCGGCGCCGTGATCCCGGCGACGCGTGGACGGCCGCCGATTAGCCCGGCGCACATGCGATTTCAGAGCTACCCCTCCCCGAAAAGGATCGTCATGCCCAACGACTACGCCGCGGACCCGCCCGACCGGCCGCGACTCATCATCGGGGTCACCGGTGCCAGCGCGCCGCACCTCGCCGTCCATCTGCTCACCGCCCTCGCGCGATTGCGCACCGTGCAGACCCACCTGGTGGTCTCGCGTGCGGCGCATCGCACCCTCGAGCTCGAGGCCGACCTGCGCGCCGACGATCTCGCCGGACTCGCGGACGTCTACCACCAGCGCGGGGACATCGCGGCGAGCATCGCCTCCGGATCCTTTCTCACCATGGGCATGGTCGTGGTCCCCTGCTCGATGAAGACACTGGCCGGTATCGCGCACGGCTATTCGGATGACCTGCTCACCCGCGCGGCCGACGTCTGCCTCAAGGAGCGTCGCCGCCTGGTGCTGGTCACCCGCGAGACACCGCTGAGCCTCGTGCATCTGCGGAACATGACGGCGGTCACCGAGGCAGGTGCGATCGTGTTGCCGCCGGTGCCCGCGTTCTATCCCCGCCCGGCAGCCATCGAGGACCTGCTCGCGCACGTGAGCGGCAAGATCCTCGACCAATTCGGCATCGCCCACGATTTGTCGCCCCGCTGGCGAGGCGCCGGTGCCAGGACCGAGCTGACCGGAGGGATGGTCCGATGACGTATCCCGAACTGTCGCAGCGGCAGGACCCGCACGCCTTCCTCGCCGAGTACCTCGCGGCCCATCCCGACGATGTGCTGACCGTCGACGACGCGGTCTCCGCGGATCAGGGCGTCACCGGCTTGATCTACGAACTCGCCGCCCGGGGACGAGAGGACATGCTGTTGTGCCGCAAGGTGAATGGCGTCTCGGTTCCCGTGGTGAGCAATGTGTTCGCCGCCCGGCGCCGGATCGCGCGGTTGCTCGGGGTCGGGCCGGAACGCCTGCACGAGGAGTTCGCGGCGCGCGCCGCGCGACCGCTGACACCGCGGCGCGTCGATTCCGGACCGATCCTCGAGGTCGTGCACACCGGCGCGGAGGTCGACCTCGCCACGGTGCCGATGCTGCGGCACTTCGCCTCGGATCGGGCGCCGTACATCACCAGCGGCATCATCGTCGCGGCCGATCCCGATACCGGCATCGGCAATCTGAGCTATCACCGCTCGATGGTCCACTCGCCCACCGAATTGGCGACCAGCCTGCATTCGCGGGGTGACCTGTGGCGCATTCTCGGGCGGTACGCCGAACGGAATCTGCCGATGCCGGTCGCCATGGTGATCGGCGGGCATCCGCTGTTCATGCTGGCCGCCTCCGCCCGGGTCGGTTACGAGGTGGACGAACGCGCGATCGCGGGCGGTCTGCTGGGCGAGCCGCTGGAGGTGGTGCCGACGCCCGAGCACGGCATCGAGGTTCCGGCCTGGTCGGACTTCGTGCTGGAGGGCACCATCGATGCCGCCGCCTACGCCGAAGAGGGTCCGTTCGGCGAGTTCTCCGGCTACTCCTCGAATCGGTCCACCAACAACCTGATTCGGGTCACCTCGGTGCTGCGGCGACGGGAGCCGATCCTGTTCGACGTGGAGGGCGGCAACACCGCCGAGCATCTCAATCTGGCCCGGATTCCGCGGGAGTCGGAGATGGCGGAGAAGCTCAAGACGCGGTTCCCCGATGTGACCGCCGTGCACTATCCGACGTCGGGAACCCATTTCCACTGCTATGTGGCGCTGCGGCAACGCAGGCCGGGGCAGGCGCGGCAGGTGATGCTGGGGCTGCTCGGCTGGGACCCGTACGTCAAAACCGTTGTCGCCGTGGACAGCGACATCGATATCACCGACGACGCGGCGGTGCTGTGGGCGCTGGCCACCCATTTTCAGCCGCACCGCGACATCCTGACCGCCGACGGACTTCCCGGGTCGCCCCTGGATCCGTCCTCGACCAACGACGGAACCACGTCCCGCATGGGGCTCGACGCGACGCGCGGCCCCGGCTTCGACGGCCGGCGGATCGAAATCTCGGCCGACGCGCTGGCCCACGCGCGACAGATCCTCGAACCGAGCACACCAACCGGAGGAAAACATGCCTGACCACGCCAAAATCCCGGTGACCGTCCTGACCGGGTTTCTCGGTTCGGGAAAGACCACCCTGGTCAATCACATCCTGACCGCGAACCACGGCCACCGAATCGCGGTGATCGAGAACGAGTTCGGCGAGATACCGATCGACAACGATCTCGTGCTGAACGCGGACGAGAAGATCATCGAGATGAGCAACGGCTGCTGCCTGTGCTGCACCGCGCGGACCGACCTGATCGACATCCTGCGGTCCCTGCTGACCCGCAGTGATCGCTTCGATCGCGTCCTCATCGAGACCAGCGGGCTCGCCGATCCCAACCCGGTGGCCCAGACCTTCTTCGTGGACGAGGAGGTCGCGCGGCACTTCGCCCTCGACGCCATCGTGACGTTGGTGGACGCCAAGCATGTGCGGGCGCATCTCGCCGAGGTCGACCAGCACGGTGTGGGGTCCCAGGTGGTCGATCAGATCGCCTTCGCGGACCGGATCGTGATCAACAAGATCGACCTGGTCGATGCCGAAACCGTTCGGGCGGTGCAGGATTCGATGCGGGCGATCAACGCGACCGCGGACATCATCACGTCCGAGTACGCCGCGGTCGAGCTCGCCGACGTGCTCGGCATCGGCGCGTTCGACCTGACCCGCACCATGGCCGGCGATCCGCACTGGCTCGACGAGGACACCCATCAGCACGATCCGGACCTGACCTCGGTCGGGGTCGAACTCGACGGCCGGGTCGATCATCGCGCGCTGGAGTCCTGGCTCGCCGCCCATCTGGCCGAACGGGGCGCCGACGTGTACCGGATGAAAGGACTGTTCGCGGTCGAGGACGACACGCGCCGATTCGTTCTGCAAGGCATCCACACCTCGTTCGAGATCCGGCCGTCGGCGCCGTGGCCGGGCGAAAACCGTACCGGCAAGGTCGTTTTCATCGGCCGTGACCTCGACCGGGACGAACTCACCCGCGGTCTGCGTTCCTGCCTGGTGAGCTGACCACGATTCGCCCAGGCGGCAGGTGTTCACCGGATTCCGCTGCCGCCGAACCGATTACGGACCCGACCAGTATCTGCCGGTCGGGTCCTCGGCGTCTGTGCCGCTAGCGGCGGGACTGCTCGAAGGTCCGGAGCAGGTCGGCCGCGACGCCCACCGCGATCGTGGCCGGTTCCTTTCCGGTGAGCTCGGAAAGTCCGATCGGAGTCTTGATCCGGTCGATGGCGGCGGCGTCGTGACCGCCCTCGGTGGCCAGGCGTTGCCGGAACCGCGCCCATTTCGCGGCCGAGCCGATCAACCCGATCGAGCCGAGATCGGTTGTGCGCAAGGCGGCGTCGCACAGCGCGGCGTCCTCGGCGTGATCGTGGGTCATGATCAGGATGTGGGTGCCCGGCGGCAGCTGCGCGAGCACCTCCTCCGGCAGCAGCGGCGTGTGGTGCACGTGTATCTGAGCCACCGCGTCCGCGAGCGCGCCGAGTCGTTCCTCGGTGAGCACGTCGGCGCGCGTGTCGATCAGATGCAGGTCGAGGTCGTGCCGGGCCAGGATCCGGGCCAGCTCCAGCCCGACGTGGCCGACGCCGAAGATGGCCACCGCGGGCCCGACCGGCAGCGGTTCGAGCAGCACGGTGACCGCGCCGCCGCAGCACTGCACGCCGTGGCGGTTGGTGACCTTGTCGGTCAGCGCGAATTCCATCAGCTCCGGCTCCGGGTCGGCCGTCTCGATCAGCTCGCGGACCCGATCGATGGCGACGGCCTCGATATTGCCGCCGCCGATCGATCCCCAGGTCTCGGTCTGTCCCACCACGAGTTTGGCGCCGGCCCGGCGGGGCGCGTGACCGCGCACGGCGGCGACGGTCACCAGCCCGCCGGGTTCGCGGCGGGCCCGCAACCGCGCGACCGCGCGCACCCAGGTCGAGTCAGACACTGCTCAAAGTGCTTGCGTCGGTGTGGATCCCGCCCGTGTCCGGGGTGGGGGAGCCGCCTGCCCGCGCCGCTTCGATCGCCCAGTACACCGCCTCGGGGGTGGCCGGGGCGCCGAGCCGCACGCCGGCCCCGGCGGGGCCGAACGCCGCGGCGGCCGCCCGCAGCGCCTCGCGCACCGAGAACGCCAGCATCAGCGGTGGCTCGCCCACCGCCTTCGACCCGTACACCGCGCCCGCCTCGGTGGCGTTCTCCAGCAGCGTCACATTGAACACCTCGGGCATTTCCGAGAAGCTCGGCAGTTTGTAGGTGCTGGCCGCCTGGGTCAGCAGCCGGCCGCGGCCGGGACCGTCGCCGGTGTCCCACCGCGCGTCCTCCAGGGTCAGCCAGCCCGCGCCCTGCACGAATCCGCCCTCGACCTGGCCGATGTCGATCAGCGGCGAGAGACTGTCGCCGACATCGTGCACGATGTCCACCCGCCGGATCCGGTAGGCGCCGGTGAAGCCGTCTACCTCGACCTCGCACGCCGCGGCGCCGTAGGCGAAGTATTTGAACGGCGTGCCCCGAAAGGCCTGCGCATCCCAGTGCAGTCCTTCGGTGCGATAGAAACCGGCCGCCGACAATTGGACTCGCTGCCGGTATGCCATGCCGACCAAGGCATCCCAGTCCAACTCCCGGTCACTGCCGAGCGACCGCGCGATGCCCGCGGCGATGCGGACATCCGCCGCGTCGGCGCCCAGCTGCCCTGCGGCCACCTGCACCAACCGCGCCCGCAGTTGTTCGCAGGCATTCTTCACCGCGGCGCCGTTGAGATCGGCGCCGGCGCTGGCCGCGGTAGCCGAGGTGTTGGGCACCTTGTCGGTCCGGGTCGGCGCCAGGCGCACCTTGTGCAGCGGTATGCCCAGCGTGGTCGCGGCGACCTGGAGCATCTTGGTGTGCAGCCCCTGGCCCATCTCGGTGCCACCGTGATTGATCAGCACCGACCCGTCCTTGTAGATCAGTACCAGGGCGCCGCCCTGGTTGAAGGCGGTGAGGTTGAACGAGATGCCGAACTTGACCCCGGTGACCGCCAAGGCGCGCTTGGTGTGCGGGTGGGCCGCGTTGAATTCCGCGATCTCCTGTCGGCGCCGGGCGAGGTCGCCCTGCTCGTGCACCTCCCGCCAGGTCCTCGAAATGCGTTCGGCGCCAAGGACTTCCTGCCCGTAAGGCGTGTGCTGGCCCGGCCGGTAGAAGTTGCGCTCGCGCAACTCGGCCGGATCCAGGCCGAGCAGGGGTGCGCACCGGCCCAGGATGTCCTCGATGACGAGCATGCCCTGTGGGCCGCCGAAACCGCGAAACGCGGTGTTGGACACCTTGTTGGTCTTCGCGATGCGACCGGCGATCCGCGCGTTGGGGATCCAGTAGACGTTGTCGATGTGACACAGGGCGCGGGCCAGGACCGGCTCGGACAGGTCCAGACTCCAGCCGCCGTCCGCGGTCAGGGTCGCCGCCAGCGCCAGCAGCCGCCCGTCGGCATCGAACCCGACCCGCCACTCGGCATGGAATCCGTGCCGCTTGCCGGACATGGTCATATCCTGAGTCCGGTTGAGCCGCAGGCGAACCGGGCGTCCGGTGTGGACGGCGCCGAGCGCGGCGATCGCCGCGAAACCGTGCGGCTGCATCTCCTTGCCGCCGAAGCCGCCACCCATCCGCAGGCACTGCACGGTGACCGCGTGGCTGTGCAGGCCGAGCACGTGCGCGACGATTTCCTGGGTCTCGGACGGATGCTGGGTGCTGCTCTGGACGAACACCTGCCCGCCCTCGTCGACGTGGGCCAGCGCGGCGTGCGTCTCCAGATAGAAATGCTCCTGATCGCCGAACTGGAATTCACCGCTGAACACGTGCGCCGACTCGGCGAAACCGGCGTCCACGTCACCGCAGTGCATGGTGGGCCTGGCCCCGTGAAAACTCTCGGCCGCGATGGCCTCGGCCAGCGTGATCAGCGCCGGTTGTTCGTCCAATTCCACCACGACGGCGGCCGCGCCCAGCCTGGCGGCCTCCAGCGTCTCGCCGAGTACCCAGCACACCGCGTGCCCGTAGAACATGACGGTGTCCGGGAACAGCGGCTCGTCGTGTTTCATCCCGGCATCGTTGACGCCCGGCACATCGGCGGCCGTGAGCACCCGCACCACCCCGGGTACGGACAGGGCGGGCTCGGTGTGCAGCGCGGTGATCCGGCCGTGTGCGTGCATGACCTGCACCGGGTAGGCGTGCAGCGCGTCCTTGGTGCGGTGCACCAGGTCGTCGGTGTACAGCGCGGCGCCGGTGACGTGCAGGGCCGCGCTCTCGTGCGGCATCGGGACGCCGACGACGGGATTCTCCGGTCGCTGGGCCAGCTGACTCATGACTCGACCTCACTGATGGTGTGTGCGTACAGCTTTCGCAGGCTCTGGCCGAGCATGGCGGAGCGGTATTCGGCGCTGGCGCGGTGATCGGCCAGCGGTGTGCCCTCGTCGCGCAGTATCCGGGCGGCGGTTTCGATGGTCTCCGCCGACCAGGGCCGTCCGGTGAGCGCGGCCTCGGTGGCGCCGGCCCGGATCGGGGTTGCCGCCACGCCACCGAGGCCGATCCGCGCGGCCCGAACCGTCCCGTTCTCGATGTCCAACGCGAAAGCCACTGCCACGCTGGAGATGTCGTCGAAGCGCCGCTTGGCAATCTTGTGGAATGCCACCACCGGCGCCAGCGGCACCGGGATGCGCACGGCGCGGATCACCTCATCCGGCCGGCGCACGCTGCGCCGATACCCGGTGAAGTAGTCGGCGAGGTCGACCTCCCGCTCACCGTCGGCGTCGGCGAGCACCAGCGAGGCGCCGAGCGCGAGCAGCACGGGCGGGCTGTCGCCGATGGGTGAGCCGGTACCGAGATTGCCGCCCAGCGTCGCTCCGTTGCGGATGAGCCGGGAGGCGAACTGCGGGAACAACTCCGAGAGCAGCGGTACCCGGCCGTCGAGCCGCCGTTCGATCTCGGTGAGCGACAGGGCCGCCCCGATCTCGATGCGCTCCGGCTCCACGCGCAGTTCGCGCAATTCGGGGAGTCGATCGATCGCGATCACGTAATCCGCCCGCCGCGCACGGATATTCACCTCCACACCCCAGTCGGTGCACCCCGCGACGAGCATCGCGCCGGGTTGCTCGCGCAACAGCCGCGCTGCTTCGAGCAGGGTCGCCGGTCGCCGGAAGGTGCGGCCGCCGCCGGCGTAGTCGGTGGCCACCGGCTCGGGCGGGGACTGCGCGCGGCGTCGGGCGAGCGGGTCGTCCGCGTCCGGCGCGCCGACGGCATACGCCGCGTCGCGGATCGGGCGATATCCGGTGCAGCGGCACAGGTTTCCGCTCAGCGCGTGCAGGTCGAATCCGTTGGGGCCGTGCTCGGCCGTATCCGGCTCGGCGCCTGCCGGATCCGGGGCGGCGCAACGGTCCGGGCGGTAGTACTCGGAGGCCATGCTGCAGATGAAACCCGGTGTGCAGTAACCACATTGCGATCCACCCCGCACGGCCATCTCCTGCTGCACCGGATGCAGTGCGGCGGGCGTGACCGGTGTGCCCGCGACCGCGAGACCTTCGGCGGTGACGATCTCCTGGCCGTCGAGCGCGGCCGCCGGGACCAGACACGAGTTGATCGCGACCCAGTCGGTGGGTTGATGGATGCCCGGGCGGGCGACCATGATCGAACAAGCGCCGCATTCACCCTCGGCGCAGCCTTCTTTCGTTCCGGTGAGACCTCTGTCCCGGAGGAAATCCAGGACCGTCGTGTGCGGTGCCGCCGGGGAAATCGGTACCGCCTTTCCATTGACGGTGATTCGCGCCGCTACCATGACACATCATCATTTCGGTGATCGGTCGATGTGCTTGCCCAACTTGCCATTTCCACAGCCTTCTAATTCGATAGCGCTGCCCGGAAAACCGGTGCGCGGATCAGCGCGCGTGGACGCGCTGCGATGATGACGAGATCGGAATGTGCCGGGTCACGGTCGGACCCGCGGCGAAGGGGTCGCTCAGCAGCCGTGGGCTACGCGACCGGGAACCCACGCGGTCCGGTGGGCGAGGCGACGCAGGTCAGAGATGGTCGACATCCGACTTCGCCCCCTTTCCAGCGGCTCGGGATCCGGTAGGCTCAAAACTACGTCGGGAAATGGACATCGGTCAAGCGAATCGGGAATTCGCCCCCGCCGGACCGAGGCTGCGCACGGTGTCCAGGAATTCCCGCAGTACCGGCGAAGTGCCGGTTTTCCGGTACGACAACACCAACTCCGGCAACGGAATTCGCGGAGTGACGGCGCAGAACCACACGCCCGCCCTGGCGACCGCCCGCATACAGCTCGGCCCCATGCCCACCCCGACCCCGCACGCGGCCAGCCCGATGATCGTGTGCACGTCCCTGGCCTCGATCACCCGCCCGGCGGCGTCGGTGCCCGGTTCCAGCAGCGGCCGCAGCCTGGACATCGTGGCCGGCTCGGCGTCCCACGGGGCGACGATCAACTGCGCGTCACGCAACTGCTCGATACCGACCGACCGCTGTCCGGCGAAGGGATGCGCGGCACCGACCACGGCCACCAGATCGTCCCGGCCGACCGTGACCGAGGTCAGCCGCTCCGCACCCGCGCCGCGCGGGGCACCGCGCCCGATGCTCACGTCCAGCTCGCCCGCGATCAGCGCGGAAGTACTGGCGCTGGTGGACATTTCATGCAGGCCGAGGCGCACGTCCGGATGATCGGCGACGAACGCGTTCAACACCGCAGGCAGCAGCTCGAGCAACGCCGAGCCGATGAAGCCGATGCGCAACTCGCCGATCTCGCCCCGCTCCGCCCGCCCGGCATCGGCTGCGGCCCCGGCCATTTCGGCCAGCGATCGGCGCGCCCGCGCCAGAAACGCCTCCCCGGCCGCGGTCGGAAACACCCCGCGTGCGGTGCGGTCGAACAGTCGCGCCCCGACCTCCCGCTCGAGCGCGGCGATCTGTTTGGACAGTGGTGGCTGCGCGATGCCGACGGCGTTGGCGGCCCGCCCGAAATGCTGATGTTCGGCCAGGGCGATGGCGTAGCGCAGATGGCGTGCTTCCACCGGGTCGATGATATCCCTGGGGTATCACGCACTGGCTTGTGAGATATGCCGGTGGATAATGCTCCGGCCGAACGGTGGACTGGTCCGATGGATACGATCTTCGTCCTCGTGCACGGCGCGTGGCATGCCTCCTGGCAGTGGGCGGCCACGCAACGCGGACTGGCCGAACTGGGCGCGACCAGTCTCGCCCTGGACCTGCCCGGGCACGGCTTTGCCGCGCCCATACCCGACACCTACCTCGACTCCGGGCAGTCCCGCCTGAGCTCGGCCGCGTCGGAACTCGCGGGCCTGTCCGCGGCGGAGTGCGCCGCCGATATCGTGGCGGCGCTGCGCACGGTTCGCCGGTATCGCCGGGTCGTGCTGGTCGCGCACAGCGCGGGCGGCGGACCGGCGTCCGCGGCCGCGGAGCAGGCACCCGAACTGGTCGACGCGCTGGTGTACCTGTCGGCATTCGTGCCCGCGGGCCGTCCGCGCTTCGCCGACTATCTGGCCGCCCCGGAACAGACCGCCACCGCCCTGGGCGGCGGCCTGATCCTGGGTGATCCCGGGCAGATCGGCGCGTTCCGGATCAACCCGATCTCGCCCGACCCCGCCTACGTCGAGGAGCTACGGCAGACCTACTACCACGATGTCCCCGTCCGGGAATTCGATCGCTGGCGCCACGCCCTGAGCCCCGATCTCCCGGTATCCATCCCGACGACCCCGATCACCCTGACCCGCGAACGGTGGGGAAGCATCCCGCGCGTGTTCATCCGCTGCGCGGACGACCGCGCGGCGACCCCCGCCATGCAAGACCTGATGATCGCCGAAGCCGACGCGGCCATGCCGGACCACCCGTTCACCGTGCACACCCTGCCCGGCGGCCACGCACCGTTCGCCGCCCGGCCGGCCGCGCTGGCCGCTGTACTCGCCGGGTACGAAATCCCCGTCCGGCCATCAGTGCCGGACGGGATTCCAGTCTGAGCATTCGGTAATCTCGTTCGTCTTCGGATTTCAGCCGGGACCGCAGCCCCAGTCCTGACTGTGGCGACTTCGTCCATCCCGCGCGGAAGCCGGGTCCCTCCGGCCCCGCTGTGCGGCCCCGGGCAGACTGCGGGGATGGTTTCTGCTTCGTCAGCTCGGCCGTCGCCCGCGGATCTCGCCGCCGCGCAGGGCAAGACAGTTCCCGATGTGATCGGGCCCGGCCTGCGGGTGCTGTTCTGCGGAATCAACCCGGGCCTGTGGTCCGGGGCCACCGGACTTCACTTCGCTCGTCCGGGGAACCGGTTCTGGCCTGCCTTGCACCGGTCCGGCTTCACGCCCCGCCAACTGCGGCCGGACGAACAGGGAGAACTGCTAGGTCTGGGCTTGGGGATCACCAACGTGGCCGCGCGCACGACCGCCAAGGCCGAGGAGCTGACCGCCGACGAACTGCGCGCAGGCGGACGCGCCCTGGTCGAGCGGGTCGAGCAGTACCGGCCTCGGGTCCTGGCCGTACTCGGTATCGGCGCCTACCGCACGGCTTTCGGCCGTCCGCGCACCACCGTCGGCCCCCAGCCCGAGCGGATCGGTGACAGCGCGATCTGGGTGCTGCCCAACCCCAGCGGACTCAACGCCCATTACACACTCGACGCCCTCGCCGCGGAATTCCGCGCGGTGCGGGAAATGGTCGAAACCGGCTGACCTCCGCGCGGCCCGAGAACCCGTTGCGGTCCAACGACTTCGAATTCGGGCCACGGGAGCGGGCGATGAATTATATTGTGCGGGCAGCACTACCGAGGGAGTGCGAGTGTCCGCTGACGATATCGACGTGTTCATCTCGTACAGTCATGCCGCCGACGGCGAGCTCTCGCCCGGTCTGCAGCGGGCGCTGGAAAGACTTGCCCGGCCTTGGTATCGACCGCGCGCGCTGCGCGTCTTCCGGGATCAGACGGACCTGGCCGCGGCCGACGATCTGGGCCGGGAAATCCGAAACGCTCTCGACCGCTCGCGCTACTTTCTCCTGCTCGCCTCTCCGCGCGCGGCGAAATCGCCGTGGGTCGGCGAAGAAATCGAATTCTGGCAGCAGCACCGGGAACGAAGCACCTTTCTCATCGCGGTCACCGACGGAATCGTGCAGTGGGACAAGGAGTCCGGCGACTTCGATTGGGACGCAACCACCGCGGCCGGACCTGCGCCTGAGCGCACCGGCCACGTCGGCATTTTCGCCTGGAATCGACGTAGAGAATTTGCTGGTGACTTTCGATCCGGACGCTGGCCCAGCTACGCGACCTTCGCTCGTCGACAACCTCAGGTTCTTGATAGCTGGACTGAGGCGGAGTCGTCGTTCGATTGCTGGAGACGTCGACGCGATAAGAGCGGCGCGCGCGGCGATGTATTCGAATGTTCAAATCGGCGCCTATCCTGAGATTTTCGACACCCAGTTCTCGAAGACGTTGCGCCAGAGTATTGATCGCGAGACGTGGGTGGATGCGATGCGACGCAAGAACGAAGGCCGAGATTTCTCCGGTCCGGAAAGCGTTGCCGTGTCCGTCTCCGGCCGTGCGGCGACGGTCTACATTTCTGCGTTCGACGGGGACCGCGACCGCACCGCAGAGCTTCGTGCGCATCGGCGGCAAGTGGTGGTTCACCTGAGGAACGCGAAACCTCCGTCGCGGGTCGGCGGCCGATCTCCGCCCGCCCGTTTGGTGGCAGGCCGATGCACTACCAGACATGCTGTGCCACAGCCGATTCGGCCGCACGAAGAAGTGGTGTCCGGAATGCGCTGTACTCCAAACGAATTAGTTACAGGCCCGCATCTTCTGTGTTTGAATCGATGGAAATGTCGAGCAGATCGCGAAGGGACGCGTGTGCAGGATTCGTTGACATTTTCCACGAGCACTCGCGACCGCCTCTGGGCATTGCTGGCCATGCTCACCGCAGCGGTGCTGATATCGGCGTGCGGCGCCGAGCATCCCGGCGGTCCGGAACCGGGTGCGGGCCAAGGGTTCGCGATTTTGTCGAGCACGGGTGGGCTGAGCCTGACCGATGGTAAGACCACGCGCCGGCTCGGGGCGTTTCGCACGGAGGCCGCTAGTTGGAACGGTACGTCCGCCGCTTGGCGGGATGCGAATACGGCGGTGGTGGTTTCGAGCAGCACCATCGGCATCGTCACCGCCGCGGGTGAGCAGGCCACCGCACCATGCGCCGGCTGCCGTGGCGTGGCCGTTGTCGGCGACACGGTGTTCACCGCGCGCACGAACTACCGGGCAGGCGACGGTTTCGACATCGTCGAGTTCGACGCCACCCTGCGCGAGGTCCGCTCCGCACCGGCGCAACGAGTCAATGAACGGTGGCTCGGTGTGCGCAATGCCGACGACGTGCGACCGCCTGCGGTCGTGGCCGCGACCAAGGACGCGGTATATGTGAGCTACATATCCCGCTCCGGCGGCGCTCGGCACGGCCCGGAGATCGTCGCGGAATATGGCTGGACCGGCGAACAACGGGAGTACGTGCTGATCGATGGGCAGAAAATCGGGTACGCCGTGTCGCCGGACGCCCGATACCTGGCCATGGCCTCCGGCGGATCGGGTGGGGCCTGCCGGACGACCGCGAACCTGCGGGTGATCGATCTACGGCAGATGCGTGAGCTGGACACCTATCCGGACCGGCCACTCGAACACATGGTGGCCACCGGATCACTGAGCGAACCGTGGTTCTTCGCCGAAGACCTCCGCTGGGTGGCGGGCGAAGTCGTGGTGACCGGCCAGGTGCATTCGCTGCGGCCCAACGAGGACTGTGATCCCGCACCACGCTCCTGGACGAGGCGCTATCAAGTCGAAAGTCAGTCTTTCATCGATACTCCCGCGGATCCCATCCGGGCGACCAGGGTGATCGGACCCACCTGTACCGATCTGATCGGCTATTCAGGCCTCGACAACAAGCGCGCCGTAATCGGTAAATCCGGCGGGGCGAACACCGAATTGGCAACGAACGCCGGAATTCTCGCGGCGACGGCGGGAAGTCTGACGTGCTGAATGACGATCAACGGGCGCCGGGGGAGCATCAGCCCGGATACGACGCCTTCATTTCCTATCGATCCGCGGTATCGGCCAAAGCCGCTCGCCAACTACAGCGTGCCCTGATCGCACTGTCCAAGCGGCATCGGACCGACGGCGGCGTGATCTCCCTGTTCCTCGACACGCAATCGCTCGTCGCCGGCGAACTCGACGCGGAGATCAAACGGGCGTTGGAACATTCACGTTCGCTCATCGTGCTGCTCGGCGCGGGCACGAACGAGTCGCCGTGGGTGAATATCGAGATCGAGCACTGGCTCGGCCACGGTGGGGACAAGTCGAGGCTCTACCTTGTCCGACATGACGAATCCGTGAATCTGACCTGGGCCGACGGCAAGTTCGCCGAGCCGGAGGCCCTGCCCGCCGCACTCGCCGACCTGTTCGACACCGAGCGGAAATGGCTGGAGCTGCGGACGTCGCTCACCGGAACCGATGAGACCGCCCTGGTGGGACTCTACGCCCCGATCGCGGGCATCCGGCCCGAGGATCTGCTCCTCGCCGAGGCCGACTTCCAGCAGCAGCGGCAGCGGCGCACCCGGATGGTCCTCTCCGCGCTGTCCATCCTGCTCGTGCTGTCGCTCGTCGCCGGCGTGGTGGCGTTGTTCAATTGGCGTAGTTCCGAAGCCAACCGGGTCCGCGCCGACCGGGAAGCCGTGCAGGCCAGAGCCGAGGCCAATGCCGCCCAGGCGCTGCTCGCCACCGAGGATTCCGCGGCGCTCGGCATTCGCCTCGGGGTGGAGGCGGCCGACGCGTCGTCGAGCGCAAGTGTGCGGGCCGCCCTGCTAGCCGTGGCTGATTCCACCTCCGTGCTCGAGCACGCCTTCGAATTCCCCCGCGGCGACGCGGGCTATCCGGGCACGGGCGTCGCCTTCTCGATCGACGACGCGCAGCTGTTTGCCTGGGGGCATGCCGCCGATCGGCCCGAGTCCTATCTCGTCGGGTGGGACCTGGAGACCGGACGCCGGCAGTTCGGCATCAGGGTGAGCATTCCGGCGCTCAGCGCGGTGGCCGCCGTCGCCCCGCGCTGGGTGGCAGGCTGTTCGGACGCCGGCCCGGTGGTGATCGGCACCGCCACCAATGAGGTGCGCAAACTGGCCGCCGACTGGCAGCGATCATCCCGTTGCACAGTGCATGCGTTCGGCGGCGGGCTGGCCATCGTCACCCGGGAAAGCTCTGGGCGACAAGGCACGTCGTACTTCCTGAACCACGCCGGCGCCGTCACCGAGCTGGCAGGCATGTCGAGCATCGCGGTCCGGCAGGACGCCCCGGTCGCGATCGTCGCCGGACCCGGTGGCATCGCGGCCCTGCGAGCGGGCGGCGTGCTCCCGGTGAGCAACCAACCGGCCAGCACCGCCGACATCCTGGACAACGCGGGTGGCTTCGCCGTGCGCGCCGATCAACGGCGATGGGTGCTGGGGCGTCCGCAGGGCGAAAGCTATAGTCTCACTGAGACTTCCGCGAGTCAGGAGGCCGTCGACTCGGCCCCGGAGCTCACCCTCGAAGGCCTCACCGGCGCACTCGCGGAAGTGACTGCCGACGGTACCGTACGTATGACCGGATCCACGGTCTCGGGGCAGGTCGCCAGCGACGGCCGCCTCGACAAGTTCAATCACGCCACCGAGATCGAATCCGTCACGGACGGTTTCGTCGTCGTGTATCGCGACGCGGCCTTCATGGCATGGGCGCCAGGCCAACGCGCCGATCCGTCGCTGGTGAAGTTTCTACCGCGGGACACCTGGCGCGTATTGCATGCCGGGTGGAGCATGGCTGCGGCCGAGACCGGGCAGACGGCGGTGGTCGGCGCCTGCGCCAACCGGGACAAGATCTATCTCCGAGACGACAGCAAGCCGTCGACCGTCTGGACGGTCTCCGCCGGCCTGGCGACCAAGGTCGAAGGTTTTATCGGGACCGGACCTACCTGCGGCGTCGCAACAGCATCGGGCGGTATCCGCTTCAAGCCCAAATACCATTTCATGGACAGCAATCTCACCCTGAGGAAGAACCCGGCCTTCGATGCCGTCGCGATCGGCGCCACGGAAACGAAGATCGCGGTGATCCAGGCCGACCTGCCCATCGAGGTGTTGACCACCGGCGGCGAGGCCAACCGGCCTTGGGGAGCAAGGCAAATGCCGAATGCCGAGGTGTCGACCGCGCTCGGCGAGCGCCGGATCGTCCTCGGCGGCGACGTGGCCACCGTGCTGCGGGACGGTTCGGTGCGACGCTGGCGCGGCGCTGTGCCGGAGCGGGTGCTCGCCGTACACCCGGCCGGTCTGGAAGTCCTTTCCGTCAACCGCAAACCCGGTTCCCGCGCGGTCTTCGTCACTGAGGCGGGCCTGGCCGGCGAAGCGGACATCGTGTGCGCCGCCACCCCCGTCGGATACGTCCCCAACCCTGGCTTCCAGACCTCCAAACAGGCTGCGACACAGGCACTTCTGGTTGCCGACACCGGGCGCGGGGTGATCGACTGCCACACCGGCAGACTGATCGACGCGCTGGCGCCGAATCGCATCGTGGATTACGGCATCACCGAGCGCGGTGGGCAAATCCTGTGGCGCGACGAGAAGGATCGCCTACAGATCACCGATTGGAGCACCGTGGGCACCGGGGTGCGAACCAGGCCTGCGCCGGACGACCTCAGCAGGCCGGGCGCACACGTCTTCACCGCCGGCACGACGATCGCGGGCATCGCCGACGGCGAAGGGCTGCTGCGGATCTTCCGAGCCGACGGCGACGGCTGGCAGCAGGTGTCGACCGTGCCGATGACCCTGCGGAACCCGGTCGGAATCGCCCTCGCCGACAAGGGCACGCTGGCGGTGGTGGTAGCCGGCGACGCGGGGTTCGAGATCTTCGACACCGCCACCGGCCGCCGGTTGGTCACCGGGCATCCGGACCTTCTCGCACCCGATCTCCCGCACCATATCTCGGTCACCGAGTCGGACGGATTCCTGACCATCCTGGTGTATCGGAAGGACGACGCCGCGGCCAAGGTGGGGATCGAGGTTCCGATTACGGTGCCCCTGCTGGTCGGTCAGCTCTGCACGGCGTACTCGGCACCCCTGTGTGGCAGGCACGGCAATTGATCGGGCGGCAGCGGGCAACTCGACCACGATCGGCCGGGATACCCTGTGCCGCTATCGGTTCCGCGCGCCGCCGATCAACCGGCCGGAGCCGTGAGCAGGCGTTCGACCACATCGGTTATCGCGTCATAGTCGGTCAGTGGGATGATGTGGGTGAGTGGGGAATTCGCGATCTCGGCGGCGGGGGCGGACGCGGTGCCGCCGGTGCGTGCCCGCGCGATCTCGTCGGCTGTGCGACCCGAACCGTTCAGGACTACTACCGGGTGGCCGGCGGACAAGCTGTTGCGCGCGTCGCGCAGGGTGATGGCACCGCCGTTGATCAGCAGCGTCACCGACCGGCGCTCGGCCGAGATCACCTGTGCGGCAAGGGTGAGCCACGGCGATTCGTCACCCCACTCGCAGCCGGGGACGAGGATCAGGTGGGTATGGGACTCTTCTACAGCGGCCGTACCGGCTACCGGCTCGGTTCCCGGCAGGCAAACGGTGCCTGCGGCGGCGACACCGATCAGGGGGAAGCTCGCCCGCGTCCGGGTGCGCACCTCGCCCATCAGTCGCATGACGCCCGCGTCGGTCCCGCCGTCCACGACCACGGCCCCGCACCGATCCAGCACGGGCACAAGCCGGGTCATCAGCAGCGTGATCGATGCCGAAGCGGCTTCGTCGCCCATCCCCGCCGCGCCGCCGACCACGACGAGCACCGGGCGGCCGCGCGGAATGCCTTGTGCCGCGAAGGTTTCGGCGAGATCCGTGGTGGCATCGACACGGATCGCCTCGGGTCCAGCCATATGCCTTCCTTACCCGAACGAATGGCCGCGGGTCGCCAGCCTATCGCGAACGGGCTCCCGTTCCGGCGACGAACCGGGCCGACACGAGATACGGACCAGAGGCAGCACTTGAATGCACGGACCCAGCGCACCGTGCGGAAGCGTGAGGAGCCGGCATGAGCGGGTTGAGCGATGACGAATTGCCGGGGTTCTGGCGCAGCGCGGACGCCGCGTCGCTGCGCGGCCAGGCCTTGACCCTGCGGGTGAACATCATCCGGCTGGGCGGTTCCGTCGCCGCGGCGATGGGCGGCGCGTTCAGCTGGTCCACCGGCACGGTCAATGTGTGGGCCATGGTGGCGCTGGCCGGCTTCGCGGCCGCGTTGATCGCGGAGGTCATCCTGATCAGCCAACGGCCGGAACAGGATTGGTACTCTGGACGCGCGCTGGCCGAGTCGGCCAAGACCCTGGCGTGGCGGTACGCCGTCGGCGCGGACCCCTTCTTCCTCGGTCTCGGCGCCGAGGCCGCCCGCGCCGAGCTGCGTGCCAGGTTGGCGGGGATCGTGGAGAAGGTCGGCAGCCGCATAGCGATCGGGGCCGACATTCCCGACGTTACCGACGCGATGACGACGCTGCGCAACGCTCCGTTCAGCGAGCGCAAGACCGCCTACATCGAGGGCCGCACCAAGGACCAGCATCGGTGGTACGTGCGCAAGGCCGAGGCCGCGAAGCGGAAAACGCTGATCTGGCAGGCGTTTCTCGTCGCCGCCGAGGTCATCGGGCTGGTGCTGGCCGGCGCGCGTGCCTTCGATATCTGGGAGTTGGATATCTCCGGCATCGTCGCCGCGTGCATCGCCGCCGGCGCCGCCTGGATCGGCCTCAAGCAATACTCGGCCCTCACCACCGCCTACGCCACCGCCGCCAACGAATTGGCGCTACAGGTGGGCCGCCTGACCGACGTCACGGAGGCAGAATGGCCACAGGCCGTAGCCGACGCCGAGGAAGCCATCAGCCGCGAACACACCATGTGGCTCGCCACCCACGCCGCCAACCTCTTGTGATTCGCTGATCACTCCAGTGCCGTGTCGAGGTGATCGGTCAACGTTGCGGCGGTAGGGTATTCGAACACGATGGTGGTCGGCAGGGAGATGCCGAGGGCGGCGCGGAGGCGGTTGCGGAACTCGACGGCACCGAGGGAGTCGAAACCGAGGTCTTTGAAGGACTGGTCGATGCCGATGGCGGCGGGGCCGTCGTAGCCGAGTACCGCGGCGGCGGTGGAGCGGACGAGCGCGAGGATCTGCTCGCGGCGGTGGGCGGGATCGAGTCCGGCGAGGCGGCCGAGGGTGGGTGCGCCCGGCGTGGCGCCCGCTCGAGGTGCCGCCCGCACTAGGCCGCGGGCCAGCGCGGGCATGATCTCACCCGACCGCATGGCGGCGATGTTCAGCCGTGCGGGCAGGACGAAGGGGCGGCCGAGCCCGATCGCCTCGTCGAACAGGTCGAGGGCCTCGGCCGAGGACATCGCGACGAGCCCGCCCCGGGTCACGCGAGTCCGATCCTGCTCGCGCAGATGCCCGGTCATGCCGGTGGCGGCGGCCCAGAAGCCGAAGCCGAGCGAGACCGCGGGCAAGCCGAGCTGGCACCGGTGCGCCGCGAGCGCGTCGAGGAATGAGTTGGCCGCGGCATAGTTCGCCTGACCGGCAGGGCCGATGCTGCCCGCGATCGAGGAGCACAAGACGAACATCGACAGCTCCGACGCCGAGGTCGCCTCGTGCAGATTCCAGGCGGCGTCGACCTTCGGCCGGAGCACGGTCTCGAGGTGCTGCGGGGTCATCGTGTCGATCACCGCGTCGTCGAGGACGCCGGCCGCGTGGATCACGCCGGTCAACGGCGGGTCGATGCGCGCGATCGCCGCACGTAACGAATCACGCTGCGCGACATCGCATGTCACGATGTGAACGCTCGCGCCGAGCGCGCTGAGCTCGCGGTGCAGTTGGGCCGCGCCAGGGGCCTCGAGACCACGGCGGCTGAGCAGCACCAGGTTTCGGACACCGTGGCGGCTGACCAGATGCCGCGCGAGCAGCGCGCCGATGGCGCCGGTGCCACCGGTGATCAGGACGGTGCCCGCCGGCGGCCGTTCGGCGGGGATCGTGAGCGCCAGTTTGCCGACGTGGCGCGCGTGACCGAGGTAGCGCAGCGCTTCCGGCGCCCGGCGAATGTCCCAGCGGCTCACCGGCAACGGCCGCAATACGCCGGACTCGAACATCGCCGCGATGTCGGCGAGCGCCTGCTGGATTCGGCCGGTGCCGACGTCGAGCACATCGAAGGCCTGGTATGCCACGCCCGGGTGATCCGCCGCAACGGCGGCCACGGCACGGATATCGGTCTTTCCCAGCTCGATGAACCGGCCGCCGCGGGGGAGCAAGCGCAGCGAGGCATCGACGAAATCACCTGCGAGCGAGTCGAGTACGACGTCCACGCCGGCGCCGGCGGTGGTCGCGAGGAACACCTGCTCGAACTCGAGCGTGCGCGAGTCGCCGATGTGGTCGTCGTCGAATCCGCGCGCCCGCAGCTCGTGCTGCTTGCCGGGGCTGGCCGTGACGAAGACTTCCGCGCCCCAATGCCGGGCCAGCGCGATCGCGGCGAGGCCGACACCGCCGGTCGCCGCATGCACCAGCAGCCGCTCGCCCGGGGCCAGTCGCGCCAGGTCACGCAGGGCGAGGTAGGCGGTGAGGAACACGGCGGGTGTGCCGGCGGCTTCGGCGAACGACATGCCCGCCGGAATCGGAACCACCAGCCGGTGATCGACGACCGCGGCCGACGCGATCGGACCGAGTAGCCCCATCACCCGGTCGCCCGGCGCGAGCGTCGTCACGTCGTCGGCGACCTCGACCACGACACCGGCTCCGTCGGCGCCGATTTCGGCGTGCACGCCGGCCCGGGCCTCGTCGTACATCCCGAGCGCGATCACGACGTCGCGGAAGTTCAGCCCGCTGGCGCGCACCGCGATCCGGACCTCACCGGCCCGCAGCGCCCGATCCGGCTCGGCCGGTGCCTCCAGCCGCAGATTGGCCGACTGGAGCGTGCCGGTACCGGCGGTCCGCAGCTGCCAGGGCCCGGCCTCGAGCACCTCGGGTTCGTCGATCATGTCGACGTCGGCGCGAACCAGCCTGGGGGCGTAGATGTTTCCGCGTCGGTACGCGAGCTGCGGTTCGTCGCCGGCCAGCGCCGCCGCGATCGCCGCGCGGCGGTGTACCCAATCGTCGACGTCCACGAGCGCGATTCGCCCCGGGTGCTCGTTCTGTGCCGCCCGCAACAGCCCCCAGACCGATGCGTGCACGAGATCTTCCACGTCCTCGCCGCTGTGCACCGCGACCGCCCGGCAGGTGACGACGACCAGCGCGCTGTCGTCGTCGCGGGCCAGCCACCGCTGGATCTGATCGAGGATCGCGGCCAGCCGCGCGTGCACCGCCCGGGGGAGATCGCCGTCGGTCACCGGCACCGCTCGGCATCGTAATATATTGGGAGACTGGCCGATTCGTTCCGATCGTGATTCCGGAACCTGGACCGGGGCCCAATCGATGGCGTACACCGGAGCATTCGCCAACTGCCGTCGATCGATCGACCGGAACGCGAGCGTGTCGATGGCGGCGACCACGGACCCGGCGGTATCGAACAGGGTCACCGTGGCGCGCTCGTCGGCCTGCATCGCCACGTGCGCCCGCAGCGCGGTCGCGCCCACCGCGTACAGCTCGACCCCGTCCCAGGCGAAAGGCACTGTCACCCTTCCGGTTTCGCGGGTGGCAAGCGGCTCGATCAGCATGTGCAGCGCGGCATCGAGCAGTGCCGGATGCAGACCGAAGCCCGCCGTGCCGGACGGGAGCGGCACGGCGACCTCGGCGAAGAACTCCGCATCCCGCACCCACGCGGCACGGAGCCCGCGCAACGCTGGGCCGTATTCGTAGCCGCGGGCCGCGCATCGATCGTAGAAATCGGCAATGTCGACCGGTGCGGCGTCTTTCGGCGGCCACGCCGGTGCGGCGGCAGGCGAGGCCGAGCGCGGGCGGGTGGACACGGCACCGGCGGCGTGCAACGTCCAGCGCGCCGAATCGTCGGTGCGCGTATAGCACCGGACCGGCCGCCAGCCCGAGGATTCGGCCGGACCGACGATGGTTTGCAGCTGCGCCGCAGCGCTTTCGGCGACGACGAGCGGCGCGTGCAGAACGAGTTCGGACAGCCGGGGACAGCCGACCCGCGCGCCGATCGACAGGACGAGCTCGACCATCGCGACGCCGGGGAACAGGACCGTTCCGGCGATGGTGTGGTCCGCGAGCCAGGGCTGGCGGTCGACGGATACCTCGCCGGCGAACGTCACTTCGCCCGACTCCAGATGTTCGACCACCGCGTCGATGAACGGGTGCACGGCACCGGCTCCGCCCGCGTCGGGCGCGAGCCAGAATCGGTTGTGCTGGAACGGATATACCGGCAGATCGACTCGTCGTGGTCGCAGCGCTTCGAGATAAGTCCGCCACGAGGGAACAACGTGCGCCGCGGCGCGAAGGAAGCGGCGCAGGCCGCCCTGGTCGCGCCGCACGGTCTCGACCACCGTCACCTCGCCGGTGTCGAGCGTTTCCTCGATGCCCACGGTCAGCACCGGGTGTGGGCTCACCTCGACGAAATCGCGGTACCCGTGTTCGTAGGCGGCGCGCACCGCCGCCTCGAATCGCACCGGCCGCCTGAGGTTTTCGAACCAGTATGCGGCGTCGATCGCGGCCGGCTCGAGCAGGCCGCCGGTGACCGTCGAGAAGAACGGCACCGACGCCTGGTGCCCGGCGGCCGTTCCAATTCCGGCGAGGGCCGACCGCAACTCGGCGCCGATCGCATCGACCTGGTCCGAGTGCGCGGCGTAGTCCACGGGAATCCGTTTGATGCCGAGGTCGTTGGCCTCGCCGTGCGCGATCAGTTCCGTGATCGCGGCCGCCTCGCCGGACACCACGGTCGCGCGCGGTCCGTTGAATGCCGCGACACTCAGTCGGCCGGGCCACTTTTCGAGCAGTATGCCGACCTCGTCGAGCGGGCGCGGAATCGACACCATCCCGCCCCGGCCGGCGATGGCGACGAGCGCGCGGCTGCGGGCGACGACGACGCGTGCGGCGTCGGCCAGCGGCAGCACCCCGGCGACGTAGGCGGCCGCGATCTCGCCCTGCGAATGACCGACGACCGCGGCAGGTTCGACGCCGACCGACCGCCACAGGCGGGCCAGCGAGGTCATCACGGCGAACAGGACCGGCTGCACCACATCGACCCGATCGAGGCCGGGCGCGCCCGGCCGGTGCCGCAGCACGTCGAGCAGCGACCAGTCGACCAGGTCCGCGAACACGGCGGCGCATTCGTCGATATGTTCGGCGAATGCCGGTGCGGTGTCCAGCAATTCGGTCGCCATCCCCACCCACTGCGACCCTTGGCCGGGGAACACGAACACCGTGCCCCCGCCGGGTCGGCCGGGGATAACGACGTTCTCGGCGGCTCGGCCCTCGGCCAGCGCGGTCAGGCCCGCGCGCAGTTCGTCGCGGTCAGCGCCGACGACGACGGCCCGGCAGGCGAGGCTTGCCCGGCCGGTGGCCAGCGACCACGCGAGATCCACCGGCTCCTGGTCCAGCACGGTCAGCAGCCGGGACGCCTGCTCCGCCAACGCCTTTCCGGTCTGCGCCGACAGCGCGAGCGGGACCACGGCGGGTGGTCCGGGCCGCATCGCCGGCGCGGGACCGCGCGGCGCCTGTTCGAGGATCACGTGGGCGTTGGTGCCGCTGATGCCGAACGCCGAGACACCCGCGCGCCGGATCGGGGAGTTCACCGGCCACGCGGTCGGCTCGGCGACGACCCGCACCGCTCCGCTCGACCAGTCGACCGCGCTGGTCAGCCGATCGACCTGCAGCGTCGGCGGAATCGTCCCCTGCCGCATGGCCTCGACCATCTTGATCACCCCGGCGACGCCCGCCGCGGTCTGCGCGTGACCGATGTTCGACTTCACCGACCCGATCAGCAGCGGCATTGCGGCCGTGCGGGTTTCGCCGTAGGTCGCGATCAGTGCGGTGGCCTCGATCGGGTCGCCGACCGTCGTTCCGGTGCCGTGCGCCTCCACGACATCGATGTCGGCGGGTGTGAGCCCCGCGTCGGCGAGCGCCTTGCGGATGACCCGTTCCTGCGCGGGGCCGCTCGGTACCGTCAGTCCGCTCGACGCGCCGTCCTGATTGATCGCCGATCCGCGCAGCAGCGCGAGCACCGGGTGATCGTGCCGGCGAGCGTCGGAGAGTCGTTCCAGGACCAGGACGCCCACGCCTTCGCCGATCCCGAAGCCGTCGGCCGCGGCCGAGAACGGCTTGCACCGGCCGTCTTCGGCGAGCGCGCCGAGTTCGGCCAGCTCGATGATGGCGCTCGGTGAGCTCAGCACCGTCGCGCCACCGGCCAGCGCGAGCGTGCAGTCACCGGCCCGCAAGCCCTGGGCCGCGAGGTGGATCGCGACCAGCGAGGAGGAGCAGGCGGTGTCCACGCTGATCGCCGGACCCGCCAGCCCGAGGGTGTACGCGACCCGCCCGGATGCGACGGCGGGCGCGGTGCCGGTGGTGAGGTGGCCCCCCAAACCCATGCCGTCGGCGGCGACCCGGCCGCCGTATTCCAGCGCGGCGACGCCGAAATAGACCCCGGTTTCGGAGCCGGCGAGCGATAACGGATCGATGCCGCCGCGTTCCAAGGCTTCCCACGATGTTTCGAGCAGCAGCCGCTGCTGTGGTTCCATCGCCAGCGCCTCGCTCGGGCCGATGCCGAACAGCCCCGCGTCGAACGCGCCCGCCGCGTCCAGGAAGTTGCCGTGCCGGGAGGTGAGCGAGGCCGGCAGCCTGCTCCGATCCCAGCCCCGGTCGGTCGGGAATGCCGAAGTGGCACTGCGGCCCGCGGTGGCGAAGTGCCAGAGATCGGCCGGCGAGGCGATGCCGCCCGGAAAGCGGCACCCGATGCCGACGATCGCGATCGGCTCGGCCGCCGGGCGGACCGGCTCAGCCATCGACGAATCTCGGATACAGCGCCCGCGTCAGCTCGAGGGCGATCTCCATGCTGATCGCGTCCACGTTCGCGGACATGTTGGTGACGACCGCGATCGACGCGTCCTCGGCGGGATAGCGGTACACCGCGCACGACGAACCGGGCATGATGCTGTTGTGGCCGAGCAGCGCGCCGAGCCGCTGCACCCCGAGCCCGTATCGATGAAAGGCGCGGCGGCGGTCCAGCTGTATCGGCGTCAAGCGCGCACGCTGCGACGCCGCGGACAGCAGCGTGCCATCGGCGAGCTCGCGCACCCAGATCAGGAGGTCGTCGACCGTGGAGATCATCCCACCGGTGGTCCACAGGACATTGGGGTTCATGTCGCCGAGCTCGCGCAGCGTGCGGCCGTCGGGCATGCGCGTGTAGATCGTCGGACGCGGTTCCGGAAGCTTTGCGACCGAGGGGAATTCGGTGCTGGTCAGACCGGGCAGCGCGGCGACGACCTGGTCATTGAGCACGTCGGCGGCGCGTTCTCCGGTCACCCGTTCGAGCACGAGACCGAGCAGGATGTAGTTGCTGTCGCAGTAGTCGGCCTTCGTCCCCGGCTCGAAAGCCGCAGGGCCGCTTCGCATCAGGTCGACCTTGCGCGCTTGCGGCCAGTCCGCGTCCGGAGTGTCGAAGGACAGCTCGTCGCGGGTCGGCAGCCAATCCGGCAGGCCGACGAAGTTGGCGACACCGGAGGACATATTGAGGAGCTGCTCGATCGTGATGCGCTCACCGTTCGGAATTCCCGGGACGAACGATTCGAGCGTGTCGTCGAAACCGAGCCGCCCCCGGTCGATCTGCTGGAGAACGGCCGTCGCGGTGAACGACTTCGTGACGCAGCCGATGCGATAGTGGTCGCCGATCCGGAACGATTCGCCGGTGCTCAGATCCGAGACACCAAGCGCGAGCTCCCACCGCTGATCGCCCACTTCGACGACCGCGCCGAGGCCGGGCAGGCGGTGCTCGTAGAACTGCGTCTCGAGCACGAAATCGAGAGTGTCACGGGCCATCTCGTCCAGCATCACAGTATTTCTGCGGCGGCGGCGACCATGGTCAGACGACTCGGAATTCGCGTTCGGTGGGCCGGTTCTCCCGGATCCGGCGGACCAGTTCGACGACTCGCTGGTTGACGAGTCGCTCGAACGCGCTGCCGTCCACCGGTACCGCGATCGGATTCGGTTTGGGCTCGATGACGTAGCGGCCGTCATCGGCGAGGTCGCGCCAGCGCAGCAGGTAGCCGCGGCGGTCTTGGATCCAGTGCACCCCGCTGCCCGGCTCGATCTTCAGCTCGCCGAGCTGGGTCGTGCGCGCGTTGCGCCACTGGTCGGAGCGCTGTTCCGGCGACTCGGCCGCCTCGAGCACCTGCGAGGAGCCGTAGCTGTAGTCCAGGCCGTCCGGCTTCTCCGAGAGGATCGGGATTTCGCCCCGCCGCCCGGCGTCGACCTTCGGCAGCTGGTCGATTACCGCCTTCGCCAGCCCGGGGACATCGGTTTCGTAGACGTGGATGTCACCACCGCGCTCGATGGTCTCGCCGGGCTCCTGGACCAGGACCACCGCGAAGCCTTCGCGTCGCAGGCCGACAACGCGCGTCACCGCGGACATGTCCGTCTCGTCGTCGGGCGCCTCACCCGCCGCCCAGATGACGATGTCCGGTTTGACGACGGCCTCCCACAGCTGTTGCGAGTCCTCCGGAAGAATCGCCAGCAGCCGTTCCGCGGTCTCCTTTTTCGCCTGGTAGTAGTCGTCCTCGTACTGGTGGGTCGGCCAGTGCGTCAGCGGGAACGGCAGGACGTCGTCCGACATCAGCTCCCACAGCACCACCAGTTCGAGCGACGTCAGCCGTCCCCGGTATACGGTCATCGCTCGACGACCGGCTTGGACGTCACCGGAGCCTCACCGATCGCCTCTTCGATGTGCTCGGTCGAATCGAGGTAGTCGGCTCGCTTGTGCTCCTTCTGCTGACCCTGGGCGCCGGGGCCGGGGCCGGGACCCATGCCCATTCCCGCGCTCGACGCGAGGCCGGCCCGCGCGCCGGTCGCGGCGCTGGTCGTCGTCGCCTCGGCGCGCGGGAACAACTTGGACGCTTTGTCCAAATTCTGATTGACACCGGTGGTTTTCGGTGCGCCACCGGGACCGGGGCCCGCGCCCTTGGACGCGGCGGTTCCCATCGCCTTCTTCGCCTGCTCCTCCAGGTCCTTCAGGCTCGGGATGCCGGGCAGGCCGGCCAGGCCGGCCTGCTGCGCGGCCTGCTGTGCCGCACTGGCCAGTTGCGAGCCCATCTGCTGGGCGGCCTGCGCGAGCTGCTGGCCGATCTGCTGCGCCTGCTGTGCGACCTGCTGAGCCGCCTGTTGCTGAGCCTGCTGAGCGGCCTGTTGCTGCGCCTGCTTCTGCTGTTGCTGGGCGCGCAGCTCCTGGTCCGCGCGCGCCTTCGCCATCTGCTCCTCTAGAGCCTTGCGCTGCGCCTCGGCCTCTTGGCGCTGCTTTTCCGCTTGTGCCTGGAGCTTCTGGTCCTGGAGCTGGCTCTTCTGCAGTCCGGGCGGTCCGGGCGGCCCAGGAGGTCCGGGTGGGCCGGGGGTCTGGTGCGGCGACCGCGGGTCCGGGAGCCCGGTCGTCACCGGCTGGGGGAGCGGGAAGGTCGGCATGGACCCATCCGCGGATTTCCCGCCGGGAACGAAGATCTGGTTCATGACGTCGTTGGCGCGCTGGGTGAGCAACTGCTTCATCTGCGCGCGCGTCTGGTCGGTCTCGTAATCGCCGGAGGTTTTGATGATCGACTGCCCGTTGACCAGGTTGCCCTTGGCGTCCGGAATGTTGTTTCGCGTGTTGTCCAGGACTTCCGCCGAATAGTCCAGACTGTGCGCGACCGCGTTGATGACCGTGGGCAGGACCGAGAGTTGATCGGCGTAGCGCTGTACCGCCGCCGACGCGCTGCGACCGCCACCGGAATCCCACGAATCGTGGATCTTCGCCTTGACCTCGTTCGAGAATTTGCCGGCGAGCGCTTGCAGCGCGTTGCCGTGATTGCGCCAGTTCGTCGCCATCCCACGCACCGACGTGGAGTTGATCGAATCACGATAGGCGACGAGGGTTTCCAGGTCTTTGCCGTATGTCTCCCAAGCGATCTCGCCGGTCTCGGTCCCGACCTTGTCGTCGGTGCCCAGCACCGTACTCTTGGGTACGTTCCCGTCCTTCGGCTTGAACTCGTTCAGGTTGTACGACTTCGGCTTCCTCGGCGGTGGCGAGTCACCCATTGGCTACCTCCATGGACAGCTGGAATCCTACGGCTTCTTCGGCCGGAAGGCGGCCACTGCCGAATCGTAGGTGGAAATCTCGGCCGTGGTGGCGTGCTCATTTTTCAGGTACGCGTGGCCGGCCGCGATGAAGGTCTCCAGCATGTCGTTGACCACCTCGCGGTGCTTCGTCAGCGCGTACTTCAGCGAGGAGTCGCCGTTGTTCGCCCGGTCGTTGTAGCGCTTGGCGAGGTCTGTCGCGTTCTGCAGGTTGGTGCCGAAGCCCTGAACGGTGGCGAGGTGGTCGGCATCGTTGATCGCCTTGTCGAGCTCGGTGATCATCTGACCGCACATCTTGGCGCAGTCCTGTGCGGCCTGCGGTTCCAGCCGGATGTAGTTGTCCTTGGCGGCCTTGGTCAGGCGGTCGAATTCGCTGGGGTCTGCCATCGGCTGGTCCTTCTACGACGGAACACGGAAACAGGGCGTCGGCGCAGCAACCCGCGGGCGCTCGCAGCTGTGGGCATGGGGGTTCGATACTCGGTCGAACTTGGTGAATGCCGCACCTATAGAACTCCCCACCCGACCTCGTACGCACTGGTTTCGCCATCATAACGGACAGGTGGTGCCCGTCCATAGCCAAGGTTCAGGGGGCACGGCGGCTCGAATTCGGCCGGATGCCCGTCGTTCAGCAAGGCCGAACCGCCCTGGTCTCGGCTCGGGTGCCGGCTGTGGGAGTCGAGGTTGTCGAACCCGACGGCGCGGAAATCGGCGTCGCGACACTGTCGAATGATCGGTGAGAGGATGTCGGTCAGCCATCGTTCGGACCGCACTCCAGGAGGATTCGACCACAGTGAAGGTGCTTGTTACCGGCGGCGCCGGTTATATCGGCTCGGTTGTGGCCCACCAGCTTGTCGAAGCCGGACACGAGGTCGAAATCCTGGACAACCTGTCCACCGGTTTCGCCGGCAATCTGCCCCCCGGCGCGCGGTTCCACGAGATGTCGGTGCATCAGGTCGCCGACGTTCTGACCCCGGCCGCCCGGTTCGACGGGGTGTTGCACTTCGCCGCCAGCATCGAGGTCGCCGAGTCGGTGAGCGACCCGGACAAGTACTGGCACAACAACATCGAAGGTTCCCTCGCGCTGCTGCGCGCGATCCGGGCCGCCGATGTGCCGCGGCTGATCTTCTCCAGCACCGGTTCGATGTACACCGGCGACGGCACCACCGCGTTCGACGAGAACGCCGAGGTCCGCCCCCGGAACCCTTACGCCGCAACCAAAGCCACCGTCGACCAGCTCATCGCCGGTGCCTGCGGCGCCTCGGCCACGCTCGGTGCGGCCACCCTGCGCTACTTCAACGCCGCCGGCGCCGTCCGCGCGAGCAGTGGGGCCCACCTGGGTGAGCGTCACGATCCGGAATCGCACCTGATACCGATCCTGCTCCAGGCCGCAGGCGGGCAACGCGACACCTTCACCCTCTTCGGCACCGACTATCCGACCCCCGACGGCACCTGCATCCGCGACTACATCCATGTCGCCGATCTCGCCGCAGCGCACCTGCTCGCCCTCGACGCCGTCACGCCCGGCCGCCGCGACATCTTCAATCTCGGTAACGGGCAAGGACATTCGAACCGGCAGGTGCTCGACACCGTCCGCGCCGTCACCGGCGTCGACTTCCCGGTCCGCGTCGAAGCCCGCCGCCCCGGCGACCCCGCCGTATCCATCGCGTCCAGCGAAAAAGCACACCGCGAGCTCGGCTGGAAACCCCAACGCCCCGACCTGACCGACATCGTCGCCGACGCCTGGCAGTTCCATCAGTCCGTGGTCTAGCCACCTCGCGCCGGCGGCACAGCGGCCGGTTCGGGGTTCGAGGACGGACCGGGAAGCACGCCTACAGCGGTGTGATCGCCCGGACGACGAGCATGTGCTGAGGGCTGGGGCAGATCAGGTTGTCCCAGGGCAGCCAGAGGGATTCGGTGTTGTCGGGCGGGTAGACGCGCAGGGTGTCGGTGCGCAGGGCCGCGCACTCGTTGATCTGCTTGGGATAGGAGATGAACTCGAATTGCGCCGCACCGCCCGGTGCGAGCGTGACCGGGGCCGGTTTCGGCGCCTGCGGGCCCTGGTCCCGGGTGGCGGGCTCGCCGACCGGTTCACCGGTGGGGCCGTTGGTTTGCGAGACGCCCGGGAATCCTTGCAGGACACAGGTTCGCGAGCTGGAGTTGATGAATCTCAGGAACCAGGTCCCGCCCACCTGGCCGCCGACTCCCTTGTCCAGGCGGAGTTGGGCGGTCACGCACTTCGCCGGTGCGGCATCGGCGGGCGGCGCGGCATCGGCGGGCGGCGCCGGATCCGCGACAGCGGTTTTGGTCGCGGGCACGCCGGGATCGGGTACACCGGGGCCGGGCACGCCGGGGACGTTGGGCGCGCCGGTCGCCTCGGGCACGCCGGTCTCACTCGTGCGCCCCGGCTGCGTGGACGGCTCGGTTTGCGCTGAGGGCAGCGGGGTTCGGGTGGGCGCCGGTCCGGGCGCCGAATTCGAGTCGCAACCGCCGGCGGCGATGACGA
This sequence comes from Nocardia sp. NPDC006044, assembly GCF_042871115.1. Taxonomy (NCBI): domain Bacteria; kingdom Bacillati; phylum Actinomycetota; class Actinomycetes; order Mycobacteriales; family Nocardiaceae; genus Nocardia; species Nocardia sp. NPDC006044. Next base: position 2,574,706 of record NZ_JBIAID010000001.1, read on the forward strand.
CGCCCGCCGCGCACCCGGCGACCAGCAGTGATGTGATCCGCATGAGATCCCCTCCAGTTTCGAGCCGCCACCATTCGGTATGCAAGCAGCACATCGAGGTGCGCCGTTGGCCGTTACGTCCTGCGTCGGCAAGGATCAGGGTAATCGGCTGCTGATCAACACGGTTCGCCATGACGTCGCCCGAAACTCCCTGCTCCGAGCACCTTCGGTCGAAGTGTTGACGCGGGGCCGTGCCCCAGGAAGTGAGGGCGGCGCCGAGCCGAGCAGGTGATCGCCGATGCCGTCACCACGTCCTCTGCCGACGTGACTCCCGGATCGTGGTGGTGACCGCGTCGATAGCGGCGTCGGTGGTAGTCGCGTGGACGGACAGACGCACGGCCTCGGCGTGCACGGTGGCGGTGACACCCGCGGCCGCCAGACGCTTGCCGAGTTGTGCCGGTTGGTGATCGGGGAGCGCGAAAGACAGGATCCCGGAACGATGTTCGGGGCCGACCGCGGAGCGGATCAGCGGATCGAAGGGGAGTAGCGCCTCGTGCAGCGCGCCGAGACGTTCGCCGACGCGATGTTCGATCCAGGCCGGACCGACGGATTCGACCAGCTCGAGCGCGGCGGCGAAGGCGGCATGATCGACCGGGCTGAGATTGGTGAGGGAGAATCGCGCGGCGCCGTGCGCCTGCGGGTGGATCAGCCCGTCATAGCGAGTGGGATCTACGGCACCGGTCCACCCCGACAACAGCGGATCGACTCGTTCCAGTGCTCGATCCGACAGCGCGAGAAATCCGGTGCCCCACCCGGCGCGCAGCCATTTCTGTCCACCGACCACGAGAATGTCGCACACCTGCCACGGTTGGGTGGTCACCCCGAACCCCTGGATGCCGTCGACGATCAGCAGCCGCTCGCCGATGACCTCCCGGATACCGGCGAGGTCGGCCCGATAGCCGGTGGCGAAGTCGACCGCGCTGATCGACACCGCCGTGGTATCGGGCCGCAATTCTGCCCGGACCACCTCCGGCGACATCCGCCCGCCGGGCGGAGCGATCACCCGCAGCCGGAACCGACCGGCCTGGGCGGCGCGCGCCCAGGGATAATGGTTCGCCGGAAAGTCGTTGCCGCTCAACAGAACCTCGCCGGTCGCGAGCCCGGGCGGGATGGCGAACGCCGCCTGGAACAGCCCGGTCGAGGTGTTCGGCACCAGCACCACCGACGAAGTCGCGAAGCCGGACAGCCGCGCCGCGGCACGGACCGCTCGATCGGTCGCGCCCATCAGATCATCGACCGTGTCCGGGCCCGCCGTCGCACCGGATCGCATCGCCGCGGCGCTCGCGGCGACCACGGCCTGCGACGGGGGACCGTACCGCGCGAAATCGAGATAGCCGGCGGTCTCGCGGAATTGGGCCAGGTACGCGACCTGCGGATCGGTCACTGGTGCACCCGCGCCAGGAATTGGCGGGTACGGCTGTGCGCCGGATTGCCGATCACCTGCTCCGGCGGGCCCATCTCGACGACGACCCCCTGGTCGATGAAAACCACCTGGTCGGCCACCTCCCGCGCGAAGGACATCTCATGGGTCACCACGATCATGGTCATGCCCGCCCTGGCGAGTTCGGTCATCACGCTGAGCACCTCGCCGACCAGTTCCGGATCGAGCGCGCTGGTCGGCTCGTCGAACAGGATCAGCTTGGGCCGCATGGCCAATGCCCTGGCGATCGCCACTCGCTGCTGCTGTCCGCCGGAGAGCCGGCCGGGATACTCATCGACTTTGTCGGCGAGCCCCACGCGGTCGAGCAGGTCCTTCCCCTGCTGCCGCGCCTGCGCCGGCGGCGTGCCCTTGACCCTGACCGGTCCCTCGATCACGTTCTCCAGCGCCGTGCGATTCGGGAACAGGTTGAACCGCTGGAACACCATGGCGATCTGGGCCCGTTGCTTGGCGATCTCGCGCTCGCGTAGCTCGTGCAGCCGGCCGCCGCGCAGCCGGAACCCGATCGGGTCGCCATCGACCCAGATCTCCCCGGAATCCATCGACTCCAGATGGTTGACGCAGCGCAGGAACGTGCTCTTGCCCGCGCCGGACGGACCGAGCAGCACAACGACCTGACCTCGACGGACGACGAGATCGATACCCTTCAGCACCTCGACGTCGCCGTACCGCTTGCGCACCGACACGGCCCTGACCAGAACGTCGGGATCCTCCTGATTTCCCGGCAATCCGGCTGTGCCCGTTGTTCTTTCGCTCATGCGGTGGTCCTGACCATCGGTGGGGTGCCGAGGGATCGCCCGATCCGCCGCCACGGTGTCCGGTTTCCGTTCGATCGGTCCGACGCCGAGTACCGGCGTTCGAGGAAGTACTGGCCGACGCCGGCCACGCTGACCACGACCATGTACCAGATCGCGACGGTGAACAGCGTCTCCATCGGATTCAGGCTGTGCGAGGTCAGGTTCTGGGCCGCCTTGATCAACTCCAGGTAGCCGATGACCGACGCCATCGAGGTCCCCTTGAGCATGTTGATGAAGTCGTTGCCGGTCGGCGGGATGATCACGCGCATCGCCTGCGGCAGAATCACCCGCCGCAGCACCGTGGCCGGCGGCATGCCGATCGACTGGGCGGCCTCGATCTGGCCCTTGTCCACGCTGTTCAGTCCGGCGCGCACGATCTCGGCCATGTAGGCGCTTTCGTTCAGCCCGAGGCCGAGCAGTGCGGCGACGAATACCGTCATCAGCACATTCGCCGACTGGTCGAGCACGGTGACGTCGACGAACGGGATCAGGATCGTGATCCGCGGAAAGATGAACGCGAGATTGAACCAGAGCAGGATCTGCAGCAGGACGGGCAAGCCGCGGAACAGCCAGATGTAGCCGCCGGCGAACCAGCGTGCGACCGGATTGCGGGAGGCCCGCAGCAGCGCGATCACCACGCCGAGCACGATTGCCCCCGCCTGCGCGACGACGGCCAGGAGAATCGTATTGACCAGGCCCTCCAGGATGACGGGCTCGGTCAGCAGCGCGGGTATGGACGCGTAGTCGATCTCGCCTTGCGACATCGCGTATCCGAGCGCGCCGAGCAACACCAGGATGAGCACCCCGGATATCCATCGGCCCCAGTGCCGCAGCGGGACCTTGGGCAGGAGGGCGACTGCGGGCTCCTGGTCGCGGTTCGCGGAAATGTCAGCCTGCATTGACGGTTACCTGCTGCAGCGCACCCGAGCCGATCTGCCAGGCGGTGAGGATCTTGGTGTAGGTCCCGTCATCGACGAGGGATTGCAATGCTTTCCGCAGTGCCTGGGTCAGCGCCTTGTTCTCCTTGGCCAGACCGATCCCGTACGGACCGCCGTTGATGGGTGCCTGATCGACCGTCTCGAAGAACTTTCCGTCGCCGGCCGTGCGGGAGATATACGCCGCGGACGGTAGGTCGTTGAGGATCACCGCGATTCGGCCGGACCGCAACTGCTGCTGGTTCTGCGCGTCGCTGCTGGTGTCGGTGACGGTGAGGGCCGGCTTGCCCGCCGCCGTACATTTCGCGCTCTGCGACTGGGCGAACTCCTGCTGGCTGGTGCCGGTCACCACCGCGATGGCCTTGCCGCACAGGTCATCCACGGTGCGGATCTTCTCGGGGTTGCCCTTGGCCACCATCATGGTGATGCCCGAGGTGAAGTAGTCCACGAAGTCGATCTTCTGCTGGCGTTCCTTCGTGTCGTTCATGCCCGCGATGGTCGCGTCGATGCGTCCGGTTTGCAGACCGGTGATCAGCGAATCGAAGGACATGTCGCTGTAGGCGACGTCGAGACCGAGCTTCTTCGCGGCGGCCGTGATGAGGTCGACCTCGAACCCGACGGCCTTCTTGCCATCCGCGCCATAGAAGTTGTTCGGCGGCGACTGCACATTCGAGCCGACCGACAGCGTGCCCTTGCCCTTGATCGCCGCGGGCACCTCGCCGGCCAGCGCCGGATCGCTCTGCACGGCGTGCACGATCGCGGCGTTGTCCGGGATCGCCGAGTCGCCGCCGGCCGAGCCCGCGGTGGACTCGCCGGTGTGGCAGCCGGTGGCCAGCAGAACGCCGGCCAGCACGACCAGGGGTGAGTAGCGGCGCAGGCGCGCCTTCGGGTGGGTCACGGAATCTCCTTTGATCTGTGTTCGACGAGAAATGTGCGAAATCGGCTGCCCGGCCGGGTGACTCATCGCCTGAGGTGTCCCGACTCCCGGACGATCAGCCGAGCCGGGACGACGACCTGACGCGGGCCGTCGGTCAGCCCGCCGATGCGGTCGAACAGCATTTCGGCCGCCCGCACCCCCATGCGCTCGGCGTCCTGGGCGACCGTGGTGACGGCGGGGCTCAGCAGATCGGCAAGGTCGAATTCGTCGAATCCGACGTAGGCGACCGACAATTCGGGAGCGGTGCGCAGATGCCGGATGAGCGCCAGCGTCGCCCGGTTGTTTCCGGTGACCACGGCCGTGACCGGATCGGGCCCCCCGGCCCACCGCTGCCAGATCTCGGCTTGACTGCTCGGTTCGTGCAAACCCATGCCGACGAGGTTCGTCGCGTCCAGACCGTGCTCGCGGATCGCCGCGAGAAAGCCGTCGCGGCGACGGCCTGCCGTCCAGAACCGCTCGTCGTCGCCGAGATAACCGATCCTGCGATGGCCCGCCGCGACCAGATGCGCCACGGCCAGCCGCACGCCGCCTTCGTTGTCGGACACCACCGAATCGAACTTCGCACTCGAACTCGGCCGATCGACGAAGACGCACTTGGTTTCCGGTGCCAGCTCGGCTTCCAGCGCCACCTCACCGGCCAGACTGGCCGCGACGATCAGCCCGTCCACCCGGCGGGCGAGGAACGCGCTCGTGAGTTTCGCGGCGCGCGCGGAATCGCCCTGCGCCGATCCGGCCAGCAACAGGTAGTCCCGTTCCCGGGCCACCTGCTCGACGGCGGCCATGACGGTGCTGTAGAGAGGACCGGTCAGGTCCTCCATGACCAGGCCGATACTCGCGGTTGCGTTGCCCTGCCGGAGAATTCGCGCCCCGTCGTTACGCCGGAAGCCCAGCTCGTCGATGGCCGACCGGACCCGCTGCGCGGTTTCCTCCCGAACGCCGGGTTCACCGTTCACCACCCGCGACACGGTCATCAGCGAGGCGCCGGAGCGCCGCGCCACATCCGCCATCGTCGGCCACCGACGCCGCTCACCCGGCGCCGAAGCGTCACCTTCCGGCTCTGGTAACGTTACCATCGGACAAAGGTGACGTGCCGACGGTGCTTTGTCAACCCCTGAACGGTTTCGCCGACCGGTGTGCGCCAAGGCTTTTGCCCGGCGAGACGTGCGGCCTAGCGGTTGTCGTCCCGCCAGATCATGGAGGCGAGTTGGTCGCGGTCGGCGGCGCCGAGTTTGAAGCAGGCCCGGTAGATGTGGCCCTCGACGGTGCGCACCGAGACGCTTAGCCGCTCGGCGATCTCGCGATTGGACAGTCCGCGCGCGATGAGCGCGGTGATCTCTCGTTCGCGTGCGGTGATCGGCAAGGGCTGGGCGGCGGACACGATGGCCGGGGTGACCGCCCCGTCGCACCGGGCGGCCAGTTCGAGGGCGCGCGCCGCGGCTTGCGCACTCAGCAGGCGCTGTGCCGCTCGGTCGTGCATGGGGACCCGCTGTGCGGCGGAATCGGCTGCGGCAGGCAACAATCCGGCGGTTTCGAACTCGACACTGACCGCGGCCAGCGCGTTGACGTCGGAGTGGCCGAAGGCGGCGGCGTGGCGGGCGTAGATCCCGGCCACGGGACCTTGTACGCGGCCGGCCAGCGTGTGCAGCCGCGCGGCCAGCGTGCGGTCGCCGAATCGGACGGCATAGTGCAGGGCTTCCGCCTCCAGCGCGTATTGCCCTGTGCTGTGGGCCATTTCGGCGGCCTTGCGGGCCAGTTCGACCGCGGAGTGCTGGTTGTGGGTCGCGGCCGCCAGCCAGGCGCGGGCGATCATGCGCTGCGGTTCGTGCAGTGCCATGTGCGGCCCGGTGTGTTCCTCCGCCTCGAGCAGGACCCGCTCGGCCTGTTGCGCGTCGCCGACCGACGCGTAGGCGCGGACGAGCAGCAGCCGTGCCGGTAGCTGCCACGGTAGGGCGGCCTCGGCGTCGAGCGCCGCCAGTGCTTGCTCGAACGCGGCGATCGCCTCGCGGTACCGGCCGCGGTAGGTGGAGACGACGCCGACGGCTATCTTGGCGATCGCCCAGCCGGCGAACTGTCCCGCGGAAGAGAATTCGGAGCTTTCGGTGGCGCGCTGCTCGGCGAGGTCGAATTCGCCGATGATGGTCAGCGCCAGCACATCGCAGTAGCGGACCATCGCGCGAATCATGCCGTCGCTGGCTTTGCGCTGGGCTCGGCTTCGGGCGGCGATCGGCGCGTAGTCGGCGCCACGCCCGGCCACCGGCATCGCCAGTCCCGCGGCGAACGCGGCGAAGTCGACGGCGTGCCCGGGGGAGTTCGGGTCGGCGAGCACACGTTCGGCGGCCTCGATGCCGTCGGCGAGATGGCCCTCGTGCACCGCCATGGCGGCGTTCACCGCATCGAGGACCAGGCGCAGTGCGGGATGCTCGACCCGGGCGCCGAGCAGGTCCATCAGTTTGCGGGCGCGGTCGGCATCGCGCAGCGACCAGAACAACAGGCTGGCGCGGGGAATGCCCCACTGGACGAGCTGGAGTTGATCGAGTTGGTCGGGGTCGAAGCCGGCCAGGATCTCCTCGGCCTCGAGCGGCCGTCCCTGCCACAGCAGGGCGCGGGAGAGCAGTTCGGCCGCCGCCAGCCCGCCGCCGCGGTCGTTGGCGGCGCGCGCGAGTCGTTCACCCAACGGCAGATTGGACAGCGCGACAGCGTCTTTCGCGGCCGTGACCAACAGTTCGGTGTCGATCGGCTGGTTGCTGTCGACGCACAACTGCGCCAACCGGATCCGGTCGGCGGCGGTGCCGAGACTCCGCTCGCGCAACATCTCGACGATGCGCCCCCGCAGCTTGCGGGCCGCGGCCGTGCCGATCTGGCGGCGGACGACTTCACCGAGGAGCGGATGGCTGAACCGAGCGTTGCTCGGCCAGCCGTCGTGGCTGATGCGGATCAGGCCGGCGATCTCGGCGGCGTCGACGGCGTCCGCGCCCACGAGGTCGGTGAGGATGTCGAGGTCGAGTGGTTCGTAGATGGCCAGCGTTTTCAACGCGTCCAGGACCGGCTCGCCCGCGCGGGCGAGCCGCTCACCGAGCAGTGCGACGAGCCCGGCGGGGACGGCGGTCGGACCGCGTAGTTGCCAGACGCCGTTGACTTCGGTCAGCGTGCCCGCCTCGACCGCGCCCTCGATCATGTTGCGCAGGAACAGCGGGTTACCGCCCGAGGATTCCCACATGACGTCGGCGCTGAGTCCCTCCAAAGTTCCGCTCAGGACGGTCTCGACCAGGCCGACGCACTGCTCTTTGGTCAGCGCGGTCAACTCGATGCGTTCCAGGTAGCCGTCCTTCCACAGGGACGTGACAGCATCGGGCACGGGCTCCCCGGTCCGAACGGTGGCCACGATATGGGCACTGCGGTCGACGGCGATCTGGTGCAGCAGCGTCGCGGACAGATTGTCCAGCAGGTACGCGTCGTCCACGCCGATGACGGTGTCCTGTTGGGCGAGAAGGTTTTCCCGGGCCGACGACAGCAGTGCGATGGGGTCGCGCGAAGCCGAGGGCGCGATCCAGGGCGCGAAGACGCCCAGCGGAATGGCCTGCGACGATTCGGTACAGGCGGCCCACCGAACCGGGACGTTCAGCGCCGACGTGACGATCCTGGCGAGCGTCGTCTTGCCGATGCCCGCGGCACCGACGAGCACGACACCACCGGTGTCGGTGCTCGTCAATGCCGTGCGGACCGCCTCGAATTTGTCGGGACGATCGAGCAGCTGCCAGCGATCCCCCATGAGCGATAAGTGTAGAGACCGCGACCCGGCGCCGCGATGTGTTTCTCCCGGGGGTCGTTCCGCGTCGACGCGCGGGTGGTCGACCGGTCCGGGCGGTGGACGCGGGTGGATGTGCGGCGCGGAGGTCATCGCGGAAGTTGGTCCGCGGTCGGTTCGAGCCGGAGGACGTGGTTGACGCCGTGACGGTAGTTGCTGGACGCCTCGTACACCCGCTGTTTGAGCCGGTTGATCGATCCCATCGGCCGATGGGCCAGCAGCCCTCGCCAGGAGTTGAACGACACGACGTCGTCGCCGAACGCGCGCCGCTCGGGGGTATCGGGATCCTGGATATCGAACCGGATGGTTGCGACGGTCCGGTGCGGCGAGGCCGCTTCGGGCCAGGCGACGGTCGCGTCCTCGATGGGCATCGTCTCGGTATCGGTGCACAGTTGCACGCGCAGCTCGTATTCGGCGCTGTGCTCGGCGAAGAAGTCGATGACCATGTCGTGGTGGGCGTTGCTGCCCGCGTCGCGGCTCACCGGCACGCCGCGCAGGGCGGTGACTTCCGGCGACACCGGAGTGTAGAGGAGCTTGGCGACGTAGTCGCCGAAGCGCAGCGGCGCCGACGAATAGAACGTTTCCCCCAGAATGTGGGTGTTGGGCCGGACGAATACGGCCAGGTTCGGCGGGAGGGGACGTCCGATACGCCGCAACACGTGCTTGTCGAGTGCGGAAAGGATGGCGCTGCCCGTCTGGAGGACAGGGTCGGGCAGCCGGGCCAGCACCCAAGCGATCGGCATGCCCCGGCGAAGATACGCGCGGGCGTCCGCGAACAGGAATTCGCGGTGGGTGACCATGATGAAGTCCTGAGTGGTGGCCTCGTCGCCGGGTAGCGCCCGTGCCCCCTGGACACCGAGCACCTTGATGCCCAGGCCGCGCACGCCGCGCAGCTGGTCACTGCGGATCACCCCCGAGGTGCTCGACAGGCGTGCGATGACGGGATACGAAGCGGGAGTGGCGAAAAGGCCCTGCGCGAGTTCTGGCGGCAGGCCCGGGGGCACGGTCAGTTCGCCGCGCAGGATGCCGTGGCCTTTGGCGTGCGCGTCGCGCAATCCGTGTTTGTATTTGCGATAGGCGCGTTCGTTGTTGCCGCGGAGCACCGTGATGATCTTGTCGATGATCTGTTCTTCGTCGGGACGCGGTTGCTCGAGGTCGTCCCGGTAACGAAGGTACTTCTGTGCGGTCGTGCGCGGCGTTGCCACATCGGTCATCGCGATCGTTTCCTTTGCCTGCTCGGCGAATCGACGCTCCGCCACGGAGCGAACGGGTTGGCGACACCGTCGAGAGCGGGTGCCAGAGTGGGGAAGTGCCGCAGCAGAACGCTGCGCATGGTGTTGTCCTGGACCCACGCCATGCCCGCCTCGGTGTAGACCTCGGGCCGGAAGTCGGTGGTGAAGAACCGATCACTGGACAGCCGCCGGGACGCCATCAGGACGAACAGCCGGAATGCGGTGTCGCTGAAGCCGAATCCGGGTGGTTTGGGTTCGGCGTAGAGGCCGACCATGAGGTCGACCTGTTCGACCTCGCCGTAGACCTGCTCGAGCTCACGCGCCCACTGGGGGTTATCGGTCAACTCCTCGAAGGAGGCGGCGGGTCGCAACCGCAGTTGCCGGCGAAACTCGTTGTAGCGTGGCACTCCACGTTCGCGGACCCGCAGAATATCCACGGTCGCGAGGTCGAGCAGCGGGTGCCCGGGGCGGGTCAGGTTCTGCAGATGACGCGGATAGTTGTGCAGGGTCAGCGCACCGGGGTGGGCGCGACCGAACGAGTAGAACAACTCGTCCATCGGGGTCTCGGCGAGCCGCTCGCGGATGTGGGCGACCCCAAGATCAGGGAAGGGGTGCTCGGCGCGGACGCTGTCGTCCGCGAGGCTGCGAACCACGAGATTGTCGGGTATGAGCGGATGCATCCGATACACGGCGACGAATTCCTCGGTGAGCGAAAACGGTATCCCGCTGTCCTCGACGGTGGATCCCGGTATGCCGCACAACACTTCGTTGCCGCTGAGCCGGCCGAACCTGCGCTGTACTCGCTCACCGAGAACGCCGAACCAGTTGGCGCGCATGGCGGCAACGGTGGTCGGGTGGGCGATGATCGCCGGCGTCCAGTCGATGGTGTGGATCTTGGCGATCAACGCCGAATTCACCAAACGTGCCGTGTCGTAAAGGTTGTCGTCGGTCATGTGCGGGTAACGGCGGGCCAGATGCGCGCAGATCGCATTGTGCTCGGCCATGAACAGCGAGTGCAGCAGCGCGAGTCCGACCCAGGCGTTGGCCGCCGCACTGGACAGCTCCAGCAGGCCTTCCACACCGAGCGGCGGCAGCCCCAGCTCGTCGATCTCGAGTCGCCCTTGGTCGCCGGTCCGCAGTGCGGCCGCGAATTTCGCTGTGCTGCCGTAGATTTGAGAGGCGTCCCACCAGTGGGTGTCCGCGGTCGGGTAGGTCGGGGGTCCGCCGGGAGTGGGGCTGGCCACCGCGGCGGTGCGGGGAATCGTCATCGGCCGGGCCGGCCAGGGATCGCGATCGTCCAGCGGAACCGACCACGGCTCGCTGTCGGCGTCGTCGTGGCTGAACCAATCGTGCACCTCGAACTGGATCCACGCCGCCGCCAGGAGATTCAACGTGGTGGCGGGCTGGAAACGGTCGCGGGTCAGCAGTTGCTGACTGATCAGCCGCGGGTTGGGCGCGAGGATGCGGGCCGAATCCTCCGGGTAGGTGCAGCGCAAGGGGACGTTGCGGCCGAACCGGCAGCCGACCGAGCCGACTCGCGGATCATCGAGGGAGTTGTAGGTTCCGTCGATCGTTCGCGCGCGAAGCTGTTCGCCGACGCGGGCCGGGTCGGCGGGGAGTGGTCCGGCCGGATGGGGTCCGGTGTCGAAGAGGTTCTCCGAGCGCAGCCGGCTCCGCAGCCCGACCAGGACGGCCAATCCCAGCGGCGTGGGCAATCTCGGCCAGCCGACGGCGCGGTCGATCGTCTCGGCGACTCGGACCAGCAAGCGGATCGCAGGGGGCCTTCGGCGGGCCGGCGATGTGGACTCCGGCGACGGTGTCGCCGGTTGTGCCCTGACTATCAAAGGACCTCCCAGTGGCGGGCGCGAGCGTGCGGCTCGTCCGAGATCGGATCGGATGCACAGTCTTTGGGCGGACGGGGGTGCCCGTCTTGCGTAGTCGGCTACTTCAAACCCGGCCGTCGCGTGCGGGCCGCTGATGCTGCTACTCGGATTTCGCGAGTGGATCGGGGGCCGGGTAGGGCAGGGGCACACATTCGGCAACGACGCTTTCCCCCGCCTGTTCCTGGCTGTAAGACCCGTGGATCCCCGCGCGCCCCGCCTCCCCAGGTGCTACCGGATGTCGTCTTCGAGGTAATCGAGTAGCGAATTACGCACGCGGGCCGGCGACGGGTGGGCCAACGCTGTCTTCGATGGTGTCGCGAGCGCGGGGAGGTACTCGGGGCGGGCACCACGAAAGGGCACTGGTGTGATCACTCCGATCGAGATCAAGGTCAATCTCGCCGGCGACGTCGCGGACGCGCTGACCCGGCTGCGGTGTTCGGGGCATCCCGCTACCGAACGCCGTATCTGGTTCGCCGAGTCGCGCGGTGACCGTTCCGGCAAGGCGTCGGCGTTGCTGTCGAGCCGGATCGTCATCCGGTTGCGCAGCGGTGCGCGCGACGACCTGACCGTGAAGTTACGGCCATGTCGCCGTTCGCAATTGGCGGGCAGGTGGGCCACGCCGTTCACCGATGCGGCCCTGGAGTACCGCATCGAGAGCGACTGGTGTGGTGAGCGGCGGGTGTTGTCCGCCTCGGCCGTGGGCGAGCGGCCGCCCGGATCACTACGCGATGCCGCGCTGCTCGGGACCGACGTCACCGCCGCCCTGGACTCCGCGCAGCGTCAGTTCCTGGTGAGCTGCACGCCTCCCGGCGTCGCGGTCGATCACCTCTCGGCGATGGGTCCGATCGCGTCGACGAAATGGACCAAGGTGCGCCTAGGGGACCTGGAGGTCGATGTCGAACGGTGGTGTATCGCCGATCTCGAGTTGCTCGAGTTGTCGCTCAGAGTCACCGCCGGGCACCAGGAGTCAAGCGCCGAGCTGGAAAGGCGAGCTGTAGTACAGCAACTCGGATTCGAGGCCACCGTGCGCCGCCACGGTCTATCGGTCGCGACCGGCGAGACCAAGACCGAACGAATGCTCGCCGCTCTGGTGGCGCGAGCGCACTGACCCGCGGTCCCATCGTCGGTGCGGTGCGGTGCGGTGCGGTGCGGTGCGGTGCGGTGCGGTGCGGTGCGGTGCGGTGCGGTGCGGTGATCTTGACCCAGGGATCGGGGCCTCGCGTGGCTGTTGGGCTCGTGGTTGCATGTGGGGGCGTAGGACGAGGCGGAGGATTATGGGATACGACTGCACATTGCATCTGGTGGACGAGGGCGCGATTCGGGAGCAGTTCGTGCCCCGGTTGCTCGGCAGTTCGGCCGAGGCCACGGCATTGGATCGGGTGCATCCGGGGGCCGAAGAGGTGTGGCGGCAGGTGCGGGAGCTGCTGCTCGGCGCGGATGGGCGGGCCGCGGCGGAGGCGGTGTCCGTCGCGGCGATCATGTTCAGCGCTTCGATGCTGCCGTACCGGTACGAGCGGGGACTGGCGCTGAGCCTTGCGTTCGAAGCAGGGCGGGTGTTCCCGGACGCGGTGTTCGTGCCGAAGGCGCAGTACGCGCCGGACCTGCTCTTCGCCGAAGTCGTTGCGGCGCATCCGCAATTGGGTGGACAGTTCTCGTCGGGGTGGTTCAGTGGGAATTACTCGACGGGTCTGTATGTGCCCGCGGACCACGTCGCGGAGGTGCTGGAGTGGCTGCACGAGCAGCTCGAACCGATGCCGAAGGGCGAGCAGCGGAAGTACCGGGGGATCGTGGCGACCCTGCGGGCGGCGGTCGACCGCAAGCTGGGGTATTGGGAGGCAACCGATCTCGCGGTGCCCGCGGCCGGTGAGTTCCCGGGAGATCCGGAGCTGATGTGGGCGCAATACCTGGGCAACGACGGAACTCCGGCCGCCGAGGTGGAGACCGCGCCGGCCTCGCCGATCGCGAGCGTGCTCGATAACATCGTCGACGGATTCCTGTTGTCACACAGCGACGGCCGGGCACCGCGGGTGGAACTGTGGGATCTCGAGGCCTGGCCGCCGCGTTTGGCGTTGCAGCGCAACGAATTCTGGGTGGGTGCGGCACGGTCGTCCACCGGCGGGTGGCTCGCGCAGTCCACCACCGACACGCAGGCTCGTCCGCGGGTGTTCGGACCGATCCTGGTGGACGGCTCGGACGATGCCCCACGAGTACTGCCTGCCAAAGGGCCGGGCGCGGCCGACCTCTACGCGCACGAGTGCTACTTCCTCGGCGAACGGCCCGTGGTGTTGCACGAAGTCAAGACCCACCTGCTGAGGTTCGGCGGCATGAATATCGGTGACCCGCTGCCCGGCCCGCTGTGGCTCGCGGAATCCGGTGCGTGGGAACAGATTCCGGGCATCTCGGATGCGGCCGTGGTGAAGAGCTCGCTCGGCGACGCCGCACTCCCGCTGACCGGTGCCGCCCGGCTCGCGGACGACAGCACCGTATTGATCTGGGACGGAAACGGTTACGAACTCGACCCGGCGGGCACCGGCTGCGTTCGAGCCTTCGAGATGGGCGCGCAGCGCTCGTTCGTCGGATTCACCTCGGCGCCGGCGGGCGACGACGGATTCTTCTACCTGTCGAATCGCCGGTTACACGAGATCCACCGAGGCGGTGCACCGCTCCGGCACGTCGAAGCATGGACCAACGTGATGGCCGTGCGTCCGGGCACGGACGGCGGACTGCTGTTGAAGTTCGGCGACAACGACGAGGGCGACGTCGGCGCCCTCTACTTCCCAGACCATGGCACCCACATCCCCCTACCACCCGAAATGTTCGACGACCGCACCCGCTACTCGGCCCTGTACTGGAACCGAAAAGCCGATCGAATCGTGGTAGTCGGCGGCGGCTTCGTCGCCGTCCCGGTGAAAACCGTTCTGGCGCAACCGAGATCGGCGGTGCCGGAGTAAAACGAGGTACGGCGGCCCGTCTCGTGTCCCGGCAAGCGGGACCGTCGGACATGCCGAGTCGAGCAGGCGGCAGCCGATTTTCAGTACATCGACTCAGCTGTCCGTCGTGTCGGTCAGTCGATTCCGGATCCACCCTTGGATCCGGTCGACATCCCACGACGCTTCCGGAGCCGGCATCAGCGGGTGACGAAGGGTTCGATCAGCTCGAGATCAAGCAAGATGTGGGCGTGTCCGAGGTGCGATATTTCGAGAAGAACGACGATGGCGCGGTGCGGTTCTGGCGGATCCGCCGTGACGGAATCCGCTGTCATATGTCCTGGGGACAGGTGGACGGCAGGACTCAGGGGTCGAGCATGACGCTCGACGACCTGGCGCATGCCGAGCGGCATGTGGCGAGGAAGATCGGGGAGAAACAGCGCCAGGGATACGTCGAGGTGACGCCGCCGGTGCTGGTCGAGGCCGACGAGATGGCCGACGCCCCACTGCTCGACGTGATGCGGGTGCATGAGGACAAGCGGTACGCGGGCGCTTGGGATGCCTACTGGGCGGGCTATGCGGCCGTGGACGGTCGCGCGGGGGTGTTCGCGAAATTCTTCGACTTCCGGGGTGGGCCGGGACCCTTCTACGAGTACCTTGTGCTGAGCGCGGACGAGCGCCGCGGACTGCAATTCGTGGTCAAACAACCCGGCCACGATCTTCGAACCATGTCGGCCCTCCTCGACTTCGTCTGCCCACGAACAGAACTCGCCTTCGACGGCCGGTCCCATCACAAGCTGCCCGCGCCGATCGGCCGATTCGATCACGTGCTGTTGCGTGCTCCTTCGCTGTGCGGCAACCGGTACGGCGGCCGGATGGCTGGGGCCACTCCGATTTTCGACTGCGAGATCGGTGACCAGGACACCGAAACACTGGTCGAGGCAAGACTGCAGGGGCGCGACGCGATGCCCTCGACCAGCTGGGATCGGGAGCCCTACCCGGTCATCGACCTGAAGTTCGATCTGCGCAGTGCGAACGGCTTCGCTGACCTCGGTGGTCGAACGTCGCTGCAAGAGAAGAAGTTCAAGGTCTATCGCCGATCGATGCTGGAGCGCGGGATCGGGCTGCTGTCGGCGGCGACGCCCGACAGTACCTTCGAGATCCGGAACTTTCGACGCGAGATCCTGACCCTCACTCCGGCGGACGTCGGCCCGCAGACTCCGGCCGAGATCGGCCGGTTCCTGCTGGGCGACGCTGCGGGAGAACGTCATTGAGCCGAGGCTCGGGTCTCAGTTGAGGGACTTCAGCACGCCGCGGTCGAAGGCGATGGCCTCGTCGAGGCGACCCTGGAGCACCTTGGTCGCCCAGTCGGGGTTGGCGAGCAGGGCGCGGCCGACGGCGACCAGGTCGAACTCGTCGCGTTCGAGGCGATCGAGCAGCTGATCGATGCCGGCCACCTCGGCCTGCTTCTGCCAGCCCGCGGCGCCGACGAACTCCTGATCGAGCCCGACCGAGCCGACGGTCACGGTCGCCTTGCCGCTGAGTTTCTTGACCCAACCGGCGAGATTGAGGTCGCTGCCGTCGAATTCGGGCAGCCAGTATCGGCGGGTGGAGGCATGGAAGGCGTCGACGCCCGCGTCGACCAGCGGTGCCAGGATCTGCTCGAGCTCGCCCGCGCTCTCCGCGATCTTCGCCTGGTAGTTCCCGGACTTCCACTGGGAGAGCCGGAAGAACACGGGGAAACCGGGAGAGACCGCGGCGCGCACGGCCCCGACGATTTCCGCGGCGAACCGGGCCCGCGACGCGGGGTCGCCGCCATAGCCGTCGGTGCGCTGGTTGGTGCCGCTCCACAGGAAGCTGTCGATCAGATAACCGTGTGCGCCATGCAATTCGACACCGTCGAAGCCCAGGCGCTCCGCTGCCGCCGCGGCCTCGGCGAACGCGGCGACCGTGCCGTCGATATCGTGCTGGCTCATGGCATTTCCGGCCGGCCCGCCGTCGAGCCCCACGCCGGACGGGCTTTCGGCGGGCGGCTCGGTCGCCGTCCGGGCCGACCCGGTGTGCCACAGCTGCGGAATGATCCGGCCGCCGGCGCGGTGCACCTGCTCGGCCACGTGCGCCCAGCCGGCGAGGGACTGCTCACCGTAGAAGTGCGGCACGTTGGGGTAAGCGCCGGCCGCGGCCCGGTTGATGTAGGTGCCCTCGGTGACGATGAGGCCGACGTTGTTGGCCGCCCGGCGGGCGTAGTACTCGGCGACGTCGGCGCCCGGAACTCCGTCCGGCGACATGTTCCGCGTCATCGGCGCCATCGCGATCCGGTTCGACACGGTCAGATCGCCGACCGTGAACGGCCGATCCAGCAATCGCCGGATCCGAGTGGTGTCTACTGCCGAGGTCATATCGTCTCCAAGGTCGGCGCCGATGACGGCGCCATGGTCGGCTTCGGTAGGGGGAGCTCTAGCGCGGAAATAGTTGAGCAACTCAAGCGACTCACCGACAGTACAACCGCAGGTGCTTGATTCTGTCAAGCATTACGACGGGCGGGCGTGCGGCGTGAAGCTTGAGTTCGTCAAGCATTCGGCCTACCGTTGCGAGGTGCCGCACTCCTCGCCGTCCGCCTCGCCGACCGCGCTCGACGTCATGGCGACCGTCACCGAGTTCTGCCGCGTCTATCAGCAGGACTTCCTCGCCGCGGCCCAGGGTTTGGGTCTGACTTACAGCCAAGCCAAACTGCTCGGCCTACTGGCCGAACCGCGAGCAATGCGGGAACTGGCGGAGGCCTTGTCGTGTGACGCATCGAACATCACCTTGCTCATCGATCGACTGGAGCAGCGAGGTCTGGTCGAACGGCACGTCGACCAGACCGATCGCCGAGTCAAGAAGGTGGTCGCCACAACCGAGGGCATCGCGATCGCCCGGCAGGTCCGCGAAGAGATGCACGGCGTCCGCGCGGCGCTGGATGCCTTGAGCCCGGCGCGCCGCCGCAGTTTGCAGAGCATTCTCGGGCAGATGCAGACCCACATGACGACCCGCCCGGACTGACCTCAGGCGGTCAGCTGTTCGCCGGCGTACTGTCGGTACCAGGCGGGAATCCTCGGTGCGGGTCGTGGGGACGACCCGGCTCGGCCCGGTGCCGCTCAGCGGGATCCGGAATGACATTCGAAGACTGGCTGCGCGCTGTCGGATGAGACCGGTGCGTCGCCGGTGGATCGGTCTGCTGTCGCCTTAGCCTGAGGTAGTGGCTGTGCTGACTCCGCGTGAGCGTCCCAGGCGTTGGTCGCTCGATGACATCGTCGTCACCGATCCGCCGATCATTCGGCGTGCGATCGGTGCGGCGAGCATCGGCAACATCACCGAGTGGTACGACTTCGGCGTCTACGCCTACTTCGAGCCGACCATCAAGGAGGTGTTCTTCGCCCATCTGGGTGACACCGCGGGCACCATCGCCACCTTCGGCCTGTTCGCGGTGGCGTTCCTGGTCCGGCCGTTCGGCGGGATGTTCTTCGGTCCGCTGGCCGACCGCATCGGCCGCAACCAGGTGCTGGCCACCACGATGATCCTGATGGCGCTGGGCACCTTCGCCATCGGCTGCATCCCGGACCAGAACGCGATCGGCATCTGGGCGCCGATGCTGCTGCTGTGCGCGCGGTTGCTGCAGGGCTTCTCCACCGGCGGCGAATACGGCAACGCGATGACCTTCATCGCCGAGTACGCGCCGGACCGGCGGCGCGGATTCCTCGGCAGCTGGCTGGAATTCGGCACCTTCACCGGATATCTGCTCGGCGCGCTGGTGGTCACGCTCGCCGACGCCACCCTCAGCCACGACCAGTTGCTGGCGTGGGGCTGGCGGTTGCCGTTCTTCGTCGCGCTGCCGCTCGGTGTCGTCGGTGTCTATCTGCGGATGCGTTTGGCCGACACCCCGGCCTTCGCCGCACTGGAAAAGGAATCCGAGGAGCGCGAGAAGTCGAACCGGACCGGCGACGAGGCCAAAATCCTGGCGAAGCTGTGGCCCTACGTGCTGGTCTGCATGGGGCTGGTGGTGGTCTGGAACGTCCCGAACTACATGCTGACCTCCTACATGCCGACCTACGTCACCTCGACGGTGCCCGACGCGACCGGCGGCGGGGTGTCCTCGTCGACCTCGCAGTGGTTGCAGATCGCGGTGATGGTCGTTGCGCTGCTGACCATTCCGGTGATCGGCCTGATCTCCGATCGGGTCGGCCGCAAACCGATCATCTGGACCGGTATCGCGGGGCTGATCCTGCTGGCGTTCCCGATGGTGCTGCTGGTCCGGACGGACAACGCGTTCGCCGTCTTCGTCGGCCTGCTGATGATGGGACTGACGCTGATCTGTTTCAGCGCGACGATGCCGTCCACCTTGCCGTCGCTGTTCCCGACGAAGGTGCGCGGCGCGGGCCTGTCGGTGGCGTTCAACGTCGCGGTGTCACTGTTCGCCGGCACCACGTCGGTGGTGGTCGGCGCACTCGTAGGGTTGACCGGCGACCTGAACTGGCCCGCCTACTACCTGATCATCGCCGGCATAATCGGCGCGGTATCGGTCTATTTCCTCCAAGAACCCAACGGCAAGCACATGTGGGGCTCGGCGCCCGCCGCGCAGTCCGAGGCGGAGGCGGAGGAGCTCGTCGGGGCGCAGGCGCGTCGTAGCGGCCCGAATTCTCACTGAGCAGCGCGGCCGAATCGTCGGGGTGGGGACCACTACAGTGGGCTTCATTTCCGTTCGGCGAAGGAGCGTTTGTGACGACGACCCGACAGGTGCGGCTGGCGAAGCGGCCGCAGGGGCTGCCTGATGCGGAGACGTGGGATGTGGTTACCGAGGAGCTGCCGGAAGTGGGGGCGGGCGAGATCCTGGTGAAGGTGGAGTTGATCTCCATCGATCCGGCGATGCGCGGCTGGCTCAACGATGTGCGGTCGTATCTGCCGCCGGTCGGGATCGGCGAGGTCATGCGGTCGATGGATATCGGCACCGTGGTCGAGTCCAACCATCCTGATTTCGCGGTGGGCGAGACGGTCAGTGGGACC
Source organism: Nocardia sp. NPDC006044 (assembly GCF_042871115.1). Classification (NCBI taxonomy): domain Bacteria; kingdom Bacillati; phylum Actinomycetota; class Actinomycetes; order Mycobacteriales; family Nocardiaceae; genus Nocardia; species Nocardia sp. NPDC006044. The sequence continues at coordinate 2,593,739 of NZ_JBIAID010000001.1, forward strand.
TTCGGTGTCACCGAGTACGCGATCAGCGACGGCAGCGGCGTGGAGCGGGTCGATCTCGAGGTCGCGTCGGCGGCAACCTGGCTCGGTGCGCTCGGAATCACCGGCATGACAGCGTATTTCGGCCTGATCGAGATCGGGAAGGTACAGGCGGGGGATACTGTGCTGATCTCCGCGGCGGCCGGCGCGGTGGGCAGTGTCGCCGGGCAGATCGCAAAGGCGTTGGGCGCCACGGTGATCGGCATCGCGGGTGGTCCGGAGAAGTGCCGGATGCTGACCGAGGAGTTCGGTTTCGACCTGGCGATCGATTACCGCAGCGAGAATGTGCTGCGGCGGCTGCGCGAACTCGCGCCCGGCGGTGTCGATGTCTTCTTCGACAATGTCGGCGGGGAGATACTCGATGCCGCGCTGGCCAACCTGCGCCGGGGCGCCCGGATCGTCATCAGCGGCGCGATCGCGTCGTACAACGCGGCCAAGCCACCGCCGGGACCGTCCCGCTACATGTCGTTGCTGGTGTTCCGGGCGTCCATGACGGGGTTCGTCGTGTTCGACTACGCGGACCGCTACGGAGAAGCCATCGCGCAGATCTCGAAATGGCTGGCCGAGGGCAAGATCAAGCCGCGCGAGCATGTCGTCGAGGGCGGAGTCGAGCGATTCGGCACGACCCTCGAGATGCTGTTCACCGGTGCGAACACCGGCAAGTTGTTGCTGGCTGTCTGAACACGTATGCCGGCCCCGTTCGATCACCCACGCGAGCAACCCACGCGGGTGATCGAACATCAGCGGCGACTCGACCGAGCGAGGCCACCGCCCGGCCGCGGCATCAGGCGCTGAGCGGCGCGGCGGTGACCTCGTAACCGAGGTTGGTGAGCACCTCGGTGGTCGCCTTGGCGAAATTGAGCGTGATGAAATGCAGGCACGGCGCCCCCTCGTCGATGAGGCGCTGGGCCATCTCGGTGGCGATCTCGATGCCGGCCGCACGCACTGCGGCGCGGTTCTCCTCGGCGCCGGTGCCCGCCGCGGCGCGCAGCCGCCGCATGATCGACTCGGGCAAGGCGCGGCCGCTGAGTTCCTCGGCGCGCGCGATGGTGCGCAGGGAGGTGATGGGCATCAGTTCCGGGATGATCGGTTTCGCGCCTTGCTCGGCGTCGGCGGCGGCGACGCGATCGCGAAGGCGCAGATAGTGATCCACCTCGAAGAACATCTGGGTGATCGAATAGTCCGCTCCGGCACGGAGTTTCGCGGCCAGGAACTGCGCATCGGTGGGCAGGTCGGGGGACTGATGGTGCCCCTGCGGGAACGACGCGACGCCGACGTTGAAGTCGCCGAGATCCCGCACGATGCGCACCAATTCCTCGGCGTACTCGACCCCCTCGGGGTGCCTGTGCCATTCGCCGAGCGGATCGCCGGGCGGGTCACCGCGCAATACCAGAATGTTGCGGATGCCGCAGTCGGCGTAGGAGCCGACCAGCGCGCGCAACTCGGCGATGCTGTGCCCGACCGCCGTCAGGTGCGCGACCGGCAGCAACGTGGTCTGCTGAGCTAGCTGTCCGGTGATCCGGGCGGTGCGGTCCTTGGTCGAACCACCCGCGCCGTAGGTCATCGAGACGAACGCCGGATGCATGCGCTCGAACTCCCGCACCGTGCGCCAGAGCCGAGCCTCGCCGGCGGTGTCGCGCGGCGGATTGAACTCCACCGAGAACGGCACCCGCGCCCCCGAATGGATGCGCAGGCTGTCGACGACCGACGGGACGCCGGAGACTGCCGGTGTGAGGTGAGTAGGGAGCCCGTGATTCGAACGGTCACGTCCGGGGATGGAATGCATGGATGAACTCCAGGTCAGCGGCCAGTGGCCGCCGCCGATAACGAGTCGACACCGAGGAGCCCCATGAAGCATCGATCCCGTGCCCGGGTCTGCTCGGCGTCGCGCTCGATCCACGAGGCGACGACCGCCGGATACGGTGTACCCGGCACAATCGGCAGGTCTGCGGGCTCATGGGCACCGACCCGAGCTCGGGTGCGGTCCCGGAGTTTCACCGAGTTCCTCTCACCGGCCACACGCTGACGCGCGAGACCGATTCGACGCCATCGCGCGGATCAGGGGCTCCTCGACTCCGCCTCCGGCGAACCAGTTGCACTCGCGAATATAGCGAAGTCCTCTGGGATCACCAAGGATGAGGGGTCGTCGCGGCGCGGTGACGCGCCGCGGAATCAAACCGCGGGTCGGTTTGCGGAGCGCAGGATATCATCTAACCGACGCGGTGTGGTGCGAGACGGAAATGGGCGCGATACCGCTGCTAGTCGTCGAGAAGCGGGGTAGAGGTCATGGTCGCGGAACCGGTCCGGATCACCGGGATCGACGCGCGGGTCGCCGAGCGCGGTCCGACCGCGCTGCGGATCGCAATCGGTGGTCAACTGCGCAAGCTGCGCGAAGCCAAAGGCATCACGCCGGTCGCGGCCGGCAATCACATCCGTGGTTCGCACGCCAAGATCAGCAGGCTCGAACTCGGCCGGACCGGTTACAAGGATCGCGATATCCGGGATCTGCTGACGCTCTACGGCGTCACCGATCCGGACGAGCGCGAGATGTTCCTGGACTTGGCGCGCAAGGCGAATCAGCCCGGCTGGTGGCACCGCTACAGCGATCTGCTGCCACCCTGGTTCGAGACCTATCTCGGCCTCGAGGGCGCCGCCCAGTCGATCAGAACCTTTGAGGGACAACTGGTTCCGGGTCTGCTGCAAACCGAGGACTACACCCACGCGGTGATCGAGGTCAGTCAGCAGAACGCCGAGGCGGCGCGCCGGGTGGAGCTGCGCGCGAAGCGCCAGGAGATCCTCGACCTGCCGGACGGGCCTAGATTGTGGGCGGTGCTGGACGAGGCCGTGCTGCACCGGCCGATCGGCGGCCGGAAGGTACTGCGCGAGCAGATCGAGCACCTGGTAAAGGTCTCGCACAAGCAAGGAGTGACAATCCAGGTGCTGCCCTTCTCCGCAGGCGTCCACGCGGCCGCGGGCAGCTCGTTCACCCTGCTCCGCTTCGCCGAACAGGAACTCCCCGACATCGTCTACCTCGAGCAACTGACCAGTGCCTTCTACCTGGACCGCAGCGACGACCTCGAGGTCTACCGCGACGTGATGGATCAGGTTGCGGTGCAAGCCGAAACACCGGAACGATCACGCGCCCTGATGATCGCGGCAGCCGCGCGACTCTGAGCGGCCGCCCCGGATCTCGCCCGGTTCCGTAGGCGGTCAAACCGTCTGCCGAATCACTGATCGCCGACGTCAGGTCGATACGCCGATCAGGGAGCGTCGCCGAGTTCGCCGGACGTACTCGCGCCCTTGTCATGCGTTTGGGGGAGTGTGCGCCGGGGGTGCTTGTGTCAGCATTGTTTTGGCACAGGCAACTTCGAGGGGGGCACGTGCGGAACCGTTCTGGCCCAGTTGTATTGGGCGTGGTGGTGCTGGGGGCGTCGGTGTGGGCGGCGTGCGGCAGTGAATCGGCTGATCAGGACAGATCGTCTACACCGCGGGCGCCCTCGACGTCATCGGTCGTCGTTGCGTCCGACCAAGCGTCGGTGACGCCGTCGCCCGGGGTGTCGCCGCTGACACCGGCGACGACGAAACAGAAGTTGATCATTTCGACGCCGCCACTGGTGACATCGTCGAATCCGGTTGTCGTCTCGACGGAGCCGGTGACACCGACGTCGCCGAGACCGATACCGATACCCGGGGTCGTGTCCACCGATCCTCCGCTGCCCACCACGGACCCTTCGGCAGCGCCCCGTCCTTTGGCGCCGTCGAGTGAGATAAAGCCGAGCGGGGGCCGTTGAGCGTCGCGAGGCAACCCGAGACGTCACCGTTGCGGTCGGCGGTGATGATTGCCGGGGCGTTGGCATCGCAGGCCGCCGTATTGGTTCCAGTCCTGTACTACTTCGGGGCGGTGTACGCGAGCGCCTGGTACGGCTATTTCGGGATCGATTCGAAGACGCTCGGCTACTCGGTGAGCGATTTCGTCAGGCGGTCGATGGCACCGACCTTCTGGCCGGTCATCTTGGGGATGGTGGGCTTGCTGGTGTTGCTCGCGGCCCGCCATGTTCCGATGATGATCGCCCGCCGGACGCACAATGAGCTTCGCGCCCTGCGGATCTGGTACGTGCTGATGTCGGGCTCGGGGGTGGTGCTGCTCGCGGTGGCGCCGCTCATCCGGGTGTTCGGGGTGCCGCCGTGGTTCCCGCTGAACAACTACCTGATGCCTGGTTCGATCGTCGCCGGCAGCATCCTGCTCGGCTACGCCACGACGCTGCGCTCGGATCGGCCGGACCTGTGGCGAACTCGGCAGCCTCAGCGCGGACGGTTGCGGCCGCGGCGCCGGGAATCGCCACAGTCGTCCGCGGTCGTGGTCATGATCGCGCTGTTCACGCTCGGGCTGGCCGGCGCGATCTGGATCGTCGGCAACTTCGCCGCCGAGAAGGGTCTCGACGACGCACGGAACCTGGCGGAGAACAGATTTCCCAACGTGCCCTCGACGGTCGTGTGGAGCGTCGAGGGGCTCGGGCTTCTCGGCCCCGACGTCGAGGCCACGCCCGTCGACATCCCAGGCGAGAAGTATCGCTACTACTACGCGGGTCTGCGGCTACTCGATCAGACCGCCGACGCGTACATCCTGATTCCGCAGAAATGGGAAGCCCGCCGCGACCGCGTGTTCATCGTTCCCCGCGCCGACACCATCCGTATCGACCTCGATGCCACGCACAACAACTGACTCGACGGCGGGCGGTGACGCTCAGCGCTGCGCCGGAGTGCCGGACTTCGCCGCCAGCCCGTACTCGATCGCGGTTGCGGCGGGTGTGGCTGTGCCGCCGGGTGCCGATGCTGTTGCGGCGGGCTTTGCCTCCATGTGGATTACCCCGTTGTCGGCGGTGGCCGGTCCTGCGGCGAGCGGGATTCCGGTTGCGATCGCGGCGGCGAGTAGGGTGCCCGCGATGGTTCGGTTCATGGTTCCTCCCGTGGTTCCCCTGTAATACGTTCGCGGCGCGTCTGTGGTTCACCGTCTGCCCAGCCCCCTTGCGCCGCAATGGGTTCGGGTGGGTCAGGGGTGGCGGGCGCGGCCGGCGTAGTGGTTTTCGGCGTACCAGTCGCCGCGGCCGGCGGGGAGCAGGTCGAGGATGTTCCAGACCGGGGAGAGTTGATCGATGCCGCGTTGGGCGTCGTCGAGGAAGTTGGCCGGGAGGGTGTAGTGGTGCCGGACGCGGTCGCCGTCGGGGGTGAAGACGCTGATCATCGGGCGCTGCTCGCCGTTGGCGCGTTCGGCGTTGAGGTCGGCGTTGAAGGTGGTGCCGTGGCTGGAGAGGATGCGCAGGCCGTCCCAGCCGCGGCGCACCGCCCACGCTCGCAGTTTCGGCAAGGGCGCCTTGGCGATTACGGCGAAGCTGGTGCGCTGGGCCAGGTGGTGGGCTACGCCCTGGAAGCCGTCGACCCACATCGAGCACATCGGGCAGGCTTCGTCCTCGTCCGGATGGAACATCAGGTGGTAGACGACCAGGGTGTCGTGCTGCCCGAACAGGTCTCGCAGTTTGGTGGTGCGGGTCGGTTCCGGTCGGCCGAGGTCGGCGGGGCCTTCGGCGAAGGAGTAGTCGTCCAGGACGAGTCCGGCAGGTACGCGCCGGCGGGCGGCGGCGACCTCTTCGATCTGGTCGCGTAGCGTGCGCTCCGCCTTGGCCAGTTCGATCCGGGCCGCGATGTACTCCGCGCTGGCACCTTTGGGCCACATCGGTTCCATCGCCGTGGCCTCCACTTCGCCCATGACGGGTTCATCTCCTTTGGTTTCGGATAGTAACCGTGCCGCCGCTCAAGGTAGAACAGCTGCGCCAACAGCTCAAGGGAGACACGGCCTACCCCGAAGTAGGGGTTGCTTCTCCGGGGTACATGATTACTGTATATTTATATATCTATCTGCACCGGGTGGTGAGGAGCGCCGATGTTCGAGAGGTTCACCGACCGCGCGAGGCGTGTCGTTGTCCTGGCCCAGGAAGAGGCCCGGATGCTCAACCACAACTACATCGGTACCGAGCACATCCTGCTGGGGCTGATTCATGAGGGTGAGGGTGTCGCGGCGAAGTCGCTGGAGTCGCTCGGGATTTCGTTGGAGGGGGTGCGGAGTCAGGTCGAGGAGATCATCGGTCAGGGTCAGCAGGCTCCGTCGGGGCATATTCCGTTCACGCCGCGGGCGAAGAAGGTTTTGGAGCTGAGTCTGCGGGAGGCGTTGCAGCTCGGCCACAACTACATCGGTACCGAGCATATTCTGCTGGGTCTCATCCGTGAGGGTGAGGGTGTGGCCGCGCAGGTGCTCGTCAAACTGGGTGCTGACCTCAACCGGGTGCGTCAGCAGGTGATCCAGTTGTTGTCGGGGTATCAGGGCAAGGAGCCGGTCGAGGGCTCCGGTTCGCGTGGTGAGGCGGGTACGCCGTCGACCTCGCTGGTGCTCGATCAGTTCGGCCGTAACCTGACCCAGGCCGCGCTCGAGGGCAAGTTGGATCCGGTGATCGGGCGCTCGAAGGAGATCGAGCGGGTGATGCAGGTGCTGAGCCGGCGGACCAAGAACAATCCGGTGCTGATCGGTGAGCCCGGTGTGGGTAAGACCGCGGTGGTGGAGGGTCTGGCTCAGGCGATCGTCAATGGTGAGGTGCCCGAGACGCTGAAGGACAAGCAGCTCTACACCCTGGATCTGGGTTCGTTGGTCGCGGGCAGCCGTTACCGCGGTGATTTCGAAGAGCGCCTGAAGAAGGTCCTCAAGGAGATCAACACTCGTGGTGACATCATTCTGTTCATCGACGAGCTGCACACGCTCGTCGGTGCGGGTGCTGCCGAGGGTGCGATCGACGCGGCCTCGATCCTGAAGCCGAAGCTGGCCCGGGGTGAGTTGCAGACCATCGGTGCGACCACGCTGGATGAGTACCGTAAGTACATCGAGAAGGATGCGGCGTTGGAGCGCCGGTTCCAGCCGGTGCAGGTCGGTGAGCCGACGGTCGAGCACACCATCAACATTTTGAAGGGTCTGCGCGACCGCTACGAGGCGCACCATCGGGTTTCCATCACCGACGGCGCGCTGGTGGCCGCGGCGACGCTGGCCGACCGCTACATCAACGACCGGTTCTTGCCGGACAAGGCGATCGATTTGATCGATGAGGCGGGTGCGCGGATGCGGATCCGTCGCATGACCGCCCCGCCGGACCTGCGCGAATTCGATGACAAGATCGCTGATGCGCGCCGGGAGAAGGAGTCCGCGATTGACGCGCAGGACTTCGAGAAGGCGGCGCGGTTGCGGGACAAGGAAAAGCAGCTCGTCGCCAAGCGTGCCGAGCGGGAGAAGCAGTGGCGTTCCGGTGATCTGGATGTGGTGGCCGAGGTCGATGACGAGCAGATCGCGGAGGTGCTGGCGAACTGGACCGGTATCCCGGTGTTCAAGCTGACCGAGGAGGAGACCACCCGTCTGCTGCGGATGGAGGATGAGCTGCACAAGCGGATCATCGGCCAGGAAGATGCCGTCAAGGCGGTCTCCAAGGCGATCCGCCGCACGCGTGCGGGGTTGAAGGATCCGAAGCGTCCGTCGGGGTCGTTCATCTTCGCCGGTCCGTCCGGTGTGGGTAAGACCGAGCTGGCGAAGTCGCTGGCGAATTTCTTGTTCGGTGATGATGACGCGCTCATCCAGATCGACATGGGTGAGTTCCATGACCGGTTCACCGCGTCGCGGCTCTTCGGTGCCCCTCCCGGGTACGTCGGGTATGAGGAGGGCGGTCAGCTCACCGAGAAGGTGCGGCGTAAGCCGTTCTCGGTGGTGTTGTTCGACGAGATCGAAAAGGCCCATCAGGAGATCTACAACACCCTGTTGCAGGTCCTCGAGGACGGCCGGTTGACCGATGGTCAGGGCCGGACGGTCGATTTCAAGAACACGGTGCTGATCTTCACCTCGAACCTGGGCACCTCGGATATTTCCAAGGCGGTCGGGTTGGGCTTCTCCCAGTCCAACATTCAGGGCTCGAACTACGAGCGGATGAAGCTCAAGGTCAACGACGAGCTGAAGAAGCATTTCCGGCCCGAGTTCCTCAACCGTATCGACGATGTCATCGTGTTCCATCAGCTCACCACCGAGCAGATCGTGCAGATGGTCGATCTGATGATCGGCCGGGTCGGTGTGCAGTTGAAGAACAAGGACATGTCGATGGAGCTGTCCGAGCAGGGCAAGGCCCTGCTGGCCAAGCGCGGCTTCGACCCGGTGCTGGGCGCGCGTCCGTTGCGGCGCACGATCCAGCGTGAGATCGAGGACCAGCTCTCGGAGAAGATCCTGTTCGGCGAGATCGGACCCGGCCAGACCGTGTTCGTCGACGTCGAAGGCTGGGACGGCGAAGGCACCGGCGAAGACGCCAAGTTCACCTTCACCGGCAAAACCAAACTCACCAAGGCCGACGACGACAAGGAAAAGCCCGAAGTAGCGCTGACCTGATTTCGCTGGAATCCGCCGCGCAACACGAAACGTGTTGCGCGGCATAAGCGCGTTGTTTATCGACTGAATTCGACGTCGGCCGCCAATTAAATCTTGATGATTTGCCCTTTTGATAGTGCTCGTATCATTGACCTAGATTGGTTCAAAAACATATAGTTAACGATATCGTTCCCACTAGTACCGCAGACGCTGGAGGTGTCTGGATTGAGCGCCATCAAAGAGACGTATGAATCACTGAACCTAGAACCGAAGCCGATCCGCCCGCACATCCTTGCTGCCGCGACCGTCGCCTTCGGTGAGGATTACTATGCGGCACGAAAGGAGACCATCAACCTCTCCGGTTTCGTCCAACTGAACAAGTGGCCCATGCCGGGATTCGAGCACCGCGTCGACGAAAAGGGTTACGCGGAGTTCCAGACCGAGCTGATCTCAGCACCCGAGGTCGGCATCAAGGGCTTCAGCTACGAGTTGAACGACCGCATCCAGGTGCTGTCCAACCCGTTCCTGCCCAACACGGGTCACGTCCGGCAGATCACGCCCGGCAAGAACTTCCCCGCGGAGTTCAACATTCGCCGGTTCGGCATCCTGGAGTCCAGCACGCTGCGCCTGGCGCATCGCAACGTGATCGACATCTACGGTGTCGTCGACCATATTCCGCCGTTCAAGAAGCCACTGACCGGCCCGTACCTCGGCAAGCCGCGCGGTGACGGTCCGTTCGATGTCATCGTGGGGCCCAACGTGGTCCGGGGCACCACCCTGCCCGAGGCCTGGTACCCCGCAAACGACGACAACGAGCCGGTGGGCATCACGCCGAGCATGTTCTTCATGCCCAGCGCCGGGCCCTGCATCTCCATGCTGGTCGATCCCTCGATGATCATGCAGGTCTCGTTGGAGGGCCAGGCCAAGCTGGAGGTGGGCGGCAAGGAGGTGACCGTCGATCTGGCCGGTGACTACAAGAATGCGGCAGGCACGGAGATCCTGCTGTTCGGACCGGAGAAGCACGACGAGGGAACCGGTGTGCTGGCCCAGATTTCGCGGATCGCGATCTCGGGCCACTGCGCCGAACTCGGCGGGCGCGTGATGCTCCGAGTGAGCTTCCCGCGGCCGTCCGGTGGCACCCTGGGCGAAGGCACCGAAGACAGCCTGAGCCGCATCCGCTACCCGAGCGAACTGCACATCGACACCGAGTTCGAGCTGGTCACGCCCGACGTGACGCTCTACGCGACGAACCCGGTGCACGTGTTCGGCAAGCTGGGCAGCATGGAGGCCACCGGGACCGAACTCCAGATGAACGGCACGGACACCGCGCTGGTCACCACGGCGGACGAGGTCAAGGCCAGGCTGACGGGCATCAACCTGGTCATGCGTGATTCGTTTGTCGGCGAGCACGCGGCCGTCAACGTGTAAGTGGGGCTCTCCCGAGCGGTCGTCGCTTGACGCCGGCCGCTCGGGTGGGTTTCCTAGAGTTATCGATAGCGATAGTTCGGCACCTGCTGGTCCCTCACCGCGCCCTACGGGAGGGACCAGCACCCACGACCGGCGGGAGGCATCGTGGATCCGTTGATCCTGCTCATGCACCAGGTGATGCTCTCCGACCGGCCGCGGATGAATGCCTACGATCAGGCGCTCGCGCAGGCCGTCGAGCCCGGCTCGATCGTGATCGACGTCGGCGCCGGCACCTTGGCGCTGTCGCTGCTCGCGCTGAAACACGGTGCGGCGCATGTGTACGCGATCGAGGCGGACCCGGACATGGCGGCGGTCGCCGAACGCATCATCGCGACCAACGACCTGAAAGAACAGCTCACCCTCATCCAGGGTGACGCGCGCGCGGTCCGGCTACCGCGCAAGGCCGACGTCATCGTCTCGGAGATGATGGGCAATCTCGGCCCGGAAGAGAACATGATGCGGGTGCTGGACAGCGTCGCGCGCAAGAACCTGCGGCCGAACGGCCGGATCATCCCGCGGCAGCTGACCACCACGCTGGCCGCGATCGAGTTCGACGACGAAGGCTGGGGAATGTGGGGGCAGGACTTCCACGGCTTCCGGCTCGACGCCGTGCAGGACTTCGCCGAACCGCGCGCCCAACTGCACTTCTTCCAGCGAGAGCCGCGGCTGCTCAGCGACCCCGTGCCGATCGCGGACCGCGTGCGCCTGCCCCTCGTCCGGCCCGGAAACCTGCACGCCGTCATGGGATTCTTCACCGCCGATCTCATCGACGGCGTCTCGCTGTCGAATTTTCCTTCATACCAAGGCTGTAACTGGGCGGTGTGGATCTGGCCGCTGCGTCACACGCCGGTGACCGCCGGCGACGCCGTCCACGCGACGGTGCACCGCCCGTCCGGCTCCGCCCGCTCCCGGGTGGTCACCGAGTGGCGGCTGGATTGCACGATCGTTCGAGGAGGGGAGGGGTGATGCCGATTTCCGTTGGCACCGTACGTGATATCCCGGTCCGCGCGTTGAAGCTGTGCGGCCTGACCTGGTCGGGCGATCTGCTCTGGTTCTCCGAGGGCGTGCTCAACCAGATCATCGCGATCGACCCGGCGACCGGCGCGGTCGAGCACCGAATCCCCTGCGCGGCAGTGCGATCGGACCTGACCACAATGGGTGGCCACCTGATCCAAGTCGTCGGCGAGGACCGCGAATTGCGCGTGATCGATCCGGCGACGGCCGACACGGTCGCCGAGCTGCCGAATCCCCGCCGGGGTGAACACCTTTCCGGACTCGAGGCCGCTCAACACGGGATGTGGCTCGGTTACGAGGACCGGAAGGTGATCGATCTGCGCACGGTCGGCGGGCTGCAGCTGATCGACACCATTCCCGTGCGCGCCCGGCCATCCGGAGTCACCGTCTCCGACAACTATCTCGCCTACGCCGACTACCACGGCGCCATGATCAACCTGGTCAGCCTGGAGACCCGCCGCGAGGTCGCCTCGTACCATGTCGCCGGCAACCCCACCGGACTGACCTGGGACGGCAGCCGGATCTGGTACTGCGACCACACCACCCTGCAACTGCGGGCGATCATGGTGCCCGGCATCAGTACGCAATAGCCCCTGCGGCGTCCAGATCGCGCTGCAGGTCGCCGGGCAGCAGCGGGTTGCGGAGCAGAGTCGAATACCGCTCGGCGACAGTCTGATTCGCCGGACCGGCGGCCAGCCACGCGCCGGTCAGCCGGGCTCCCTCGATGTAGGTGACCGTGTATGCCCGCCAGAGCGGATCGGTCAGGAAGCTCACCATGTGCTGGGCCCGGTCGCGCGGAAGCAGTAGCCACCGTTGGAGATAGCCGGTGACGTCCTCGACGTCGGCGCCCCGATCGTGCAACATGATCGCCGCGTCCTGGCGCGCGGGCAGCAGCCGCCGGACCAGCGTGAGCACCCGCTCGACCAGCTCGCCGTCGCCGTGGATTCCTTCTGCGGCAAGGATTGTCGCCGTCCATTCGCCCCACCCGGGGCCGAGGACGGCCGTGAGCGCGTGTTCGGCCGCACCCTCCGAGATCAGGCACTGCGGGGTGTTCACCAGCGAGATGAGCTGCTCGGTGTGCCCGTGCTCGAGCACGAGCCCGGCCTCCTTGAGGCAGTGATCGGTGTGGTGGCCCGGATACGATTCGTGGGTCACGAGGGTCGGCAGGGCGCCGATCGCCCGCCCGGCCTCGTCGTTGAGCACGACCTTCGAACGAAAGCCGCCCAGGTATCGATTGAAGGCGTTCCACGGTTTGCCGTGTACCACTTCGTAATCGATGCGCTCGCCGGCCGGCAGACCGAACAGGTCACGGGTCAGCCCGCGCAGTTCGTCGGACACGGCCTGAACGGCGTGCTGCAAGCGGTCCGGTGGGATCCGGTTGCGCTCGTAGTACGCGTCGAGCCGTTCCCGCATGCCGCCGCTCCCCGGCAGGAGCTCGGCGATCGCCTCGTGCACGTTCGCGTAGTCCTCGGGGTCGCCCAGGGCGATGTCGACGCCGAAATACTGGCGGATCTCGGCCAGGAACGGGATGTCCGTGCCGGACAGCCGTTTTCCCACACATTCCAGCGCGGTGAGTTGCGCGGACAGATAGCGCTGCCGCGCGCAGGACAGGCCGGAGTCAGCGAGTTCGGCGCGCAGCCGGGCCGCGTGCCGAACCAAATCCGCCGGATCGGCGGGCGGCTCCGCGTCCACCTGCGCCGAGAGCCGCGGATCGCCGAACCAGCAGTCCACGAAACCGTCGATCAACTTGCCCAGGCGCAACCCCAGCAGCAGGTACTCGCGGACTACCGGCTCGTCGACCGGGATGTCGTTGCCGGGGACGCTCATTCGGCGGTATCGAGCCAGAGGTTGGACAGGTCGAACCAGCGATCGATGGTGGGCATCGCGATCGCGTTGCGCACCCGGGCGCCCTTGATATGCGGGATGGTCGGCGCGTGCACCAGGATCGGCACGATCGCCGCGTCCCGCATCACTTGCAGATCCACCGCGTGCCACGCCGCGTGCGCGTGGTCCGGGTCGGTCGCCGAGAGCGCCTCGTCGATCATCCGGTCGACCGCGGGATTGCTGTAGCACCCGTAGTTGCCGGTGCCGCGAATCTCGTTGGTCTGCAACATCGGTTGCAGGAAGGCGCGCCCGTTGTTGCCGAACCAGTCCGGCGTCCACGCGGGTGTCGAGATGTCCCACGCGCCGGCCCTGGCGTTCGCCGGGTCCCGGAGGAAGGGGTAGAAGTCGGTGTGCCCGAGCGCAACTGAACGGAGGGTGATGCCGATCTTCGCGAGATCGGTGGTCAGTGCCTCGGCGACCTCGGGGTTCGCGTCCACGTCGCGATGCACGATCGTCAGCGTAAGCCCCTCCGGATAGCCTGCGGCGGCGAGCAGTGCCCGCGCCCGCTCCGGATCGCCGCGATCGCCCGGGGACGGATAGAGATCGAAGTCCTCGTAGCCGTAATTTCCCGGCGGAATGGCCGAGCGGGCCGGCCACATCACCGTGCCGACGCTCAGCTTGTCGAAGATGTCGACCATCGCCGCCTTGTTGACCGCGAAGGAGATCGCCTGGCGTACTTCGGGTTTGCCCATGGCGCCGCCGGCATTCGGGCTGACCGTGTTGAATACGAGATAGGGATTCAACGCGTAGCCGAGGTTGTTGCCCGGATCGGTGGGGTTCTCCGCGTAGGCCTCGGTGACCGGGGACGCCCAGGACAGGTCCGCGTGACCGGCCCGGATCCGCTGCCCGACCTCTTCCGGAGTCGCCTTCTCCATGATCACCTCGACACCGTCGAGGTACTGGTGCCGTACCGGGTCGGTTTCCTGCTGCCACACCGGGTTACGGGCCATCCGCAGTTCCACGCCGTGGTTGTAGTGGGTGAGCCGGTACGGCCCGAGCGACCGCACGTTCACCCGGAATTCGGGGCTGTCGGGGACGAAGGTGTCGTATTCCGCCGGGGCCGGTGACGCGAACATCATCGAGATGATGTGGATGAAGTCGAGCGCGGGCCGGGTCAGCTCGAACACCAGGGTCCGGTCGTCGAGCGCGGTGATCCCCGGGATGTCGCGGGAGTTCTGGAACTCGGCCAGCTCGGCGGCCGTCGGATTCCGTTGGGGCACAGCGGCGGCGTAGTCGTCACAGTACTCGGCCACCCCTTTGATGGTGCTGGTGTAGTAATGGATCGCGCCGGCCCGCAGCACCGGGTTGCACATTCGCTTGAACCCGCGAACGAAGTCGTGCGCGGTCACCGCGCGCGGCGGAGTGGTGTCCCACAGGACATCTGGGCGCAGGTGCACGGTGTAGGTCAGGTGGTCGGGGCTGAGGCCGCCGTTGTCCACCGTGGGGAGCTCGAGCGCGATATCGGGCACCGGCGTCACCTGGTTCCAGTCGTGCAGGTGCGCGACCGGCCGATAGGTGAACAACTGACGGGTGAACAGCCTGATGATCTGCCCGGACAGCATGTAGTAGGAGCTCGCCGGATCGACGTGGTCCATGCTTCCGGGTCCGTACAGGCGCAAGGTACCGCCGTACCGGGGTTGATCACCGCTCATTGCTCTGACCTCCTGGTTCGGACCGTCCCGAAAGATCCTCTAGATCACTATATGTAATAGAAGTATACTTTGGGGCGGGATACGGAAAGGCGGTGTCGCAGTGTGGGAATCGACGATTCGCGCGAGCTCTGCCGAGGATCGAGCGCCCCGGCGCGGCGGGACGCTCACCCTGGTCGGGGCCGGCGACGTCGACTATCTCGACCCCGCGCTGGCGTATCACACGGCTACCCGCGGCATCATCCGTGGCTACACCCGGCAGCTGGTCGGCTGCGTCGCGAGCCGCAATCGCGAGGAGGCCGGAAAGATCGTCCCCGACCTGGCGATCGAGGTGCCGACCGTGGCGAACGGCGGGATCAGCGCGGACGGCACGCACTACCGGTTCACCCTCGCCGAAGGGCTGCGGTGGAACACCCCGTCGGGCATCCGCCCGCTGGTCGCCGCCGATATCGTCCGCGGGATCAAGCGCCTGGCCCACCCGCTCGCCAGCAGTCCCGGTCTGGCCTACTACCTGAGCACGATCGACGGCATGATCGAATTCCGGAACGCGGTGGCGGGCACGGCCCGCGACGACGTCGCGGATCGGCTCGAGCGCACGGAGATTCGCGGTGTGCGGGCGGTGGGAGACCGCGAGATCCGGTTCACCACCCGGCATCCGGCCTCGGACTTCTTGAACATGCTCGCCCTGCCGTTCGCCACGCCCGCACCGATCGAGTACCTCGATTTCGTCCCCGGAAGTCCGGAGTTCAACCGCGCGCTTGCCTCGAACGGCCCCTACCGGGTGACGAATTACGTTCCCGGAGAACGGATCGTGCTCGAGCGCAACCCCGCCTGGGAACCGAAGTCCGATCCGCTGCGCGCCGCCCATGTGGACTCCATCGTCGTCCGTGAGGGAATCTCCGAGCGGGTGGCCCACGAATTGGTCGCCACCGGCGAGGCCGACATGCTGTGGGACATCCAACCGCTCACCGAGGAGCTCCCCGCGCTGCTGCGCACCCATGATTCACGGCTCGAGGTTTGTCCCGCCGGATTGTTCAGTCCCTACATCCTGATCAACTTCGAGCGTCCCGTCATGGCCAGCAGGCAGGTCCGGGTCGCGTTGCAGTACGCGGTGGACAAGGCCGCGGTCTCGACCGTCTGGGGTGGTCCGCGGCTCAACGACATCGCCGACCAGATCCTGCCTCCGCTGTGCACCGCGCACCGGGAATTCCGCCCGTACCGCACCGACGGCGGCCGCGGCGATCCGGAACTGGCCAGACAGCTACTCGCCGACGCCGGCTACCCGGATGGGCTCACGCTGCGGCTGGTCTTCCGCGACCGCGACATCCATCCGGAGACCGCCGAGGCGGTCGAGGTTGCACTGGCGCGGGCAGGTATTCGCGTTGAGCTGGTAGGGGTTTCGATCAACGAACTCTTCTCCGACTACTTCTCCGCCGCGGACTCGCGACCGAGCTGGGACATCGCGCTCACCGGCTGGGAACCGGACTGGTACGGCAACAACGCCAGAACCTATCTGCAACCGCTGTTCGACAGCCGGGGTGTGGTCGAGGACGGCGACTGGGGCTCGAACTTCGGCCGGTATCGCAACGAGAAGGTCAACGAGTTGCTCGGCGCCGCGCTCACCTCGGCGGACGAGACCAGGGCCGGCGAGCTGTTTCGCCGGATGGAGGCCGAGGTGCTGCTGGATGCCGCGGTGGTGCCCGTTCTCTTCGCGCACCAGTACTGGTTCCATGCCACGACCGTGCGGAACTGGCTGCCGTACCCGGTGCTCAACGGCGATCCGACCAACCTGTGGCTCGATGGAAAGGGTCGTTGACATGCTCGAATGACCCACGGCGACACCCATCCACCGTTATTGTGGCTCCGAACTACTATCGAAAGCTTTACCGAATCTCATCAGTGAACAGGAGACACTATGGTTGCGTCGCAGCCGATCCAACCGCCCTCGGTGGACGTCCGCATGTTGATCCGCCGCCCACCGCACGACGTGTTCGAGGCCCTGGCCGACCCGGCGATCACGACCAGGTTCTGGTACACGAAGAGCAGCGGCCGCATGGTCGAGGGCGCCGAACTCACCTGGGAATGGGAAATGTACGGCGCGTCACGCACGGCCAAGGTGGAAAAGGTCGACGCCGACAGCAAGATCCAATTCACCTGGGACAATTACGATCCCGATCACCCGACCACCGTAGAATTCTCGCTGACTCCGTATGAAAACGACGCGACATACCTGCAAATAACGGAGAATGGATACAGCGGCGACCTCCAAGCCCAGGTCGATGCCGTCCGGGATTCCACGGCCGGATTCGCCTTCTTCATCAGCGGTTTGAAGGCGGCCCTCGAACACGACATCACCCTCGGGCTGGTACAGGACGAGCATCCGCCGAACGTCTAGCCGCCCGATCGATAACTCGTAGGTGAGTTGAACGGGTAGTTCGTGACGTCGCGATGCGGGTGCCGCAATGAATTCGTCATAGAGCAGTATCGAAGTGCAGAAGGATGAGCAAGATGCAATTCACCTACACCACCCGCATCGCGACGACACCCGAACAGCTGTGGGCAGCACTGACCGAGCCGGAATTCACTCGCCGATATTGGTTCGGCGTCGCCATGCAATCCGATTGGCGAGTGGGGTCACCGGTGAAATGGCAGAACATGCCGGGGGAGGAATTCCAGGATCTGGGTCAGGTGGTGCTGGCCGCGGACCCGCCCCGGCTGCTCACCTACAGCTGGCATCTGCTGCAACCCGCGCACGCCATGCTCTTCGGCTGGACCGACGAGGAATTCGCCGAGTATGTCAAGGAACCGCGAACCAAGGTCACCTTCGACCTCCAACCCGAGGGCGACGGCAAGGTCCGGCTGCTGGTGATCCACGACGGCTTCGAACCGGGCAGCGTCATGTACCGGGCGATCAGCGGCCAGCTCGAGGGCAGCGGCGGCTGGCCCGGACTCATGCGCAATATGAAGGCACTGCTGGAGACCGGCACGGCGCTCGCCACCGTGCCGGCCGCCGCCAAAACCGCGCACGGCGATGACTAGCCCCCGCGGCCCGATGCAGAAGGCGGCGAACCGATGACCACTATTTCCCGGCAGCCTGCGCTCACACCCGGCGGTAAGCCGCTGCTCGGCCACGGGCTCGAGATGAAGCGAAGTCCCGGCGATCTGTTGCTCTCCTTGCAGTCCGGCGATCCGGTGACCGTGATCCGGCTCGGCCGCCGGCCGATGTACGTGGTCAACGACGCCGACCTGATGCGCCAGATCATGCGCACACCCGAGATCTTCGCCAGGGGCGGCCCGATCACCGAACGTTTCCGGGTGATGTTCGGCAACGGGCTCGGGATCTCCGACGGCGCGTTCCACCGGCGCCAGCGCCGGCTGCTCCAGCCCGCGTTCCACCGCAACCGGATCGTCCACTATTGCTCGCTGATCAGCGGATTGGCCGTGCGGACGGCCGAGGCCTGGTCTGACGGTGAGACCATGCGGGTCGAGCGGGT
Organism: Nocardia sp. NPDC006044; assembly: GCF_042871115.1. Lineage (NCBI taxonomy): Bacteria > Bacillati > Actinomycetota > Actinomycetes > Mycobacteriales > Nocardiaceae > Nocardia > Nocardia sp. NPDC006044. The sequence continues at coordinate 2,611,723 of NZ_JBIAID010000001.1, forward strand.
GATGGACGAGCTCGCCCTGGCCAACGTGACCCAGGTGATCTTCGCGCCGGGCACCTCGCTGGATCAGCGCCGGTTCATGGACGCCACCGGGACCGTGCTCGGCGGGCTGTTCCGGCGAATGACCGACACCACCGGCCTGCTGACCAAGCTGCCGACCGCGGCCAATCGGCGCTACCGGGAGTCGGAGAGCTATCTGCGCCGGACCATCCACGAAACGATCCGGCAGTATCGGTCCGACGGGGTCGATCGCGGCGATCTGTTGTCGATGATGCTGTTCGCGCGCGACGACGACGGTGAACCGAGCATGAGCGATCAGCAGATCCACGACGAGGTGCTCACCTTCTTCATCGCGGGCAGCAACACGATCAGCAATACCCTGGCGTGGGCGTTCCACGAGATCGCCACCCATCCGGAGGTCGAGCGGCAGTTGCACGCGGAGGTGGACCGGGTGCTGGCCGGCGGGGCGGCCGAATTCGAGGCGGTCGGCCAACTGGAATACACCCGCCGGGTGCTCACCGAAACGCTGCGCCTGCGCACGCAGGGATTTTTCCAGACCAGGCAGACAACCCAGGACACCGAACTGGGCGGCTACCACATACCGGCGGACGAGGCGGTTCTCTATAGCTTCTACGCGCTCATGCACAATCCGGAGATCTTCCCCGAGCCGGAGCGATTCGATCCGGACCGCTGGCTACCCGAGCGACTGACCGCGACCCAGCGCAACGCGTTCATGCCGTTCGGGGCCGGTGTTCACGGCTGTATCGGGGAGACGTTCTCCTGGGCCGAATTGATCATCGTGCTCGCGACGATCGCCGCGCGCTGGCGACTGGTGTCCGTGCCGGGACATCAGCCCCGGCCGAAACCCGCGGTCACCATGCCGGTGGACGCGCTGCCGATGACGGTGCATCGTCGGCGCGTCCAGACGGCCTAGCGGTCAGAGTTCGCCGGCGATGTGATTTCCACGCGCGGCCGGGTCGTCGCTGAGCCAGAATTCCCGGGAGGCCAGCACGTATTCGTCCGTGGTGACAAATCCATCGCCGTCGGCGTCCAACAGGGCGAAGGCTTTGTTCGTTTCCTGTTCGGACATTCCGCCTTTGATCTGGGCCGCCATCATTTCCGGCGCGGTAATTTTTCCGTCCCGGTCTTTGTCGGCGGCATCGAACACGGCCATACTGAACGGTATGGCGGCGGTTTCGACGAATTCCGGGAATTCCGGATGATCGCCCCACTCCACCCATTCCTCGACGTTTACCTTTTTTGTCCCGTCGGCATCCACCGACCCGGGCATATCCCGGAACATCCGGTTGGCCTGGCGATGAATTCTGCTCCACTCCGCCGACAGTGGTGGGAGTTCGTATGTGTCGCACCACATCTGGGCCAGCGCGGTGACGTCGAGCTGGTCCATGACGCCGTCCTGGTCGACGTCTAATGCGCCGAAAAACCTGCGGAGTTTATTTGTTCTAAGTGCACTGGGCATCGCGTTACCGCCGTATATTCGAACCGGATGGTGGAGTGCTGCTGATACTCGATCAGCTGGCGAATGCTATCATCTTGTATACCTATCTTACTACAGGAGGCTGGAGTGACCATCCGAGAATCCGGATATCACTGCGATGTAGTGATCGTCGGCGGGGGCGCGGCGGGCTCGAGCGCCGCTCTGATGCTCGCCCGGGCGCGATATTCGGTCGTCGTCGTGGACAGCGGCCGGCCGCGCAACGCCACCGCCGCGCATATGCACGGGTTCTTGAGCCGGGACGGGATGCCGCCGGGGGAGTTGCTGGCGGCGGGGCGTGCGGAGCTGGAGCAGTACGGTGTCGAGTTCGTGCCCGGCGAGGCGACGGGGGTGTCGGCGGCGGACGGGGTGGTCAGCGTGGAGATCGCCGATTCCGCGACCCTGCGCGGACGCAGGCTGCTCGTCGCGACCGGTCTCACCGATGATCTGCCCGAGCTGCCCGGACTCGCCGAACGATGGGGGCGAGATGTGTTGCACTGCCCCTTCTGTCACGGCTGGGAGGTGCGCGATCAGATCATCGGCGTGCTGTCCACCACCCCGATGTCCATGCACCAGGCCACGCTGTTCCGGCAGTGGTCGCCACGGCTTCGCTTCCTGCCGCACACCGGGCCCGCGCTGAGCGATACCGAGGTGGAAGAGCTGACCGCGCGCGATGTCGAGATCATCCCCGGGGAGGTGACCGGGTTGCAGATCACCGATGATCGGTTGACCGGCGTCCAATTGGCCACCGGTGCGACCGTTGAATTGCAGGCGCTCGTGTGCGGTCCGCGGTTCTCCGCGCGCGGCGGCCTGCTCGCCTCGCTCGGCCTGACCCCGACCGCGCACCCGAGCGGGATCGGCGACTACATCGCCACCGACGCCACCGGCCGGACCGCGGTGCCGGGGATCTGGGCCGCCGGCAATGTCGCGGACCCGTCCAAGCAGCTGATCGGCGCCGCCGCGATGGGCGCCGAGGTGGCGGTCGCGATGATCGACGACCTGATCGCGGACGAGGTGCGCGGCGCCGTCGCCGCCCGCCGCGCGACGGCGGCCTCGAAGTAGCCGGCCCGGCGCCGGCGGCCTCGGCCACCGGCGCCGTCGGTCGTCACGGCGCCGGCGCATACTCCGGCCTGCGTTCGATCGCGACGGACACGAACGCGGTGACCAGCGCGAGCGATGCGACGATCACGCCGACCCAGATCACATCGGTGATCTCCGAGTGCGCGATGACGACGCCGCCGATCGCCGGGCCGATCGCGTTGCCGATATTGAAGGCGGACATGACGATTGCGACGGCGAGGGTCGGCGCCCCGGCCGCGAAACCGATCACGCGCGAGCTGAGCGCGGCGGTCATCGAGAACGCGCACACCCCCAGAACGGTGACCGCGGCGGCCGCCGCGATCCCGTGCTGCACGACGGCCCGCAGCACCAGCATCATGACGATCATCGCGATCAGACTGCCGATGACGTTCTTCATGGCGTTCCACTGCGCCAGCCGGCCACCGATGGTGTTGCCGACGAACAACCCGACGCCGAACAGGAACAGCACGATCGGCACCTGATGCACGCTGAAACCGCTGGCCTCGGTGAGCAGCGGCTGGACGTAGGCGTACACGCTGAACAGGGCGGTCTCGAACAGCACCGTGGTGGCGAGGGCGACGAACACCCGGACCTGGACCAGCGACCGCAGCTCGCGGGCGACCAGCGTACCCAGCCCTACTTCGGGGCCGCGGTCTCGCGGCAGCCTGGGCACGAAGAAGAAGACGAGCGTGGCGCCGATGGCGCTCATCACGCCGATCAACACGAAGATGACCTGCCAGCTGAACAGCGCGCCGACCAGGCTGCCGAGCGGTACGCCGGCCACGTTCGCCAGCGTCATGCCGCCGAGGATCACCGCGATCGCCTGCGGCATCCGGCCGGGACCGGCGAGGGCGACGGCCATCACCTGGGCGACGGTCAACGCGGTCGCGCAGGCCATGGCCGCGATCACCCGCATGGTGAACATGAGACCGAAGACCGGGATCACCGTCAGCAGGTCGGAGACGCAGAAGACGATCATCGCGCCGAGCAGTACGGTCTTGCGATCGCGGCCGAGGGTCAGCACGGCCATGGTCGGCGCGCCGACCAGCATGCCGATCGCGAACGCCGTGATCAGCTGGCCGACCTGGGGCACCGAGACCCCGAGCGAGCCGGCGATCTGATCGACCAGCCCGGACACGATGAATTCCGAAGTGCCCAGCGCGAATACGCTGATTCCGAGGACGTACACCCCCACCGGTAGGCGTTTGGTGGCGCGGGGTTCCGCCGGGGTGTGATCTGCTTGCGTAGTCGTTTTGAGCAGCCGTCGTCGGATCTCGGACACGCTCGATCACACTCCTTGTTCATCTAGTTGGGAGCCGCCGATCTCATGGCTTCCGGCACACGATCAGGTAATAGCCGATCTTTTCGCGACAGAGTTCGAACATGGTGGTCATACCGGATTCGAAGGCATCGATCCGGTCTTTTCCGTAGGCCGTGGACAATTCATCCCGCTGGTCCCGCAGCCGGCTCAGGAAGTCGCCGTAGAACCGGCGCACCTGATCGCTGCAATCGAGTTCCTCCAGCACCTCGAATCCGGCCGCGACCGCGGGCGCCACGGCCGCACCCATGCTGGTCGGCGGGTCCGGAACGGTGTTGGCGCGCAACACCTCTCGCTGGGCCGCGGTCATGTCCGCGATCGCCGGGTATTCCGAGTACACGAGCCGGCTGCCCGGGCGGAGTACCCGGAAGATCTCGTCGAACCATTGGCGCTTGTCCAAGGCGTTGGGCACCGAGTCGAAGGCGATGGCGGCGTCGAACTCGTTGTCCGGGAAGGGGAGCGCGGCGGCGTCGGCCCGGCTGATCGAGATTCGGTTGGACAGGCCGGCGAGCGCGACATTCTTGGTTGCCTCGCCGACCTCCCAGCCGCTCACCGTGATCCCCGCGACCGATACGCCGAGCCGCTCGGCCAGGCGAATCGCCGGTTCGGCGACGCCGCAACCCACGTCGAGGAGATACTGGCCGGGCTGCAGGGGGAGTCGGTCCGCGATCATCCAGGTGAGCCTGCCCATGGCCTCGAGGAAGGGCGTGTCGTCCTGGTCGTCGTCCCAGTAGCCGAGGTGCAGGTTTCCCCCGACGAGCTCCACCAGTTCGCCGACACCGTCGTAGTATTCGGCGACCTCGTCGGTCAGCTCGATTGATTTCTCGGCCATGGTGACCTCCGCGCTCTCGTGCCGGTCCGCCGTTGGTCAGCGAGTTCCAGGGGGTTGCCGGCACTGCCTACGGATAAAAATTCTACTATATTAACCTATAGCTAGTTGTCGAGTTGCTCCGGACTTCCCGCCTCGGCCGCGCGTTTGATCGCCGACAGCCGACGTTCCCAGCGGCCGGCGAGTTCGGTCAGCCAATCGGCGGATTCGTTGAGCGGCTCCGGACTGATCCGGTAGAGCACTTCACGTCCCGCGCGGCGACCCGTGACGAGTCCCGCGTCCTCCAGGACGGTCAGGTGTTTGGCCACGGCCTGCCGGGAAACGGGCAGGCGGCCCGCGAGCGTGGTGGCGCTGGCCAGCCCCTCCTCGACCAGGGTGTCGAGCAGTAGGCGACGGGTGGGATCGGCGAGCGCGATGAGAATCGTGCCGATCGGGGGCTGGTCGGCCTTGATCGGTTACTCCGCGTTGGCTTTTAGGACGTCCAGCTGCATTTTCCAGCCACCCACGTTGTCGTCGAACCGCTTCGCGCGGTCTTCGTCGGGCAGGTCCAGGGCGGAGAAGCCGCTCTCGGTGACCCGTAGCCGGGTGCCGCCGCCGTCGCGCTCGCTGAGCCGGAACTCGACCAGGGTGGAATTGCCGTCGCCGGGCGTCGAGCCGGGGAAGGCGGATGCCCATCGGTAGGAGATGTAGTTCGGCGGCTCGACCGTCTCGACCCGGACGGGGAACCGGCCGTACTTCGGGTCCTCGATCACCTCGAAATCGCCGTCCCGCGAACGGCTCTGACCGGATCGGTCACCGTCGCCGACCCACCAGCCGGGATCGGTCACCAGCTCCCAGACCCGTGCGACGGATGCGTTGATGTCCACCTCATGCTCGATTTTGTCGGGCGCTGTCATCGGGAAATCTCCTCTCCGGGCGGCATTACTACTGTTTTGTGACAGGATGCTCGCTGTGGCGACGAAGTGCAACCCTAGGGTAGCGCGTCGCGGCGGTCTGCCGAGAGGAATCGGAGGGTCGGCGAAAGCGGGTACTGCATGGGGGGCCGGCGTCGGGACGGGACGACAACCCCCGCGCAGTTCCGGATTTCGTGGTCGGGCGACCGGTCAGACGCGGCCGGCCAGGTGGTTGCCCGCGGCTTCGAGATCGTCGCTGCCGAAGAATTCACGCAGCGCCGCGTCGTGCTCGTCGGTGCTGATGTATCCGTCACCGTTGTGGTCGAGCGCCTGAAACATCTTCAGCGCCTCGACCTGGCCGACGCCGGAGGTCGACTGCAGGATCATCCACTCACTCAAGGACAGCGTGCCGTCGCCGTCTACATCGCCGAGTTCGAAAGTGAGTTGGGCCAACGGAATAGCGACCTCGTCGACGAAGCGGGGGTCTTCGTGCGCCGCGATCCATTCCTCCCTGCTGATCACCTTGTCGCCGTTGGCATCGGCGTGCCCCTGCAGGTCCTGCCATAGCCGATTGGCCCGCTTGACCGTGATCCGCCATTTGTCGGACCCAGGGGGAATGTTGAACGCGTTGCACCATTTGTTGATCAACGCGTCGATGTCCGACTGGTCGATCTTGCCATCGTTGTCGGCATCGTAGCGCTCGAAGTGCTTCGCGAATTTCTGCTGCCGGGCTTGCGTGACCATGGGGACTCCCTATCTCAACCGGTCATTCACTATGCGGACCTCTACTATCCCTACTTTACTGCCGGGACGGCGGGTCTTCAAGAGGTAATTATATCTTAGTGAAGTTACTTGGTTCGGCGCCGAAGTGAAGTGCGAGCATGTCGGAGTGTGCCGCGAGGATGCGTGCAATGGCCGTTGACGGCCCGCGTAAGCGAAGCTTCGCGCAACGCCCAGCGCAGACGGGCGTCCGGCTGCGGCCGGACGCGAATAGAGATATTTGCTCTCGAAATCAGAACGTGAACACGAGATCGCTTGCTGTGACGATAGACAAAACTACGCCAGGTGTTTGCGTGAGACCTACCATCGTCCGAGCATGAAAGCGACCGACATTACCGCTGTGACCACCCCGACCGTCATTTTCACGAATACTTCGACATAGAACGCTTCCGCGGCTTCGCCGATAAGATGCCGCGGCGGCAGGCCCACGTCCGCGGCTCGCTCCATGGCCAGTGATCTGATGGTTTCGATGCGCCAGCCCAGCGTCGACAACGCCACCGCGGAGACGAATGCGGTGATCGTGCACAGCAGCAGCGAGCCTTGATTCTCCGGGGCCGGAACCGTGCCGTAAGCCTGGGTGAACGTATTCGTCGACAGCGACAGCACCACCGCGCTGGCCAGGTAGTAGGCGCCGGGATGGACCTGGCCGAGGCTGGCGCTGATCTTACGAATCACCGAGCACCCTCGCCGATTCCGCCTCGAACAACTCGACCTCGTGCGCCAGCTCGTCCAGCGCCACCACGTCGCATCTGGCCTTCGCCGCCGCCTCCAGCTCGATCAGTTTGTCGGCGCGCCGGGTCAGCACCGTCCGGCTGTTCGCGGTCGGGTCGCGGCGCTTCGGTCCGCTGCGCAGTTGTTCGGAGAGCTGCTGTAATCCGTTGATGCGGCGGCGCAATTCGGTTTGCGCGGCGAGCGAAATCGACGCGACCTCGTCCCTGGCCTTTTCCCGGCGCCGGCGATCCGACCCGACGAGCAGATCGCTCACCGTATCGATCAGGTCGGTGGTGCCGTACCCGGCTCGGTCGACATCGCCTTTGATGACGATATCGCCGACGCCGTACCGGAGCAGGATATTCTTGCTGATCGCGCCTTTCAGGCGAGAGCCCGTCACCACCGCGCGCGGCAGTTCCGGCCGGTTGTGCAGGATGTAGGACAGGACCTCGTAACCGGAGTAGTCGTCCTCGTCGGTGAGGTTGAGATCGATCAGCGCGCAGTCCACATCGGGACGTTGGAGCTCATCGATCGCCGCATCGACTCTGGTCACATGTCTTACCTCATGCCCCCGGAGTACTCGCTGCACCGCCCGGGCAAATTGAATATTGTCCTCGAGCAACAATATTATCGCCATCTACGCTCTCCTGGAAATGGGCAGAACAATGAGGAAAGTGGCGCCGCTGGAATAGTGCACGTCGACCGTGATCTGACCGCCGAGGTCGGTGACGATCTCTCGGGCACGGGCCAGGCCGAGACCATGGCCTTCGCCCTTGCTGGAGACCCCGAGCTGGAAAATGCCTTCGACCTGCTCGGGCGGGATGCCGGGCCCTTCGTCCGAGACGATGATCGAGACGGATCTGCCGGATACCGAGGCGATGACCCGCACCCGGCCGTTGCCGTCCACGGCCTCGATCGCGTTGTAGAGCAGGTTCTCGAACAGTGCTGTGATATCGCCTTTTACGCCGCGAACGAGCACACCGGCGATGCCATCGATATCGAGCTCGACGACACTGTCCGGAAATTCGAGACCGAGCCGGTTGCGCAGCGCGGTCAGCACGCCGCGGATGCTGATCCGAGCGACCTTCTGGGCGCGATGCAGTTCTTCCGGAGCGCGGGCCAGCTCGGTGCATCCCAGGGTGATGTCGTCGATCCACTGGGCGAGTTCGCCGTCCAGTTTCACCCCGCGCAGATGCAGCTCCTCGCGTATCGAATGAACGTCACGCAGGATCGGGTCCACCGCCTTGCGTATTCGATGAGCGAAGTCGCCGTTGAGCCGCAGCCTGGTCGCCTCGGCCCGCGACTCCGCCGCCTCCTCCCGTCGCCTGCGCACTTCGGCGGCGAGGCGGGCGCTGGCCAGCACGGCCGACGACAGCACGGGCAGCGCGTCCCGCTCGAGCTGGGAGAAGGAATGCGGTGCGGCGACCCGGATCACGTGGAGTCCGAGCAGCTCCCCTTCGGCGTGCAGCGGAATCAGCCCCACCGTGTCCAGCGGCCCCTGATGGGTGTCGAAGAGCCGCTTGAGCAGTCGGTGCGGACGGGAATTGGAATCGTGGAGTATCGGCTTGGTGCTCGACCGGAACCAGTCGAGCGTGCGGCCGATGTCGAAGCCGGGCGGATTCTTCCAGCCACCGCTGCGAAACACCTCGCTGAACTGACCGTCACTGCCGGCCAGCCACACACTCGATTCGGCAGGCACATTCAGTGCCTGGCGCAGAAGTTCCACGCCCAAGGCCAGCGCGGCACGTTCGTCCTCGCCGGTTCCGGACAACGTCAGCGCGCCGACCAGCCGGCGCAACTGCTCCGATAGATCGTATCTGGCTGCGCTCTCGCTGATATGAATCGCCTCTTCACGTGTACTGGTGATCAGCGTTGCTTCTTCGAGGGTGATGCCGGTTATCTCGATTCCGGTCTCGGCGAGCAGATGAGCCTTCATTGCCTTGTCGTAGAGCGGAAATCGAATCGTGAGGAGCAATCGCTGTGAGCCGGAGTAGATCACATCGTCTACCAGGTTCCGGATCTCGATGCCGTTCCGTATTATTTTGTCGTGATCCGCTTTTGCGCGGTCGTGTTCGAGCTTGTTCGTCAGTAGCGTGAGATAACTTTCGCCGATGGCCTCGCCCATCGAGTAGCCGTACAGACGCTCGGCGCCGCGAGTCCACAGTCTTATGGCGTAATCGTCTTCGGGACCCGCGGCGGCCCACAGGGATACCGAGGTGTTGCCCGCGATCTCGGTGAGGAGATGCGCGTCGTGCTCATCCACGTCTGCTGCCCCCGTCCGTCGAGGGCGGGTCGAGCCGGAGCGTGGCCAGGTCGACCGCGAGGCCGTGCGCGGGCAGCACGGCGGCGGCGCGAACGCGGCGGCCGCACAGTTCCCGGGTGGTGGGGACCTGAAACAGCAGCGGCACGATCGGGGCGTCGGCCAGGGCGACGCGTTCGGCCTTGCGCCACGCGGCGTCGGCCGATTCGCCGTCCGCCGCGGCGAGCGCCCGGTCGATCAGCGTGTCCACCTCGGGATTGTGGTAACCGCCGACGTTGGCGGGGGAGCCGGATTGCAGCAGCGGCTGGAGGAACACCCGGCCGTTGCGCTGCGACCAGGTCGGCGACCACGACGCCAGCGCGATGTCCCATTCGCCGGCCGCCGCCCTGGCCGGGTCGGACAGCAGATCGAGATAGTCGGGGACGGCCAATTCGACGGGCACGACGGTGATTCCGGCCGCGGCCAGATCGGCGGCGTAGCGCTGGGCGACCCGCCGGGCGCGCTCGGTGCCGGGGTGGATCGCGGTGACCGTCAGCACGCCCGGATGCCCCGCGGCGGCGAGCGCGGCCGCGCAGTTCGCCCGGGCGGCGCCATGGTCCGGCGTGTCGTACGGGTCGAGGTCCTGATGGGCGTCGTTGTTCGGCGGGACGATCGAGCCCGCGACGCGGATGATCGTCTCGCCGCCCAGCCTGCCGACGTCCGTCGCGATGGCGGCCTTGTCGATCGCGCGCGCGATCGCCTGGCGCACCGGTACTTTCCGCATCGCGCCCCCGGCGTTGGGGCTGCGGGTGTTGAACACCAGGTAGGGATCCAGCGCGAAACCCAGGTTGTGGCCGACCGGCGTTGCCGGATCGGCGATGCGCGGGCCCCAGGCCAGATCCGCACGGTCCGTGCGGATTCGGTACGCCACCGCGCCTGCGCCGACCGGTTCGGCGCTGATCTCGACGGCTTCGAGCTGCTGACGGCGAACAGGGTCGGACTCCGCCCGCCACACCGGGTTCCGGTCCAGTCGTAGTTCACGCCCCGGGATGAATTCGACGGGCCGGTACGGGCCGGTGGACCGGATATTGCGGCACAACTCGATGCTGCCGGGCACGAATCGGTCGTACTCGACCGGTGCGGGCGAGACGCAGGCCAGTGTCAGTATGTCGATGAAATCCATGGCGGGCCTGCGCAATTCGAAGATGATCGTCTCATCGTCGAGCACCAGCAGGCCCGGAATGTCATGGGAGTTCTGATATTCGGCCAATTCGCGTCCGGTCGGCACCACACCGGCGAACGCCGCGGCGTACTCGGCGCAGAACTTCGCCATGCCCCGGACGGTGTCGGTGAAATACGGCAGCAACGCGCTGCGGCGCAACGGATTACCCATCCGCTTGAAGCCGCGGACCACGTCGTGCGTGGTGACCGGGCGCGCGGGGGTGCTGTCCCAGAGCACGCCGGGCCGCAGATGGACCACATAGCTCGTGTAGCTCGCGCCCATCCCGGCGTTGTAGATGGACGGGACCTCGGTCGCCAGGTCGGGCACCGGTGCGCCGGCCTGCCAATCGCGCGGGTCGGCCTGCGTGCGATAGGTGAACAGCTGCCGGGTGTATAGCCGGACCACCCGGTCGATCGGAAATCGCGGGCAGCACACCGGATCCAGCTGGTCGAGCGGGCCGGGACCATACAGGCGCAGGATCGTCGGATCGGTCATGACATCTCCGCGGCGAGGCCGCCCATGATGTCGACGGCCTTATCGATCTCGTCGAAGTCGTTGAAGATGTGGGTGGTGATCCGCGACGCGTAATGCTGGTGTGGCGATCCGGCCACGTCGAACTCGGTCCACCTGGTGAAGAGCCGGTACTCGCGCTGCAACCGCATGGTGAATTCGTGAATCTTCTTCACATTCCAGGCGTCTTCGGGCCGGCGGAACGGATGGAACGCGATCAACGGCGACTTCAGCACGCGATCGGTACCGGGCGAGTACATCGCCTCCCGGCCGAAACGTTCGGCGACGCGGTAACGCGCGTACTCCGCGAGCAGCATGATCCTGCGTTCGATCCGGTCCCGGCCGATCTCGTCCCACAGCGCGCAGGCCGTGGCGAGTGCGGCGCCGCGGGCGATGCTGGCACTGCCCGCGCTCTGCAGGTAGTCGCCGATGTTGTCGCTCTCGATCGAGGTGGTGGTCCGGGGCGGCGGGCTGCCCTTCATCGGGTACCAGGTGGAGATGGTCGGCCAGAACTTCGGTAGCGGCAGCGGATTGTGCTCCGGATGAATCTTGTTGCGCACGTAGAGCAATCCGGTACCCAGCGGGCCGCACTGGAACTTGGAGCCGGAGCAGGAGATGAAATCCGCGCCGATCGCCCGCATGTCGAGGTCGAGCATGCCCGGCAGCAGCGCGCCGTCGATCACCGTGATCAGGCCGTGCCGGTGCGCGAGTTCGCACAGCGCGCGCATCGGCAGCTTGGTGCCGGTGAACAGCGTGATCCCCGCGAAGGCAAGCACTTTCGTGCGCGGGGTGATCGCCGCCTCGAACAGGTCGATGATCTGCTCGGCGCGCACGTCGTAACCGGTGGGCAGGGTGATCGTGGTGAGCTCGATGCCGAAACGGTTGCGCAGCAGGTTGAAATTGGAGAGCACGGAATAGCATTCGTGCGTGGTGGTGACGACCTCGTCGCCGGCGTGCAGATCCAGGCCGTGGATCACCCGCGCGACGCCCTCGGTGGCGTTGTGGGTGATCACCATCTCGTCCTGATCGACCCCGTAGGCCTTGGCGATGGCGGCGCGATGATCCGGATACATCCCCGGCGGATAGACATCGCCGAGTCCGCCGGCCCACTGCCTGGTCACCCGGTCCACGGTGTCGAGCACGGCGTAGGGCATCGCGCCGACGGTGCCGGTGTTGAGATGGATGGCGCCGGGCTCCAGCGCGAACAACCCGCGGATCTCGGACCAGTCCGCGGTGCGCAGACTCGAGGGGGAATCCGCGGTCATCGTCGCCGCCGGGTGCGGCGGGACGGGATCGACAGCACCATTCATGGGAACCCCTTCCACGATGAGGCTCGGCCGGGTGAGCCGCGCGCCTGCGTCGCCGGTCGGCCCGGTCGGTCGTCCTGCCCTCGGCGGGACCTCGCCTCCGCGCGCCTTCGACGGTCGACTAGCTATATGTTACATAAGTTTTCTGCTCTTTTGAGGGTCTGCGCGTTTTAAAAACGTTCCTCTCGCCTGGATGGCTACATAAAGCTATGGTGGATATTGCGGAGGTCATCCAGAGTCCGATCCGGGCTCGGCGGCGCACCGCCAGATCTCGTATGCCACTGCCGGCCAGGAGGTTTCGGATGGTCACGCCCGTGCACGACGGAGCAGGCCGTTAGCGCGGGTGGTGCTCCGATGAACGGCAACGGGCGGTCGGTCACGGCATTCCTCGCGGCGCTGCCGAAGGTGGAATTGCATGTACACCTGCTGGGTTCGGCGGCGGTGGACACGGTGGCCGAATTGGCCGGCCTGCGACCGGAGGCCGGGGTGCCCGCCGACCCGGCCGAATTGCGCCGGTATTACCGATTCACCGACTTCGCGCATTTCATCGAGGTGTACACCGCGGTCAACAAGCTGGTCACCGGCGGCCCCGCGCTGGTGCGGCTGGTGACCGGGCTCGGCGACCAGCTGGCGGCGGACAATGTGCGGTATGCCGAGGTGACGGTCACCCCGCTGTCGCATCTGCGCATGGGTATCGCGGCCGCCGAGCTCGCCGAGGCATTGTCGATCGGCCGCCGTCTGGTCGCCGAATGCCATGGCATCCACCTGAATTGGATATTCGACGTGTCCGCTGACGACGGCGTTTCCGGCGCCTTCGCCACGCTGGACTGGATCCTGCGCCACCAGCCCGCCGGAACAGTCGGGTTCGGGCTGGGTGGTCCGGAACGCGGTGCGCCGCGCCGGCTGTTCCGCGCCGCGTTCGAGCGGGCGCGAGCCCATGGACTGCACGCCGTCCCGCATGCGGGGGAGACCTCCGATGCCGGTGAGATCTGGTCTGCCATCCGCGATCTGGGCGCGGAACGGATCGGGCACGGTATTCGCGCGGTGACCGAACCCGGGCTGCTCGCCTACCTGGCGGATCGCAACATCACCCTCGAGGTCTGTCCGTCGTCGAACGTGCGCACCGGCGCGGTGCGCACGCTCGACGAGCATCCGCTGCCCGCCCTACTGGCCGCCGGTGTCCCGGTCACGCTCGGCGCCGACGATCCGGGGATGTTCGGCACGTCGCTGAACACCGAATACCAGCTGTGCCACGACCGGCTCGGCATCTCGGTCGCCGCGCTCGTGGACACGGTGGCGGTGGGAATCGACGCGGCATTCTGCCCGGCGCCCGTGGCCCGCGAGATCCGGCGCGACCTCGCCGCGTCGGTTCATCGGTTCGATCGACAGCAGAGAATAGGGAGTTGAGCCCATGCCAGCACGATTCGCGCTCATGCTGCGGGCGGCGCGCGTCGCCGGCACCGTTGTCGCAGTAGGCATTCCGGCGATTCCGGGTGGCGTGATCCGGCGGTGGCGATACGGCCCGGCGGCCGGCCGCCAGCATGTCTATCACCGGCTGGTCGCGCTGCTGATGCTGCTCGGACCGACCTTCGTCAAGGCGGGGCAGGTGCTCGGCACCCGCCGTGATCTGCTGCCGCCCGCGCTGTGCGACGAACTGTCGCTGCTGCAGGATTCGGTCGCGCCCTTGGACGCGGCGCACACCGCGATCGCCCTGGCCGAGGCCTACGGCGCCGACGCGGAGGACGTTTTCGCCTCGCTCGACGCGCGACCGGTCGCGTCCGGCAGCGTCGCCTCGGTGTACCGGGCGCGGCTGCGCTCGGGACAGGAGGTGGCGATCAAACTGCGCAGGCCCGGCATCGAGCGGATCATGTCCGCGGACCTCGCGCTGATCCGGGGCGGCGCGGCATTCGTCGCGCGCCTACCGGTTTTCCGCGGCGTGCCGGTCGAGGAGGTCGTCGCGAACATGGCCGGCGCCATCCTCGGGCAGCTCGACTTCGAACGCGAGGCGGACAACCTGCGGCGGTTACGCAAGAACCTCGCCGAGGTGCCGCGGGTCTGGGTGCCGAAGGTCTATCCGGAGGCCTGCCGTCCCCGGTGCATCGTGATGGAGTTCATCCCGGGCCTGGCGGTGGACACGGCCGGGCGGTGTTCGCCGGCCGCCCGCCGGCGCTTCGCGGCGTCCGGCATGGCCGCGATGTATCAGATGCTGTTCGTCGACGGATTCGTGCACTGCGACATGCATCCCGGCAATCTCTACTTCACCCGCAGCGCCCAGGTCGTGGTGCTGGACGCGGGTTTCAGCGTCCAGCTGACCGACCGGCTGCGGCGCTTGTTCGCGGAGTTCTTCATGAACATGGCGATCGGTCGCGGGCAGCACGCCGCCGAGATCGTGATCCAGAGTGCGGCCGAGATCGCCGCGGACGCCGATCTCGACGGTTTCACGGTGCGGATGGCCGATCTCGTCGAGCGCAGCCACGGGCAGCCGGCCAGCGAGTTCAGCCTGATCGCGTTCGCCATGGAGATGTTCGACCTGCAGCGCCGCTTCGGCATCAACGCCGCGCCCGAGCTGATCTTCCCGCTGCTGTCGCTGCTGGTGATCGAGGGGACCATCCGGGAGCTCGACCCGGACCTGGATTTCCAGGAGGCGGCCAAGCCGCAGCTCATGCGCGGCCTGTTCGGCACCGACGGCGGCCGTTCTACGCTCGATTGACCAGCACGGCGTCGAGTTCGACGGCGCGCAGCGCGCGTGCGGGGAAGTCGCAGTACCAGAGATGTCTTCCGGCCCAGGTCATTCCGGTCGGCCGGCCGGGGACGCGGACCGCGCCGACCTGCTCGCCGGTGCGCGCGTCGAGCGCCCGCACCATCGAATCGCCGTAGTCGCCGTGCAGCACCAGGCCGTCGGCATAGGTAAGGCCGGAGGGGGATTCGCCGCCCGCCGGGTACTCGCGTTCGATCTCCATGGTCGCGTAGTTCCGCAACTGCACGACGGTCGGCCCGCGCAGGCACATCCACAGGCCCTCCGGGCCGAACTCGATCCCGGTCAGCCGGCCGCTGCGCGGGAGCACCTCCTTCTCTCCGGCGGATTCGCCGGTTTCCGGGTCGATGAGCACGAGCCGTTTCGGGTGCCCGCCGACCTGGAGCAGCCGGGTGCCGTCGTAGGCGAGGTCCGCGCGCACGCGGGCACAGGCCCAGGATCGAGTGACCGTTCCGTCGGCCGGGTCGATGGCGAAGATCGTCCGCGCGTCCTGGTCGGAGTGCCACAGCATCGAGCCGTCCCAGGTGAGGCCGCACAGATAGGCGGTGGGCGCGGGCAGCGTCCGCGCGACGGGCGCGAATTCACGGTAGGTCATCTCGATCTCCCTGGCCTGGCGACAATCTCGCTTCAAGAATATATTGTGAACGAGGGGTGATGTTGATGGAAGTCGAGCTGGCCGATCTTGCGCAGACCTACGTCGATCGCCACTGGCCCTCGGGCGGGTACCGGATCGCCTCGCCGGCCACCTTCACCCTCGACTGGGACGAGGACTATTGCCGCCGGGTGGCCGCGTATTTCGAGCAGGCTCCGCGACTGGCCTACGCCACCTCGCTCGCCCGGCGCTACCACCGGTTCAAGCGGGAGAACCTGCAGCAGTACCGGGTGGTCGCCGATGCCGGGATCAGGGTGCGACCCTGGTTGGCCGCCGGGCAGCCCTATCGGAGTTCGGCCGAGCTGCGTGCGTCCGTCCGGACAACCGGTGAGCTGTACGTTTACCTGACGAGCTCCGGGCACGGCCCGGAGCTCGCCGAGGGTTTCCACCCGATGCTGGAACCGTCCGGCCTCGTGGTCGAGGGCGTCGAATTCAGCCACAACGACGTGTTCCGGGTCGTGCACGACGTCTTCGGCCACGTGATGTCCGGTCGCGGTTTCTCCGCGCGCGGAGAGTTCGGGGCCGCCTTCTGTCATATGGGGATGTACTCCGCGGACGTGCATCCGGTGCTGTTCACCGAGCAGATCGCGCAGATCTGCTGGTTCTTCTTCGGCCCGCGCGCGGCCGAGCGCCGGTACCCGCCGCAGAAGGTGTTCGAGTTCCCCGCCCGCTATCTGGCCGAGTTCCGGAACCTGTTCAACCCTAGGCAAACTAACTTCATTTAGATATGGTTATCTAATGACTGATCTGGTGAGTAATGGGAAGATCAGCCCTTCGATTCTGGGGGAGTCCGTTCGCCGGGACTTTCCGATCCTGGAGCAACGCTTCGGCCCGAATCCGCTGGTCTACCTGGACAATGCGGCGACCGCGCAGAAACCGCGGGCCGTGCTGGACGCGATGGTGAACTACTACACCGGCCTGAACAGCAATATCGGCCGGGGCTACTACCAGCTCAGTATGGCCGCGACCGATGCTTATGAGGCGGCCCGCGACACCGTTCGGCGCGCGATCAACGCGGAGCACGCCGACGAGGTGGTGTTCACCCCCGGCACGACCGCGGCGGTCAACCTGCTCGCCGATACCTTCGGCCGGTCGATCGTTACCGCGGAAGACCAGGTCGTCGTCACCGGCATGGAGCACAACTCCAACATGCTGCCGTGGCGAAGGCTGTGCGAGAGCACCGGCGCCGAACTCGTCGTCGTCCCGGTCGGTGCCGGCGGGCGAGTAGCCCTCGACCGGTTCGCCGCGGCGCTCGGACCGCGGGTCCGGCTCGCCGCCGTCGCGCAGGTGTCCAATGTGCTCGGCACGGTCAACCCCGTCCGGGACATGATCGCCGCGGCCCACCGGCACGGAATTCCGGTGCTCGTCGACGGCGCCCAGGCGGTGCCGCACCGGCCGGTGGACGTGCGCGACCTCGGCGCCGACTTCTACTGCTTCTCCGGGCACAAGATCTACGGCCCGATGGGCATCGGCGTGCTGTACGGCAAGCGGGAGCTGCTGTCCCGGCTGGAGCCGTATCAGGTGGGCGGCGGCACCGTGAAAGGCGTGACCCTGGCGGAGCCGGTCGCCTATGTTCCGGTGCCTGCCCGGCTCGAGGCGGGCACGCCGCACATCGCGGGCGCGATCGGACTGGCCGCGGCGTTCGATTATGTCCACGGCCTCGGGTGGGACGCCGTCCAGCGGCACGACGACCTTCTGGTGGAGGCCACTGTCGAAGCCCTGCAAGGCATTTCGCGGGTCCGGATCATCGGCGATCCGGCGGCCCAGCCGAGCGGGATCGTCTCGTTCGTCGTCGACGGTATCCACCCCTACGATGTTGGCGGCCACCTCGATCGGCACGGGGTAGCGGTGCGCAGCGGGGTGCATTGCGCCAACCTGTTCATCGACACCTTCGGCGAGGTCGGCACCGTTCGGTTGTCGTTCGCGGTGTACAACACCGAAGCCGAGATCGAGGTGGTCCGGCGGGCACTCACGACCGTGCGGCCCGGTTTCTGGACGCACGAGCACCCCACCGAACGTTTCCTGGCGACCGAGCCGTCCCCCGAGAACCAGCACTGACGGGACACGTGTCATGGCGAGTGCCGAATTCGATCCGGTGAACTTCAAACACCTGCAACGAGCCAACTGGAACGCGATCAGCGCAGGCTGGATGTCCTGCGCGGCCGACTTCGACACCGGCGGCGCGCCGGTGACCGCCAAGTTGCTCGAACTCGCCGGAGTGCGGCCGGGCCAGCGGGTGCTCGACGTCGGTACCGGCACGGGCGAACCGGCGCTGTCCGCCGCCGCGATCGTCGGCGCGTCCGGAGCGGTCACCGGGATCGACCTCGCCCCGGACATGATCAGCCGGGCCCGCGATCGCGCACGCGGCAAGGGCAACCTCGAATTCGTGGTCGGCGACGTCGAATCGCTGGACTTTCCGGCCGCGTCGTTCGACGCCGTGCTCAGCCGCTGGGGCTTGATGTTCGCGGTCGACCGGGTCGAGATGTTCCGGTCGCTGGCACGGGTGCTGGTCCCCGGTGGCCTGCTCGCCGCCGCCGTGTGGGCCGGTCCGGCGGACGTGCCGATGATGTCGCTCGGCTTCCAGGTGATCGCCCGGCGACTCGAACTACCGCCCGCGCCACCGGGAGCGCCGGGGCCGTTCAGCATGAGCGACCCGGACACCGTCGGCGCCGAGCTGGCGAAGGCGGGTTTCGGCGATGTCGAGGTGACCGTGTTCCGGGTGCCGTTCGTGCTCGAATCCCCGCGGCGTTTCATCGAATTCAACAAGGTGGTCATTCCGCCGGGCCTGAAGACCATGCTGCGGGAGCGCTTCGGCAGTGCCGACGATCCGGAGACCTGGGCGGCCGTGGGCGAGGCCGTCGAGCCCTACCGCAGACCCGAGGGCACGGTCGCCCTGCCGAGCAAGGCCCTGCTGCTGCGGGCCGTCGCGCCGATCGGCTGACCGGCATGCGCTTCGACACCAGGCTCGTGCACAGCGGGCAGCGGTCCGCGCCCGGCACCGGCGACATCGTGCCGCCGATCCATGTCGCCACCACCTACGATCGCTTCGCGCAGGAACCGTTGCGGCTCTTCTACTCTCGTGGGGAGAACCCGACCAGGCAGGCGCTGGAAGAATGCCTTGCCGCGTTGGAAGACGCGCGATTCTGCGCGGTCTTCTCCTCGGGGCAGGCGGCCGCCACCACGGTGTTGTCCCTCCTATCGACCGGGCAGCGCGTGGTGTCCTCCGATGACGTGTACGGCGGTACCTACGCGTTGTTCTCGACGTTGAGCCGATTCGGGATCCAGGTCGACTACGCGGATCTGAGCGATCCGGCCGAGGCACGGCGCGCGCTGGCGACCGACGCCGCGCTGGTGTGGGTGGAAACGCCGAGCAACCCGTTGCTGAAGATCGCGGATGTGGCCGAGATCGGCCGGCTGGCCCATGCGCGGGGCGCGGTGGTGGTGGTCGACAACACCTTCGCCAGTCCGGCCCTGCAGCGTCCGCTGGAGTTGGGCGCGGACGTAAGTCTTTACAGCACAACCAAATTCATCGCGGGCCACGCCGACGTGCTCGGCGGCGCGCTGGTGTGCGACGACGCGGAGCTGCACGCCCGGTTCGCCGAACATCGGACGGTGACCGGCGGCGTACCCGGCGGGCTGGACTGCTATCTGGTGCATCGCGGCGTGAAGACGCTGTCCCTGCGGGTCGCCCGCCAGACTGCCACCGCGCGCGCGATCGCCGAGGAGCTCTGCGATCGGCCCGCCGTCATCGACGTGCGTTACCCGGGGCTACCGCAGCATCCCCAGTACCGCCTGGCCGGCCGGCAGATGTCGGGTCCGGGCTCGATCATCGGTTTCCGCTACCGCGGCGATCCCGAGAAGCTGATGGCGAGAACCCAACTGTTCGCCTGCGCGGTGAGCCTCGGCGGCGTGCGCTCGCTGATCGAGTGCCCCGCGTTGATGACGCACCGGCCCATACCGCGGGCGATCCGGCAGGCGGCCGGAATCACCGACGACCTGATTCGGCTCTCTGTCGGGATCGAGGATCCGGCCGATCTGGTCGCGGATCTGACCACTGCGCTGGAAGGTGACTGATGACGAATTCCCTTGATATCCAAGGAGTCCGGCTGCTCGACGGCGGCATCGCGACGGAGCTGCAACGCGCGGGATTGCCGGTGCGCCCGCCGTGGTGGACCTCGGGGGCCGTGCTCACCGACGCGAAGCGGGGCGTGCTCCAGTCGGTGCACGAGGCGTATCTCGCCGCCGGGGCGCAGGTGATCACGGCGAACACCTTCCGGGCCAACCTGCGCGCCCTGCGGCAGACCAAGCTCGACGAGGCGGGCTGGGCCTGGATGGTGCACGCCGCCGTCGGTGTCGCCGGTGCCGCGCGGAAACAGGCCGGTGTGCTCGACGCGCAGATCGCCGGCTCGATCGGGCCGGTCGAAGACTGCTATCGACCGGATCTGGTGCCCTCCGACGAGGAACTGCGGGCCGAGCACGGCTGGCTGGTGCGCGAGCTCTCGCGGGCCGGGGTGGACCTGTTCCTGATCGAGACGATGAACACCATTCGCGAGGCCCGGATCGCGCTGGCGCAGGTGCTGTCCGCGGGCGGGCGGGCGTGGGTGTCGTTCGTCTGCGCGGACGACGCGACACTGCTGTCCGGGGAGCCGCTGACCGGTGCGGTGCACGCGGTGCAACGCGACGGGGCCGAGGCCGTTCTGATCAACTGCACCTCACCGCAGGCCACGGAGGTGGCGCTGCGGGTGCTGTGCCGCGGCCGGGCGGGGCTGATCGGGGCTTATCCGAATATCGAGGACCGGACCGGCTTGCCGGACCGCCAGCATGTCGATCGCGCCCTGTCGCCGGCATTGACCCCGGACGAGTTCGCGGAACTGGCCGCGCGCTGGACCGCCGACTACGGCTTGGACATCATCGGCGGATGTTGCGGCACCACGCCGGCGCACCTCGAGTCCGCGCACAAACTGCTGAGCGCGGCAGTCGGGACGTGAGGATTCGGCGCGACCCGCGGCGGCGCGTCGTCAATGTTGCTATACATTAAAATATTATTACGATAAAGATGTGCTGCGGACTGTCGGGCGACGGTCCGCGGGCATCTCCGTAGCTGGCGCTGTGACCCGGGCGGACCTGGGGAGCGTCGGCCGTCCGCCTTCCACCCCAGCGTCGAAGTGTTATTTCCGGATGGCATGAGTTCCGCGGGGCCGCTTGTGGCCAACCCTGGTTCAGCATTGAAACACCGATAGCTCAGACGGTACTGACCGACGGGTAGGTGGCCGCAGCAACCGAAGGGAAACATTTAACGTAGTATCGGTGTCACTAGGAAGTTGTAGTGATCCGACACTCGAGGTACTCACATGGGAACGAAGCGCTACGCGCAACTGTGTGCGGTCGCGGCCGCGCTCGACCTCGTCGGCGAGCGCTGGACCCTGCTGATCATCCGCGACCTCACGACCGGCCCGAAGCGATACAACCAGCTGCTCGAAGAGACGCTGGTGGGCATCGGGCCGAACCTGCTCGCGGCCCGGTTGCAGATGCTCACCGAACACGGGGTGATCCAGCGTGAGCCCGTACCCGGTGACGGCCGCGGTGTTCAATACCGACTGACCGCCAGCGGTGAAGCGCTCAGACCGGTGATCATCGGGCTGGCGTCATGGGGTCTGTCGCACATCTCCTCCTACGAGCAGGACGGGCTCGTCCGCTCCGAGTGGGGCAGATTGGCATTGGAGGCGATGATCAGCGTCGGGCCGCCGCCCGAGGTCGACGAGTCCTACGAGTTCCGGATCGGCGACGAGGTGTTCCACGTGCTGTGCGAGGACCGCACGGCGCGCGTCGTGGACGGACCGACACCGGATGAACCGGTACTCGTGGTCACCGCCGACCCGGAGACGTTCATCCGGATCGGCACCGAGCAGCTCGGCATCCTCGACGCGATGCTGTCCGGAAGCCTGACGGTCAGCGGCGATTCGACCTCGCTGACCCGCTGCCTCCGGCTGCTCGACCTCGAACTCACCTCGACGGCGCAGGCCGCGTCCGAGGCCCATGCCGACGTCTCCTGACCGCGTCAGCCGATCGTCCATGACTCAGTCGGCCCGGCGGCCGGCCAGGACGCGCCGGTCGTTTCCCCGCTGGCCGGGCTCGGCATACAGCTCGAGCGCGCGCCGCAGGCTCTCGGGTACCCGGGTCGGCTCCACCCGAGTTCCGTTGGCGCGCATGCAGGCGACGCGCTGACGTCCCCGGGCCACCAGGTGCTCGCCGCCGGTCTGGTCGTCGACCTCGAGGTAGGCGAATTCGAACTCGATCTGCGTCTGGGTGAGGTCGACCAGGGTCATCCGGATGGTGAGGCGCTGGAACGCGGTCAGTTCGGCGAAGTACTCACACTCGCACTTGATCGTGAAAAGCTTGAGATCGCGGTGGATCTCGTCGAGCACGTCGGGCGCGTGCTCCATCAGGAACAGCTCCCGGCAGCGCCCCTGCCAGCGAAAGTAGTGCACGAAATAGACGTTGCCGACCAGGTTGGTCTCCTCGAAGCCGACGGTGTGGGAGATCTCGTAAAAGCGCACGTATCAACCTTTCTCGGTCACCGAGAACACCACCGGCCGGAGTGCCGGTAACGCCAGGGTGGTGCTGAAGGACCAGACGACGTCGGTGCCGTGGCGCAGCGCCAGCCAGCCGTCGGCCGCGGCCCGGTGGTCCAGGGTCAGTCGCGGCCTGGTGACCGTGACGCCGAGCTTCGTCACCGCTTCGCGCGCGCTCCAGACCCTGGTCGCGGCGGTGTCGAACGACTCGCCGGCCGCCCGGCCGCACAGCTCCGCCAGCGCGACCCCCGAATTGCCCAGCAGCCCGGTCCATTGCGCCCGCGTGCGGGCCTGGACCGGTTCGAGGTCGCAGCCGACCGGGCAGGCGGCGACCGCGGCGACGGTGAGACCGGCGGCGTGCGAGAAGCTCGCGTGTCCGTCCGGTATTTCCGGCCGCCCGTCGGCGCGATGCCGCAGCGCCACCGCACGTCCGAGGGCAGCGGCCAGCGCGCGTCGAGTGGCGTTGCGGCGCAAGGAGATACCTGGATCGTCGGCGACGGGAACCGGCGGCTGGTCGCGCACGATCGCCAACTGCACCGGCGAGCTCAGCAGGCTGTCGAGACGCCGTTGCAGGTGCGGGCCGAGCAGCTCGGGGACCCACCCGGACGGTGCCGCGATCGGCGCGACCGCGAAGAGTTCGAGCGCCTCCCAGATCGCGACGACCGCGCCGCGCTCGTCGCGCACGATGACGTCGTAGATATACGTCGATTGTTCGTGCGACCGTTCCCGCGCGGCCAGCACGACGGTCCGGACATCGGGCGCTATCGGCAGCGACAGCACGCGGGCCACCTTCGCCGGCAGCAGCGTCGCGTCGGGCACGCAGACCTGTATGGCGTGCATGAACGCGTCGCGGGCCGCCGGGTCGTCCAGCACCAGCGATTTCGGCAACATCGGCGAGAACCAGCGCTGCTCGCGGACGCTGATCCGGGCTACGCATTGCCGGGCGGACAGCTGACGATAGTCCTCGACCGACCGGAACATGTTCCCGTGGAACATGATTCGGTCGTAGAAGTCGGTGTCGATCGCCATGCCCAGGCCGGACGGCGCGGTCGCGGCGGTGTGCGCGAATTCGGCCAGCCGCTCCAGTGGTTCGGTCGCCGGTACCGTGCCGGCCTCGGCGATGTCACCGGGTTGCCGTGCGTGCCGGCAGACGCCGCGGAAATGGTCGAGCTGAAAGCCGGTGGTGTCCGACCGGATCGACACCCGGACGGAGTCGCCGGAGCGCAGCGCGGCGACCCGGATCGTGGTGACCCGGTCCGGCGCCGCGACGATCGGCCGGAGGAATTCGAGATCGTGCAACTGCACCGGGCGCTGTTCGCCGAACAGCGCCGTGGCGGCCTGCGCCATCGCCTCCATGCCCATCACCGCGGGGAACAACGCGTCGCGGGCGAATTGATGATCGGCGAGATAGGGGTCGGTCGCCGTCGAGAGGTCGGCGTCGGCGATCAGCTCGATCCACGGGACGTGCAGGCGCGGACGCTCCAGGAACCGCAGCAGCGGCAGCTCGGTGTCGTCGAAGCGGATCGTCGGCAGGCCCCCGGTTCTGCCGACCACGACCACGCTGGCCGGGCAGGCGGGGGTGCGCAGCAGATCCAGCAGCAGGTCCACCCCCAGGTCGGTCGGGATCGGCTCGATGCCCTCGCGGACAAGGGAATCCAGCACGCCGAGTCGTTCGCCCATCCCGGTTCCGGCCCAGACCGACCATTCGACGGTGAGGCACCGGCAGTCCGGCAGTTCGCCGGCGAGGGTGTCGATGGCGGAACGCAACCAGTCGTTGGCGAGCGCGTAATGCCCCTCGCCGCGCAGCCCCGCCCGGCCGATGATGCTGCCGAAGCCGACGACCAGCCGGAGCTCGGCCCGCTCGACCGATTCGAGCAGGTTGTGCAGGCCGCCGACCTTGGGCGCGATGGTGCGCGCCACGTGGTCACCGGTCAACGATCCGATGGCGGCGGGGGTGTTGATACCCGCGCCGTGCAGGATGCCGGTGACCGCGCCGAGTTCGCGGCGAATCGTGGCCATGGTGCCGGCGATCTGGACTCGGTCGGTCACGTCGGCGGCGTAATAGTGTGCGGTGACACCGGATTCGCGGAGCCGGGCCAGGTTGGCGGCGATCTCGGGATCGTCGGCGGGGGTGCGCGCGATGACCGCGAGCACGCATCCGGTCTGCTCGGCCAGCGCGACCGCGCATTCGGCGGTGATGCCCCGCACGCCGCCGGTGACCGCGACCACGTCGCCCGCGCCGAGGGGCAGATCGGCGGTGCCCAGCGCGAATTCGCGAAGCACCGGTTCGGTCCGGTTGCCCTCTCGGTCGTAGTGGACTTCGCGGAAGGTCGCGGTCGCGGCGATATCGGCGCACACCAGCCGCGCGGCCTGCTCCGGTGGCAGGGCGGGGGCCGGATGGACGACGGTGGTCCGGACGGCGGGCGCCTCCAGGTGCACCGTCTTGGCCAGCGCGGCGGCGGCGCGGCCGTCGTCGATCACGACCAGGCGCGACCCGGTGTCGATCGCCGATCGGGCCGCGGAAAGCATACGGTCGATGGCGATCTCGGCCGGTTCGCCGGTCGCCGCGCCGAGCCGCAGGAGCACCCCGTCGCCGAGGCGGGCGGTGTCGAGCTCGGGCCGGATGGCCGCGGCGAGCCGGTCGTCCGGCGGTGCGAACACCTGCCACGTTCCCGGTTCGCCGTCGCCACGGTCGGTGACCGCCGGCCCGGCCGCGGGGACCAGGTCGACTGTGAACGGCCGCACCCAGATATCGACGCCGGTCAGATCGTCCGGCTTCGCCGGCGCACCGTGCGCGGTCTTCGCGATGTCGTCGATCGCCTCGGCGAGCTGCGCGATGGTCGCGGTGGCCACGTTGGTGGTCGGTTCCAGTGCCTCGGCACCCAGCAGCTTGACCGCGTCCGCGACCAATTGGGTGATGGTGATGCTGCTCAAATGCAGGTCGTCCAGCGGGCAGATCTCCGGGGTGATCTCCTCGAGCGGGAGTTCGACGCGCTCGGCGATCAGCCGCCGCAACGTCGGCAGGGACGACGCCTCGTCGGACTGGGCCGGGCCGGGCCGATCGGCGACATCCGGCTGCACGACACCGTGCCCGTTGGACTGCGCCCGGGGGAGGAACGAGTCGTTCGGTGCTTGCTCGCAAGGACTTTCGAGGAAAACGAACTGCTTGTCGAGCGGGATGGTCCGGGTGAAGCGCTCGGCGGCGAACCCCTCCAGGTCGGGACGGGCGCCGAGCACATAGCAGGCGGCGAGGGTGCGCAGGATCCCGGCGACGGAGTTGCCGTCGGTGTCCATTGCGACCGCGGGCACCCCGGGGCAGACCTCGGCGGCCAGCGCCGACAGCGTCGAGCCCGGCCCCACCTCGACGAGCAGATCGCAGGTCTCCGCGAGCTGCGATAGCGCGTCGGCGAACCGGACCGGTGCGTGCACCTGACGCTCGAGCAGATCCGCGACCGTGCAACCGGGTTCCAGCGGGCCCGCGGTGACGGTCGAGAACACACCGGGCCGTTTGACCCGGCCGAGGTCGATCTCCTCGAGGTAGCGGCGGAAGGCGTGGGCGGCAGGCGCGACCAACGGCGAATGGAACGCGTGCGAAACCCGCAGTGTCCGGCATTGCATTCCGGCCGCGCGCGCACTCACCAGTACCACGTCGACGGCATTGGCCGGACCCGCGACCACCGTGTGTTTCGGCCCGTTGTATCCGGCGACCACCACGGGGCTGCCGTTCAGCAGGGTCGCGACCTGATCGGCGGCCGCGAAGATCGTGGCCATCGTGCCGGGCTCGGCCACGGCGGCGTTGTGCATGGCCGCGCCGCGGAAGGTCGCGGTGCGCACGAGCTCGGTCTCGTCGAACACCCCCGCCCAGTGCAGGGCGGTCAATTCCCCCAGGCTGTGCCCGACGCAGCCGACTACGTTCATGCCGACCGAATCGAGCACGCGCAATCCGGCCAGCGACGCCGTCACGATGCGCGGCTGCGCCTCCTCGGTCGCCTGCCCGCCGGCCCGCACGCCCACCTGCTGATACAGGTCGGCGACGGCGGCGAAGCGGCGAGCGGGTGCACCGCCGTCGCCCTGCCCGGGGGCGCCCTGCCCGGGAAACATCAGCCCGATGCGCGGCGCGGATCCCATTCCCGCGCCGAGGAATTGGCCGGTGCCCGGAGCGAACCAGTGCCGTTCGCCGGCGGCGAGGACGTCGGCCAGTTCGGTCAACCGGTCGGCGGCCTGGCGCTGATCGGCGGCGACCACCGCCGCTTTGATCGGTAGCCGGGAGTCGATCCGGATCAGTTCGGTGGCGAGATCGCCGAGCTCGGCGAACGAACAGCGCGCGGCGAGTGCGGCGACCGTGCGCAGCTTCGTCTCCAGCTCGCCCGGCGTCGCCGCGGACAAGACGAACAGTTCCGCGTCCTGCGCGCTACGGGCCAGGCGGGTACCGGCAGTGCGGGAGAGCGCGCGCGGTGGCAGTTGGCTCTCCAGCACGACATGGGCGTTGATGCCGCCGAACCCCAGCGACGAGACACCCGCCCGTCGCGTATTCGCGGACCGGGGTGTTCCGCCCGGGTCCGGCCATTCGAGGGCCTGGTCGGGGAGGCGGAGTCGATTCCCGGCGCCGCCGAGGACCGGATGGGCCCGGTCGGTTCCGGTGATCGGCGGAATGGTTCCGTGGTGCACGGCGAGTGCGGTCTTGATCAGCGCCGCGATCCCGGCCGCCGCCTTCGTGTGACCGATGTTGCCCTTGATCGATCCGACCGCCACCGGTGGCCGGTCCGCGCTCCGCGCGGCGACGGCCGTGTTGAACACCTCGAGCTCGGTCCGGTCACCGACCGTGGTGCCCGCACCGTGGCCCTCGAGATAGTCGACGGTGTCCGTTCCGAATCCGGCCATCCGGTAGGCGCGTTCGATGGCCCGCAGGTGGCCGTTGGCTTCGGGCCGGGTGATACCGCCGCGACCGTCCGAGGAGACGCCCCAGCCCGCGATCGTCGCGTAGATCCGCGCGCCCCGGGCGATCGCGTCCTGCTCGCGCTGCAACACCAGGATCCCGCAGCCCTCACCCGGCCAGAAGCCGTTCGATCGCTCGTCGTACACGCGCATTTCCGAGGTCGACAGGGCACCGGTTTTCGCGAAGCCGACCAGTTCGAACGGGTCGATGGACAGATCGACGCCACCGACGATCGCGGCGTCGAGATGACCCGCGAGCATGGCGTCACCGGCCTGCGTGATCGATAGCAGCGATGAGGAGCACGCGCCGTCGACGATGAAACCGCCACCGCCGAAATCGAAGTGGTTGCAGATGCGCCCGGCGATCGTGTTCGCCAGGCCGCCGGCCAGGCTGTCCTCGGTGATCGCCGGGAACGGCGCCTTGTAGTCCGCCTCGTACTCGTCGAGGAAGGCGGCGATCTCCGCCGCGGGCCTGCCGTTGCGGTGCAGTGCGGCAGCCAGGGTGCGGCGCACATACGGCCAGCGCAGCCGCATGCCCGACGCGCGGGTCATATCGCCGGTGAGCGTGTTGCCGAGGATGACGCCGGTGCGTTTGCGGTCCAAGCCTTCCCCCGCGGGAAAGCCGGCGTCGTCGAGCGCCGCCGCGGCGGTGTCCAGGGCCAGCCAGTGGACGATGTCGGTGGACCGGAAGGTCCCGGCGGACACCCGATGCCGGGCTCGATCGAAGGTCCAGCCCTCGATGACCGCCGCATGCGTCGCGTAGTGGCGGTCCGGCGCGGCGGGATCACTCGCGTAGTAGTCGGCCGCGTTCAGCCGGGCGGGTGGAACCGGCCGGAAGGCGCGCCGCCGGGCCAGGACGTTGTCCCAGAGCTGGGCCGGATTCGCGGCGTCGGGAAAACGGCACGCCATTCCTACGATCGCTAACCGAACCATCGGTCAAGCTCGCTGGGCGGTGTGGCCGGGGGACAGGACGGGCACCCGGTCGGTGTCCTGGCGTTCGGCGGCTCGCTGCCTGGCGGCCTTGGTCCAGGTGGAAAGCCAGGCATAGCTGCCCCGGATCGCGCAGACCAGCGTGAGCGCGAAGAACAGGGTGTACACGATGTCGACGGCCATCATCAGCCCGTACACGGTCGCGACCGAGGCGCCGAACATGAACTGGACGCGCGCCGGGAACGGTGTCGTGCCGGGGTCGGTGATCATGTAGTTGGTGAACAGGATGAAGGCGGTGCCGGTCATCGTGCCGAGCGCGGCGACCAGCGCGACGTCGAACACCGCGTGCCGGACCAGGGCCTGGATGACGAACCCGCCGAGCCAGCCGACGATCAGCGGCACCCGGCCGACCAGGGTCGCGTTGATCACCGAGCCCGCGGTGAGCAGGACGAGCGGGACCGCGATCCGGAACATCGTGTTGATGTTCTCGCCGAACTCGTAGGGCGGCGCGATGCTGACCCAGGTGCTGAAGAACAGCAGCGCCATCGTTATCCCGAAGTTGGACGGGTTCATGAAATGGCGCATGCGCCCGGCGAACGGGGCCTGGAAAACATACTTGCTGGTGATCGCGGCGGCCACCGCGAAAAGCACCGGCCAGAATTGATTGTTGGCGTAGAGCAGCATATTCACGGCCAGCGCGGTGATATGCGCGGGCAGCAGGAACTCGTACACGCCGCGGGCGCCGCGACCGAGGAATCGCGGTGCGGTTCCTCGCGACCATGCGGTGAGCCATTCGAAAACCAGGTCGATCGCATACGAGGACAAGAGCGCCAGAATGGGCCACAGCGGTGGTTGTTCGAAGCCGAGCAGGGTGTAGCCGATGATATTCAGCACGCTGAGCGAGATGGCGAAATTCCGGAGGGCCAGATATCGCACATCCTTCTTGACCGGTGGGGTGTCGGGCTTCCGGTCACCGGGCGTCGCGCCGTTGGTGGCGGGCGGCGCGATCGTGGTCCGGGTCGCGGGTCGGGGCTCGCGAAGATTTCGTTTCCGGTTGAGCAGAGTCATGGTTTCGTGATCCCCTCGGCGATCTCGGTGGCCGTTTCGGTCAGCATCAGCGTGTGCGAGCCAGGCGCCAGCTGGAGTGTCTGGTGGTGCGGGGTGCCCGCGGTGTCCAGCCATTCGAGGTCGGCGGAGACCGGGGTGGTGGTGGCGCCGAGTCCGAAGTGGACGTCGAAGCTGCGTTTGCCGCTGTGCCCGCTGCCGCCGTCGAGTTGGCTGCGCATGGTCCGGCCGTCGGCGGTGCGTACCGTGACGATCGCGTTGTAGGCCGGCTGTGCGGCGCCGGGCGCGGCCGTTCCCGTGGCCGGTCGGCAGAGCCGCAAGGACAGCGAATTGCCCAGGTGCGGCGATCGATTCGCGAAGAACGCGGGCGGGCCCCACTGGCGGGCCACGGCGAAGTCGAGCCGGCCGGTGCCGGTGGTGTCGCCGATGGCGACCCCGCGCGTCGGTATCGGCGCGTCGGTCCCGACCTGCTCGGTGATGTCGACGTACTTGCCGTCGTTCCCCTTGGCGTAGAGCGCCATCGGGTGCCGGCCCGCGATGTCATCGCCGGGAACGACCCGCGGCCACATGCCCGGGTCGTGCAGCACGACGTCGTTGGTGGTCGCCAGTTCCTGCAGCCAGGGCCATCGGTTGCTATTGCCGGCGCCCTGAACGAACCCGGCGGTCTGGAGCACGTCGAGGGTTCCCGAGTTGCGCAGATCGGCGGCCTTCATGTCCCAGCCCCAGCCCGTCCAGGCCAGCCCGAGTTGCTGGGCCTGCTGCGTGAACGGCGCGTGCCCGGAGGCGAGTTCCCGGCGCATGTCGTCCGGCGTGGTCGTATCGTTGCGCCAGACGAAGTTGCTTTCCTGGATACCCCACGCGGTGGTGATATTGCTGACCACCATGTCGAATTTCCCGCGGTTGTACATATCGGCGAAATCGACGCCCATGCCTTTGAACGAGTCGTTCCCGAGTATGAAGGATTTGGGGTCGGTCCAGGTCCGGTTGCCGGTGGCCGTGGAGAATCGGATTGTGCCCGGCGTAGATTGGTTGAGCAGCAGATGATCGTGGCCGAAGTCGTTGCCGACATAGAGTTCGGGAAGTAGATCGGCGGTCATGTCGCCGGCGGCGAGCGCCAGCGTCCAGCCGGTGGCGACGTCGATCGGAATCGCTTCCTTCTGTTCGACGTATTTCGGCTGCCCGGCGGGATCGAGTCCGGTCCAGCGGAATACGCGCTCGCCCGCGGCGTTCTTCGCACTCGACATCGAATCGTTCATGACGACGTCCGGACGCCCGTTCGGGTCGAGGACACCGGAGTTCGGGAAATAGTTGCCGAAGACGATGTCCGGATGGCCGTCCCCGTCGAAGTCGGCGATCGACACGGCGTTGGTGTTCCAGCGTTCGCCGTGGTACTGACCCTGCGTGGTGCCCGACGGGATCACCTCGACCGGGGTGTAGGCCGGTGCCGGGCCTGCGGCATCGCCCTTGTGCAGGAACATGATCGGCGTTCGTCCCCAGTAGTGGACGAGCAGGTCCATGCCGCCGTCACCGTTGAAATCGCCGGGCGCACAACCCATCGGCGCCATCGTCGAATCCATGGTGATCGGGTCCGGCCGGAGCACGAAGGGGGTGAAGCGGTCGGCCGGTGCCGCGGTCGGCGTGTAGGTCACGATCACCGAGTCGGTGCGGGTGTCGACGACGCACATGCCGTCGGATCGCCCGTGTCCCACCAGATCGTTGATCGCGATCGAGGCGCCGACGGAGGAGATCCAGGAGCGAATGTTCTGATACGCCGGATTCACCTCACGCACCGAATTCATCGGCAGCTGGTCGTATCCGGGCGGCATAGCGATCGCCATGGACTCGAACTTGTAGTCCTGCGCCACGGTTGCCGGATCGTCGGTGGCGACCTGTGCCTGCGCGATCAGGAAGGTGGCTGCCAACAGCACCACCGCGCCGATCGCCGGCACCAAGGCTCTCAGTCTGACGTTCATGATTCGGCCTTTGCGGTTGGTTCCGGGGCTGCGGAGGCGGTCGGGTCGGCTGGTTCTGCGGTCAGGCATCGTTGTCGGATCCGCTCGCGCCAGACCTCGAATCCAGGACGGCCGTTGATCGTGAGGTGCGCGGGCCTGGTCTCGATCGCGAGCGCGGCGGCGGCGTCGACGTGGCCGCCGGTGAGAATCGCCACGGCGGCTTCGGTGTCCGGCTGCACGATGCGGGCCCGCGAGCGTGCTTCGGCGGCGAACGTCGCACCCTGGCCGATGTCCTGGCGATAGGCCGATGCCCGGTCGCGCAACGTGGCGAGCTCGCCGGCGGTGGCGCCGCCGGCGTAGGTGGCCGCCAAGCCGAGTCCGGCGAACAGGTCCGCGCGCCGGCCCGCCGCGAACCCGTCGATCAGCGTGCACGCGGCCGCCGGATCGGCGCCCGAGACGAACCACAACGCCCGGCCGATCCCCTGATCGATCGCGTGCGGTGCGTAGTCGAGGTGCCGGGGCGATACCTGAGGAGGAGTCGGGTCAACATACTGTTGTTTTACGTAGCGATCAGTATCGAAATAGGCCTGATGAAATCCGTAGCCGTCCAAGGCGAGCCACAGCAGAACCGGGTCGGTGGCCCCGGTCAAGGCCGCTCGGTGCAGGGGCCGGGGGAGCCTGGCCAGCGCCCAGCCGACGCCGACGTAGATCATGTAGAGGTGTTCGTTTGCTGCGGTGATGAAGTCGGCCACGTGGTGGTTGTGGCCGATCGGCAGCCCGTCCCGGATCGACAACGCCATCGCAGCGCCTTCGAACGCGAAACCTCTTCGCGCACTGTCTATTTCCGATAAATACGCGGCGGTTTCCGCTGCTGTCCCACGCTCGGCGGCCACCCCGAATCCTTCCAGGAATGTCGCCCCCGCCATCTCCAAACGTGCTGCGGCATAAGGATTTCGGGCGGGAAACCCCCGAACCTGCAATGTTGCCTGCCGCGCGTCCGGCGTCAAGATCCTCCGGCGAAGCCCACCCAAAGCGGAGACCATCTGAAGCCCTCCTTCGCAGAAACGTGTACTCCAGATTGACATCCGGCCGCGTCTGGGGCTTCTCCCTCGTTGCTCAATCTACGAAATGGAAGTATTCTACCGTCCAGTTGAAACAATCAATCACGGTGGCGAACTGGGCCGCCGTCGGGCACTCCGCTCGCAGGCCTCGCCGCACCGGGGCTATGGGGCTTGCGTCGGGGATACCGGGCAAGGGGGTGCTGAGCAGGAGCGCAACCACCCTGCGGAATCGACGGCTTCACTTACCAAGCATTCATCCCGCGGCCGAAGGGCCACGACATTCCCCTCAATGCCGTGCGGCCTGCGGAGCGATACCTGAATGGTTGACCCTCGATGCCAGAGACGGCCGGCCAGTTTCACCATCTGCGGCAGCGGCCGTGTTCCGTTGCCGATAGCATAGTCGCTATTTTGCAGCTATTCGCGGTCCAACGGTCGCGTAAAGGCTTACTCATGCTGCCGCCGGCTCGGGCATCCTGGATTGTTATGAGTTTGGAGAGTTCGTGTCGGATCATATCGATGACAGCATCAAGTACATGTGGGAAAACTGTGGGCAGCAGGTTACCTTGGACGATCTCGCCGATGTCGCAAAATGCAGTAAGTTTCACTTCGTCAGACGGTTTCGCGCGGAAACCGGCTGGTCACCGGCTCGTTTCCTCGCGGCAATCCGGCTGGCCCGTAGCAAGAAATTATTGTCGTCCACGTCGATGAGAGTTTCCGAGATCTCCTATGCCGTCGGATACCTCAGTTACGGCACCTTCACTTCCAGATTCACCGAAGCGGTCGGACTGAGTCCGTCCCAGTATCGACGCTACGCCCGGGGCGAGCAGGTTCCGCTGAGATGGTCCGAGCATCACGCCACCTGCGGCCGGGAGTCCAGCACACCACTCTTACGTGGCAAATTATCCGATCCGGACGGCGCCGTGGCGACCCGCCGGTATATGAGCATATTCTCCGCGGCCAACCCGTTGACGTCGGCCGCCGCGCTGGTCATTGTCACCGACCAGGGAGCATTCAGCATCAGCTGCCTGCCGCCGGGAAAGTGGATTGCCCGCGCGATCGGGATCTCGACCATTCGCGACGACAGAAACAACCGGATAACCAGAGATGTCCGCATCGGAATCTGTGAGTTCCGATTACGCGAAAACGATCGACTGGAAATCGGTATCACGTTGAGCGAGCGAACGATTCGGACCGCGCCCTTCCTACTGGCGTTGCCGCAACATTGAGGTCCGCCGCGGCCGGGCTCCCCGGCCGCGGCCACGCCCGGCCGCAGCGCGCATGTTCGCCGAATCGCTGCGGTGCCATCCGCGAGATGGGATTCTGAAACCGCAAGGGAGAGACCAGAGCTCAACGTTGAGCAAGGCGGCGATGGCTCGCGCCGCTGCTGTCGCTGGTCGTGCATCTGCCGCGTCGGCGCGTGGGTACCGCATCAGCTCGCCCGCTGTCCGTGCGGTAATGAACGGAGTTATCTGTGTCTGGCCAAAGATATTTCGACTCATCGCTCGCGCAGTCCGGCGGTGGGTCTCGCCCGGCGCCCATCCGGCGGCGCACCCGCGCCTTCTGGTTCGGGCTCGCCGCAACCACTCTCGGCACCGCGCTGCACTTCCCGATGTTCTGGGAGTCCAGGCACATGGGGTATCACATGGCCGACATGCCCATGGATACCTCGATGATCACCGGCATGGTGTTGATCGTCGTCGGGCTGGTCGTTACCACCTACGGCCTGATTCCGGTTGGGGCACACCGGGATCAGGTGGCGAACCTGCGGGTGCGCGCGCTCGACGACGCGCCGATCAACCGGGTGCACGTGGTGCTGCTGCTGGTGATGGCCGCGGCGATCACCATCGACGTGATGAAGCCGACCACGCTGGCGTTCGTCGTGCCCGGCGTGGCCAAGGAGTACGGCTTGAAGACCGCCGCCAATCCCGGGGGCGGGCTGCCTGCCGCGCTGCTGCCGCTCGCGGGCATCACCGGCACGGTGATCGGGTCGTTTCTCTGGGGTTGGCTCGGCGATCGGATCGGGCGCAAGGCGGCGATTCTGCTGGCCGGGGTGTTCTTCGTGGCCACCTCGGTGTGTGGCGCGATGCCGAGTTTCGAGCTGAATCTGCTGATGTGCCTGATCATGGGCATGAGCGCGGGCGGCATGCTGCCGATCGCGTTCACCCTGCTCGCGGAGACGATTCCGGCCCGGCACCGCGGCTGGCTGATGGTGTTGATCGGCGGTGACATCGCCGGCGCGTACATCATCACCAGCTGGCTGTCGTCCACCATCGGCGACAGCTACGGCTGGCGGGTGATGTGGCTGATCGGGTTCCCGACCGGGCTGCTGACCATTCTGCTCACCCGCTGGATCCCGGAGTCGCCGCGGTTCTTGCTCGCGCTCGGCCGTCGCAAGGAGGCCGAGGAGGTGCTGCGCGTCTACAACGCCTCCATCGTCGAGGTCGAAAACTCCGAGCTCGCAGTCGAATCCGGGGTCAAGGGCGGATTCCGCCGCTTGGTGCAGGCGCCGTTCGGCGGAATCACCACGGTCCTGGTGCTGGTCGGCCTCGGTGTCGGCCTGGTCGTCTACGGCTTCCAGCTCTGGCTGCCGACCAACCTGCGCCAGCTCGGCTACAGCGGCGTCTCGGCCGATCAGATCCTGCGCGACTCCGCGCTGATCGGCTTCCCGCTCAACTTCCTCGTCGCCTACTGCTATCACCGCTCGTCGAAATGGACCATGGTGATACTCAGTGCGCTGCTTGCGGTTTCGCTGTTCGGGTTCGTCGCCTTCGGGGATCGAGTCGCCGACAACAAGACGCTGCTCTACGCGCTGCTCATCCCGCCGATCTGGGGCGCGAGCTCGGTGGTGGCGGTCCTCGTGGCCTACGGTGCCGAGGCGTATCCGACTCGGATACGTTCCCGCGGCACCGGTTTGGCGGCGGCCATGAGCAAAGCCGGTGGCATCATCGTGATCGCCCTCGTGGTACTCGCCGTTGCGGCGCCGTCGATTTCGGTCACCGCCCTGATCAGCGCCATACCCATGACCATCGCCGCCGCGGCGGGGATCGCCTTCCTGGTCGAAACCCGCCGCCGCCCGCTGGAGGAAATCACCGCCGAGGAACTACGCGCCATCGCCTGACGCGTCGTGCGTAACAGCTACGGGTAAACGTGCACCCAGCCGATTGCCAGCAGCCACATTACGATGCCGCTCAGCAGAACATAAACGATCACCCACGGCAGGGACGAGAGGCTTTTTCTCATCAGGTCTCCCGTCCCGCCGGCTGTCCTCCGGCGAACCCGTCAGCGCGAACACCGGGCCGGGTAGACGTGGCCGCGGCGGCTTCGGCGCGAAGTCCATCACTCAGCGTCGTCGCCCATACCTGTTGCGGCACCGATGGATTGGTCTTCCGCGAAGTGTAGAAAGTCGATCTGCCCATCAGGATAGCAAGGCAAATCCGAGCTCACCGCGGATTCCACCAGCCCCGCCCATCCTTTTCATGGTGAGATCATGTCGTGGTCACGGAGTGGGCCACGGCCGACAACGGATTGATGCCGAGCCGGTGTACTTTCGTGCGGAATTATTGTCGTCCACGTTGTTTCGCTGGAATTACATCGAACAACACAGCAACACAATGGCGTCTTTTCCGCGCATGCAAAGAATCGAAATCCGCCCCCACGTAGTCAATTCACTCCTGCGCGTTCGAGCCGGCCTCGGGGGCGCCGTCGCGCAGGGAATGGATCATGCTGCGCAGGATTCGGAGCGCGGTCGACTGATCGGTATCGGTCAGGCCGGTCAGCATTCTGACTTCCACGGACCGGACCGCCGCGCTCGCTGTGTCGAGTTTCCTCCGGCCGAGGGGAGTGAGCCGGGTGGGGAGGACCTTCCCGACGGGCGCCGACGCGGGCCTGCTCACGTGGCCCTCGCGTTCCAGGGTCTGGAGCAGCACGTTCATCGTCTGCCTGGTCACGAACGCGCCCCGGGCCAGTTCGGAGTTCGACAAGCCCGGTCGTTGGGCGAGCAGTTCGAGGCAGGAGTAGTGCGTCACGCTCATGCCGAGCGGCCGCAGCACCTCTTCCATGGCCACGCGCAGCGCGCTCGACGCCTCTTTCAGCAGGTAACCCAGTGACGTCTGTAGTTCGACGCCTGCCCCGTCTTGACTCATGTCAGTATTCTGACATACATTGGTCCGTGTCAGAAGACTGACACGTAACCGAAGGAGCATCATGCCGGTCACCGGTCCCGACTTCATCTCGCTGCAAGCGCGCGACCTCGCCGCTTCGCAGGCGTTCTATGAGCAGTACCTAGGTCTCGTCCGTTCACCGGCCGGACCGCCGCACGCCGTCGTCTTCGAGACGAAACCGATCGCCTTCGCCCTCCGCGACCTCGTGCCCGGCACCGACCTGGCCTCCGTCGCCCAGCCCGGCATCGGCGCCGCGATCTGGTTGCACGCCACCGACGTCCAAGCCATCCACGACGCCCTCGCGGCCGACGGCCACCCCATCGTCACCGCCCCGATCGACGGCCCCTTCGGCCGCACCTTCACCTTCGCCGACCCCAACGGCTACCACATCACCCTCCACGACCGCACCTGACTTCCGCGGGCGGACCGGGTGATGCTGCCCGCTCAGGGGAGGATGGTGGGATGGTCGAGGTGGATGGGACGGCATTGCCGCTGGGTCAGCGCAGCAACCGGTACAGCAGCCATAGTGCCAGGGCGATCGGGGTCAGGGCTGCGGTGCAGAGGATTCCGGCGAACACTCCGTAGCCGTGTGGGTCGAAGGTCAGCCCGGTGACGCTGAGTATCGCCTCGCCGGCGAGGAGCGCGATCAACGCGACGGTCAGGGCGAACGCGCCGAGCGCGACCCGGCGCGAGACCGTCCGCAGAACGCGCGTCGCGCCGCTCGGCTCCCTCACTTCGGGTCGGGTGTGCAGACGGTCAGGAACGACTTCTGGTTCTCTCGTTGAACTTCCGCCGCGTCCAGCCAACCGCGCGGGGCGAACAGATAGCTCCCGGACGGATGCTGAGCCGACTCGCGCAGGATCTGCCCGACGTCGGCCCTGGCGCCGTACGCCTCCGGGCCGTCCACGGCGAAGTTGAGCGAGCCGGCCTTGGTCCAGTCGTAGCCGGCGGGCAGTGGTTTCTGGACCTGCAAGGGACCCTCGTCGGCGGACCCGCCGGCGATCCGCAGCAGGTCCATCCGCTCCACCGGCACCCCGGGGAGCGGCGCGGTCCATCGCTGCTCCGTACTTTCCTTGGTCCCGGAGTCGAAGATCAACGTCAGCCCGGTGACGCCGGCGCACGGGGTGCCCGTCCACAGTTTCAGCACGCCGTCGTCCACGCGGAACCCGGCCGCCGGCGTCAGCGACGGCGCGAACTGCGCCTGGTCATCGCATGCCGCGGTCACCGACGCCAAAACCACGGCGACACAGGCGACTTGCGGCCACCTAATACCCACCATCGGCAAGCCCCGCGTCCTCCTCGGTCTCGTTGCCCCCGGTGAGCTGCTCCCACGCATAGGAGGTGATGAAGCCGGTGTAGCCTTCGCGCGCCCACTGCTGGGAGTGGCGCTCCTCGTGGTGCAGATACCGGTCCAGGTCGAGCTTGCCCTGGTACGGGCCCTGATCGTTTTGGTACCACGCGTGGCCCGAGCGCGCCACCTCCCTGATCTGTTGCGTCGGATCCTTGGGGTCATCGACATTCAGCATGAAGGTGTCGCCCCAGGTCGTTCCGCCGTTTCGGCTGAACTGGTCCTGGATCAGGTTCCCGCCCAGGCCCATCATCATGCCGTTCGGGGTGGTCACCAACCGCCCGCCGTTGCCGTGCACGAACCCGACGTCCTCGTCATAGCTCCAGTCGTTCTTCTGCTGGCGTTCGGTGATGCGCCGCAGTTCCGCGGAGCTGTACGGGGTCGGCGCGAAGTCGGTCGGGTGGCCTTTTCCGTAGTCGGTGCCCGCGTTCAGGATGTAGGTCATCCGCACCGCTTTGGCCGCGTCCTCCCCGCTGATGTTGGTGGGCAGTAGGAAGAACGACTTGAAGATCCCGTCGCCGTCCTCGTCCTCGCGGATCTCTTCGAGCCCCTCGAGGATCTTGAAGTCGGCGGGCGTGATGTGGTGTTCGGCGATGATCTGCTTGATCGTGTCGAGCGAAACGCCCCGCTGTACCGCGTTTTCCAGCCACTGCCGGTAGTAGCCGGAGACCGGCGGCCCGGTCAGCAGCCCGGCGTCGCGCAGCGCCTGCTCGTACTCGGCGACCTGGGCGTCGATCTCCCCGCCCTTCCTGGCGCCGTCGAGGGTGGTCGCGCCGTGGTCGCTGATCTTGCGGTCCTGCGCGAGTTGCATGACCGCGGCGAGGCCGGCGTCGATATTGTGCGCCGTGGTCAGGATCGCCTTGGTTTCGGTGATCAGCTGTTGCCGGATGGTTTCGCGGTGCCGCCGGGTTTCGGCGCGATCCTCGGCCTCGGTCCGCGACTTCGGCGGCGGGTCGGGCGGTCGGTTGTCCACGATCGCGCCGTCGGCGGCGATGCCGAATTGGTAGGTGTCGGCGAGGGCGTCGTTGTTGGCCACCCGGTTTTTCAGGGCGGTCACGTCGTCCGAAACATCTTGCAGCGCACGGTCGACGGCGGACAGCTCGGCGATGATGATCTCGGCGTTGTTCCGCGTGGTGCCCAGCGAATTGCGTGCCTGGTCGCTCGCGGGGCCGTGCCAGCGGGGCAGTCGTCTGGCGTCGTCCAGCTCATCCTGCAACCCGATGAGTTTGTCCCGCCGCCCCCGCAGATTGGTGGACGTCGTGTCGAGCGCCCCCGCATCCCACTTGCGGACGTCGTGGTAGCTGATGGTCATGGCCCGAACGCACTTTCGGCTTCTTTTTCATTGTCTTCGTACAGCTGCGCGGCCGCAGCGACGGTCCCGCTCCACTTGCCGATCTCGTCGGCCCATCCCTTGGCCCGCTCGTTGAACGTGGTTGCCAGCGTGGGCGCCTTCTTTGCCGCGTCCCCACCCGGCAATGCGGTCCCGATCGCATCCAGGCCGGTACCCGGGTCCACGACCTTGGCCTGGCTCTCGGCGGATCCCGCCGCCTTGGCCGCCTCCCGCAGCTGGCTGATCTCGACCTCGAACCCGCTCACCGCGCGCGACCCCGGTCCGCGCGAGTCGCCGACGACCGACCGGATGGATCGCGAATTCCCGCCGCCGGAGCGCGGAAACGGTCAGCCGGCCTTCGTGAATCCTCGTCGCCGGCCTGCATCTTTTCTTGTGACACCGAATTCTCCCCGGGCGCACCGTCACCGTGTCCAGTGCGTAGACGCCGATGATATCGCCCCTTCGACGTCCATCTCTGCCCCCGATTACGGGGGCTCCCGCGCGCGGATCCCGCCAAACACGTTCTGCCGGAGGACTTCCTGCCGACCATCGGCTCCGCAGAGAATTTCTCTCCGTCCCGGTGGGGGCGCGCCGGGCGCACCCCCACCCGATAGATCAGGCCGCCGGGTACTCGGCCGCGACGTCGACGATCCAGGTGACGCCGAACCGATCGGCGAGCATCCCGAAGGCGGGCGCCCACTGAGCGGGACCGAACGGCTCGATCACGGTCGCGTCCTCGGCCAGGCATTCCCACACCGGGGTGACCTCGTCGACGCTCGCACCGCGGACCGAGAGGAAGAACCGCTCCTCGGTGATCGTGGTGCCGTTCTCCCGCCGCGTGCTCGGCACCCGCGGCGCCGCGGGTCCGTCCTGTCCCGGCACGTCATAGGCCATCACCCGAAAGCCGTTGTCCGCGACCACTTGACCGAACACGACATTCTTCGCGCCGGGCACCTCGGCAGGCATACCGAAATCGGCATACGTGGCGACGGTGAGCTCTCCGCCGAACACCGACCGATAGAACTCGAGTGCCGCGCGGGCCTCGCCGTGGAAGTTCAGATGAGCAACAGCGTTGAGCGACATGATGTTCCAGTCCTTCACGAGTGAGTTCGTCACCGGAGAATTCCGGCGACGAACTCACGATGTCACCGGTAGCGGTCAGGAAGTGTCCGCTACTCGCCGGACCGTGCCTATCCGTGGGACAGGACTGTCGAGTTCACCCAATCACGCACGACGGCTTGATATTCCGGGGTGTTCGGCGCCAGATTGACCGAGTGCCCGCTGTTCGGGAGGACGAACGCGCGCAGGCGGGCGGCGGGGTTGTAGTAGGGTGCCTCCTCGGCCGCCAGGGTGGCGGTGTTCGCACAGGCGTTGAGGCACAACCGATCCGAGCTTCCGTTGACGACCAGCACCGGGACGTTGATGGTGTCGGTGACCGGCGGCACCGTGGAGGTCAGTCCGTCGGGATATTCGGTCAGCGCGAAGACGTCCTTGGTCGCCTCGTCGGTGGCGATCACCTGGGGATCGGCGCCCGCACCGTGGAAGTCGGCGGCGCGCGTCCCCGGCCGCGTCGTCTGATAACCCGGGTCGTAGCCTTGCCCCGCGAACTTGGGATCCGCCGCGGCCGCCTGATAGGTGGCCACGACGGCGGTCACGCCGACCGCGTCCAGGCTGTGCGAAAAGCCGGTCAGCAGAACACCGTCCACATCGTGATGGGTGCTCGCCTCATTGACGGCGACCCCGGAACTGAGCGAGTGCCCGCCGGTAATGATCGTGCTGAACGCCTGCCCGCCCAGCTGTCCCTGACGCAGCGCGCCGACCAGTCCGTGCAGGGCGGCCACCGAGGTGGTCGCGGTCAGCAGCGCGCTCGGCGGCCTGCTGCTGGCGCCGGTGCCGAACCGATCCACGACCAGGGTCGCGTAGCCCGCGTTGTTCATCGCCCGCCGGAAACTATAGGTTTCCGGCTGATACGGGAAATCCCAGTAGGTGTGGTTGTAGTTGGAGCCGGGCATCAACACCATGACGGTGTTCGTCGCGGCGCTGGGCAGGCAGAGGGTCGCGGCCAGGTTCCCCAGTGGCGGTTGCGGGAAGGAAATGGCCGAGCAGCCGCCCGGCGGAACGGGTTGATCGGCCTGCGCCGACGCGGGTGCGAAAAGCAGAACCGTGGACGCGACAATTGCGCGGATGGCGACTCGCATGACGGGATCTCTCATGGACGGCGGGATTTCGCGCATCGACCCCGGGAACGTCGAGATGCGCGACAGCCTTGTTTTCGGTAGGAGTGCGGTATCGAGAGGCAGCCGATCGATACCGCACGTCCACTGACCGTGATTGTTTACTGCGCCTGTCCCAGTCCGAGTTCAGGGAGCAGCGTGAAAGCCCCGGGTGCGTTCGGTGCCGCGGGCCGCGGTGCCTGCTGCGCCTTTCCGGGGGTGATGACGGTCGTGGTGAAGATCGGCGCCGGTGACGGGTAACACGACACCGGAACGTTCACCGCGAACGGACCCGCCTGCGCATTGACGACCATGGTCAAGCCCGGGTTGGTATAGCTGGTGCCGGCCAGCGTGGTGGTGATCGAGCCGGAATTTCCGGCCTTCACATTCACCGTGAGCGCGGGCAGCGTGAACGTCGAGCCGCCCGGGAGCCGGTCGGTCACCTTGATCGCCGCGTTGCCGCCGCTGGTGTCGATGGTGGCGTGGACGGTGCCGCCGCTCAGGGACGAGGACACGTAGGTGGAGTTGGTGGGGAAGGGAGCGATCAGCTTCAGGTCGCGCACGTAATTGATCTTGTATCCACCCTGGTTGGCCGGGATTTGCCCCTGCCCCGCAACCAGATTGATCGCCACCGCCGAACCGGGCGGCGTGGTCGCCGGCGCCGTGCCGGTGACCTGCATGGCCATCGTGGATTCCTGCGGGGCGCCGATCGGCGGCTTGGCCTGGCACTGGAAATTGACGGTCACCGGGTCTGCGGAGGCAGGCCCGGCCAGCAGCGCGGGCGCGAGCGCTAACGCGGAAAGTGCCGCAATTGTGGATATACGAGCAGATTTTGCCGAAGGTATTTTCATTGCCGTTCCTCGTGAAATGTTTCGGGCGCACGGACGACCGCAATGTGCCGGACGTGGCAGCGAACAGTGAAATGACAAACCAGTCATCCGAAATTTGGATGCTTCTGATTGGTACAATGATTATGTGCAGAATGCACTGCCAGATGAAGCGGGCTGACTGGGGATTTGACTGGGGAATGTCGCGGGGCGGTATACGGTATAGAAAACCGACCGTACCGCTGGATGGGCCGCCACTGCGCCGGGCCGATCCGGTTCGCGCGATCTTCGCAATTGACGGTGCGAAGCCCCGCGTCCAGAGACCGTCGCAACCCGAGATGATGTCCTTGCCTCCAGGCGGCCCCAGGATTCGGGGCTTGACGGACGTAGCACCGGACCGATAGTCGGCGGCGCCGCGCGGATGCGCGAAACACGCTGGGCTGCAAAGCCTTCCGGCAGAATCAAGCGGATTTAAACCCTCGCGCCCCCGCGTCCGGCCAGGGTATCCATATTTTCGAATCCGAAAAATCGGACGATCGACGTTGTCTGCCGGGCTTCGACTGACCTGCGGCGCAACTCTATTGGGTAGGGGGGACTGAATTGGCTGTGCGGCAGGAATCCGGGAGCGTCGTATCCCCGCCGGTAGGAAGCCGATCCGTCGTGCTGACCGCGTGTAGCGCGGTCGCGGCGGCGCAAATGGCGACCACCATCTATCTCCCGAGCATGCCCGCGCTGGGCGCGGATATCGGGGCCGGCGACGCGACCCTGCAACTGTCGGTGGCGGTCTTCGTGGTGTTCGCCGCGCTGCCGGTGGTCGCCTGGGGAAGGGCGGCGGAACGATTCGGGCGGGTGCCCGCGTTCGTGGCCGCGGGACTGTGCTTCATTCTCGCCAGCGCGGGCCTCGCGCTGATCACCGACGCGCCGGAATTGCTCGGCCTGCGGGTGGTGCAGGCGATCGGCGCGGGCGGTATCGCCGTCGTCGCCCGGATGATGATCAAGGACCTGTTCTCGGGCGCCGAACTCGCGCGGCAACTCTCGCTGCTGTCGATGGCGTTCGTCGTCGCGCTCGGCGGCGGGCAGGTGGTCGGCGGCGTGCTCACCTCGACGGTCGGGTGGCGGTACGGATTCGTGGCGCTGGCCGTGCTCGCGGCGGTGCCGGTGGCGCTCGCGCTGCGGGTTTCGCTGCCGAAGCCGGAGGCGAAGTCCCCGGCCAGGGGCACGGTACGCAGGCTGATCGGCGATCGGGTCTTCGTCGCCAGCGCGGTCGCCGGCGGCATCGGGTTCGCCGTCATCGTCATGATCCAGCAGAAGTCGGCGTTCATCTTCACCGGCCGATTCTCGTTGCAGCCGTGGGTATTCGGCCTCTTCGGCGTCCTGTACGGCGCGGCCTACCTGGCGGGTGCCACCTACGTGCGGCACACCGTCCGCCGCGTCGGCGCGCGCGCCATGATGCGGCAGGGCGCGTGGATCATGCTCGCCGGGTGCGTGCTCATCACCGTGGTCTGGCTGGTCGATTCGCCGCGGGCGATCGCCCTTCCGGTCTTTCTCGCCGGCTACATCGCGACCACGTTCGGCCAGGCGACCTTGTTCCCCAACAGCGCCGCCCACGCGGTCAGCCACCTCACCGCCGGCGCCGCGATCGCGGTCACCTGGTGCGCGCTGATCCAGCAGGGCCTGGCCGGCGTCGCCTCGCTGGCCGGTCCGTCCCTGACCGGGCTGATCGCCTGGTCCATTGCCATCACGGTGCTCGCCGGGGTGAACGTACTCGTCGTCGCGGCACCGGAAAGGCCCGCCACTACTTCCTGATCCACCGATAGACGCGCACGCCAACAAAGGAACAAGGGGAATGGTTACCCATCAATTCGCCAATGTCCGTCGGCAGTTGCAACTGAGCAACTCCTTCTGGGACGACAGCGCAGCTCACGGCCTGGTCGACATCGTCGCGGCGGACATGCGCGACGGCCACGTGCACGACCGTGACGGCCGCACGATCATCAACTTCTCGTCCTACTCCTACCTCGGCCTGGACAGTGACCCGCGCATCGTCGCCGGGGCGCACCGGGGACTCGACGAGACCGCGACGATCAATTCCTCCATCTCGCGCATGCGGATTCGGCTCGCACTGCTGGAGGAGGCCGAGCAGCGCCTGTCCCAGACCTTCGCCGCGCAGGCGGTCACGGTCTCGTCCTGCGCCGCCGCGGCCTGGGCGACCCTGCCGCTGCTGGCCTCCGGCGAGCTCACCGGCGGACACCCGCCGCTGGTCGTCTTCGACAAGAACGCGCACTTCTGTCTGAACGCGATGAAACCGCTCGTCGCCGACGAGACCGAGCTGATCACCATCGCGCACAACGACATCGCCGCCTTGGAAGAGTTGTGCCGCAAGCATTCGCACGTCGCCTACATCGCCGACGGCGTCTACAGCACCGGCGGGGGAGCGCCGCTGGACGAGCTGTTCCGCCTCCAGGACCAATACGGGCTGTTCCTGTACTTCGATGAGGCGCACGGTATTTCGACGCTGGGACCGCGGGGCCGGGGATATGTCCTCGGCGCCTATGCGGGCTGGCGGGAACGGACGCTCGTCATCGCTTCGCTGAACAAGGGTTTCGGTGCCAGCGGCGGCGTGATCTTCTTCGGCGCGCTCGGCGACGACACCCTGAAGAACACCCTGCTGCGCACCAGCGGCCCGCTGATGTGGTCGCAGCGCGTCAACACGGCCGGGCTCGGCGCCATCGTCGCGGCCTGCGACCTGCATGA
The DNA here is from genome assembly GCF_042871115.1 of Nocardia sp. NPDC006044. Taxonomy (NCBI): domain Bacteria; kingdom Bacillati; phylum Actinomycetota; class Actinomycetes; order Mycobacteriales; family Nocardiaceae; genus Nocardia; species Nocardia sp. NPDC006044. The sequence goes on from NZ_JBIAID010000001.1 coordinate 2,656,658, forward strand.
CGACGGCACGGTCGACGAACGGCAAAAGGCACTGCAGGAACGGATCCGGCTCTTCGACTCCCTGGTCGACACCGAGCTGGCCGGCGACGGCTTGCCCATCCGGTTCGTCAGCATCGGCCAGGAGGACACCACCATCGCCGTGGCCAGGGACATGCTCGGCGCGGGCTTCTACACCTCGCCGGTCTTCTTCCCGATCATCCGCCGCGGTAGCGCGGGCCTGCGCCTCATGCTGCGAGCCGACTTGGAGCCCACCACGATTCGCCGTTTCGCCGACACCGTGAACGCGAGTCTTGCCGCACATCAGGATCGAGCGGAGCTACCCGCATGACCGTAACCGTCGAGCACAACACCGGATTCGAGGCGCAACGCCGGCTTCTGCGCCACCACAACGCCGGCATCGTCGCCCCCCGCCGCCGGAGCGGCGACGCCAAACTGCCGGTCCGGGAACGGGTGAACCGCATTCTGGACCCGGGAACACCGTTCCTGGAGATCGGCCGGCTGGCCGCGCACGAGGTGTACGACACCGACCTGCCCGCCGCCGCGCTCATCGTCGGGATCGGCAGCATCCACGGCCGCCCCTGCATGGTGTTCGCCAACGACCCGCACGTCAAAGGCGGGACCTACTACCCGCTCACCATCAAGAAGCAGCTGCGCGGCCAGAAATTGGCCCGGGAGTACCGCCTGCCGTGCGTCTATCTCGCCGACTCGGGCGGCATCTATCTCCCCTTGCAGGAAGAGATCTTCCCCGACGAGGAGCACCTGGGAAAGATGTTCCGCAACATCGCGGAGATGTCCGCGCTCGGCCTGCCGCAGATCTCCGCCGTGCTCGGAATCTGCACTGCCGGAGGCGCTTACATCCCCGCGATGAGCGACGAGACCGTCATGGTCAAAGACCTCAGCACGGTCTTCCTCGGCGGCCCGCAGCTGGTGGAGGCCGCCACCGGGATCAAGGTCGACGCGCAAACCCTCGGCGGCACGGACCTGCACGTGCGCGAGACCGCCGTCGCGGACCATCTGGCCGTGAACGAGGTGGAGGCGCTGGCCATGGTGCGCGACATCGTCGCGCGCACACCGGGCGACCAGGTGCGCCCGCCGTCCTTCGCGGCGCTCGAGCCGGCCGACGATCCGGCGCGGCTGCCGGAACTGATTCCGGCCACCACGAAGAAGGAGATGAACGTCCGCGCGATCCTGCGCTGCATCGTCGATGCCACCTCGTGGACGGAGTACCGCAAGGACTACGGCATCACCGTGGTCTGCGCGACCGCGCGGATCGCCGGGTACGAGGTCGGGATCATCGCGAACCAGGGCGTGATCTTTCCCGACAGCGCGCTCAAGGCGACCAATTTCATCCAGATCTGCAATCAACGCCGCATCCCATTGCTGTTCGTGCACAACGTGAGTGGCTTCATGGTCGGCGAGCAATACGAGCGCGCGGGCATCACCAAACACGGCGCGAAGATGGTCAACGCCGTCTCCTGCGCGACCGTGCCCAAGATCTCGCTGGTGATCGGCGGCAGCTTCGGCGCGGCGAACTTCGCCATGTCCGGACGCTCGATGGGCGGGCAGTTCATGGCCATGTGGCCGAACGCGCGCTCGACCGGCGTCGGCGGCGAGCAGGCGGCCGCGGTGATGGCGATTCTCAAGCGCGACAAGCTCCGTCGCGAGGGCAAAGAGTTGAGCCCGGAGGCGGAAGCCGCGATCAAACAGCCGATCATCGACAGCTTCGAAAAGCAATCGCACCCGGCCTACATCGCCGCCCGCATGTGGATCGACGCGGTGGTCGAACCCGAGGACACGCGCACCTGGCTGGCCCAGTGCCTGTCGCTGGCGCACGAACGCTGGGACCGGCCGCAGCCGGCCGCCGGCACCTTCGGGGTGTTCCGGCTGTGATCACCACGCTGCTCATCGCGAATCGAGGCGAGGTCGCGGCGCGGATCGCGCGGACCTGCCGCCGCCTCGGCATCGACTACGTCACCGTGAGTGTCGACGAGGATCGAGACCTGACCTATCACGACGGCGCGGTGGCGACCGTGCGACTGCCCGCCACCGGCAGCCACCTCGATGGCGCCGCGTTGGTCCGCGCGGCTCTCGAAACAGGTTGTGACGCAGTTCATCCCGGTTACGGCTTCCTCTCCGAGAACGCCGGCTTCGCCCGCGCGGTCCGGTCCGCCGGATTGGTCTTCGTCGGACCGAGTTCCCGGGTGATCGAGACCATGGCCGACAAGGCGTCCGCGCTCACCGTCATGGCCGACGCCGGTGTCCCGGTGCTGCCCGGCACCAGGGAGGCCAGCGGCGACCTCGACGCGCTGGCTCACGCGGCCGAGGACGTCGGCTACCCGCTGATCGTCAAACCGGCCGGTGGCGGCGGTGGCAAGGGCATGTCGGTGGTGCGCTCCCGGGCCGAGCTGCGCGAATCGCTCGCCTCGGCCACCCGGACCGCGACCGCGGCCTTCGCCGACGGCCGCCTGCACCTGGAACGGTACGTCGAGCACGCGCGGCACATCGAAGTGCAGGTCTTCGGCGACGAATTCGGCAGCGTCGTACACCTTTTCGACCGGGACTGCTCACTGCAGCGGCGACACCAGAAGGTGATCGAAGAGGCGCCCGCACCGCGAATCCCCGAGGACGTCCGCGCCCGGATCTTCGACGCCACCGTGCGTGGGGCGCAGGCGCTGAACTACGTCGGCGCAGGCACTTTCGAGTTCCTGCTGGTCGGCGAGGAGTTCTTCTTCATCGAGATGAACACGCGGCTCCAGGTCGAGCACACGGTCACCGAGGAGATCACCGGCATCGACCTGGTGGACTGGCAACTGCGGGTCGCCGCGGGCGAGCCGTTGCCCGCCACCCAGGAGCAGATCGCCTACTCCGGAGCCTCGGTTCAGGTGCGGATGTACGCCGAGGACCCGTTCCGGGCCTTCCTGCCGTGTCCCGGCGCGCTCGAGGTGACGCACTGGCCGGACATCCGGATCGAGCGCGCCTTCGATCGGCACCTGACCGTCACCGGCGGATTCGACCCGATGATCGCCAAACTCGTCACCACCGCCGCCACCCGCGACGAGGCGCTCGCCGCCGCCCGGCGGGCGTGCACCGATCTGCGCTGGACCGGCATCTCCACGAACCTCGGTTTCGTCGCCCACGTCCTCGGTTCGCCGGTCCTGGCGGCCGTCGAACACGACACCTCCTACCTGGATCGCATCGACCCGGCCGCGGAGTTCGCGGATCCGGATCTGCTGGGCGCCTACGCCGTTGCCGCGTCCCTGACCGCACCCGATCGCGCGACGCCGTGGTCGGTGGGCGCGCCCACCGGCGACCGCGCGCTGCTCGATCCCGCCGATCATGACCTCGGCAGCATCGACCTGTCGGTCGACGGGCGACCGTTCACCGTCCGGGTCAGCGGCTACGACGGCGAGGCGGTGCGGGTCCGCGCGGACACCGCCGAACCGGCCGTCGTCTGCGTGCGAACCGGCGACGACACGATTTCGGTCGGCTCGGCGCCGAGCGTGGTCCGCCGCGTGGGGGAGGCCTGGGCCGTCCAGGTCGCGGGCGTGTCGCGAGAAGTCCGCTACGCCGAGTACCGCTCGTTCGGCGCCACCGCGGCCGACCCCGAGATCCGTTCGCCCATGCCGGGCACCGTCGTCCGGCTGCACGTCGAATCGGGCGCGCACGTGGAAAAAGGCCAGCTGCTGGGCGTGGTCGAGGCCATGAAGATGGAGCACGAGCTGACCGCCACCCATCCCGGCGTCGTCACCGTGACCGCGGCGGAAGGCGCGGTCATCACCACCGATCAACCACTGTTTCTCATCGAAGATAGGAGCGCCGCACTGTGATGCGGACTCGACGACTGGCCACAGCCCTCCTGCTGGCCACGGCCCTGCTGACAACCGCGTGCGGCGGTTCGGACACCACGGCGGGCGGCTCGGCGCAACCGAAGAGCGGCGGCTCGCTGACCTGGGGCGTGGAAACCGAACCGACCACGCTCAATCCGCACCTCAACGGCCAGAGCAACACCAGACTGCTGTTGCGCAACACCTACGAGACGCTGCTGTCCCGCACGCAGGACGGCGGCTACGTCCCGTGGCTGGCCACCGGACACGAGGTGTCGCCCGACGGACTGACCTACACCTTCACCCTGCGCGACGGGGTGAAGTTCACCGACGGCAATCCGCTCACCGCGGCCGCGGTCGCCCGCAACTTCACCACCATGCAGGACGTGGCCTACTCCGGCGGGTTCTCCTCCGGGCCGCTGTCCAACCTCGGCGCGGTGACCGCGCGCGACGAGCGGACGGTGGTCTTCACCCTGAAGAACCCGTACGCGCCGTTCCTCGACTTCGCCTCCGGCTTCGACATCATCTCGCCCGCCGCGTTCGACAAGCCCCAGCTCAAAGCCGGCGGACCGGAGATCGCGGGTACCGGCCCGTTCATCCTCGATCGCTACGTCAAGGGTCAGGAACTGCACTTCAGGAAGAACCCGGACTACAACTGGGCGCCGCAGAACGCCGCCCATCAGGGCCCGGCCTACCTCGATGAGCTGACCTACCGGTTCCTGCCTGAGTCCTCGGTGCGCACCGGTGCGCTCACCTCCGGCCAGGTCGACCTCATCGAGGGCGTGTCCGGCAACGACGCGTCGCTGTTCGAGGGCGATTCCGACTACACCTACCAGCGCTCGCTGAACAACGGCAGCCCGTACACGCTGTACTGGAACGCCACCTTCGGTCCGGCCACGGACGAGAAAGTCCGTAAGGCACTGAACAATTCGGTCGACGTCGACGCGGTGCTGAAGTCGATCTACCGTGGCCAGCGCACCCGCGGCTGGGGTATCGCCTCCAGCGTCGACGCGCTGTTCTACGACAAGAGCATCGAAGGCGCCTACGGCCCGAACAAGGACGCCGCCAACCGGCTGCTGGACGAAGCAGGCTGGACGGCAAAGGATTCCGACGGATTCCGGACCAAGAACGGTCAGCGCCTGACCATCGAACTGGTCCAGGCCCAGTCCACCGTCCGCGATCAGCGTGAGGTGCTGTTGCAGGCGGTCCAGGCGCAGGCCAAGCAGAACGCGGGCATCGATCTGAAGGTCTCCTACGTCGACCTCGGCACCTACGCCGAACTGCGTAAGAACAACACGTTCGGCTCGATCGCGAACTCCGACACCATCACCGGGGGCATTGACATCGAAAACCATTGGTATCCTTCGAGTTCGAAGGGCACCCTCAACTACAGCCGGGCCGGCGATCCCGAACTGTCCGGCTGGCTCCAGGCCGCCGCCGCGACGATCGACAACGCCGAGCGCGCCAAGCAATACGCGCAGTTGCAGCGATTCGCGCTCGTGGACAAGGCCTATGGGCTGCCGCTCTACATTCCGGAGAATCAGATCGCGGCCGCGGCGCACGTGCACGGCGCGGGTTTCCGCCCGTACAAGCAACTTCCGGAGAACTCCTACGACATCTGGATCGATCGTGGGTGACGCGGTGCATGGCGAACCGGTGTGGTGTCGATGACCCTGGAGATCATCGCGCCGCCCGCGGCGGAAGTCGCCGACGACAGCGCCCCGGACGCGCGGGTTCGGCTCGGGAAACGAATACTGCTGCGGCTGATCTCGGGTGTCGGCGTGCTGTGGGGCGCGGCCACCCTCTCCTTCGTCGGCGTGCGGCTGGCGCCGGGTGACACGGTCGACGTGTTGCTCGGCGAGCAGCCGCGCACGCCGGAGATCGAGGCGGCCATCCGTGCCGAATGGGGGCTCGACAGTCCCGCGATCGTGCAATACGCCAGGTACCTGTGGAATGTGGCGCACGGCGACTTCGGGCGCTCCTACGTCCTGCAACGGCCGGTCTCGGAGGTGATCGGCTCGCAGGCCGGGCCGACGCTGGCGCTCACCGGGGGCGCGCTGCTGGTAGCGCTGGTGTTCGCCGTGGTCGTCGCGACGACCACCGCGCGGCGGCGGCGCGCCCGCGCCATCGCGAACGCGGTTGAGCTGGCACTGATCTCGACGCCCGCGTTCTGGCTCGGCATCGTGCTGCTCGCGGTGTTCAGCTTCCAGTTGAAGATCTTTCCGGTGGCCGCCAACAAGGGCCTGTCCGCCCTGGTGCTGCCCGCGTTCGCGCTCGGTCTCTCGCTCGGCGCGGTCATCTCCCAGGTGCTGCGGGACGGGATGGAGCGGGCACTGGACGAGCCGTTCGCGGTGACCGTGCGCTCGTGGTCGGTGAGCGAGACCGAGCTGCGCCTGCGGCACGGGCTGCGCCACGCCGCACTGCCCGCCGTGACCCTGACCGGCTGGCTGGTCGGCGGGTTGCTGGGCGGGGCGGTGATCATCGAGGAGGTCTTCGGCAGGCCGGGCCTCGGCCGGGTGACCGTCGACGCCGTACTGGCACAGGATCTTCCGGTGGTGCTCGCGGTCGCGATCCTGTCCGCGCTGGTCTATGTGGTGATCAGCACGCTGGTCGATCTGCTGTACCTGTGGCTCGACCCGCGACTGCGCCGGGACTCCCGAGGGGGAGGGGCATGACAACGATCGGTGCTCCACGCATGGCGATCCATCGAATTGCCACGCGGGCAAGGCATTTGAGTGTACCGCCGGGTGTCGCCATCGCGGCGGTGACGGTAATCCTGGTCGCCATAGCGGTGATCGCTCCCACCGTGCTGGCCGGCAATGATCCGCTGGCCGCCGATCCCCTTGCCGCCCAGCTGTCGCCGAGCGCGCAGCACTGGTTCGGCACCGATCATCTGGGCCGCGATGTCTTCACCCGGGTGGTTCACGGCGCGCGCTACTCACTGCTCATCGGGGTCACCGCCGTCGCGATCGCGGTGGTGGTCGGCACGGCGCTCGGCCTGCTGTCCGGGTTGGCCCGCGGGCTGCTCGACGAGCTGATCACCCGCTTCCTCGACGTGGTCTCCGCGTTTCCCGATCTGCTGCTCGCGCTGGTACTGATCTCGTTCACCGGACCGGGAACCACGAACCTGATCTTCGCGCTCGGCATCGCCTCCATTCCCCGGTTCGCCCGGGTGGTGCGCGCCCAGACCCTCGTCGTCCAGGAATCCGGGTACGTCGAGCAGGCCCGAACCTTCGGGCTCACCCGGGCCACGCTGGTACGCAGGCACGTCCTGCCGCACGCGGTCGCCCAGGTACCGATCCTGGCCACCATCGGCCTGGGCACCGCGATCCTCGGCGCGGCCGGCCTGAGCTTCCTCGGAATGGGACCGCAGCCCCCGGAACCGGAATGGGGAGCCATGCTCGCCGAGGGACGCAACTATCTGCGCAACGCCTGGTGGATCGCGGTACTACCCGGTGTGGCGGTCACCGCCACCGTCATCGCGGTGAGTTCGCTCGGCCGGCATTGGCAACGGCACTACGACGGGAGGCCCTCATGAGCCTGGTCTCGATCACGAACCTGCGCATCGGGTTTCCGGCGAAGGCGGGCAGCCGAGACGTGGTGCACGGCATCGACCTGCGGATCGAACCGGGGGAGGTTGTCGCGCTCGTCGGCGAGTCGGGTTCCGGCAAGTCGGTGACCGCGCGCGCCCTGCTCGGTCTGTCCGGATCCGGGGCCGACGTCCGCGCGGACAGTTTCGAGCTGTTCGGGCAGAACGCGCGGGCGTATCGCGAGCGGCAGTGGCGGCGGATCCGCGGTTCCGATATCGGGTTCGTCCTCCAGGACGCGCTCGTGTCCCTCGATCCGCTGTGCACGATCGGCGCCACCCTCGCGGAAGCGCAACGCGCGCTGACCGAGCTGCGCGGGGCGGCGCGTACCGCGCGCAGCGTGCGGCTGCTCACCGATGTGGGGGTCCCCGAACCCGAGCGGCGACTGCGGCAGTACCCGCACGAACTCTCCGGCGGGCTGCGCCAGCGGGTGCTGATCGCGACGGCGATCGCGGGCGATCCCCGCCTGATCATCGCCGACGAGCCGACCACCGCGCTCGATGTCACTGTGCAGCAACAGATTCTGGAGTTGCTCCGGCAGCGTAAAGCGGCGGGCAACGCGCTGTTGCTGATCAGCCACGATCTCGCGGTGGTCGCGGAGCTGGCAGATCGGGTGCTGGTGATGAAGGACGGGACAGTTGTCGAGCAGGGGAGCACGCGGGACGTCCTGACCCGGCCGAAGCACGTTTACACGAAACGCTTGCTCGCCGCCGTTCCCTCCGCCGACTCCCGCGGTACCGCATTGTCCATTCCGGATGATTCGTCCGGCCTCGACCTCCACGACCGCAGACCGCTACCGCCGCGCACCGTGGACGAGACCCGAATCGTGTTGTCCGTGCAGAACCTTCGCAAAACCTATGGCACCGGACCGGCCGCTCGCACCGTGGTCGACAACGTCGACTTCGACCTGTTCGCCGGCGAGACCCTCGGCATCGTCGGCGAGTCCGGCTCCGGCAAGACGACCACCGCACGCCTCGCGTTGCGCCTCGTCGCGCCGACCGCCGGCCGCGTCGTCGTCGACGGCGAACCGTGGAGCGAATACTCGGAGAAGGAACTGCGCCGCCACCGCGGCACCGCCCAATTGATCGCCCAGGACCCGCTGAGCTCCTTCGACCCCCGCTACACCGTCGAACGCATCATCGGCGAAAGCCTTGACACAGTTGACATTCGAGGCCGCGCCCGCGCAACCCGCGTCCGCGAAGTACTCGACGCGGTCCAGCTGACCCCCGATTTCCTCGACCGCCACCCCCGCACCCTCTCCGGCGGCCAACGCCAACGGGTCGCCATCGCCCGCGCCATCGCCCCCCGCCCCGCCCTCATCGTCGCCGACGAACCCGTCTCCGCCCTCGACGTCTCCGTCCAAGCCCAAATCCTCGACCTACTCGCCACCCTCCAAGCCCAATTTGGCACCGCCCTCCTACTCATCTCCCACGACCTCGGCGTAATCCACCACACCGCAGACCGCGTAGTCGTCATGAAAGACGGCCGCATAGTCGAATCCGGCACCGTCCAAACAGTTTTCACCACCCCCCACCACGATTACACCCGCCGCCTCATCTCCTCGGTCCCCCAACTCCCGGGCGCGGAACGGTCACGGTCATGAATTCGGATTCGGTTGCCGTACGCATAAGGAATGCGCACCGTGGAAGTTGACAAACCGATCGGTACCAGCGAGGGTGGTCGCGTCCGCCTTGACGGCGACTGACATGACTTGGGGGTTGATGTTGATTCCGGGTGTTCCGACGCTGCCTGCCTCGCAGGCAACCAGCCACGGACAGGCGCGGCGATGAGCGGGGGGTTCTACAACCACTATGACGACCCCGACGAATACTGGGACGAGGAACCGCTTCGGTCGGCCCCGAAAGCGCCGCCCGTAGCGTCCGCGCCGAGTGCGCCCACGCCGTCATTCAGCCGCCCCGCTCCCACCGCCCGAGACCTGGCGGGCGCGTCGAGCTCGACCGCTCTGATGGCGAGCCTCGGCCTGACTCCGCCGCCGAAGTCATCGCTGGTTTCCGTGACCGTCGGCCCCGATCGCCTGCCTGTCGATATCAAGCTGGGGCGTAACTGGAAGGCCGCGTTCGATCCATCGCAGTACGGTAAGTCGATTGTGGATGCCTACCGCTATGGCATGTACGAGTGGGCCGCGCGCACGGTCGAGTCCGGAGCGTTGCCGCCGTCGACCGTACCGTCGCTACGTAACGCCACACCGTTATTGCTGAGGACCCGCACGATAGAAGACTATCGAGGACTTTACGACCAACTGTTCCTCGAAACCCCGCTCGAAGTACATGGCCCGGGACGCGACGCATTCGGCAGACCGGCGCTGACCGTCATCGCAACGTGGTCCAAGTTGATCTCGATCAGCCTCGATCCCGGCTGGGTAGAGGGCATCGAGGTCGATTTCGTCGCGCAGGACATTCTCGAGTGCTGTGCGCAGATACGCGCGCGGAAGCCTCGGCCCGTGCACGATATCTATCTCGACCAGGAGACGGACAGCGAATTGGCTGCACGGGTGCTGGCGCACGAGCGGTACCTCATGGAATACAGCTAGCCGGCACGTTGTAGCGGGTCAATCGGACATGATGTAAGAACGGAAATTCGGGATCGATGGTCGAATTATCGGAAAAGACGCTGGCTCAGGTCAGGGATGATTTCTCGCGCGCGGTCGAGGACGTCAAGAAGACGCCGGACAAAATCAACGATGCGGTCGACAAGCTCAAGTACATCGCACCTCTGGTATACCTCAAGGTGAGCGACGTCCGGGACGATATCCAAGACACCCTTGCCGACCTGTTCGAGAAGCTCAAACAGGCCGTCGAGGGGATGTTCGCCCCCTGGCTGTTCCTGGACTACGCGGCCAAATGGCAATGGATAGGCGCCGAGGTCCGCGGCTGCATCGGCATGCAAGGCCGCCGCGAGTTGAACATGGAAGGCCGATGGGACGGTAGCGCCTACAAGTCGTTCAAGACGACGAAGGAAAGCCAGCAGGCGGCCATGACCACCATCGACAATATGTGCACCACCATTCACGACCGGCTGATCACGGTCGCCGAGGAGGGGCAGAATCTCTACTACAACATCACCAACAAGCTGGCTACGATTATCGCCAACGTCGCGACGTTCGTCGAGGAAACGGGCGCGACGGCCGGCGTCGCTTCGATCTGGACCATCAATAATTTGAATTCCGCCATCGTGGCGGCCGTCGAACTCGTCGCCCAGGCGCTCACCGACTTCGTCAAGGTACAGAGCAAGGTCTACGTCGCGAGTAACGATCTCAAAAACCTGATCCGAGCTCCATCCGGGTTCGATGTCGCCAAATCGGGCGCGGTGACGTGGCCCTCCGGTGCGACCGATCTGTTCGACGACAAGGGCGACGATTGGCATCAAGACGGAGAGGACAAGGAGAAGTGAGGTCCTCGCAGCGCCGCGCGGCCCGGCACGCTGTGCGCTTCGGTTCGGCTTCGAGGAGCCTGGCCGTCGCGGCGGGCATCTCCGCTGTAGCCGTGGTATCCGCTTGTGGGTCAGGCGAATTCGTGACACCGACGGCGACGCCGAGCTCGTCGGCCGGGGCGGCGGCCAGCGCCGGAGCGTGTGCGAACGGGCCGTCGTCGCCCGCTCAGAACGCGGACGAGAAATTCTTGACCGTGGAGCTCGCGAAGCTGCGACTTCCGGCCGGAACCTGCTTGTTCATGGTCGACACGGTCGATATGCGCGACAAGCCGGGCATGATCTCGGTGACCGTCGATTTCGATGCCGCCGGGTCGACGAGTCCGGATGATTTGCGCCCGGTGGCCACCGATGTCGCCCATCTGCTGAAGCACACCGAGATCGGGTCGCGGACGGCGGTGGTGGACATCACCAACCAGGGTGCGGCAAAGCCGAAGTACCGCACGCTGCTGACCGATGAGAGTTTCCAGGACCACCCGTGGGACGGCACTTCGTCCACGGAAGCCGAGCTGGCGATCTGGAAGATCGTGAACCCGAATTGATGTCCGCGTGGATCTCAATGAGCAACGACACCGTGTGGAGTGATCATCTATGACCAGAGAGCTAAAGGTCGACGTCGATCTCCTGGAGCAGGTCTCCAAGGTCTGGCTGACCGAGGTGGCGCCGGAGTTGGGCCAGACCGCCGGAGAGATCGACCCGTTGAAGTACACGGTAGTGCAGTTCGGACCCCTGTTCTTCGGGATGTGGGACGCCTACACCGCCGCCGCGGAATTCATCCAGAAGCGCCTCAACGAGGCCAAGCCGGTGGCCGAGCAGATCGGAAACGCACTGCACACCGCTTCCACCAGCTTCGCGCTCCAGCAGGAACAGCAGACGCAGGAGACCGACAAGCTGAAGCACATCATGGAGGGCACCGGGAAGTAGCGCCGACTGCTACGGGCAGACAAGTGCCGAAATCCTCTGTGATGCAGAGGGTTTCGGCTTTCTTGGTTTTTGCCGCGCCGCGCCGCGGCGGTGCTGCCCACCGGCGGCTCAAACATCCCACCACTCATGAATTAGGGTAGGCAAACCGTATAGTCTGCAACCGAAGGTAATCGACAACATGGATCGCGCCCGCACCAGGACGCTCCCGCTCGCACTGGGGCTGGCGCTGCTGTTAGCGCTGCTCGGGTTGACCGTGCTGCTGAGCATCGCCATCGGCTCGCGCGCGTTGACGTTCAGCACCGTGCTCGACGCGTTGTTCCACTACAACCCGGCCGACGTGGACCACGCCGTGGTGCGCGATCTGCGCCTGCCGCGCACCGTGATCGGAGTCCTGGTCGGCACCGCGCTGGGCCTGGCCGGCTCGATCATCCAGGGCGCGACCCGAAACCCGCTCGCCGATCCCGGCCTGCTCGGGGTGAACGCGGGCGCGGCGTTGTTCGTCGTGCTCGGGATCAGCGTGCTCGGCCTGAGTTCGGTGACCGGCTACGTGTGGTTCGGCTTCGCCGGCGCCGCGGTCGCGGGCGGCGTCGTGTATCTGGTCAGTTCGCTCGGCCGGGACGGCGCCACGCCGATGAAACTCGCGCTCGCCGGCGCCGCGGTGACCGCCGCGTTGCAGTCGGTGACCAGCGGATTGTTGCTCACCGACACCACCACTTTCGATCAGTACCGCTTCTGGCAGGTGGGTTCGCTCGCCGAGCGCGACCTGCCGACCGTCGGGCAGGCGCTGCCGTTCCTCGCGGTCGGCATCCTGCTCGCGACGCTGTCGGCGCGCATGTTGAACGCGCTGGCGCTCGGCCCGGACGTGGCTCGCGCGCTGGGCCAGAACGTGCCGCTGGCCCGCGGTGTTGCCGCCCTCGCGGTGGTCATCCTGTGCGGTGCGGCCACGGCCATCGCCGGACCCATCGCCTTCGTCGGCCTGATGATCCCGCACGCCGCCCGGCTGATCACCGGCCCCGACCACCGCTGGCTGCTGCCCTACGCCGCCGTGCTGGCCTCGATCCTGCTGCTGGCCGCCGACGTGGCCGGCCGCGTCATCGCCCGCCCGGCCGAGGTGCAGGTCGGTGTGGTGACCGCCGTCATCGGCGGGCCGCTGCTCGTCGTGCTCGTGCGCCGACGCAAGCTGGTGGCGGCGTGAGTGCCGTCGACGCGGCCGCGCTGGCCGCCGTCGCCCACGCCCGGCGTGGCGGCGCCACGCGCGCCGGGGCGGTGACCCTCGGGTTGTTCTTGGCGCTGGTTGTGGTGTTCGCGCTGAGCCTTGCCGTCGGCTCGTATTCGGTTCCGCTGAACGAGATTCCGGGCATCCTGTTCGGCGGCGGCACCGGGCAGGACGCGTTCGTGGTCAGGCAGCTGCGGTTGCCGCGCGCGGTCGCGGCCACACTGGTCGGTGTCGCGTTCGGCCTCGGCGGCACGCTGTTTCAGCGCTTGCTCCGAAACCCGCTGGCCAGCCCGGACGTGATCGGCGTCTCCCAGGGCGCGAGCGCGGCCGCGGTCGCCGCACTGGTCGTCTTCGGACTGTCCGGCACCGCGCTGTCGCTGGCCGCGTTCGCCGGCGCGGTCGGCACCGGCGCGCTGATCTACCGCCTCGCGCACCGCGGCGGGGTGAACGGGTTTCGTCTGGTGCTGGTCGGCGTCGGCGTCGGCGCGGTGTTGACCAGCGTCGTCTCGTACCTCATGACCTGGGCCGACGTCGCGCTCGCCCAGCAGGCGCTGGTCTGGATGATCGGCAATCTCAACGGCCGCAGCTGGCACCACGTCATCCCGCTGGCGCTCGCGCTCGCGGTGCTGATCCCGGCCGCCGCGCTGCTCGCCCCCGCGCTGAACGGACTGCAACTCGGCGACGACGTCGCGGCCGGGCTGGGCCTGCGGGTGGAGTACACGCGGCTGCTGTTGCTGCTGATCGCCACCGCCAGTGTGGCTTTCGCGACCGCGGTGGCCGGTCCCATCGCGTTCGTCGCCTTCGTCGCGAACCCGATCGCCGCCCGGTTGACCGGCGGCGGTCGCACGGCCTTGGTGCCGGCCGCGCTCACCGGCGCGCTGGTCACGCTGGTCGCCGACTTCGTCGCACAGCACCTGCTCGGCACCGCGCTGCCGGTCGGCGTCGTGACCGGCGCGGTCGGCGCGCCGTATCTGCTGTGGCTGCTCGCGGCGGCCAACCGAGCCGGGCGAGTCTGAGAGGTCTGTGCGTGTCTGAAAGGAAAAGCGTGACACCAACTCTGCGCACCGAGCACCTGCGGCTCGGCTATGGACCGGTGACGATCGTGAACGACCTCACCGTGCGCATCCCCGAGGGCAAGGTGACGATGATCGTCGGCACCAACGCGTGCGGAAAATCGACTCTGCTGCGCGGATTGGCCCGGTTGCTCGCACCGATCCAGGGCGCGGTCTATCTGGGCGACGAGCAGATCTCCGCGCAGCGCAGCAAGGACGTCGCTCGCGTGCTCGGCCTGCTGCCGCAGTCCCCGGTCGCGCCCGAGGGCATCACGGTGGCGGACCTGGTCGGTCGCGGTCGCTACCCGCATCAGGGCATGTTCCGCCGATGGACGCCCGAGGACGACGCCGCGGTCGCGCGCGCGTTGCAAGTCACCGACACCGTCGAGCTGGCCTCGCGCTCGGTCGACGAACTCTCCGGCGGCCAGCGCCAGCGGGTGTGGATCGCCATGGCGCTGGCCCAGCGCACCCCGATCATGCTGCTCGACGAGCCGACCACCTTCCTCGACATCGCCCACCAGGTAGAGGTGCTCGACCTGCTCGCGGACCTCAACAAGGTCGACGGCACCACCGTGGTGATCGTGATGCACGACCTCAACCTGGCCGCCCGCTACGGCGATCACCTCATCGCCATGAAGGCCGGCGACATCGCGTGCGAGGGCGCACCCGCGGACGTGCTCACCGCGGAATTGGTCGAAGACGTCTTCGGCCTGCCGTCCCGGATCATCCCGGACCCCGTGTCCGGCACCCCGATGGTCGTTCCGATCGGACGGCATCGCATCGGCCGGGCCGCCGTGCCCGCCACCCGGTCCTAGGAAAGGAATCACACAATGGTCCGATGGACGAAGGCGGTGGTCGCCGTGGCGGCCGTCGCGCTGCTCACCGCATGCGGGTCCGATCCCGCCACCACCCCCGCGGGCGCGGGCGACACCGGCCACGGCGACAAGAATGTCGCCACCGGCGGCGCGATGTTCGCCACCGCCGACACCGAGACCGCCAAACTCAAGGCCGACGTCGGACCCGGGGTGTTCCCGCGCACGGTCACCCAGGCCATGGGACAGACCCGGATCGAGAAGAAGCCAACGCGGGTAGTCGTTCTCGACTCCGGCGAGCTGGATGACGTTCTCGCCCTTGGCGTTACGCCAGTCGGCATGGCCACCACCGCCGGCCAGCAGGGAGTGCCGTCGTATCTGGCCGACCGGGTGCAGAACATCGCCACCGTCGGTCCGACCAACACCCTCGACCTGGAGAAGATCGCCGCGCTGAAGCCGGACCTGATCCTGGGCAGCAAGTTGCGCGTCAACGACCTGTACCCGCAGCTGTCCGCCATCGCGCCGACCGTATTCTCCATCCGCCCCGGCTTCCCGTGGAAGGAGAACTTCTTGCTGGTCGGCGCCGCCCTCGGCGCGGAAGAACAAGCCACCAAGCTGCTCAACGACTACCAGACCAAGGCGAATCAGGTGAAGGCCAAACTGCCTGCCGCGCCGACGATTTCACTCGTCCGCTTCATGAGCGGCAACATCCGCCTCTACGCCAACAAATCCTTCATCGGCGTCATCCTCGCCGACGTCGGCCTGCCGCGCCCGGCGAATCAGAACGTCAACGAACTGGCGGTAGAGGTCTCGAAGGAAAACATCGACCAGGCCGCCGCCGACTGGATCTTCTACTCCAGCTACGGCGCCGAGGTCTCCCCGGACCAGAAGGCCGTTACCGCCGGCCCGATCTGGCGCAACTCCAGCGCGGTCAAAGCCGGCCACGCCATCGCCGTCGACGACGAGGTCTGGTTCCTCGGCCTCGGCCCGATCGGCGCCATGCGCGTCCTCGACGACCTCGCCAAGTTCCTCGCCTGAGCGCCTACCGATAGTCGACCGCGTGGCCTGCAAGACCATTCGTCCGCCGAGCGGGACGCGGCAGTGCTCCTGGGAGCGCCGGTAGGTCAGTCGGCCGCCTGGTAGTCGTGTGGGTCGGCGGCAAAGGTTTTCTGCATCTTTCGGGAGATCCATTCGCCGGCGGTGGTCGCACCGTAGTGTTGCCGCGCGTCGCCGCCGGTGAAGGAGCCGATGGGGTCGATAGGTGTGTCGTGGTTGGGAAGGTAGAAGAACGGGATCGATAGGCGGGACGAGCTGTTGCCGCGTTCGGGATTGATCACTCGGTGCAGGGTGGAGACCCATCGGCCCGCGGTCCACAGGGACATCAGATCGCCGATATTGACGATGAATCCGCCGGGAATGGTTGGGACGTCCCGCCATTCGCCGGTCCCGTGTCGGACCTGGAGCCCGCCGACGTCGGTGTCCTGAAAGAGGATGGTCAGGCTGCCCCAGTCGGTGTGCTCGCCGCGGCGCAGTTGGCCCGGCAGCGGCGCCTCGCGCTGCGGGAAGTAGTAGTTGACGGCCACCGAGGAGACATGCCGGTCGAAGATGCCGTCGAAGAAGTGCTCGTCCAGCTCCAACGCAAGCGCGAACAGCCGCATGAGATCACCGGCCAACCGCGTCAGCGCCGCCATGTACGCGCGCCAGATGTCCGCGAAGTCCGCCGGCGTATCAGGCCAGGCATTGGCCAACTTCCATGAGGCCCAATGCTTCCCGAGACCGGCACGCGCCTGGTCACTGAGGTCCCCGGTTACGTGCGCCGAAAAGACCTCGCAGAGATCCGGCGGCGTCCGCTTGTCCAGACTGTGCGCTGTAGATCCCGCCATCCGCCGAAACCCCGACACTCCGGGCCGATGCGCGACAACATCTTTCACCGCGTCGGGCAGCGAGAAGAACTCCCGATTCGTCACACACATCCGCTCGATGAGCTCCGCCGGCACCCCATGCCCGACCACGGTGAAGAACCCCGAACCCGCACAGGCCGCTCCGATCGCCTCGGCGATACGCCGCCGCCCCGAGTCACTGTCCCTGGACGACAGATCGATCACCGGAACAAACCCCTCGGCAACCGTCACCCGATTCTGCTCACTCAATGTTGTTGTCCTATCTCGCTATACGGCAGGTAGGCATCGAGTATCGAAAGATCGACTACGAACAGCCGTCCGATGAACGTGCCGTCGCCGATTTCTCCATGTAGCGGCGCGCGTCCACTGAGAACCTCTATCCCGGGCGGCCCCGGATGCACAGAACGTGCACACACGCCGATCGGGTACTCCGCCGGGCGAACCGGGTGCGGCATCGCCTGGCCCCGAATCGACCCGGGGAGGAATGGGCGATCCACCCGTGCGACACGGCGTCCGAAATCCATTGGAACGTCGCGAATTGTGATAATCCGCCTCGAATCTCGCGATATCGCCGATGCAATCACGGCCGACTCCTCGGCAACAATCGAATAACAGCACTGCCGACACGCGCAAGGCGGCGGCTCGATTCCGCCGATGTGTGCATATCGGCTGATTCGGTGAATGCTCGTCCCTGCTCGACGCCCCCACGCGCCTTTTATGGTCCCGGCATAAACCTCGACCCATCCGCGACACTCGCGGCGACGAACTAGGAGGAACACTCGACCACTGCCGTCGCGCCGCACTCTGGAAGGAGAACAGTGACACGTATCAGTTCGCTACCCTTTGCCGTCCTATCGTGCCGCTGACGAGACGTTTCCGGAAATATTCGAGCGATCGGAATCGAGTGCGCGAGCAGCGGGTGATCCCCAGTGGGGTAATGACTTTCGACGCCGGAGGCGGCGACGGTCGGACGTCGCACCGGCGTTCTGGGCCGCCGAATATGGTCAAAAGACCAATTGTCGGAACGGTAGCCGCCCGGTTTCAGAAGCAATCGCTTGGTGCTGTGAACGCGCGACGGGTCGCCGCAGTTCCGGGTGTGAACGGCGGTCGACAGACCGGAGTTCGGGCGCCGCTCGGTCCCTCGGATCTGTGCAAAGATGTGCAGCGCGCGGAGCGGGACCGACTCGCTGCCGGGCGTCTTGTGCAGACCTGAAAGTCGTTCGTCCAGTGGGGCTATAGCTGAATTGGGAGGTCGAAGGTCGATGAGTTACGAACAATTATCGGAGCGCCCGTCGACTCTGGCGGACATCTTGATGAGTCGCGCCGCGGCGCAACCCACACGCGTCGGCTACACGTTTCTCGACGGCCGCGGCAACCGCGAAGTCGAGGATTATGCGGTCCTCCTCGGACGGGTGGTCGGCTTGGCGACCCGGTTGCAGGAAATCAGCGCGCCGGGCGATCGAATTCTGCTGCTGTGCCCGCCGAGCCTCGACATGGTGCACGCGTTCTTCGCCTGCCTGCTGAGCCGGCGGGTCGCCGTGCCCCTCTATGTGCCGACCTCGCAACGACATTCCGAAACCGTCACGGCGATCGCGCGGGACAGTGGCGCGGTGGCCGTCATCGCGCCGCAGTCGGCCGCGACGATAGCCCATGACCTGCTCGGTTGGCCCGATGACAAGATCATCGACAGCGCCGCCACCGACGGCGGTACTTCCCGGCCGGTGCTCGACACGCCGCTGCCTTCCGCCGACGATGTGGCGCACCTGCAATACACCTCGGGTTCCACCGGCAGCCCGAAAGGTGTTGTGGTGCGCCACCGCAACCTCATGCACAATCTCGAATGCCAGCGGCGCGCCTTCGGCCACACCGAGAACAGCACGGCCGTCCATTGGCTGCCGCCCTCGCACGACATGGGCATGATCCTGGGAATTCTCTCGCCGCTTTTCGTCGGTTATCCGGTGACGCTCATGTCGCCGCTGACCTTCCTGCGTGATCCGCTCATCTGGTTGCGCGCGATATCGGAGAACACGAATACCACTGCGGGCGGCCCGAATCTGGCCTATGGAATCTGTGCCGAACGGGTATCGCGCGCGGAGGCCGAGCAGCTGGATCTGTCGCGATGGGACGTCGCGTTCGTCGGCGCCGAACCGGTGAACCCGATCGTCTTGCGCAAATTCGCCGACAAGTTCGAGGTGAGTGGATTCCGCCGGGCGAGCTTCTTTCCCGGCTACGGTCTCGCCGAGGCGACGCTGTATGTGAGTGGGGGACCGGTCGGCTCGGGCCTGCGCACGAGTTCGTTCGCGAGCGAGGACCTGGAAAAGGGCCTTGTCGTGGCACAGTCGAACGGCCGGGAACTGGTCGATCTGGGGCGGGTCGGCGCGGGGACCGCGGCGTTGATCGATCCGGAGACACGTCGACGGGTGAATTCAGGACGGGTCGGCGAAATCTGGCTGTCCGGGCCGAGCGTCACGTCGGGCTACTGGAACAAACCCGAGGAGAGCACGGGAACATTCGCGGCGGAGATCGCCGAGGAGGACCGAACACCTTATCTGCGCACCGGCGATCTCGGCTTCATGGTCGATGAGCATCTCTTCGTCTGTGGACGGCTCAAAGAAGTCATGATCATCAACGGGCGAAATCTGTTCCCGCAAGATATCGAGTGGAGCATCGAATCCACGCACCCGAGTCTGCGCCGCGGCGGCTGCGCCGCGTTGTCGGCCGAAATCAACGGCGAGGAGCGATTGATCGTCGTGCAAGAACTCGACGACGAAATCGCGGACGACGGCGTCGCCGCCCTGGAGGCGTCGATCAGGTCCGCGGTCAGCCGCGACCACGCCGTCGCTCTGCACCGAGTCATCTTCGTGGACCGGGGCAAGGTGCTGAAGACGACCAGCGGCAAGATCCGCCGATCGCACCTGCGCCACCTGTACGCCAACGAGTCCGAATCGAGGGCCATATGACCGAGCCGCAGGGCGACGCCGACACCGCGGCATTTTTCCTGGAATGGGCGAGGCAGCGCCTAGGGCTCGAATCCGTCGACCCCCGAACACCGCTCACCGCGCTCGGCCTCGACTCGGTCAAAGCCGCCGAACTGCTGACGATGCTCGAGGATCGATTCGGCCTCGAGATATCCGCCGAGGACATCTACGGCGGCATGTGCGTCGCCGACCTGGTCGACGCGGTCGCCGAACACAGCGAGCCCGGTGCCCAGGTCGCCGGCTCGACCGCGCGGTCCTGCCCGGTCGGCGCGGGCCCCGAGTTCAGCCTGTTCTTCTTCGCCAGCGACGCGCAGCAAACCGGTGCGCAGCGCTACCGCCTGCTGTTCGACAGCGCCCGCTTCGCCGACGCACACGACTTCGCCTCGATCTGGTTGCCGGAGCGGCATTTCCACACGTTCGGCGGGCTGTACCCGAATCCCGCCGTGCTCGGCGCGGCCCTGGCGGCCATCACCCGGCGGGTGCGGATCCGGGCGGGCAGCGTGGTGTTGCCGCTGCACAACCCGGTGCGGATCGCCGAGGACTGGTCGGTGGTCGACAATCTGTCCGACGGCCGGGTCGATATCGCGTTCGCCACGGGCTGGAATCCCGACGATTTCGTTCTGGCGCAAGACAATTACCGCACCAGGGTCGAGGTCATGCGTTCCGGCATGCGGACCGTCCAGCAGCTGTGGCGGGGTGCGCCGATCGAGCTGCCGAACGGCGTGGGTGAATCGCGGTCGGTGCGCATCTTTCCCGCCCCGATCCAGCCGGACCTGGCGGCCTGGGTGACGTGCAGCGGCGGCGTGGAGCGCTTCGAGATGGCCGGCGAACTCGGCGTGAATGTGCTGACCGCCTTGCTGTTCCAGAGCGTCGACGAACTGGCGGACAAGATCACCGCCTATCGCAAGGCGCGCGCCCGGCACGGCCACGACGCCGACGGCGGAAAGGTCACGGTCATGCTGCACACGTTCGTCGGTGACGACGATGCCGCGGTGCGGCAGACGGTGCAGGGCCCGTTCAAGCGCTACCTCGCCGACTCCGTCGATCTGTGGCGCCGCGGCGCGGAGGCGCTCGACGGACTGGACGACCGATCGCGAAACAAGGTGCTGGACTTCGCCTTCGAACGGTACTACCGCACCAACGGCCTGTTCGGCACCCCGGATTCGGCGCTGCCGATGGTCGAAAGCCTGTACCGGGCGGGCGCCGACGAGATCGCCTGCCTCATCGACTTCGGCGTCGCCGAGCAGACCGTGCTCGACGGTCTCGAATCGCTGGCCACCCTCGCGAACAAAGCACGTTCTCTTTGAGCTTCGGATCTTCAGGAGGCGGGATGCCCGACCATCGTTCACCCCTGCATGCCCGCGACGGTCATCCAGCTACCTATCCGCTGACCGCGGCGCAGCGTGCGATTCAGTTGTTGCAGCAGTTGGCCGGTGCCACACCGGTATCGAACGCGCTGTACGTGGAACTCGCGGGCGATCTGGACACCGCGCGGCTGATCGGTTCGTTCGAGCGAGCCCTCGACGAGTTCGAGGTCAGCCGCATGCGGCTGTTCGAGGTGGACGGAGAACTGCGGCAGGTGGTCGGCGACACCGCCGATGGCCCCGTGCGGCAACTGGATTGCCGGTCGGCGCCCGATCCGGTTGCCGCGGCGCAGGATTGGATGCGCGGTGACTACCGCGCGCCCATCGACCTGCGGCACGGCCCGGTGGTGCGGGGCGCGCTCGTGCGGGTCGCCGAGCGGCGGTGGTTCTGGTACCTGCGCGCCCACCACATCGTGCTGGACGGCATCGCCGCGCTGAACATCCTCACCCGCAGCGCACAGCTCTATACCGCTTCGCTTGCGGGCAAAGAACCTGCCGCGCAATCGATTCGATCGCTGAGCGAGATCGTCGCCGCGGACGAGCAGTATCGCGCCTCGCAACGCTTCGACGACGATCGGGTGTTCTGGTCGAAGTATGTCGCCGAACTTCCCGAGCCGGTCACCCTGACCGATCGGGTCGCGCTCGCCGAGGAGCATCCCCTCGCGGTGAGCGCGCTGCTGTCCGCCGACACCGACAACGCGCTGCGCACCGCCGTGGCGACGCGCTCGGTCGGCCCGTCGGTCTTCCTGCTCGCGGCGTTCGGCCTGTACCTGGCGCGCATGACCGGCGCCGACGACGTGGTGCTGAGCCTGCCGGTGTCGGCGCGGGTCACGGCCTCCATGAGTCGCTCCGGCGGGATGACCGCCAACATCGTGCCGTTCCGGATCTCCGTGCCACCCGAGCGCACCGTCGGATCGCTGCTGGAGGAAACCCAGCGCACGCTGATGGCCGTGCTGCGCGGCCAGCGCTATCGGCACGAGGACATGCTGGAGGACGCGGAATCGGTTGCTGCCCAGTACCTCCCGCGAGCCGCCGGGCCGATGGTCGACCTGATGATCCTCGATACGAAGATCGTCCTTGGCGACCTCACCGGCCGGTTGCAGGTGCTGACCCCGGGTTTGGTCCCGGATCTCTCGGTGAACGTCTATCCGGCCGTCGGTGGCGAGAGCACCCGGGTCGATTTCTTCGCCAACCCGAGCGTGTACACCTCCGATCAGGTCGCAGACCACCATCGACGGTTCGCACAGTTCCTCGACAGCTTCCTGCACAGCGTGCTCACCGACGCCGAGACCCGAACGCGCTCCGTGGAGTTGCTCGGGCCCGACGAGCGCCGGATGCTGCTGGAGTCGGCGGCCGGCGGTCCGGGACCCGCGCAGGTCACGCTGCCCGATCTGCTGTCGCGGGCCGCGACGGCGCAGCCGGATCGACTCGCGGTTCGCGACGTCGCCCACGCATGGACGTACCGGGAGTTGGACGATTGGTCGAATCGGTGCGCGCGGGCGTTGATCGATTGCGGCGCGGGCCCGCAAACCACGGTGGCGATCGCGATTTCCCGCTCCGCCGCGTGGGTGCGTGCGGTGTGGGCAGTCGCCAAGACCGGCGCCGCGTTCGTGACCCTCGATCCCACCCATCCGGTCGAACGGAATCGGTTCATCCTTACCGATTGCCGGGCTGAACTCCTGCTTACCGTTGGTGAAACCGCAACCAGCACAGCAGATTCGGATAGCGTGCAGGTTCTCGATATCGATCGACTCGAACTGTGCGACCACAATTGTGCCGCGATCACCGACGCGGATCGACACGGCGCGGTGCGGACCGGCAATACCGCCTACATCGTGTATACCTCGGGCTCCACAGGCACGCCGAAAGGCGTTGCCGTCACCCACGCCGGACTCTCCGGAGTGTCGGACACCCTCGCCCGGCAGTATCGACTCGACCGCGACTCCCGTGTGCTGGCCGTTGCGGCAAGGACTTTCGACGCGGCGGTCTTCGAACTGCTGGCCGCCGTACCGGTCGGGGCGGCGCTGATCGTCGCGGCCCGCGACGCTTTCGCCGGTGACGCGCTGACGGAGTTGATGCGTGCCGAAAGTGTGACACATGCGTGTTTGACTCCGGCAGTCGCGGCCACCCTCGACGCGCGGAAACTCGATGACCTGCGCGTGCTGATGGTCGCCGGCGAAGCGTGCCCGCCCGCGCTGGTGCGGCAGTGGGCCACCGGCGGTCGCCTGTTGTACAACCTGTACGGGCCGAGCGAGACCACGATCTGGGTCACCAGTGCGGCGCTGCGACCGGACGACACCGTGTCGCTGGGCCGCCCGATTCCGGGAGTCCGTCTGGCCGTTCTGGATTCGTGGCTGCGGCCGGCGCCCGTCGGCGTGGCGGGGGAGTTGTACGTGTCCGGCGCCGGGCTGGCTCGCGGATACCTCGGCCGGGCCGGGCTCAGCGCGGCATCGTTCGTGGCCGACCCGCACGGCCCCGCCGGTGCGCGGATGTACCGCACCGGCGACGTGGTGCGCTGGGAATCCCGCGGCGGGGAAGCGACGCTGATCTTCGTCGGCCGCACCGATTCCCAGATCAAGATCCGCGGTCAGCGCCTCGAACTCGGCGAGATCGAATCCACCCTGGCCGGCCTGGACGAGGTACAGCAGGCGATCGTCACCACCGCGGGCGGGCAGACCGGCGAGGTCTGGGTGGCCGCCTACCTCACCGCCACGCCGGGACGCGCCATCGACGCGACCACGATCAAGCAGGCCGCGGCGCGACGACTGCCGTCGTACATGGTTCCCGAAACCGTCACGGTGCTGGACGAATTGCCGATGACCGCGACCGGAAAGGTGGACCGCCGTGCGCTGCCGGTACCGCAACGACCGGTCGCACCGTACCGAGCCGCCTCGTCACCCTTCGAAGAGCTTGTCGCCGTGGCGTTTGCCGAAGCGCTGGGCACCGACCGGGTCGGCGTAGACGACGACTTCTTCGCGCGCGGCGGGCATTCGATCTCGGCGACGCGGGTGGCCGCGCGCGTCACCGAGGTGACCGGCCGCACGGTCGGCGTACGCGACATCTTCGATGCTCCCACCGCGGCCGGCGTCGCCCGGGTGCTCACCGCGCGCACGGCCGGTCCGGTCCGGCCGAGGCTGATCGTCCGGGAGCGCCCCGCGCGAATCCCGTTGTCGTTCGCGCAGTTACGCATGTGGTTCATCAACCGATTCGAGCCGCAATCACCGACCTACAACATCCCGCTGGTCTTCCGGCTGGCCGGATCGCTGGATATCGAGGCGTTGACCGCGGCCCTCGGCGCGGTTGTCGCACGCCATGAAGCGCTGCGAACCCGCTACCCCGAAGTGGACGGAGTGCCGTATCAGGAGGTCGTGCCGGGCGCCCCGGTGCTCGAGCAGACCGCCGTCGATCCGGCGGGCGTGCACGATGCGGTGGTTCAGCGGGTGCGCCGCGGCTTCGACCTTCGCGTCGATATGCCGCTGCGCGCCAGCGTGTTTCGCTGCGGCCCGGCCGACTACGTCTTGGCGATGGTCCTGCACCACATCGCCGCGGACGGCATGTCGATGGCGCCGTTGCTGCGCGATCTGTCGACGGCCTACGCGGCCCGGCTGGCGGGACAGGAGCCGGACTGGAGTCCGCTGCCGGCGCAATACCTGGACTACGCACTGTGGCAGCGTGAACTGCTGGGCGCGGAGTCCGACGCCGGGAGTGTGCTCGCGGCTCAATGTCGTTACTGGACAGAGGAATTGGCCGACGCGCCACAACCGATAACGCTGCCCGCCGATCGCCCCCGCCCACCGCTGGTGAGCAACCGCGGCGACGTCGTCGAATTCACCGTCGACGCGCCGCTGCGCGAAGCGCTGTACCGGCTCGCCCGGGAGCACAGGGTCAGCGCGTCGATGGTCTTGCAGGCGGCGCTCATGGTGCTGCTGTCGCGGCTGGGCGCGGGCCAGGATGTCTCGATCGGCGGTCCGGTCGCCGGGCGCACCGACGAGGCCCTGGGTGAACTGGTCGGGTTCTTCGTCAACACCTGGGTGTTGCGGGTGGATCTGTCCGGCAACCCGCGTTTCGCGGAGGTGCTCGATCAGGTGCGCCGAAAGGCGTTGACCGCCTACGAGAATCAGGACGCACCGTTCGAGCGCCTGGTCGAACTGATCAACCCGGCCAGGTCGACGGCCTACAACCCGCTGTTCCAGGTCTCGCTGGAGTTGCAGAGTGATGGCCTGCCCGTGCTCGAACTGCCCGGCCTCACCGCCGAATTCGTCGCCTTCGCCACCGGAACCGCCAAGACAGATCTGCATTTCGACCTGATCGAGACGGCGGGCAGCGCGCATACTCCCGCGGTGCTGGCCGGCCGGATCGAATACGCCACCGACCTGTTCGACCGAACGACCGTCATCGGCATCGCCGACCGCTACCTCCGTGTCCTGCGCGCGGTGAGCGCGGACCCGGCGGAAGCGATCGCCGACCTCGACCTCCTGGCCGACCAGGAGCGCGAACAAATACTGACGCAATGGAATTCGCGGCCGGGGACCGCACTGACGGAAACCACGATCGTCGAAGCATTCCGTACCCGCGTGGATTCGGCGCCGAACGCGGTCGCACTGCGGTTCGGCGACGAGGAGCTCACCTACGCGGATCTGGCCGCGCGGGTCGATGTGCTGGCGCGCGTGCTGGTGAATCGCGGAGTCGGCCGGGGTGCTGTGGTGGCGGTGGCGATGCCGCGATCGATGGACCTGGTGACCGCGGTATTGGCGGTGGTGGTCGCCGGTGGCGCGTACCTGCCGATCGATCCGGACTACCCGAGCAGCCGGATCGAGTTCATTCTTGCCGATGCCGACCCGTCGCTGGTGTTGACGACCGGGTCCGCCGGTGCGGTGCTGCCGTTGGGTGATCGGGCATCGTTGTGCCTGGATGTCGCTGCCTTCGAGAATGATTCGCTCGGTGACTTGCCGGTGCTGTCGCCGGCCGACGCGGCGTATGTGATCTACACGTCGGGTTCGACCGGGCATCCGAAGGGTGTGGTGGTCGAACATCGCGGCGTGGTGAATATGGCCGAGTACGGCTGGCCCGGCGGTCCCGGCGAACAGGTGTTGTTGCACTCGTCGATGGCCTTCGACGCGTCCGCCTACGAGTTGTGGCCCGCGTTGCTCGCCGGGTCGGCGATCGCCATCGCACCTCCCGGTCGAACGGACGTCGCGGAACTGAGCCGGGTCATAGCCCGGCATCGAATCACCGACCTGTACGTGACGACCCCGCTGTTCGAGATCCTGGCCAGCTCGGGCCCGGAGCTGCGACTCGATTCGATCCGGCGAGTAGTGACCGCCGGTGACGCATTGCGAACGGTCGCCGTCACCCGCTTCCACGACCGTTGGCCGGGCATCGAGGTGGTCAACGCCTATGGGCCGACCGAGAACACGGTATGCGTCTCCGCGTACGAAATTCCCGATACCCCGGAGTGGACGGGCGGGGGAAGCGTGCCGATCGGCGCCCCTGTCGGGAACATGCGCGTGTACGTGCTGGATTCGCGCTTGCGCCCGGTACCGGCAGGCGTGGCGGGCGAATTGTATGTGGCCGGAGTGCAACTGGCGCGCGGGTATCGGAATCGGCCGGGGCGCACCGCGGAACGGTTCCCGGCCTCTCCGTTCGGCGCCGGAGAGCGCATGTACCGCACCGGCGACGTGGTGCGATGGACCCGCGGCGGCGTGCTGGAATTCGTCACGCGCGCCGACGAACAGGTCAAAATCCGCGGATACCGGATCGAGCCCGGCGAGGTCGAGAGCGTCTTGACCGCGCATCCGCTGGTTTCCCAGTCGGTGGTGACAGCGCGTGAGATCGGTTCTCCGACAGCCGATTCGGCGGGCATGGTGGACAAGCGGCTGATCGGCTACGTAGTGCTCGATCGCGCCGGCGAGTCGCGGGAAGAGACTGTTCTCGTCGACGAGATCCGGCGCTTCGTGGCCGATCGGCTGCCGGAGTATATGGTTCCGTCGGCCATTGTCGTCCTCGGCCGGCTGCCGTTGACCCCGAACGGCAAGGTGGATCGACGCGCGTTGCCCGCGCCGGTCTTCGCCATTGCGGGTGATCGCGCCGCGTCGACGCCGGCCGAGGACATGGTCGTCGCCGCGTTCGCCGAGGTGCTGGGCGTGGACCGCGTCGGAGTCGACGCGGACTTCTTTGCCTTGGGCGGACATTCGCTGTCGGCGATGCGGGTGGCTTCGCGGCTGACCGCGATGCTGGGCATCGAGGTCGGCGTGCGGGACGTCTTCGAGACCCCCACACCCGCCCGGTTGGCCCATGCGCTCGCCGAGCGCGGTGCCGGCCGGCGCCCGGCGCGGCCGGAGCTGACGGTTCAGGAACGACCCGAGCGGATGCCGTTGTCGTTCGCCCAGTCTCGGCTCTGGTTCATCAACCGATTCGAACCGGACTCACCCGCCTACAACATCCCGATGGTGCTGCGGCTGCGCGGCCCGTTGGATCGCGAGGCGCTGTCCGCGGCGTTGAATGATGTGGTGGCGCGGCACGAAAGCCTGCGCACCGTCTTCCCGGATGCGGACGGGGTGCCCTACCAGCGGATCCAGCCGGCCGACCTGGCGGGGGCAACGATCGAGACGGCCGATCCCGGCGATCTGACCGGCCTGGTCCGGCGCGGCTTCGATGTCTCGACCGAGCCGCCGCTGCGAGTAACGTTGTTGTGCAACGGGTTCAACGACCACACCCTGGTGCTGGTGCTGCACCACATCGCCGCGGACGGCTGGTCTATCGCACCGTTTGTGCGCGACCTCTCGGCCGCGTACGCCGCACGCAGGCAGGGCCGGGCGCCGGGATTCGCGCCGTTGCCGGTGCAATACGCCGACTTCACGCTGTGGCAGCACGCGACCCTGGGCGTCGAGTCCGATCCGGACAGCATTTTGGCCACCCAATTCCGTTATTGGGCAGACGAACTCGCGGACGTCCCGCAGCCGATCACGCTGCCCACGGACCGCCCGCGCCCGCCGACGGCCAGTAACCGCGGCGACGTGATCGAGTTCGCGTTCGAGCCCGCGCTGTGCGCGGCGCTGTATCGACTCGCCCACGACCGCCAGGTGACCGTGTCGATGCTGTTGCAGTCGGCGCTCGCCGTATTGCTCGCACAGGTCGGTGCGGGCGAGGACATCTCGATCGGCGGCCCGGTCGCCGGACGAACCCAAGCGGCGACCCACGATCTGATCGGCTTCTTCGTCAACACCTGGGTGCTGCGGGTGGATCTGTCCGGCAACCCGCGTTTCGCGGAGGTGCTCGACCAGGTGCGCCGAAAGGCGTTGACCGCCTACGAGAATCAGGACGCGCCCTTCGAACGACTGGTCGAGTTGCTGCAACCGGCCCGTTCGCCGGCGTACCACTCACTGTTCCAGGTGTCGTTCGCCTTGCAGAACAACCTGCTGCCGGATCTGCACCTGCCCGAGTTGGAGGTCGAGATCGTTCCGGCGATCACCGGCACCGCCAAATTCGACCTGCACGTGGACGTGGTCGAACGGATGAGTCCGGCCGGCGATGCCGCGCCGCCCGCGCTGTCGGGCCGAATCGAATACGCCACAGATCTGTTCGATCGAACCACCGTGGTCGACCTCGCCGAGCGCTACCTGCGGCTGTTGGAAACGGTCAGCACGGATCCTGAAATGCCGCTCGGCCGGTTGGACGTCCTCACGCCCGAGGAACGTGACCGGGTGCTCCGCATCTGGAACGACACCGCTGCGCCGCTCCCCGAGGAGTCGTCGCTCGCGCGCCTGTTCGCTCGGCAGGTGGCGGCCACCCCGGACGCGGTCGCCGTCGCGCACGCGGACGGCGACATCACGTACGCGGAATTGGCTGTGCGCGTGCGTGTTCTGGCGCGGACGCTGGCGGATCGCGGGGTCGGCCGGGGTGCTGTGGTGGCGGTGGCGTTGCCGCGGTCGGTGGATCTGGTGGCCGCGATATTGGCGGTGGTGGTTGCCGGTGGCGCGTACTTGCCGATCGATCCGGACTATCCGAGCAGCCGGATCGAGTTCATTCTCCGCGACGCGGATCCGCTGCTCGTGGTGACGACGGTGTCTGTCGGCGCGGGTCTGCCGCTGGACGGCCGGGCGTCGATATGGGTCGATATCACGGATTTCGGCACCGATGAGTCATTCGGTTCGCCGGTCTTGTCGCCGGCCGACGCGGCGTATGTGATCTACACGTCGGGTTCGACCGGGCATCCGAAGGGTGTCGTGGTCGAACACCGCGGCGTCATGAATATGGCGAAATACGGCTGGCCCGGCGGGCCCGGCGAGCGGGTGTTGGTGCATTCGTCGATGGCCTTCGACGCGTCCGCCTACGAATTGTGGCCTGCCGTGCTGTCCGGATCGACGATCGTGATCGCACCCCCCGATCGGCTCGACCTCGCCGCGCTGATGCGCACGGTAACCCGGCATCGCGTCACCACGATGTTCGTGGCCACCGCGCTCTTCGAACTGCTCGCGACCGCGGAACCCGGGCTCGACGCCGATCCCGTACGTCAGGTAGTCACCGGCGGCGACGCCTTGAGCTCGGCCGCGGTAGCCCGATTCCGGGACCGCTGGCCCGGCGTCGATATCGCCAATGCCTATGGGCCGACCGAGAACACGGTCTGCGTCTCGACTTACGAGATCCTCGGTTCGCGACCATGGAATACGGATCAGCGGGTGCCGATCGGCGCACCGGTGGCGAATGTGCGGGTATTCGTTCTGGATTCGCGGCTGCGCCCGGTACCGGCGGGTGTGGCGGGCGAATTGTATGTGGCCGGAACGCAAGTGGCGCGCGGCTATGCGGGGCGGCTCCAGCTGACCGCGCAACGATTCGTCGCCTGCCCGTTCGGTGTCGCCGAGCGGATGTACCGGACCGGCGACGTGGTGCGGTGGACCCGCGACGGCGTGCTCGAATTCGCGGGCCGGGCCGACGACCAGGTCAAGGTGCGCGGCTACCGGATCGAGCCCGGCGAGGTCGAGGCGGCGCTGGTGGCGCATCCGGCGGTGTCGCGCGCGGTGGTCGTCGCCCGCGAGACCGCCGACGCCGTGGTCGACAAGCAATTGGTCGCCTATGTCGTCCGCGATCGCGACACGACCGTCGCCGACGACAGCGACCGGTCCGCCGACCTGGTCGACCATTGGCGACAGGTCTACGACAACCTGTACGCGGGCAGGGAGAGCTACCTCGGCGACGGCCGGGAATTCACCGAGCCCATGGCGCTGGACGCCGACTTCGGCGGCTGGAACAGCAGCTACACCGGAGAGCCGATTCCGGTCGAGCAGATGCGGGCATGGCGGGACGCGGTCGTGGACCGGATTCTCGAGCTGCGACCGACCCGGGTGCTGGAGATCGGTGTCGGATCGGGCCTGCTGATGTCGCGACTGGCACCGCGGTGCGTCGAATACTGGTGCACCGATTTCTCGGCGGCGACCATCGGGAATCTCCGCTCGCGACTGATCGAATCGGCGGTCGACTGGGCGGATCGGGTGCGTTTGCGGGTGCAGTCCGCCGACGATATCTCGGGACTGCCGGCGGACCGATTCGATGTGGTGGTGGTGAATTCGGTCGCGCAGTACTTCCCGAACGCCGCCTATCTGATCGACGTGATCGACAAGGTCATGGGACTGTTGCTGCCCGGCGGCGCGTTCTTCCTCGGCGATATCCGCAATCTGACGCTGCTGCGCGAGTTCGCCACCGGCACACAGCTGGCCGGCGGCGGAGCCGAGGATACGGTGGCGGCGGTGCGGGAACGCGCGCGTCGCGCGCTGATCGCCGAGCAGGAATTGCTGGTCGCTCCGGAGTTCTTCGTCGCGGTGCGGGACAAATACGCCGATGTGGCCGCGGTGGATATCGAGTTGAAGTACGCGCCGGTCGACAACGAATTGACGCGATATCGGTACGACGTGGTGCTGCGTAAATCCCCGGCACAGGTTCGCTCGCTCGCCGGACTGCCGCAGCGGGCCTGGTCCGAGTTCGGCGACCTGCGCGGACTGCGCGCCCAGCTGGTTGCCGAGCGGCCGGACGGCCTGCGAATCATCGGAATACCCCAGGCCGGAACCGTTTCGGACGTCGCGGCCGGTCGAGTCATCGACGCGGCTGCCGAGCACGCACGGGTGGCCGACCTCGACCTGCGCGATCCGGACGCGGCCGTGTTGCCGCACGAGATTCGCTCGCTCGGTGCGGAATTGGGCTTCTCGGTCGCGGTCACCTGGTCGCCCGTGGCCGGCCGGATGGACGCGCTCCTGCTCCGCGATACCGACGAGACCGCGGTGTTCGACGACGTCTACCTGAGCGCCGGACCGCTGGGTTCACTGGGCGCCTACGTGAACGATCCCGGCATCGCCGACCTGGTGGCCCGGATTCGCGAATTCGCGGCAGAACGATTGCCCGAGTTCATGATTCCGGCCGCCATCGTCATCCTCGACGAACTGCCCCTGCTGCCCAGCGGCAAGGTGGACCGCCGCGCCCTGCCCGCCCCGCAACTGACCACCTCGACCTATCGCGCCCCGTCGACCCCGTGGGAACAGGCCGTCGTCTCGGTCTTCGCGGAGGTGCTCGGCACCGATCGAGTCGGTGCCGACGACAACTTCTTCGAGCTGGGCGGGCATTCGCTCTCGGCGACGCGGGTGGCGTCCCGCGTGGCGACGGCCACCGGAATCACGGTCGAAGTACGCGACGTGTTCGACGCGCCCACTGCCGCCCGATTGGCCGGAGTGCTGGCGCTGCGGTCCACCGAGACCGCGCGACAACCGAGCGTGGAGCTGGCGCCACGGGTGCGCCCCGCGCGAATACCGTTGTCGTACGCGCAATCTCGAATGTGGTTCATCAACCGGTTCGAGCCGGGCTCACCCGCGTACAACATCGCCATGGTGCTGCGGCTGCGCGGGCGCCTGGATTCGGCGGCACTGTCCGCCGCGGTGGGGGATGTCGCGGCCCGGCACGAGAGCTTGCGCACGATATTCCCGGACGAGCGGGGAATACCCAGCCAGCGGATCCTGCCGGTCGCGGGCGCGGTCGCGAGGGAGACCGTCGATCCGGTCGAC
The DNA here is from genome assembly GCF_042871115.1 of Nocardia sp. NPDC006044. Taxonomy (NCBI): domain Bacteria; kingdom Bacillati; phylum Actinomycetota; class Actinomycetes; order Mycobacteriales; family Nocardiaceae; genus Nocardia; species Nocardia sp. NPDC006044. The sequence goes on from NZ_JBIAID010000001.1 coordinate 2,688,808, forward strand.
CTCACGCACCGGGTCACGAGCATCGTGCGACAGGGATTCGACGTGTCCGCGCAACCACCCTGGCGAGTCGCGCTGCTGCACAGCGGATCCGACGATCATCTGCTGGTCGTGGTGCTGCATCACATCGTCGCCGACGGATGGTCGATCGCGCCGCTGGTGCGTGACCTGTCACTGGCCTATGCCGCGCGCCGGGCGGGACGGGCGCCGGAATGGGCGCCGTTGCCGGTGCAGTACGCCGATTACACCTTGTGGCAGCGCGAGGTGCTCGGCGCGGAATCCGATCCGGACAGCCTGGCAGCGCGTCAACTCGCCTATTGGACAGCACATTTGGCCGGGCTGCCGGATCGGCTGGAGTTGCCTGCCGACCGGCCGCGACCGGTGGTTGCGTCGCAGCGCGGCGGCACTCATACGTTCACCCTGGATGCCGCGACAGTGGCCGGACTGAGCGCCGTGGCGCGCGCCCATCGGGTAACCGTGTTCATGGTGGTGCACGCCGCGTTGGCGACGCTGCTCTCGCGCCTGTCCGGCAGCGCCGACGTCGCGGTGGGTACGCCGATCGCGGGTCGCGGCGCGTCGGCGCTGGACGGCGTGATCGGCATGTTCGTGAACACCCTCGTCCTGCGCACCCGGATCGACGCGGCCGGTTCGTTCGCCGACCTGCTCGACCACTGCCGCCAGGTCGACCTGGCCGCGTTCGCGCACGCCGACATACCGTTCGAACGCGTCGTCGAGGCCATCGACCCACCCCGCAGCCAGGCGTATCACCCGCTGTTCCAGGTGCTGCTCGCCTTCCAGAACCTCGATCTGGACCCGGCGCTGGCGCAGTTGCCCGGGCTCGCGGTCGAGCCGCTGAAGAGCCTCGACATCGGGGTCGAACGCTTCGATCTCACCATTACCGTCGCCGACATCCCGGACAGCGCGACCGCCGAGGTGCCGATCACCATCGGCTTCGCGCTCGACCTGTTCGATCCGCCGACGATGGCCGCGTTCGCGACCCGCCTACAGCACACCGTGCGGGCCGTGGTGGCCGATCCGCAACGGCCCCTGCATGGTCTGGATTTGCTCACGCCCGACGAGCGAATGGTGTTGCGCCGGTGCGGCGATGGCGGAGCCGGCCCGCAGCCGCGCCGGCTGGACGAGATATTCGCCAGCGCCGCAGTGGAATTCGCGACGCGGCCCGCGATCGTGGACGCCGGGCAGACCTGGGCGTATCGGGAGCTCGACGAGTGGTCGAATTGCTGTGCGCGGGCGCTGATCGAACACGGCGCCGGTCCGGAAACGGTGGTGGCGATCGCCGTTTCCCGGTCCGTGGCCTGGATACGGGCGGTGTGGTCGGTCACGAAGACCGGTGCCGCATTCGTCTCCCTCGATCCCGCACAGCCGAGGGAGCGGAATGGCGCGATTCTCGCGGACTGTGCGGCGGCGGTACTGCTCACCGTCGATGACGGCGGGGAGTGGGACGCACCCGGCATCGTCGTGCTCGATCTGGACGCGTTCGATCCGTCCGGATGGAACGCCGCCCCGCTCGCGGATGCCGATCGGCTCGGTTCGATCTATCCGGACAACACCGCCTACATCGTCTACACCTCGGGGTCGACCGGCACGCCGAAGGGGGTGGCGGTCGCCCATGCCGGGCTCGCCGCGGTCACCGCGGCGCAGCACCGAGACCTCCGGACCGATTCCGGGTCGCGGGTATTGGCGGTCGCCGCACGCACTTTCGATGCGGCGGTCTTCGAGCTGCTGCTCGCGGTACCGGTGGGCGCCGCGCTGATCATCGCTCCCGACGATGTGTTCGCGGGGTCGCCGTTGGCCGAGCTGATGCGCGCCGAGGATGTGACTCACGCGGTTTTGACTCCGGCCGTCGCAGCCTCGCTCGATGCCCGGCGCCTCGATGGCCTGCGCGTGCTCATGGCGGTCGGCGAGGCGTGTCCGCCCGCGCTGGTGCGGCACTGGTCGGCGAGCGACAGCGCCGGAATCCGGGGCGTGTACAACCTGTACGGCCCCAGCGAGGCCACGATCTGGGTGACCGGCGCGAAATTGGTGCCCGGCGAGCCGGTTTCGATCGGCAACCCGATTCCCGGGATCCGCTCGATGGTCTTGGACGCCTGGCTCAACGTGGTGCCGCCGGGTGTCGTCGGCGAGCTGTACGTGTCCGGTCCCGGCGTGGCCCGCGGCTACCTCAACCGCGTCGGCACGACCTCGGCGGCGTTCGTGGCCGACCCGTTCGGGCCCGCCGGATCCCGCATGTACCGGACCGGCGATCTGGTGCGCCGGCTGCCCGGTAGCGGCGCATTGGTGGTCGTCGGACGCGCCGACGCCCAGATCAAGATTCGCGGCCAGCGCCTGGAACTCGGCGAAATCGAGGCCGTGCTGGCCGAACTCGACGAAGTACGCCGCGTCGTCGTCACCCAGGTCGCCAACGGCGACTCCGTGGGGCTGGCCGCCTACCTCACCCCCGCGCCGGGCCGTCATCCAGACCCGGTTGCCCTGCGCGAGGCCGCGGCGCGGCGACTGCCGTCGTACATGGTCCCCGACCTCTTCACCGTCCTCGACGAGCTGCCGCTGACCCCGAGCGGGAAGGTGGACCGGCGAGCGCTGCCCGTACCGGAGTGGCCGACCACGATGTACCGGGCGCCCGCCACCGCCGCCGAGGAGGTCGTGGCCGAGGTGTTCGCGCAGGTCCTCGGACTCGACCAGGTCGGCGCCGACGATGACTTCTTCGCCCTGGGCGGCGACAGCATCGTCTCGATCCAGCTGGTCGCGCGCGCGAAGGACCGCGGGGTGGTGTTCACGCCACGGCAGGTATTCGAGGCCCGGACGGTCGCCGCGCTGTCGCGCGTGGCCGAATCCGTCGACCCCGCAACGGTTCTGGCGGAGTTGCCCGGTGGTGGCGTCGGCGCGCTGCCGCTCACCCCGATCGTCCGGTGGATGGTGGAGCGAGGCGAGTTCGAGCGGTTCAACCAAACCCTGGTGCTCACCGCGCCGGCCGGATTGGATCAGGCCGGCTTGACCGCGATCCTGACCGCGTTGATCGACCGGCACGACATGCTGCGCGCCCGGCTGTGGCACGACGGGCGGGACTGGCGCCTGGAGACGCGGCCGAGCGGGCTGTTGGACGTCGAGTCGCTGATACATCCGGTCGTGCTCGGCCCGGATCTCGCTCCGGAGCAACGCCAACGCCGCGTGACGGCGGAGGTCGATGCGGCTCTGAGCCGGCTGGATCCGGCCAACGGCGTTGTCTTGCAGGTGCTCTGGTTCTGCCCGGTCGACCCGAGGCAGACCGGTCAGCTGATCGTCATCGCGCATCACCTTGTGGTGGACGGTGTTTCGTGGCGGATCATGCTGCCCGACCTGGTCTCGGCGTGGCAGCAGTATCGCGCCGCTGGTGTGGTCTCGATGCCGCCGGTGGGGACCTCGGTGCGGCGGTGGGCGCACGGCCTGGTCGAGGCGGCGCGGTCGCCGCAGCGGGTGGCGGAACTGCCGCTGTGGCAGGGGATTGTCGACGGACCGGACCCGATGCTCGGCTCGCGTACGCCGGGCCGCGATGCCGCGGACTCGATGCGCATACGGCGAGTGCAGGTTTCGCCGGAGATCACGGAGGCCCTGCTGACTCGGGTACCCGCGGCCGTCCACGGTGACGTACAGGACGCACTGGTTGCCGCGCTGGCCATGGCCGTGCAGCGCTGGCGCGCCGGTAGGGGAGTGCCGGAATCGTCCACGCTGCTGCGCTTGGAAGGGCACGGACGCGAAGAACAAGCCCTGCCCGGCGCGGACCTGACCGCGACCGTCGGCTGGTTCACGACGGTGTATCCGGTCCGAATCCAGTTGGCCGGAGTCGATCTCGATGACGCCTACGCCGGCGGTCCGGCGATCGAATCGGTGGTTAAGAGCACGAAGGAGCATTTGCGCGCGATCCCCGACCACGGTATCGGCTACGGACTGCTGCGCTACCTCAATCCGGAGACCGCTCAGGCATTGCCCGCCGCGCTGCCCGCGCAGATCGCCTTCAACTACCTCGGTCAGCTGTCGCCGAACCGATCATCCAGCGGGACAACGGTATCGGAGTTCGTCGTCACCGATGAACTCGGTGCTCCGATGGCGGACGAGGACCTGCATGTCATGGCCACGGCGGTGGTCGACATCACGGCCGCCGTCACCGACGGGCGCTTGTCCGCCACTTTCGGCTACCGCGACGCCGTGCTCGACGCGGCGGAGGTCGACGAGCTGGCCCAGTTCTGGGTCGACGCGCTGCACGCCGTCGCCGCCCGGCTGCGCCACCCGCGTTCCGGCGGGCACACGCCCTCCGATTTCCCGCTGGTGCGCGCGACGCAATCCGACATCGAGGTCTGGGAGGCGCGTTACCCGGGCCTGGTGGACGTATGGCCGTTGTCGCCCTTGCAGACCGGGCTCCTGTTCCATGCCCGGCTGGCCGAGTCCATGGTCGACGTGTACGCGGTGCAACTCGCCATCACCCTGTCCGGGGCGGTAGACGCCGGACGTCTGCGCCACGCGGCCGAGTTCCTGCTGGCGCGGTATCCGAACCTGCGGGTGGCGTTCACCGCGAACGCGGAGGGCGAAGGCGTGCAGATCGTCGCCGATCGCGTGGTGCTGCCGTGGCGGGAGGTCGACCTGCGTGCCGAGCCCGAATCCGCGCTCGCGGAGGTGATGGCGCGGGACAAGGCCGAGCCGTTCGACCTCGAGACGGCGCCGCTGATGCGTTTCACCCTGATCACGGTGGCGGAGGGCCGGTTCACGCTGCTGCTCTCGTACCACCATGTGCTCTTCGACGGCTGGTCCATGCCATGGCTGCTGCACACGCTGCTCGCGGTGTACGCGGCGCCGGAGGCGGCGCTCGCGGAGCCGGCGGGTTCGTATCGGTCCTACCTCGAGTGGCTGGGCCGTCAGGATCCGGCAGAGTCGTTGCAGGCGTGGCGGCACGCGCTCGCCGGCGCCGAGGCGACGCTGCTGGCGCCGCAGGGCGCGACTCAGGTCTCGGCAGAGCGAATGGATTCCGTCGCCATCGATTTCGACCGCCTGCTCTCCGAGCGATCGGTCGCGTGCGCGTCGTCCACCGGTGTCACGGTGAACACGCTGTTCCAGGTGGCGTGGGCGATTGTCGTGGGGTATCTGACCGGGCGCGGCGATGTCGTATTCGGTGCGACGGTATCCGGACGGCCCGCGGATCTGCCCGGCATCGAGTCCGCGGTCGGCCTGTTCATCAACACCATCCCGGTACGGGTCCGCCAGCACCCCGGCGAGCCGATCGCCGCCGTGCTGCGCCGAGTTCAGGCGGAACAGTCGGAATTGCTGGGCTATCACCACATCGGTCTGTCCGATATCCATGCCGCGCTGGATGTTTCGGCCATGTTCGACACGGCTCTGGTGTTCGAGTCCTACCCCGTCGACGAAGCGGCCCTCGCGGCCCAGGCGGCGGCGATCGATGGCATGAGCGTGCAGGAGCTGCGTTCCAACGACTCCGCGCACTATCCCCTGGCGTTGGTGGTCGTCAAGGGCGAGCCGTTCCGGGCTCAGTTGCAGTATCAGCCAAGCGTATTCGCGCACGAGTGGGTGCGGGACTGTGCCGATCGGCTCGCGCGCGTGCTGGACGCGATGACCACCGATCCGTCGGTCCCGGCGGAGTCGATCGACCTGTTGTCCCCGGCCGAGCGGGCTCGGCTGGTACCCGTCCGGGGGCGTGCGGCGGAGCCGCCGCGGCCGCTGGCGGACCTGCTCGTCGCGGGAGCCGCCATCGATCCGGCGGCGCCCGCGGCGGTGTCGGGCGCGGTGACGCTGAGTTTCGGTGAGCTGGACGGCTATTCGAACCGGTTGGCGCGCTTGCTGATCGGCCGCGGTATCGGACCGGGCGACGCGGTCGCGCTGGCAATGCCCCGGGGTATCGAGCTCCTCGTCGGACTGTGGGCGGTGACCAAATCCGGCGCGGCTTTCGTGCCGATCGACCCGCGCCATCCGCTGGACCGGGTCGTCGCCATGATCGGCGATTCCGCTGTGCGCCTTGCCTTGTCGGTGGCGGACACGGTGGCCACGGTGCCGGACACGATCGAGCGGTTGCTGCTCGACGGGCCGGATCTGCCTGCGCGCCTTGCGGAGTTCCCCGCGACCGCGGTCACCGACGCGGTCCGGGTCCGCCCGCTCCGGCCGGAGCACGCGGCCTACGTGATCTATACCTCCGGGTCCACCGGCACCCCGAAGGGGGTCGTGGTCTCCCACTCCGGCTTGGCGAACTTCACCGCCGAGCAGCGCGAGCGCTACCGCGTGGACACGAGTTCCCGGATCTTGGCCGTGTCGGCGCCGGGCTTCGACGCGGTGATGATGGAACTGCTGATGGCGCACCCGAACGGGGCCGCGCTGGTCATCTCGCCGCCGGACATCTTCGGCGGTGCGTCCCTCGCGGAAATTATTCGACAGCACCGGGTTTCGCATGCGTTCATCACGACAAGCGTGCTGGCGACCATGTCGCCGGACGGGCTGGCTTCGCTGCGGGTGCTCGTCACCGGCGGCGAGCGGGTACCCGCGGAATTGGTGGCGGCGTGGGCACCGGATCGGGAACTGTACGTCGCGTACGGGCCGACCGAGACGGTCATCGTCACCACTCTCAGTGACGCCATGGATCCCGCCGCGCCGGTGACCCTCGGCGGGCCGATCCGTGGCGTGGAAGCCGTCGTCTTGGACGGGCTTTTGCGGCCGGTGCCGGCCGGTGTGCGCGGTGAGCTGTATCTCGGTGGCATCCAGCAGGCGCGCGGCTACTCGAACCGGCCGGGGCTGACGGCGGCGTCCTTCGTGGCGAATCCGTTCGGGCTCAGCGGTTCTCGTCTGTATCGGACCGGCGATCTGGTGTGCTGGAACGCGCATGGCGGACTGGAGTTTGTGGGACGCAACGACTTCCAGGTGAAGGTTCGCGGGCAACGGGTCGAGCTGGGAGAGATCGAGGCGGTGCTCGACGATCAGGCCGGGGTGACCCGGGCCGTCGTGGTGCATCACCCGCAATCCGATCGCCTGATCGGCTACCTCGTCGGCACCGACCTCGACCCGGGGCAGGTGCTGGCCGCGGCCCGGCATCGGTTGCCCGCGCACATGGTTCCCGATGCGTGCTCGGTGCTGCCCGAGCTGCCGCTGACCGTGAGCGGCAAATTGGATCGTGCCGCTTTGCCGGAGCCGGAGCAGCTCGCCCGGGCCTATCGCGCGCCGTCCACGCCGGCCGAGCAGCTGGTGGCAGAGGCGTTCGCCGAGCTGCTCGGGGTCGACCGGGTCGGCGCGGACGACGATTTCTTTGCGCTGGGCGGGCATTCGCTGTCGGCGATGCGCCTGACGTCGCGGCTGTCCGCCCTGGCGGGTGTCCGGATCGGCGTGCGTGAGGTGTTCGAGGCGCCGACGCCCGCGCGGTTGGCGGGGGTGCTGGCTGCCGGAAACCCCGGTTCGACGCAGCCGGCGCTGGTCGTCCAGGAGCGGCCCGACCGGGTGCCCTTGTCGTTCGCTCAGCTGCGCATGTGGTTCGTCAACCAATTCCACGGTGCGGCAGCGGCGTACACCATTCCGCTGGTGCTGCGGTTGACCGGCGAGCTGGACACCGGGGCACTGGTCGCCGCGATCGGCGATGTAGTGGCCCGGCACGAGAGCTTGCGCACGGTATATCCCGACTCGGACGGGACGCCGTTCCAGCAGGTGTTGCCCGCCGACCGAGCCTCGGTAACCGTCGAAGTGCGGTCGGTGGCACCGGCAGAGTTCGATGCAGCCGTGCTCGCATCGACCCGGCACGTATTCGACCTGGCGACGGACGTTCCGATGCGAGTCACAGTGCTGGACCGCGGTTCCGGTGAGTTCGTGCTGTCGATGGTGATTCATCACATCGCCGCAGACGGGTGGTCTATCGCACCGCTCGCGCGGGACCTGTCGACCGCCTACGCGGCCCGCCGGTCCGGGCAAGCGCCGCAATGGGTTCCGCTGCCGGTGCAGTACGCGGACTACACGCTGTGGCAGCGCGCGGCGCTGGGCGTGGAGTCCGATCCGGAGTCGACGTTGTCGCGTCAGCTCGCTTATTGGACAACGCATTTGACGGGCCTGCCGGATCGGCTGGAGTTGCCTGCCGATCGGCCGCGGCCGGTGGTCGCCACGCAAGCCGGCGACAGCTATTCGTTCGTGCTGAATGCCGCATTGTTCGCCAGGATGGGTGAGCTGGCGAATACCGCGGGGGCGACGGTGTTCATGGTCGTGCACTCGGCGGTCGCACTGTTGCTGTCGCGGCTGTCCGGCGCAGACGATATCGCGGTCGGCACGCCGATCGCGGGGCGTGGTGCGGCGGCCTTGGACGAATTGGTCGGCATGTTCGTCAACACGCTGGTGTTGCGCACGCGGATCGACGAGGCGGGTTCGTTCACCGATCTGCTCGGCCAGGTCCGGCAGGTGGATCTCGATGCCTTCGCCAATGCCGATATTCCGTTCGAGCGCGTGGTGGAGGCCATCGACCTGCCCCGGACCCAAGCGCATCATCCGCTGTTCCAGGTGATGCTGGCCTTCCAGAACCTCGACCTGGATCCGGACTCCGCGCGGTTGCCCGGGATCCGGGTCACGCCGATGAACCTCGGTGCCGGCGTCGAACGATTCGATCTGTCCATCACCGTCGCCGACCTTCCGGACTCGAACGGCGATATCCCGGTCACCATCGGCTACGCCACGGACCTGTTCGATCGCTCGACGGTCGCGGAGCTGGCCGATCGGCTGGCGCGCGTCCTGCTCGCGGCGGTGGCCGATCCCGAGGTCGGATTGCATGGGCTGGATCTGCTCGGCGCGGATGAGCGGAAGTCGCTGCGGGAGTGGGGCGCTGGGGGCGCCGCTCCGGCTCCTGTCCCGTTGCACGCGAAGTTCTCCGCGGTGGCGGCGGAGTTCCCGGATCGGCTCGCCGTCGTCGACGCGGATCATCGACTGACCTATCGGGAACTGGATCGCTGGTCGAATCGATGCGCACGGATGCTGATCGAGCGGGGCGCCGGTCCGGAGACGGTGGTGGCGATCGGGCTTGCGCGCTCGGCGGGTTGGGTGCGGGCGGTGTGGGCGGTCGCGAAATCCGGTGCCGCGTTCGTGTCTGTCGATCCGGCGCACCTGTGGGAGCGGAACCGGTTCGTCCTCACCGATGTCGCCGCGAGCGTGCTGCTCGCCGACGGAAGGTTCGACGGCACAACCGGATTGGATACGGCGGAGTTGCACGCTGCCGGGGTCTCGGTAATCGATCCGGACCGGCTCGATCTGCTCGAGTACAGCGACGCACCGGTCACCGACGATGATCGACGCGGTGTCGTGCGGTCGAGCAATACCGCCTACGTCGTGTACACCTCCGGGACGACCGGCAAACCGAAGGGCGTCGCGGTCAGCGGCGAGGGGTTGTCAGCAGTCACCGCGGCGCAATGTGAGCAGTTCGGTCTCGATGTCGATTCCCGCGTATTGGTGGTTGCCGCAAGAACTTTCGATGCGGCGGTGTTCGAGCTGCTGGCGGGCGTGTCGGTGGGTGCCGCGTTGGTCGTCGCGGGCCGCGATGTTTTCGCGGGTGAACAGCTGACGGAGTTGGTGCGGGCCGAAGGCGTCACGCATGCGTGTTCGACTCCCGCCGTCGCGGCCACGTTGGATGCCGGGCGGCTGAACGACCTGCGGGTGTTGATGGTCGCCGGTGAGGCGTGCCCGCCCGCACTGGTGCGGCAATGGTCCGATGCCGCCGGCGTTCGCAGCCTGCACAACCTGTACGGGCCGAGCGAGGCCACGATCTGGGTCACCGCGTCCGAATTGGCTGTGGATGAACCGGTTTCGCTGGGTGGTCCGATCCCGGGCGTCCGGCTGGCGGTGCTGGACGCTTGGTTGCGCCCGGTGCCCGCGGGCGTGGTGGGGGAGTTGTACACCGCGGGACCCGGTGTGGCGCGCGGATATCTCGGCCGGGCGGGGTTGACCGCCGGATCGTTCGTCGCCGATCCGTTCGGACCGGCCGGGTCGCGGATGTATCGCACGGGAGACCTGGTGCGGTGGACCAAGGGTGCGCGTCCGGCGTTGATGTTCGCCGGCCGCGCCGATCGTCAGGTCAAGATCCGCGCCCAGCGCCTCGAACTCGGCGAGATCGAGACCACGTTGGCACAGCTGGAGGAGGTGCGGGACGCGGTGGTCGTCCCGTACGCCGACGAAGAGTCCGGTGGGACAGTGCGATTGGCCGCCTACATCACCGCGGCAGCCGGGCGCCTGCCCGAACCCGTGACCGTCCGGCAAGCCATCGCGCGGCGACTGCCGTCGTTCATGGTGCCCGACACCGTCACGGTGCTGGCGCAACTGCCGCTGACCTCCAGCGGCAAGGTGGATCGGCGCGCGTTGCCCGCCCCGGAGTGGCTGGCGGTGCCGTATCGGGCCGCGTCGACGCCGTTCGAGGAGATCGTGGTCTCGGTGTTCGCCGAGGTGCTCGGCGTGGACCGGGTCGGGGTCGATGACGACTTCTTCACGCTGGGCGGGCATTCGCTGTCGGCGACGCGGGTGGCGTCCCGGGTGTCCGCGATGGCGGGCGCCGAGGTGGGCGTGCGCGATGTGTTCGACGCGCCGACTGCGGCCCAGCTGGGGCGGGTGCTCACCGAGCGGTCGACCGCGGGCGGCGTGTGGTCGAAGTTGGTGGTTCGCGAGCGACCGGAGTATCTGCCGTTGTCGTTCGCGCAGTGGCGGATGTGGTTCATCAACCGGCTCGAACCGGACTCACCGGCCTACCACATCCCGCTCGTGCTGCGGTTGACCGGCGATCTGGATATCGAGGTGATGACCGCTGCCATCGGTGATCTGGTGGAGCGACACGAAACCCTGCGCACGGTCTTCCCGGACCGGGACGGAAGTCCGTACCAGCGGATCCTGCCGGTGACCGAGGCCGGTACCACGGTCGAGGTGCGGACCGTCGAGGCTGCCGGGCTCGAGCAGGCGGTGCTGCCGCTGATCCGGCGTGGGTTCGATCTGTCGACCGCGCCGCCGTTGCGGGTCACCCTGCTGGACACCGGGTCCGGTGAGTACATCCTCGTGCTGGTCCTGCATCACATCGCGGCGGACGGTTGGTCCCTGGCGCCGTTGGCGCGGGACTTGTCGCTGGCGTATTCGGCGCGGCGGGCGGGGCGGGCGCCGGAATGGGTTCCGTTGCCGGTGCAGTACGCCGACTACACGCTGTGGCAGCGTGCGGTGCTGGGGGCGGAGTCCGATCCGGAGAGCAACTCGGCGCGGCAGGCCGGGTATTGGACCGGGCAGTTGGCGGGCTTGCCGGATCGGCTGGAGTTGCCTGCCGACCGGGCGCGGCCCGCCGTCGCTACCCACCGCGGTGGCACGTATTCGTTTGCGGTGGAAGCGAATACGGCGGCTGGATTGTCCCGTATCGCGCGTGCGCGGCACGCGACCGTGTTCATGGTGATGCATGCGGCTTTGGCGGTGGTGCTGGCGCGGTTGTCGGGGAGCGGTGATATCGCGGTCGGCACACCGATCGCGGGGCGCGGGGCCGCGGCATTGGACGGGCTGGTCGGCATGTTCGTCAACACGTTGGTGCTGCGCACCCGGGTCGATGACGCCGCCTCGTTCGGCGAACTGCTGGACGAGTGCCGCCGGGTGGATCTGGCGGCGTTCGCGCATGCCGATCTGCCGTTCGAGCGGGTGGTGGAAGTGGTCGATCCGCCCCGCAGTCAGGCGCAGCATCCGCTGTTCCAGGTGATGCTGGCGTTCCAGCACCTCGACTTGGTTCCGGCGGACGCGCAGTTGCCGGGGATTCGGTGCACGCCAATGGATCTCGGTAGCGGAATGGAACGATTCGATCTCACCGTCACCGTGTCCGACGCCCCGGCGGCGGACGGCGGTCTGCTGGTCGGGATGAGCTATGCCCTCGATCTTTTCGATCAGGGGACGATCGTGGCGCTGGCCGGGCGGTTGCGGCGAACCCTCGATGTCGTGGTCGCCGATCCCGCGGTAGGATTGCGGGACATCGAGGTGCTCGATTCGAGTGAGCGACTGTTGTTGTCGGAGTGGGGCGATGGTGGTGCGGGGCCGGATCGGGTCACCCTGGCCGAGCTGCTGAGTCGCGCAGCCGCCGAGCACGGGGACCGGGCCGCGGTCGTCGAAGGCGGGCGCGCGTGGACGTATCGGGAGTTGGATGAGTGGTCGAATCGCTGTGCGCGACTGCTGATCGAGTCCGGTGTCGGGCGGGAATCCGTTGTGGCGATTGCGATTCCACGGTCGGCGGCATGGGTGCGCGCTGTGTGGGCGGTTGCCAAGGCCGGTGCCGCGTTCGTGTCCGTCGATCCCGCTCATCCGGTCGAACGCAATCGGTTCATCATCGAAGATTGTGCTGCCGGCGTTGTGCTCACCGGCGGTGAAATCGCCTCGCTGGTAACGGATTCAGATGCCGGACTGGACCGTGCTGGAATTCGGGTGATCGACCTGGACCGGCTCGACCTTTCTCGGTGCGGCGCGGCGCCGGTCGGTGACGAAGGCGAGCCGGTGCGACCGGCCAATACCGCCTATGTCGTCTACACCTCGGGGTCGACCGGCACGCCGAAGGGCGTGGTTGTCACCCATGCGGGGTTGGCGGCCGTCGCCACCGTTCAGCATTCGCGCTATCAGCTGACCCACGACTCGCGTGTATTGGCCGTTGCCGCAAGCACTTTCGACGCGGCGATGCTGGAGCTGCTGCTGGCGGTACCGGCCGGGGCGGCCTTGGTCGTTGCCCCGGACGATGTCTTCGCCGGGGAACCGCTGGCGGAGTTGATGCGTGGTGAGCGCATCACCCACGCGTTCCTGTCACCGGCGGTCGCCCTCTCGGTCGATCCGGACGGGCTCGACGATCTGCGGGTACTCCTCACCGGCGCCGAGGCCTGTCCGCCGGAGTTGGTGCGCCGGTGGTCGGGCACGGACGCCGCCGGTATCCGCAGGCTGCACAACCTGTACGGGCCGAGTGAGTGCACGATCTGGATGACCGGCACGCGGTTGGACGTCGGCGATCCGGTGTCGGTGGGCGGTCCGATTCCCGGAGTTCGGCTGGTGGTGCTGGATTCGTCGCTGCGGCCGGTGCCGGCCGGGACGGTCGGTGAGTTGTACGCGGCCGGGCCCGGGGTGGCGCGCGGGTATCTCAACCGGGCCGGGTTGTCCGCGACGACCTTCGTGGCCGATCCCTTCGGGGCGCCGGGGTCGCGGATGTACCGCACCGGAGACCTGGTGCGGTGGCTGGCCGATGGCGACGAGGCGGTGCTGATGTTCGTGGGCCGCACCGATTTCCAGGTCAAGATTCGCGGGCAGCGCGTGGAACTCGGCGAAATCGAAACGGCGCTGGCCGGTTTGGCCGAGGTGCGGCAGGCGGTGGTCACCGTGCACGGCGCTGGTTCCGCCGCGCGATCGGCCGCCTACGTCACCGCCGTGCCGGGGCACCGCCCTGATTCGGCAGCGATCCGGCGGGCGGTCGCGCAACGACTGCCGTCCTACCTGGTCCCCGACACCGTCACCGTGCTCGACGCGCTGCCGCTCACCGTGAACGGAAAGGTCGATCGCCGTGCGCTGCCTGCGCCGGAGTGGGCGGTTACCACGTATCGGGCGCCGTCGACTCCGCTCGAGGAAATCGTGGTCACGGTGTTCGCGGAGGTGCTGGAAGTAGCGCGGGTGGGCGTCGACGACGACTTCTTCACCCTGGGCGGAACCTCGGTCGTCGCAATGAAATTGGTGGCTCACCTGCGTGCGCGGATCGGGACGGCAGTGCCCTACCGACTGCTCTTCTCCGACTCGACCCCGGCCGCGCTCGCGCGATATCTGGAGAAGCCATCCGAGTTGGGCGTGTCCCTCGGCGTGCTGTCGCCCCTGCGTTCGGCGGGTGCCAAAGCTCCGTTGTTCTGCGTCCATCCCGGCGGCGGCCTCGCCTGGGTTTACGGCGCGCTCGCGGGCCATCTGGACCCGGATCGCCCCGTCTACGGTCTGCAGGACCCCTACATCGTCGAGGACGGCCCGCGGATGGCGTCGGTGGACGCGTACGCCGAGCGCTACGTCGCGGAAATCCGGAAAGCCTTCCCCGACACCACCTATCACCTCCTCGGCTGGTCGCTGGGCGGAAAGATCGCCCACGCCATGGCCGCCCGGCTCCAACAGCTCGGCCACCCGGTCGGCCTGCTCGCCCTGGTCGACACCGGCATCGCGGAGAACCTCGAACAGCTCCCCGGCGCCGAGCCCGACGACGCCCACTCTCGCCGTGCCCTGACCGAGTTCCTCCGCGGCTGGCGCGATTTCCTCGGCCTGACCGACGTCCAGCACGTCGACAACCCAGCCGAACTGTTCCCGCTGATCGCCGAGCGCCTCAGCAGCGAAGGCATCCTCACCCCGCAACAGGTCGAACGAGTAACCGAAAGCTTCATGACCCCCGTCCCGCACACCCCACCCCATTTCACCGGCGACGCCACCCTGTTCATCGCCGCCCGCGAGTCCTACCGAGACCAACTCGCCGCAACCTGGAACGGCCACATCACCGGAACCATCCACGAATTCCCGGTCGACGAATGGCACACCGGCATGATGAACCCGACCGCGGCCCGCGCCATCGGCCCGATCCTGAACACGCTGCTCCGCGACAACGATCGGGAGGTGACCGAGACATAGACCCGACCAGGTTGACAGGCCCGCCCCGCACCGACAAACTCGGACTTCGCGTCGCACAGGGGGCGGTAGCGCTCGGGGAGGGGTCTGCTCATGGATGTCCGGCATGGTCGTTCGGCGTCGGTATTGCTCGCACTGCTTCTGGTTGCCGGGGTGACCGGCTGTTCGCCGAGCGCCGGAGAACAGTACCGGGCAGGGTTCTCGGAGCTGCCTGCTCGCTGCGCCGACGCGTTGAAACCTGCCGACCAGGCGATCAAGGCGTTTGCCGGCGAGGCGTACAGTGCCGTCGCGAAGGCGCCGGACGCCGATCGTGAAATCGGGGACACCAGCCAGAGTTTGACCTGTGCGATGAAATTCGGCAGTTCGATACAACGCGAGCCGGTCAAGCCGTACCGGACGCCGATGTGGCGAAACGCTACGGTCTCGTATTTCCTGTCGCTGTATCCCATCGGCGTGAACGACAAACGCCCGAATCTCCCGGACTACGTTCCCGGATCGACACTGTCGGACGCCCCGCGACCGACACCCATCGCCGGTATCGGCGAAAACGCGATCACCTGGGAGAAAACCGCGAAGGGCGATCCGCCACGGATCAGCGTGATGTTCAGCATCAACAACCTGATCGTGACGGTCGAGACCTGGGGTAAGGACTGGTCCGGAATTCCGGAGACCTTTCCCGTCGTGGACTCGCCGGAACTGCGCGCGGATTTGCGCACCGGAACCGAAGCGATCGCGAGAGCCGTTGCGCAGCACGTTCCGTCGGCCCTCCCGCAGGCGAAGCTGACCCAACCCTCGCTGACCAAAAGCACCCGCACGTCCAAAACCGCGGAGAATCCCAGCTTCGTCTGGGACCCGTGCCAGATTCCGGACGACCGCCTGTCCGCCGCTGGCCTCGACCCGAAATCGCAATTCCGCGGCGACTACGACACAAAGAGCGCGATGTGCATGTGGCGCGGTGGATGGTATCGACTCCGCGTGTCCCAGAACGTCGCCCCGTTCGAATGGTCGGTCTACAACAGGACCACGTACGTGCGTCCGAAGCCGGTAACCATCGGTGACCACCACGCCGTCCAGGTGCAATGGGATATCTCCGCGGACGTCTGCGCCCTGGTTTTCGAGATACCCCAGGAAGCCAATCTCCCCGACCAAGGCGGCCAAACCCTCACCTTCGAGGCCTCGCTCACCGACGACCGCTCATCAGCCGACCTATGCCCCGAATTGACCCGAGCGACAACCCTTCTCGCCACCTCGCTACCCCCGACCACATGATCAGGTTCGACACCCGGCTGTCGGTCCGGTAGCGTCCGGCGGCATGAACGGGGGGACACCTGTCTCCGGCTCGAGCCTGTCGGTAGTGCCGGGGAAGGTAAGAGAAGTCGGCAAATACGTCCACGAGGGCGGCACGCAGATCATGAGTGCGTTGACCGATATGGCGGAGAAGCTGGGCATCACCGCCGACACATTCAAGGCTCGCGACGAGTGGAACGCTGCCATGCTGACCACCTCTAGTCTGGATCTGTCGTGAGCTCGGAATTCACCGTCGATCTGGACCGCCTCGACGACGTCGTGGCGAAGCTGTCCGGACTCGCCGGATACATCGCGGAACATCTCGATGAAATCGATGACCGTGTCGCGACCCTCACCAACACCGGGTGGGAAGGTGTTGCCGCACAGGCCTACACCGATGCTCATGCCCAATGGGTCTCCGGCGCAAGAGAATT
Organism: Nocardia sp. NPDC006044; assembly: GCF_042871115.1. Classification (NCBI taxonomy): domain Bacteria; kingdom Bacillati; phylum Actinomycetota; class Actinomycetes; order Mycobacteriales; family Nocardiaceae; genus Nocardia; species Nocardia sp. NPDC006044. Next base: position 2,705,163 of record NZ_JBIAID010000001.1, read on the forward strand.
CGTCGAAGGTGTCCGCGATATGAGCGACGCGGCCAAGGCGGCGCACGGCCGTTACACACAAGCCCAGGACACCAACTTCACCATGTTCAACCAGGGGTAGACCATGGGCGTACTGGTCATTAATTGGGAAACTTACTATGACGCCGGCAAGCGGTGCCATGCCCTCGCCGCCGACCTCCGAACTGCCGACAAACCTGTCCACGATGCGCTCAAGGGTGATTGTGCGGGGATGGCCGGCGACACGGCGGGTTGTGAGAATTGGGGTAAGGAATACGATCGCGCGGCACAGGTGACGTTGCAGACCTGCACGAACCTTGCCGACGCGCTGACGAATTTCGGCAACATGCTCTACGCCGCCGGCTACAACTGGGCTTTGGCCAACAAATCCAAGCCCCTGCCGGACCGGCCCAACATCACGGCAATGTCGGAATACAAGGTGTCGCTGCCGACATCGGTGGGTAAGAACGGCGACGGAATCACCGAGGGGAACGGGAGCATCCCTGGCTTCTACGACGCACTGATCGAAAAGGTCCAGGACGAGTTCGGCAGCAAGTTGCCCAACGGCAACAAGGACAAGCTAGCCAAGGCCGCGTCGACCTGGAAGACGTTCGCCGAGCATGCCACTGTGACCGGTGCGGCCAGCCGCATAACTGAGATCAGCAACCTGTTCAACGATATCCAAGACAGGAAGGGGCTCGAGCCCCTCCTCGGGCATCTCACCACCATGCATGGCGGCGCCACCCAACTCGCCGCGGCGTCGCAGAGTGTGGCCGCGCCGGTCGGCGATTACAGCGGTGCCACCTCCGAGGTCCGCGACAAGTTCAAAGAGGCGGTAACTAACGCGCTGATCGCTGCCGGAGCAACGGTTGTCATCGGCATCGCGGCTTCCTGGATCACGGCCGCACTCAGCAACGTCGCGGCCGGAGCCGGCGTCTTGGCCATCGCTGGCAATACTGCGCGCGTGCTCAAGAGCACCTACGACATCAGCAAACTGGTCCGCATCATCGGTGTCGGGGCGGCGGCAGCAGGTGCGACCGCTGCGGCGGTCACTGCCTTCAAGGACGTTGATCTGACCAAGGAGGCAATCAACCTCGGTGCCATCATCGCGATGAAGGTGTTCGTCGACGAAGTTGCCGACGGGGCGCTCGGTTCCGAATGGGGCAAGGTTCAGGGGACAGTGCCGGACGGTATTTCGATCACACAGGGGCGGCGAATCCACATCCTCGACGGAGACGGCGACGAGGACGGAGGAGGACACGCGCCAGGTGTCGGGGCGCCGGGTAAGACCGAGTTCCCGGATACTGACACATGGACCGACGACCACATCATTGACAGTGTGCTCGACGTGGCCAGGAATCCGGATCAAACGCCCGTGCTCCAAGACAACGGGCGCTGGAAAGTATCAGGTACCCGTGATGGCGTGCTGATCGAGGTCATCGTGAATTCCGATGGCAGCATCCGGACTGGATATCCGGTCAGCGGGCCCGGTGTGGTGCGGAACCCGTTCAATTAAACGATGGTGAGGGAGAGGACATGGAGCCGAGTGAGCGGCGTCGTAGGGCGCGTGAACGGCCGGTCAGGACGCAGGAGCAGATCGATCGGATGCGGCGGTTGAGTGAGGGATCGCGGGGGCTGCTGGAGCAGCTGGCGGATCGGCTTGCGCCGGAAACGCTTGCTCAGTATCGGACATACAGTGATGTTGGGGAGTGGGGGGAGCTGGTTGATGGGTTGTGTGCGAGTTTGGTGAAGCGGCGGATCGCCATCAGCTCGGCCGAGCGGGATAGTTTGGCCGAGTTGATGGGGATGTTCGGGAACCGGGAGGGTTATGTGTACCTCGGTGACCCTGAGCGCGTTCTTGCGCAACTTGTTGTGGCCCAGACTGATTGACCTCTGCGCGCGGTTCGGGTGGGGTGTCGGCGGGGGAAGTGGGCGGAGTTGCGGAATGGTCAGCGCTGCAGGGTGATCGGGGTGTTGGCGAGTTCGGCTTGGGTGGGGTTGCCGTCGGCGTCGTAGAAGGACCAGATGGTGGTGAAGGTGGCGGGGCCGGGCTCGAAGGAGAAGAAGGTGCCGGCTGGGAAGTGGATGGTGTAGGGGTGTGCGGTGCCGTCGCAGGTGCCCGGGATGGTGGTCGAGGGTGCGGAGGTGTTGTAGCTTCGCTGGTCCAGTACCGAGTCGCCGAGCAGAATGCTGCTCGGACCGCCGTTGCAGCGGTAGGTGCCGACGACATCCACCGTGCCGTCGGCGTTGAGGTGCTGGCTGTCCTGGACGGTGAGCACCGGGGGCGCGGCCATCGCCGGTGCCGCGAGCATGGCCGAGCCGGCCAGCGCGGCCGCCGTGGCGACGGCAAGGCGGATTACCCGATTTTTGGGCATGGCGGAACTGAGGAATTGGTTCATGGTGTGACTCCTGTTGTGCAGGAAAGGATTCGGAGCCGAATCGTGTGGTAAGCGTAAGCGGCGCAGGGTCGCGCACCAATACCCAGAAACTACGGTCAGGGGTTACCGGCGTGCGGTAATCGCTTCTATCAATTCGTAGGCGAGGTCCAGGCGGACGCCGTCGGGGTTGGTCAATCCTTTGTCCGCGTACCAGGATTCGTCCGCCTCGGGGTGGGGGCCGCTGACTCCGACCCGGCCCTTGCCGTACGGGGCGACGACCACGGCGGCCATTCCGTTGGAATAGGTCGCGAGAACGGTGGCGTCGGCGCCGTCGTCCAGGAAGAAGGCGGGTCCGTCCTGGAAGTACATGTGCCGTGGCCGGCCCTGCCAGTTCACCGCCACCACGGTGTCGCGATCGTCGGGGACCGTGGCGCCGGGGGAGCCGGCGTACCCGTTGGTGTCGCCGGGCAGCAGATCGAAACCGGGGTCGCGCCCGGCCAGGTAGCCGCCGAAGCACAGGCCGAGGTAGCTGCCGCCGTCGCGAACCCAGCCGCGGACCAGCTCGGCGGACTCACGCAGGGTCCGCCAGGTTCCGTCGAGATCGGCGCCGCCGCCGGGCTGGACATACAGTCGCGCCTCGGCCAGCGCGGCCGCGGTCAGCGGCGTCCCGGTGCCGGGCCCTACGTATCTGACCTCGAACGGCTGTGGCGCCTGCCGCAGCACGTCGGCGATCGCGGGCGCGCAGCCGGGACAACCCTGCGGGCCGTTGTAGACGAGCGCGAGTGGCTTTGCGCCGCTCGGGTTGTCGGCAGTCGAATCACCGCAGCCTGCGGCCAGCAACGCGGCGGCCGGCAGCACGCCGAGGAGTAATCGACGTCGGTCTACGCCGGTCGAGCGAGAGTTCGTGCCGGACATGATGGCTCCTGTCTGTCCCACCGGGCGTGAGCCGGCGGGAGTTTCCACGCAACGGTATGCCGCGTCGACCTACCTGGACGCTCACCACAGTTCCATCGCGAGTCGCGAAAACGCCTCGGCGGCGACACAGTTCCGCCGATCGGAGGGTGTGGTCCCGCCGACCGGCGGGTCGGTTGCGCGGTCCGGCGCGGGACTAGATGGTCAGCCGCGCGGCGTCGGTCTCGCTGACCGTGACCGCCAGCTGAGCCGGTCGCAGTTCGACCGTCTGCGGCGCGGGATCGACCAGCTCGAGCAGCCGGGGCAGATAGTCGACCAGGACGCCGCTGTTGTGTGCTTCCAGGTCGGCGTCGGCAGCGTATTTCTCGATCACCGTGACGCGCAGCGGATCCGCGCCCGGTTCGACGTAGAAGGCATAACGCTGTAACCCCGGTTCCTCGCGCAAGACCGGAGGGACCAGCTCGGCGAGCAGTGCGAGCAGTTCGGCGCCGCGCTCCGGTTTGGCCTGGAGGGTGGCGATGACGACGACTTCGGACATGCGGGGTTCCTTCTGGTGGTGGCCGGCGGTCATTCGGCGAGTACGGGCAGGCGCAGGGCGGACCGGGTGGCCGGCCCGTGGTGCACGGTGTGCCGCGCGGTGACGGCCTCGTCGAGCGTGCCGAACTCGGGAACGGTACGGGTGTGCAGGTTTCGGCTGTAGCGCGGGAAGCTGAACCCGGCGATCTGCACGCGGATCCGGTGCCCGGGGCGGAATCGGTGGGCGACGTCGTTGAGGGTGACGGTCACGCGGCTGGGGTCTCCGGCGTCGAGCCAATCGGTGTCGCCGCCGTTGCGGTACCGCGCGCGCTGGGCTCCGTCGGCGACGTTGCGGGCGAACCCGCCGGGTTCGACGTCGACCAGGGTGACGCATACGTCGGCGTCCGGCGCGGTGCTGCTGAGGAAGGCGATCAGTTCCGGTTGTCCGGCGATGGTCACGTCCTCGGTCAGCGGTTCGCTGGTGTAGACGAGCACGTCGGCGCGCCCGTCGACGGCCCGCTGGTCCTGGATGCCCTGCGGCACCGCCGCGGGGTCGCCTTCGACCGTGATCGCTCCGCCGTGGGTGGGGAACGGGTCGTGCGGGTCGGCGGTGAACGTGTCGGAGCCGGCGGTTCCCGAATCCTGTTCCGCGCCAGGGGAAATGAGTTTCCCGTCGTCGGTTGCGGTGCGCGCGTCGCCGCCGGAGCCGAGGGGCCATTCCTCGACCGCCGTCGCGGGCGGCCAGGCGGGCGCGTGCGCCCAGGTGTCCGCGCCGCCGACGAAGTAGGTGACCCGGCCCGGTCCGGACAGGTATCGGTCGGCGGTGGGGTAGGCCGAGCCGTCCCCGCCGCGCAGGTGGCGGTCGAAGAAGGCGGCGAGCACCGGATTCCAGGTGGGCACGCCGGCGGTGGCGCCGGCGAGTACGCGCGCGCCGACCTGTCCGGGCGGGGAGTACGCGCCGAAGTGGTTCCACGGCCCGGCGACGAGCCGGGCGTTGTCGTTGCCGGCCAGCCGGGTGGCGAGGCGGAACTGGGTGGGACTGGTGAAGTCCTGATAGCCGGTGACCTGCAAGAACGGAATGGTCACGCGTTCGGGCTCGGTGAGCAGGGTGGGCCGGTCCCAGAACGGGTCGTGGGGCGAGCGCAGCCAGTCGGTCCAGAACGGCGCGACCCGTTCGTCGTCGAGCGGGCTGATGCCGGTCAGCGGCAGGCGGCTCACGGTGGCGCGCGGATCGGCGAAGGCCTCGCCGAGCAGCTTTCGAACATGTTCCTGTTCAACGGGATTCAGCGACGTGTGGTCGAGTCCCTCGCGACACAGGACGAGCCCGTAGGTGGTGAGGAAGCCGAGCTCGAACAGGCCGCCCGGGCGGGCGGTGTGGTGCATGTCGGCGGTGGCGACCATGGCGACGGCGGCCTTGAGCCGTGGATTGCGGGCGGCGACGGCTTGCAGCACGGCCATGCCGAGATAGGACGAGCCGTAGATGCCGACGTTGCCGTCGCTCCAGGATTGCGTTGCGGCCCAGTCGATCGCGTCGGAGGAATCGTTGTATTCCTGGATGATGAAATCGAACTCGCCGCCGGAGTCGAACCGGCCGCGGGTGTCCTGGACGAGGACCGCGAACCCCTGGCGGGCGAGCCACAGCGGGTCGGCGACGATCCCGGACACGCGGTAGGAGTCTTTGCGGTCGTACGGGGTTCGGTGCAGCAGGACCGGCCAGCGGCCGTCGTCGGCGGGCCGGTAGAGGTCGCCGGTGAGGGTGACGCCGTCCCTGGTGGTCATCTGGATATCCGCGTCGATGCGAGGTGAGTACATGGTGGATCTCCTGGGGAAGTCGATCGTGAATCGGGTTGTCGCGCCGAACCATCTGCGCGACTGCGTATTTCGGCTCAGACGAGCAGCACCCGGCGCCCGCGGGTGTGTCCGGCCTGGCTGTCCGCGTGGGCCGCGGCCGCTTCAGTGAGCGTGTAGGACCGGGCGACCGGGATGTGCAGCTTCTCCCGGGTGATGAGGTCGACGGCCTCGGCGAGCGCCGCGGGCATGTTGCCGCCGACGCCGGCGAATCGGATGCCGAGCATCGGGGCCTCGAGGTCGGCGATGGTGATCACCCTGTCCGGGTCGCCGGTCAGGTCGAGGAGGCCGCGAATCACGCCGGCGCCGTTGAGGTCGAGCGCGGCGTCCACCCGGCCGAGCTCGCGGACCCGCTCGACCCAGCCTGGGCCGTAGGTGGTGGCGCGGGCGCCGAGACTGCGCACGTAATCCTGATTCGCCGCACCGGCGGTGCCGATCACCGCGATGCCCCGGTCGCGGGCGATCTGCAGCACCGCGGACCCGACTCCGCCGGCCGCGCCGCTGACCAGCAGCGTCTGTCCGGGTTGCACGCCGACCAGCCGGATGATCCGCAGTGCGGTCTCGACCACCGAGGGGTACCCGGCCGCTTCGGCGAAGGTCAACCCGTCGGGCAGGCGAGTCCAGGAGGCGAGGACGGCGAACTCGGCGTAGGTGCTCGAACCGCGGCCGAACACCTGGTCGCCGACCGCGATGCCGCCGACTCCGAGGCCGACCTCATCGACCACGCCGGCCGCGTCCTGTCCGACGCCCGCGGGCAGGGTGATCGGGTTGATCCGCTGGAACTGACCCTCCCGCACCCGCCAATCATGTGGATTCACTCCCGCCGCGCGCACGGCGATGCGTATTTGGCCAGGGCCCGGATGGGGCTCGGCCACGTCTACCAGTTCCAGAACATCGGGGCCGCCGTACTCGGCGAAGCGCACTGCTTTCATGTCTCGAACATAACGCTAACCGTTAGTGTTTTGCAACGGATAGCTTATTGGATCAGATATTGATTGATACCTGATAGCATCACCTCATGACAGCGCCGACCGTGGGACGTCGCGAGCGAAAGAAGGCCGCGACCCGTCAGAAGATCGCCGACACCGCCCTGCGGCTGTTCCTGGAACGCGGCTACGACGCGGTGGGCATCCGGGACGTGGCCGCCGAGGCGGATGTGGCCGTCACCACGCTCTTCTCCCATTTCGCCTCGAAAGAGGCCTTGGTCTTCGAACAAGAAGAGAACTTCGACCGGCGCCTCACCGAAGCGGTCACCGGCCGCGCATCCGGTGAGCCGCTCATCCCCGCACTGCGCCGCGAAATCCACGCCATCGTGCGGCACTGCGCCTCGGCTGAGGCCGCCCCCCTCTGGCGCATGATCAACACTTCCCCCGCCCTGCGCCAGTACGAGCAGTCGATGCGCCTGCGTTACGCCGACTCACTGGCCGCCGCGATCGCCGCCGACCGCGACCAATCCCCGGCCACGGCGTCCTGCCGGGCGATCGCCACCTTCGTCATCGACGCCTACGCGCTGGCTCGTGAGTCCCCCGACCCGGACCGCGCGGTGGACGAGATCTTCGAAATGATCGAGGCCGCTTGGCAGGTCGCCTGACGCAGTCTCGCTCCACCTCGAATGACCGTCACGCGCACAGGGTTCGGGTGGCGGGGACGACGTCGCCGATCCAGCGGCGGAGCTGGGTGTCGTCGGCGGATTCGGGCCAGTAGGTGAAGGTGTCGAAGCCGGTCTCGTTGGCCAGGTCGGCGAGGATGGCGGCCCAGCCCGCGGCGTCGGTGCGAATCGGTGCCTCGCCGCGCAGGGTGACCGGGCCTGGGGCGTCGGTGATCGTTCCCACGAGTTGCGCCATCCGGGTGATGCCGGCCGGGTCGCGCCCGGCGTCGGCCGCGGCGGCGGAGATGATGGCTTGTGTCGCTTGCCATTTCTCGTAGGGCAGATAGTGCGGGATAGGAGCGGCCCAGCCGTCGGCGATGCGGCCGGTGAGGGCGTTGGCCTTGGGACCGACACTGCCGAACCAGATTCCGACCGGATGCGCGGGTGCCGGACCGGACTGCACGCCGTGCACGGTGTAGTGCGTCCCATGGACTTTCGCCTTCGTCCCGGGCAGCCACATGGCGCGGATGATCTCGGTGGCTTCCTCCAGCGCCTGCAGCGCTTCGGGATTCGACCGCACCGGGCCGCCCATGGCGCCGATCGCCGGCCAGAACGCGCCCGCGCCCAAGGCGAGTTCGAATCGGCCGCCGCTGAGCAGATCCAGGGTCGCGGCCTGTTTGCCGAGCATCGCGGGCCCGCGCAACGGGAGGCTGGCCACATCCGGAAACACCCGCAGCCGTTCGGTTTCGGCCAGCACGGTGGCGATCACCGCGAACGTATCGGCCAGTCCGCCCGAGTACGGATGATCCTGGATGCCGAGCAGATCCAGGCCCTCCCGGTCCGCGACCTCGGCCATCGCCCGCAACTGCGGCAGCTCGGTCACGGTCGGCGCCAACTGAATACCGAAACGTAAGTTCACACGGTGATCATGCCAGCCCGCTCAGCGGGATTCGCTGTGCCGGTAGCCACACCGTGACCCGGAGCCCACCGTAGGGACGGGGAGTGAGGGTGAGGGTGCCGGCGTGCGCACGCGTGATGCTGTCCACGATGGCCAAACCGAGCCCGACACCCGCGTGGTCGGTACGTACGCGTTCGGTGCCCCGCTGAAACGGCTCGACCAGCGTGGAAACCACCTGCGGGGCGAGCGGGTCGCCGGTGTTCTCGACCGTGAGCACCACCGCCTCCGGGGACGCACTCGTCGTGACCCACGCGATGCCCCGCTCCGGCAGGTTGTGCACGATCGCGTTGTGCACGAGATTCATGGTCAGCTGCGACAGCAGGGCGTGTGAGCCGAGGGTGCGGGTGATGTCGCCGGAGGTCTCGAGCGTGACGCCGTGCCGTTCCGCAAGGGGGAGCAGGGTTTCGGTGGCTTCTTCGGCGATGAGGGACAGGTCGACGTGTTCGGGCGTGAACGCCCGTCGGTCGGCGCGGCTGAGCAGAAGCAACGCCTCGGTGAGGTCGATCGCCCGGGTGTTGACCGCGTGCAGGCGGGCGGCGAGTTCTCCCGGATCGTGGTCCGGATCGTTGCGGGCCACGTCGAGCAGGGTCTGGGTGATCGCCAGCGGAGTGCGCAGTTCGTGCGAGGCGTTGGCGGCGAATCGCCGCTGCTCGGTGACGTGCGCCTCCAGCCGGGTGAGCATGGTGTCGAAAACATCCGCGAGTTCGCGGAACTCGTCGCTGCGGCCGGGGAGCCGGATCCGGTGCGACAGTGAGCCGTTCGCCGCCAGCCGGGCCGCAGCGGTGATCCTGGTCAGCGGGGCGAGCATCCAGCCGGCCAGCAGCCACCCTCCGATCAGCCCGATCACCAGCAGAAAAGCCACGACGGTGGCGACGAACGGCGCGAAGGCGCGCAGCAGGACGGACCGGTTGATCCAGAAGTTGTCGCTGGTGTTGATCCAGCCGTCGGGCAGATACCACAGGTAGAAGACGCACACGGCGATCGACAGCAAGCCCCCGACCAGCGTGATGAAGCCGGCGTAGCTGAGGGTGAGTTTGAGCCGGACGCTGAAGCCGGGCGCCCTATCCATCGTTCGCCCCGGCACGTCCGGTGTCGATGCGGTACCCGGCGCCGGGCACGGTCGCGATGATCCAGGGCTCGCCGAGCCGTTTGCGCAGTGCCGACACGGTGATGCGCACGGCATTGGTGAACGGATCGGCGTTCTCGTCCCACGCTCGCTCCAGCAGATCCTCGGCGCTGATCACCCCGCCTTCGGCCGCGACGAGGACCTCGAGCACGGCGAACTGCTTGCGGGTGAGCGCGACGTAGCGGCCGTCGCGATAGACCTCGCGGCGGAACGGATCCACCCGCAGGCCGGCGATCTCCCGCACCGGCGGCCGGTTGTTGGCGCGCCTTCGGTCGAGCGCCCGGAGCCGGAGCACCAGTTCACGCAGGTCGAAGGGCTTTGTGAGGTAGTCGTCGGCGCCGAGCCCGAACCCGCTCGCCTTGTCGTCGAACCGGTCGGCGGCGGTGAGCATCAGGATCGGCATGCCGCTGCCGGAGGCGACGATGTGTTCGGCGACCTCGTCGCCGGACGGTCCGGGGATGTCCCGGTCGAGCACGGCGATGTCATAGGCGTTGATGCGCAACAATTCCAGGGCGGTGTCGCCGTCACCGGCGATGTCGGCTGCGATCGCGTCCAAGCGCAGGCCATCGCGGATGGCCTCGGCCAGATAGGGTTCGTCCTCGACGATCAGCACACGCATAAGGGTCTCGATTCTCCCAGCCGGGACCTATCGTCGGCGTATCGAAAATCGCATACGGGACGGCAACGCCGCGGTGCCTTCACTGAGGGTATGAAGCACAATGAAATCCCGGCTCGCCGCCATCGGTCGAGTGTCCTCGCGGCCGTCGTAGTTGCCGGTGCGACGCTCGCCGGTGTCCTTGTCTACCAGTCATCGCCACTCTTGTCCTCGTGGGTCGCGCGGTTCGAGGACGAGCCCCCTCCGCTGGTCGACGATGGTGCGGTCCCGTCCGGCGTGACGGTCTTCGACGACGAGGTCCCGTCGGTGGTGAACCTCGATCCCGATTTGCTCGCCGCCCTGCGGCGGGCGGCGACCGATGCCGCGGACGACGGGCTCGAGTTCGTCGTCAACAGTGGCTGGCGTTCCCCGGAGTACCAGCGGCAACTGTTGCGCGCGGCGGTGTCGAAATACGGCTCGGAGCGGGCGGCCGCCCGCTGGGTCGCCACGCCGAACACGTCCGCGCACGTGTCGGGGGAGGCGGTCGACATCGGTCCCAGCGCGGCCGCGGCGTGGTTGTCCAGGCACGGCGCCGCGTACGGGCTGTGCCAGATCTATGCCAACGAACCCTGGCACTACGAACTGCGTCCCGAGGCCGGCGATCGTGGCTGCCCCGCCCGGTATGCCGACCCCACCGAGGACCCGAGGATGCAGCAGTGATCACCGATACGCCGGTCGCCGCAGAAGTCACGACTCGTGAGTCGTGGAATCCGCTGGCGCAGAGCGCGTTCCGCTTCTGCTTCGTTTATCTGGGCTTGTGGTGCCTGCTCCTGACCTACATCCCGTTCGCGCTGCTCGGTCTCCTCGGCCGCTGGGTACGCAAATACGTCAGCCCGTGGGACATGTCCCTGACGGACCCCGTCACCGGTTGGGTGGGCAGAACGTTCTTCGGGGTCGACGCGGTGCAGCACGACGACTCCGGGGCCGGCGACCAGGCTGCCGTCTGGGTGCTGGTGCTCTGCCTCCTGGTTGTCGCGGTGATCGCCACCGCGGTGTGGACGGCCTTCGACCGCCGTACCGCGCATCCGCGCCTGCTGGCTTGGTTCCTGCTGTTCCTGCGGCTGTGCCTGGGCGGAATGATGCTGTCGTTCGGATTCGCCAAGCTGATTCCCACCCAGATGCCGGGCCCGACGCTGGCGCAGTTGCTGGAGCCGTATGGGGATCTGAGCCCGGCGTCGGTGCTGTGGTTGCAGATCGGCAGTTCCTATCCGTACGAAATGGCGCTCGGCGCAGTGGAAGTCGTCGCCGGGTTGCTGCTGTTCCTGCCGCGGACCGCGGTGCTGGGCGCCGCGGTGAGCCTGGCGAGCATGGCGCAGGTCCTGCTGACGAACCTGACGTTCGATATCCCGGAAAAGGTGCTCGCCTCGCACCTGCTGCTGATCAGCGTGGTCCTGCTCGCCCCGTACCTGCGGCGACTGACCGATGTGTTCGTGCGGCAACGTGGGTGCGCGCCGCTGACCCAGCCCGCGCTGTTCGCCGACCGGCGGAGGAACCGCATCGCACTGTGGATTCAAGTGGCGCTGGGTCTTTGGGTCGCGCTGGGTTGCGGGTACGACCGCTGGGTGGTCTGGCAAGACCAGTACGGCCCCGCCAGTCCCAAGTCCGAGCTGTACGGAATCTGGGACGTGCGCGAGTTCACCCTCGACGGACAGTCCGTGCCACCGCTGACCACCGACCGGAATCGTTGGCAACGGCTGGTTTTCGACGACCCGCAGGTGGCTACCTATCAACGGATGAACGGCGAACTGGTACCGGCGCGCGCCGACTTCCTGCCCAACGGGCAACTGGAGCTGACCGACGGCGAAAACACCGGAGGCCGAACACCATTCGCGACGCTGTCCACCGAACGCCCCACCCCGAACCAGCTGCTGCTCCGCGGGAAACTGAACGACCACCCGGTCACTATCACCCTCCAACGCGTGGATCCGAACAGCTTCACCTTGCGCAACCGCGGATTCCACTGGGTCCAGGACTACCCGTACTTCCGCTAGCGGCGATACGGTCGGTCACTCGCCGCAGCGGTCGTGGGCCTCGAACTCGCCCAGGTCGTCCGGCAACCAGCCCAGCGCGCGCCAGGTCCCCGCGCCGTCGAGGGCGCCGTCGTAGACGATCTCCAGAAAACTGCCGGACTGGTTGTCGAGCCGCAGGCGGCGGCCTCGGCTGTACAGGAACAGCGTCACGCTGATGGACGGCTGTCCGTGCCGGTGTTCCATGCCGAGTATTCCGTTCCACGCCACCTGGAAGAAGGGACTCCTCGGCTCAGCGCCGCGGATGAGACAGGAGAACCCGTCCTCCATTTCACCCGGGTCGACGACGATTACCTGCTCGCCGAGGTAGGCGGCGAGGCCGGCGGCAAGCGCGTCGATCGTCGGCTGCCACCGGCCGGGTGGTGAGGTGGGCTCTAGATCCTCGTCGCCCGTCACGGCCAATCGTTCCTCTCCCGGTCTGCCTGGTCGGTCGCCTAGGTCGGCTGTGCCGCCAGCCGTTTCGCGTTCATGTAGGCGATCGCCTCGATGGAGACCATCGGGTTGACGCCGGACGCGGTGGGGAAGCAGGAGCCGTCGGCGACAATGATGTTCGCGACCTCCCAGGTGGCGCCGTCGGGGTTGGTGGCCGAGAGTTGCGCAGAACCGCCCATGCGGGCCGAGCCCATGATGTGCAGGGCGCCCATCGCGCATCGGCCGGGTGCGTAGCCCGCGGCGCGGCAGGCCGCGGCGAAGTCGGCGTGCGTGCCGCGGCGACCGGGTTCGTAGTCCACGCCGGCCTGATGGCCGGAGAAGATGCGCCGGGCGCCCGCCGCTTCGAGAATGCTTGCGGCACCCTCGATTCCGGTGTGCAGATGAGCGGCGTCGTAGTCGGAGAGGCGGTAGGCGACAACCGGCTCGCCGGTTTTGTCGATGGTGACGGTGCCCGAATCGCGGTCGCGGGTGATGACACCGATCGGAGTCGTGTGTGCGAAGTCGAGCAGGGTGCGCCGGTGGGCGTCCGCGCCGCGCCAGCCCATGAAGCCGAGGGCAAGGCCCGGATGCACCGGACCCGTTTCGTAGATGACGCCGTAGCCGTTGCCGTCGAGGTTCGCGTGCCGGCGGGAGATGCGTCCCTGTAGCGCGCCCTCCCAGCCGCGCACCTCCTCGTCGAAGACGCCGAACACCGCGGCCGCCGGATGCAGGCGCAGATGGCGGCCGATGTTCTCGTTGCGCAAACCGGAGCGACGCAACAGCGCCGGTGTCTGCACCGCGCCCGCGGCGACGACGACGGCGCGGGCGCGCACCTCGATCCGCGCGCCGGACCCGGTGATCGCCGTAATGCTCTCGGCGCGGCCATTTTTCACCTGGATGCCGCGGACGTTCGCGTCGACCACCAGCCGGGCGCCGGCCGCGGCGGCGTCGGCCAGCCACGTCTTGGTGACGGACTGTTTGGCCCCGGACCGGCAGCCGTAACCACAGGAGCCGCAGTCGATTCCGGCGTCGCAGGCCTCGGTTACGTTGCGCGGCAAGGCGCTCACGTCCCAGCCGAGCGCCCGCGCCCCGCGCTCCAGGACCGCGTCGCGGGCCGACAGCGGGGAGCGGGTATCGGTGACCGCGAGCCGGCGGCGCACCGCTTCGAGCGCGTCGCCGAACTCGTCCTCGGCGAACTGCGTCGCGCCGAGTTCGGCCCATTCCGCGCGAACGGAATCGAGGGTGGGCAGGGAGGTGCTCCAGTTGACCACGGTGCCGCCGCCCAGGCAGGTGCCGGCGACCAGGGTGATCTGCCCTTCGGACGAGCTGGCGCCGGGCGCGTAGAGCTGTTCCAGTGCGGCGAGTTCGCCCGCGCCGAAATCCCGGTCGTCGTAATAGTTTCCGCGCTCGAGCACGAGCACGTCGAGCCCGGCCTCGGCCAGCACGGCCGCCGCGGTGCCGCCGCCCGCACCCGATCCGACGATCACGACATCGCAGGTGAGCGTGGTGTTCTCGGTGTACCGGATCGGCGTGAGGGCCGGCTGCGGGGCGGTGCCGAGTGGCCCGGCAGGCCCGGGGTAGCCGATCTCCTTCCACAACGGATTGGTGCCGGTCGGACCCGGAGTCACGTTGTAGGCCAGCAGCGCCGCCTGTTTGAGTGCCTGGAAGATCGCCCGCGCCGGCGCTGCCCGCGAATCGCCGAGCCGCAGCAGTGCCCGCTCTCGCTCCGGCTGCGACAGCGTGGAGAACCGGCGCGGGCCCGCCCCGAGCAGCACTCCGGTCAGCCGGGAATCCCACCACCCCAGCAGCATCGCCAGTTGCTTGCGATCGGCCTCCCGCGGACTGCGCGCCAGCAGCCGGAACACGGTGTCGACCGCGCCGAGTTCGCTCGCCGGCGGCAACGTCGCACCGTCACCCGGAACGAACGTATCGCAGATCATGCTCAGCGCTGCCCGCTGCGCGGCCGTAGGCTCCATAGGAAACTCCCCGCTCAGCGTCCGGGCGCGAGAACGCAGAACTCATTGCCCTCCGGATCGGCCAGGACTGTCCACGGCACGTCGCCCTGACCGATGTCGGTTTCCTTGGCGCCCAGGGTTTTCAGCCGAGCCACCTCCGCGGCGGCGTCGTCGCCGGCGTAGGGCAGGAGATCGAGGTGGACGCGGGTGCGGATCGACCTCAGGTCGGGTGTGCGGAGGAATTCCAGGTAGGGGCCGACGTCCTTGGCCGAACGCAAGGTGGCGTGATCATCGTCTACTTCGTGCACGGTCCAGTCCGTCGCCGAACCCCAGAACCGCGCCATGGCGCGCGGATCCGCGCAGTCGACCACCACGGCGGCGATAGGTCCGGTGTCCGCGTAGACCGGGCGTGGCTCCAGCACGCAGAACACATTGCCCTCCGGATCGGCCAGCACCGTCCACGGCACGTCACCCTGACCCACGTCGGCCGGCGTCGCGCCGAGTTCCCGGAGGTGCGCGACCAATTCCGCCTGGTGCGCCGCAGAGGTAGTGGCGAGATCCAGGTGCACCCGGTACCGCACGGTTTCGGGGTCCGGGACGGCGACCACATCGATGTAGAGCGCGGTGGGGTCCGGCCAGGTGAGGCCCGCGGGTTCGACGTTGGTCACGCCGGGTCCTTCGCTGGAAGTACCCCAGCCGAGCGCGTCGGCCCAGAATCGGCCGAGCGCCACGTCATCCCGGGCCTTGATGTTGACCTGAACCAGCCGTGTTGCCATCAGGCGATCCTATGCACCGTGTCCCGCAACGGTATACGCATTATCTTCGGCCCGGCAACGGCGCCGATCCGGCGTGCGGTAGTGTCTCGAAACCAGAGGTTGATCCTCCGTTTACGGTCTTAGCTTGCTCTTCGATCCCTACCGTGCGGTAGGTAGATGGCGGCCGTCCGGGGGAGTTGTTCGCAGGCAAGGTGGGCCGCGAAGGTGCTGTACGGGCCCTGAACTCAGCACTGTCCGGTTGACTCCAGGAGAACCTAGTCGTGTCCGTATTCCTCTATCGCTGGGGCAAATTCGCGTTCCGCCGCAAGTGGATCGTGCTGCCGCTGTGGCTCGTCTTCCTCGGTCTGCTCGGCACCGCGGGCAGCCTGCTCGGCAAGCCGATGAGCAACGAGTTCAGCATGCCGTCGCTGCCGTCGGAACGCGCCACCCAGATCCTGGACAAGCAGTTCCCCGGCATGTCCGATCAGTTCGGTATCGATGCGGTCAGCGGCGCGTACGTGATCAAAGCGCCCGACGGCACGAAGCTGACCGACAAGCGCAACAGCGATGCCATCGACGCGCTGATCGCCGACCTGAAGACGCTCACCGTCGAGGACGGCAAGCGCAAGCTCGTCTCGGAAAAAGAGGCCGCGGCACTGAAGAACCCGGTCGAGCTGACCAAGGCGATGGGCTGCCTCACCGCCGCCGACCCGTCGAAATGCTCTGGCGCGCCGCTCAATGTGCTGAGCAAGGACGCCCCGGCGACCGTCGCCGTGCTGTCGGTCCCGTTCGACATCGCCTCGGCGATGGACATCACGGACGCGGAGCGCCACGCCGCCTACGACGTGGCCGCGCCGGCCCGCGCGCAGGGTTTGACCGTCGAGGTCGGCGGCGCGATCGAGCAGAAGCAGGAGCAGCCGAGCGGTCACGCCGAGCTGATCGGCATGAGTGTGGCGCTGGTGGTCATGGTGATCGCCTTCGGCGCCATCGTGGCGGCGTTCGTGCCGATCATCACCGCTGTTGTCGGCCTGGGCGCGGCGATGATGGTGATCTCGCTGAGCACCTCGATCATCGAGGTGCCGAGCTTCACCACGTTCCTGGCGTCGATGATCGGCATCGCGCTGTCCATCGACTACGCGCTGTTCATCGTCTCCCGCTACAAACACGAACTGCGGGTGGCGGCGAGTCCCGAAGAGGCCGCGGGCATTTCGGTCGGCACCGCCGGATCCGCGGTGGTGTTCGCGGGTCTCACCGTCATTGTCGCGCTGAGCGCGCTGAGCATCGTCGGCGTGAACTTCCTGACGTTCATGGGTTTGGGCGGCGCGGTAGCCGCGATGTTCGCGGTGATCACCGCGATCACCCTGATGCCCGCGCTGCTCGGCGCGTTCGGCCGCTTCCTGTTCACGCCGAAGCTGCCGCTGGTCGCCCGGCACGACCCGGAAGACGACACCTCCGTCACCAACGGCATGCGGGTGGCCCGGCTGATCGGCAAGCGACCGTGGCTCGCGCTGGCGCTGGCCGTGGCCGCCCTTGCCGCGCTGGCGACTCCGGCGCTGAACCTGCAACTGGGCCTGCCCGGCGAGGACAGCTTCCCGACCGAATCCACGGTCCGGCAGGCCTACGACATCCGGACCGCGGGCTTCGGCGAAGGCCGCAACGGCATCCTGACCGTGGCCGCCGACCTGGAGCGCGTGCCGGAGGGCGAGCGGGACGCGGCGGTCACCGCGCTGCGCGACCGGCTCGCCGCGTTCCCGGAGATGGATTACGTCACCACACCGCAATTCAGCACGAACAAGCTCGGCGTCATGCTCAACGGCGTCCCGAGATCGGGGCCGAACAACCAGGCCACCAAGGACCTGGTGCGCGACGCCCGCGCCGCCGAAGCCGAACTGACCGAGCGCTATGGCATCGAGTACGGCATCACCGGCACCACCGCCATCTACGCGGATATGGACCACGTCCTGCTCGGCAAGATCGTGCCGTATCTGGCGATCGTGGCCGGTGCCGCGTTCATCCTGCTGATCCTGGTGTTCCGGTCCATCCTGGTCCCGTTCACCGCGGCGCTCGGCTTCCTGCTGTCGATGGCGGCGACCTTCGGCGCGACCGTGCTGATCTTTCAGGAGGGCAGCTTCGGGCTGATCGCCGACCCGCAGCCGATCGTCAGCTTCCTGCCGATCATGTTGATCGGCTTGGTCTTCGGGCTCGCCATGGACTACCAGGTGTTCCTGGTGACCCGGATGCGCGAGGAATACGTGCACGGCAAGTCGCCGACCGACGCGATGATCTCCGGCTATCACCACGGCGCCCGGGTGGTCACCTCGGCGGCGGTCATCATGATCTCGGTGTTCGGTTCCTTCCTGCTCGAACAGGACGTCACCGCCAAGTCCATGGGTTTCGCGCTGGCCTGCGGCGTCGCCATCGACGCCTTCGTGGTGCGCATGGTGCTGGTCCCGGCACTGCTGGCGATCATGGGCAAGAGGGCCTGGTGGATGCCGAGGTGGCTCGACCGGATGCTGCCGGACATCGATGTCGAGGGCACACGACTGCGCGCGCTGCGGCAGCCCGAACCGGTTGCCGCCGAACCGGATCCGGTCCGCACCGCGATGAACGGCAATGGGCCGCGACCGGAGATACCGGCCGGGTCGGCGGTCGCCGTGCCGAGCGGCCGGACGATCGGTGGCCGCGTCTGCCGGGACAACGGCCAGCCGGTGCCCGACGCGGTCCTCACCCTGATCGACCAACGGGGACATCAGGTTTCGCGTGCCACCGGCGACCGCGGCGGCAGTTACGTCATCGAGCCGCCCGCGCCGGGCAACTACGTCCTGATCGTCTCGGCGACCGGTCACCAGCCGGCCGCGGTGCAGGTCCTCGCCGTGGACGGCGCGCAACACGTCGACGTCACGCTGGACGGCTCCGGCGAGCTGTTCGGCGTGGTGCGCACGGCCGCCCGCGAGCCGGTCGGCGGCGCCTCGGTCACCGTGACCGACCTGCGCGGCGAGGTGGTGGGCGCCGCCGTGACCTCGCCGGACGGCGCCTACGCCTGCAAGGGCGTGCTGGCCGGAACCTACACGCTGGTCGCGGTCGCCGCCCGAATGCGTCCTACCGCAACGACATTGACGGTCCCGGACGGCGGCCGCTTCCGGTTCGACGTCGAGCTGGCGCCGATGGCGATGCTGTGGGGCACGGTGCGGGCCGACGGCAGGCCGGTGCACAACGCCCGGATCACCGTGGTCGACTGGTCCGGGACACCCGTCGGCACCACCCACACCGACGAGGACGGCCGCTACACCGTCGCCGACCTGCCCGAGGGTGAGTACACCGTCGTCGCGCGCGGGTACCCGCTGGTGACCGGCCAGGTAACCATCACCGGAAACCAGGTCGACCACGACATCCGGCTCGGCTTCGGCGCCGACGAATACGCCGACCTGTCTTGACCTCTCACTCCGGCAGGAGCTCGACGTATCCGTCCGTGCCGTGCACCCGGATGCGCTGCCCGTCGCGGATCAACTCGGTGGCATGTTCGACGCCGACGACCGCGGGCAGCCCGTACTCGCGGGCGATCACCGCGCCGTGCGTCATCAGGCCGCCGACCTCGGTGACCAGGCCCTTGATCGCGACGAACAGCGGGGTCCAGCTCGGATCGGTGTAGGCGGTGACCAGGATGTCGTCCGCGTCGAGGTCGGCCTGCGCGATATCGGATACCACGCGGGCGCGGCCCTCGATCGTCCCGGCGGACACCGCCATTCCGGGCAGCGCGCCCGCGGGCAGGTCTTCGCGGCGATACGCTCCGGTGAGGGTCTCGCCGTCGGAGGTGAGCACGCGTGGCGCGGTGAGTGTTTGATACGTGCGGAACGCCGCCTTGCGCTCGTCGATGAGTTCCGCACTCGCGCTTCGCGTTCGGACCACCTCGGCGAGTTCGTCGAATCTCAGGTAGAAGATGTCCTCGGGTTCGCCGAGAACGCCTGCCGCCACCAGGCTTTCGGCCTCCCGCAGCAGCGCCTGCTTGTAGACGAAGTAGCGGCTGACCATGCGGTACTTCGGGTACTCCCGATACCCGGAGAACGTGCGGACGCGATCGATCATCCGCTCGGTCTCCTCGGCCTTCCGCTCACCGTCGGGCAAGGCGCGCAAGCGTTGCAGGACATCGAGTTTCGCCCGCTCGGCCTCGCGCAGGCCGTCCTCGAAAAGTTGCCTGCCCGCGCCGGGCCCGAAGTTCTTGATATTGCCGAGGATGGTCGGCACGAGGGTGGCGGGCCTTTCGGTCCAGCGTGGCCTGGTGATGTCGATCTCGCCGGCGCAGCGCATGCCGTACTTGTCCAGGAAGTCCTCGATCGCGATCCGGACCTCTTGACCGCCTTCGTATTCGGTGAGTTCGGCCAAGAAGTGGTCGTCCCCGGTCTGCTCGATCTTTCGCAGGTAGGCCACGACCTCCGGATGCGGGCGGATCACGTCGGCGACGTCCAGCAGGGCCAGGCCCATCTCCGAGGTCACGTTGCCGGGGACCGATTGGGTGAGGGCGTCGGCGGCGTTCTTCTCGCCGAGCCATTCCTGTAGCTGATCGTTGAGCCAGAACGAGGCGTCCATCGCGGCGTTGATCACCTGTAAACCCAACGGGGTGAACAGGACTCGCTGCAACTCCGGGATGTCGGACTTGATGAAGTCGAGCACGTCCGGTCCGGACACGGCCTGGATGTCACGGGTCAAGGCGGCGTAGGAGGCCTCGCTGGCCGCGATCAATTCGGTGACGATGCCCGGATCGGTCTCGATCGGCGCAGGCGCAGGCGCAGGCGGGGGTGTGGCGTCGGAATCCGGTTCCGGCACTTGACGAACGAAGCCGCGATCGATCACGGTCTGCAGCGCGTCGCCCATGAGGGGATCGGACTTGCCGAGCGCCGCGGCCACCCCGGCGCTGGTTTTCGGCGACGACAGCGCCCTGGTGACATCCACGAACAACCGGCCGCCCGCGTCCCGCATGGGCGCGCGACTCGTCATCTGCCACAGCGAGATGCCCAGCGGCTTCATCGCGTCGGTCATCATCTGCTGATGGCCGACCGACACGTAGACGTGGTTCTCCGTGTCGGCGGCGACGGGAATCGGGAACAGCGTGGTGATGGGCCTGCTCTGCACGATGCGGATGTCGTCGCCGTCGAGGCACCACTCGATGTCCTGCGGGCTGCCGAAGTGGGCCTCGATGTGGCGGCCGAGCTGTGCGAGCCGGAGCACCTCGGCATCGGTGAGGACCGGCTCGTCGCGGCGTTCCCCGGCGATCTCCCGCACCTCGGTTCCGCCGTCCGGGGCCGGCCCGACGGCGAGTTTCTTTGTCGCGATCGTCCTTCCGATGATGTCGCCGTCGCGCACCTGGTAGACGTCGGCGTTCACCAGTCCGGAAACCAGCGCCTCGCCGAGGCCGAAGCCGGCGTCGATGGACACCACCGTCCGGTCGGAGGTGACCGGGTCAGCGGTGACCAGAATCCCCGCGGCGCGCGAGAACACCATCCGCTGCACGACCACCGCCATCTGAACCTGCTTGTCGCCGAATCCGTTTCGTAGACGGTAGGTCGCGGCCCGCTCGGTGAACAACGAGCCCCAGCAGCGGCTGATGTGGTCCAGGATCGCCGACGGTCCGACGACGTTCAGATAGCTGTCCTGCTGGCCCGCGAACGACGCGGTCGGCAGATCCTCCGCGGTCGCACTGGACCGAACCGCGTAGGCGCCGTCCGCACCCAGCCGGGCGTGCGCGCCGACGATCTCGGCCGCGACATCGCCGGGAATGGGCAGTCCCTCGATCGTCTGCCGGATCTGCGCGCTGAGCGCACCGATCGCCGCCCGATCCTCGGGCTCCAGCCGCGACAACTCCGCCAGCCGATCCTCGATCGCCGGCCCGACGACCCGCGCGAACGCCTCCGTCGTCACACAAAACCCCGCGGGCACGTCCACCCCATCCACCCGCGACAGCTCCCCGAGGTTCGCCCCCTTACCGCCCACGATCGCGACCTGCGTCCGATCGATCTCCCCGAAGCCGAGCACATAGGCCATCCCGCTACTCCTCACCTGGTGGTTTCGGCATATCGCGAGCGATTATGGACCACAATCCGATGTCTCATGAGGACCCGGAATCGTGTATACAGTAGAAGGGGGATAGAAACGGTGCTCGGCACCGATCAACTCGCCAATTGCGATTCAAACATTCGGCATCAGCCCAACCCAGTGATCATCCAGGCGTTGCCCACCCCACCCCGCAGGCAACTGGCACATCGACCGCGCGCCGACCCTGGCGCGAACAGCGCTCATCCGCTCGATCGGCAGCGGTTCGAAGCTGACATCACCGAACTCGATCTGCTCGAACGACGCATTGGACTCGAAACACGCCCGCCCGAAGGTCACCTCCCCGGCCAGGCGATCGAGGGTGACCGTGCGTCTGAAGGTGTTCTTCCGGAGAAAGATTCGTAGATCACCGGACGTGCCCGAGGTCGAAGCGCGCGTGCCGTGATCGGCGGCGGAGCGCGCGGTCATGGAACTGATGACGACTACCTGTGCGCCGCTCGTCAGCTGTCTCGGCGATCGAAGGCCGCGTTCGGGCGGCGCCCCGAGGCCGAGTTCGGCTCGTGCTCGGACGAAACCCGCGGCGGGGAAACGCATGTCGTCCTCGGCGTGTACGTAGGTAGGGGTAGTCGCCAGCGAGGCTGGGCCGTACACAAAGGTCGGAACGTCCCTCGGGGACGGGACGTTCGGCACTGTTCGGTGGCAGGGGGTGGGTGGTGGTCTGTTTCTACGTTGACCGAGGAGATTAATCGGCTGGAAGAGGGTGGTATCGCATGACTTCCACGGAGTTGTGGTCGGTCGCGAGCGCTCCGGACCTCGAAGTGGCGGTGCGCGGGGCGGTGGATCCGAAGGATGTGGTGGCGGTGCGGCGGGAGGTCGGCGACGTGCTGCACGGTTACCGCGTGCACGAGCCGGCCCGGGTGCGGTTGTCGGTGCATCCGGAGGCGGGTGGGTCGGAGGTGCTGGCGCAGATCAATGTTCGGTGCCGGGCGGCGGCGGTGCGGGTTCAGGTCACCGGCCCCGGCCGGTTCGTGGCCGCCCTGGCCGCCGACCGGTTGGAGCGGCAGCTCATCCGATGCACCGCCGGGGCGATGCCGCGGGCCTGGCCCGATCCGGCCCGGCCGCCGCTGGCTTTCGTGTCCGAGCGGCGTCCGATCACCCGGCGAAAGTCGTGCACCCTGCTGACCGGAGACCCGTGGGAGGCGCAACGCGCGCTGGACGAGATGGATTACGACGCACACCTTTTCACCTGCGCGGAGACCGGAGAGGACGCGGTGATCTACCGGGCGGGCCCGTTCGGCGTGCGGCTGGCCCGCCAGCACACGGTCCGGCCGCCCGTACCCGCTATGCCGCTGACCGTGCATCCGCATCCCGCGTTGGTGCTGACCGGCGACGAGGCCGCCGCCCGCCTGTGCCGATACGGCCTGCCGCACCTGTTCTTCACCGATCCGGCCGACAAGCGCGGGCGACTGCTGCTCCGGCGCTACGACGGCGATCTGGCCCTCATCGGCCCCGCCGAGGTCACCGGAATCAGACTCATCGACCAGGAAGGCGAACACCTCTGTGACGCGTGATCTGACCCAACGCGAGGTGCTCACCGAACTCGAAGACATCGCGGCGAACTGCCTGAACCGGCACCTGTCCATGACGCAGGACTGGCAGCCGCACGAGTACGTGCCGTGGGACGAGGGCCGCAACTTCGCCGACCTCGGCGGAATCGCTTGGGAGCCTGCGCAATCGAAGCTGACCGAGGTCGCCAAGGCCGCCATGATCACCAACCTGCTCACCGAGGACAACCTGCCGTCCTACCATCGGGAGATCGCCGAGAACTTCTCCCGCGACGGCGCGTGGGGCACCTGGGTGGGTCGCTGGACCGCCGAGGAAATGCGGCACAGCACGGTGATTCGCGACTACCTGGTGGTGACCAGAGGCGTCGATCCGGTAGCGCTCGAGACCGCGCGCATGGTCCATATGACCAACGGCTTCGCTCCGGCGACCGCCGACCTCGAGGGTGCGGCCGGCTTCCTGCACTCGGTCGCCTACGTGAGCTTCCAGGAACTCGCCACCCGGGTGACCCACCGCAACACCGGCCTGGTCTGTGCCGACCCGATCGCCGATCGGATGTTGCAGCGCATCGCGGCCGACGAGAACCTGCACATGCTCTTCTACCGCACGGTCTGCGGCGCGGCCCTGGATCTGGTCCCTGACCAGGCGATCGAGGCGATCGCGAACATCGTGGAGAACTTCCAGATGCCGGGCGCGGGCATGCCCGGCTTCCGGCGCAACGGTGTGCTGATGGCCAAGCACGGCGTCTACGACCTGCCCCAGCATCTGCACGAAGTGCTTCGGCCGGTGCTGCGGCAATGGAAGATTTTCGAGCGCAACGATTTCACCGCCCGTGGCGAACGCGTACGCGAGCGACTGGCGAGCTTCCTCGACGCTCTGGAGCGGGTGCAGATCCCCAAGTTCGAGGAGAGCCGCGCCCGCCTGCTGGCCCGTGAGTTGAGCCGGCAGGACGTCTAGCCGAACGATTCGTGACGGTCAAGGGACCTTGGTCCTCGAAGGTTGGGCCGGACCCCGGTTCCGCGCGGCCTGCGGCTCCGTAGGCTGACACCATGATCAAGGTCTTTCTGGTCGACGACCACGAGATCGTCCGGCACGGCGTCGGCGAGCTGATCGGCTCGGAGCCGGACCTGGAGGTCATCGGCGAGGCGGGCAGCTACGCGCAGGCGATGGCCCGGCTGCCCGCGTTGCGCCCGGACGTCGCGGTGCTCGATGTGCGCCTGCCCGACGGCAACGGCATCGAGCTGTGCCGCGAGCTGCTGTCCGCGCACCCCGGCCTGCGCTGCCTGATCCTGACCTCGTTCACCGACGAGCAGGCCATGCTGGACGCGATCCTGGCCGGCGCCAACGGCTACGTGGTGAAGGACGTGACCAGCCTCGAACTGATCAGCGCCATCCGCGAGGTGGGCGCGGGCAACTCGCTGCTGGACAACCGCGCGGCGGCGGTGCTGATGGCCAAGGTCCGCGCGGACGCCGAGGCCGACACCGGCCCCCTGGCCGGCTTGACCGAGCAGGAACTGTCCCTGCTCGGACTGCTCGGCGAGGGACTGACCAACCGGCAGATCGCGGCGCGGATGTTCTTGGCCGAGAAGACGGTGAAGAACTATGTCTCCCGGCTGTTCGCGAAGCTCGGGGTCGAACGCCGCACGCAGGCCGCCGTGCTGGCCTCGCGGCTCGAGCTGGGCGACCGGCCGGCGTGACCGACGGCCGGACGCCGGTGACGCTGCCCCAGGACCGGCTCATGGAGGCGATGCTGGTGATCACCGCCGGCCTCGACCTCGATGACACGTTGCGCTCGATCGTGCACACCGCCATCGAACTCGTCGACGCCCGATACGGCGCGCTGGGGGTGCGCGAATCCGATCGGACGAGCAATCAGCTCGCCGAATTCGTCTACGAGGGCATAGACGATCGCACCCGTGGCCGGATCGGTGACCTGCCGCGCGGGCACGGGGTGCTCGGCCTGCTGATCGAACAGCCGAAACCGATCCGGCTCGCCGATCTGTCCGGCCACCCGTCCTCGGTCGGCTTTCCCGCCAACCATCCGCCGATGCACTCGTTTCTCGGTGCGCCCGTACAGGTTCGGGGCGAGGTGTTCGGCAATCTGTATCTGACCGAGAAGGCCGGCGGGCGGGAGTTCACCGAGGACGACGAGATCGTCGTGCAGGCGCTCGCGGCGGCCGCGGGCATCGCCATCGAGAATTCGCGGCTGTACGAGGAGTCCCGGGTTCGGCAGCGCTGGCTCGAAGCGACCAGGGACGTGGCCACCGAGTTGCTCGCCGGCGGGGAACGCGACGAGGTGCTGGAACTGGTCGCCGAACGTGCGCTGACCCTCACCGAGTCGGCGCGCACCTATCTGGCGCTGCCCGCGGACCGGGACCTACCGGCCGACGAGATCACCGAGTTGGTGGTGGTCGTCGCGGCAGGCAGCGATTCGGCGGCCTGCACCGGGCGGCGGATATCGCTCGTCGATTCGCCCTGCGGGATGGCCTTCCGGGAGGGGCGCGCGGTGGCGGTCGACCAGGTGCCCGGTATGCCGGATTCTGCGGCCAAATACGGTGCGGCGCTGATTCTTCCGTTACGGGCCGGGTCATCGGTGCTGGGTGTGCTCGGCACCGTGCGCCCCGCGGGCGCGCCGCCGCTGGACGCCGCGGCGCAGGCGATGATGGCCGCGATCGCCGACCAGGCGGCGCTGGCGCTGCGCTTGGCCGACAACCGCCGCCGCATGCGCGCGGTCGATGTGCTGTCCGAGCGCGACCGCATCGCCCGTGATCTGCACGATCACGTCATCCAGCGGCTGTTCTCGGTGGGACTGTCGTTGCAGGGCACGGTCAAACGCTCCGCCGCGCCGGACATCACCTCCCGGCTCACCGAGACCCTGGAGGACATCCAGGCCATCGTCCAGGACATCCGCCACTCGATCTTCGACTTGCAGAGCGACAGCGCCGCCGATTCGTCCAAATATCGAAAGCGGTTGCACGGCATTGTCACCGACATGACCGCCGACAGCGGACTGCGGACGACGGTGCGGCTGGCCGGCCCGGTCACCGTGCTCGCGCCGCCCCTGTCAGACGACGTCGAAGCGGTGCTACGCGAAGCGGTCAGCAACGTCGTCCGGCATGCCCGCGCCACCACGGTCGCCGTCGAACTCCGGATCCGGAACGAGGTCACGATCGAGGTGACCGACGACGGCATCGGCGTGCCGGACGATCTCTCCCGCCGCAGCGGCCTGGCAAACCTCGCCGCACGAGCCGAGCGACATGGCGGCAGTTTCACCGTCGAGCGCCGCGACGGTACGGGAACAGTGCTGCGCTGGTCCGCGCCCTTGCCCTAGGGATCGAGTCCGCGACAGTGCTCAAGCCGAACGTCGTGGCTCAACTGGAACATGCGGCCGGTGATGGACTGGACAGCGATCCGCACGTACTCGTATTTGGGCGTCTCCACCCAAGGGCGAATCGCGAGTCCGTCGGCATAGTGGATGTCGGCGGCGGTTCGCAGATGCTGAGCCCGCCCTCTGGCCACCACGCTCCACGCCTCCCGTTTCCCGGCCGTCACCAGGTCGGCTTCGAACAGGACGACGGAGTGGATGGTGAGAGTGACCAATTTGCTGCCGGGCGCGGTGCTGAAATATATCCCGCTCCGGTCCACGGCGTAGTTGACCGGGAAGATATCCATCGACCCCGAAGTATTGACCACGACCCGGCCGAGTCGACTCTCCGCCAACCTGTCCCAGCATTCCGCGACCGATAGCTCTCGCACTACCTGGTCTTCCTGACGGTCCATCGTGAGCACCTCCCTAGAGGATCGATCGCACCACGCTGACGAGTCTTCCGGCCAGGGACCTGCGACCCCGCTTCGGTGACCTTCGTCCCCGACTACATCGAGGCGAGGCTGATCGCGCCGAGCAAGGCAAGGGCGAACGCGGCCAGGACCGATAGGGCCAGGGGGCGGAGGAGGCCGGGGCCGAGGGCTCGGGCGAGGAAGTAGCCGACGCCGCCGCCGAGCGCCGCCAGCACGAAGCCCTCGCCTCTGATCAGGTAGAACACCGATGCCAGCGCCGCGTTGCCGACCTCGGCGACGCCGCGCGCGTCGTCGCCGAACGGAATCGGGAACCGGTAGACGATCCCGACCAGGGCGGCCGCGACCGGAGCGGCCAGCACCGCGATGATCACGCCCCACATCGCTACCGCCCATCGCGTGGCCGCGCTCGTCCGACCTTTCTCGATCTCCATGCATGCTCACTCTCTGGTCTCGGTAGATGAATCGTAGAGTTGCCGGCCTTTCGCGGACGCGCACCGTCCTCGGCAAGAGTTCGCCGGCGGTAGCGGCTACTGTCGGTGCCGGAATTGGTGTTGCTCGAAAGCTGGTGTGCGTGAACGGCGTTATGGGTTCGGTGCCGAGGGGGCGTCGGTGAGTGGGATGGGCCGGCGGCGGTTCCTCTTCGGGGTGTCGGGGGCCGCGGGGGTGCTGGCGGTCGGATTCGGGGGAGCCGGGTCGGCCGAGTCGCGCTCGCCCGCGCTGGAGACCGAGCACGGCAGCGGTGAAACACCGGGCGCGCGTGACACTCCCGCGGCCGAGGTGAGCACGTTCTTCGCCACCGCGGCGGTGGGCAACGCGCTCGAGGTCGACAGCGACAGCGACGGGGACCTGTGGGTGACCTGCTGGGCGGACGACGACAACCTGTACTCGGTCAACGGGGACGGCAGCGGATTCGGGTCCGGACCGCGGCACGACATCGCGGTGAATCGGATCAGCGGAGACCCGAAGAGCGGGTTCACCGGCGAGGTACTCGCGGTGTCCGACGCGGTCGGCGCCGTGTGGGGCGATCCCGAGCGGTACAACCGGAAGCCGACCGGGATCGTCTGCGTGGACGGACGGCTCTATCTGGCGATCCAGGACCTGCGGGCCGGTCACGCGGACATCGCGTTCAACGACGCGCCCAACGCCAGTGTTTCCTGGTCGGACGACCACGGGCGGACCTGGCACAAGACGCAGCAGCCGATGTTCACCGGGGGAGTCTTCACCACGATCTTCTTCATCGACTTCGGCCGTGACTCCGGCGACGCCACCGCGGCGCTGGGCGCGGATGCCGCGCGTTACGTCTATGCCTATGGCCTGGACGGCAATTGGCGCGGTTCGTTCACCGCGACGGTGGCCGATCCGTTCGATCTGTACCTGGCGCGGGCGCCGAAAGACGCTGTCGAGCAACGCAACCGGTGGGAGTTCTGCGCCGGTCTCGACGGCGGCAAGCCGCGCTGGAGCAAGCAGCTGGAGCAGCGCCGCGCGGTGCTGCGCGACACCCGGCGGCAGTACACGACGCTGCGGAACTACCGGGAGAACCCGCACAATCTCTCGGTCATCGCCCAGGGCGGTGTGGTCTACGTCAAGGCGCTGAACCGGTATCTGTACACGTCGTGGACGGAGTACACGTTCGAGTTCTACGAAGCGCCCGCGCCGTGGGGCCCCTGGAAACTGTTCCTCACCAAGGATTTCGGCGGCTACCCGTGGTTCGGGCGCGCGCCGGGGTGTCCCGGTCCGAAGAACGGCGGCTACGCCACCACGATCCCGTCCAAGTTCATTTCCCCCGACGGCACCTCGATGTGGGTGCAGTCGAACTGGTGGGTGGGCAGCGCGGGCGGCGACACCGCGTACAGCTTCAACCTGCGCAAACTCGCGCTGCAACCGTTCGGCGCGCAGTCGCCGGCGAACCAGCCGGATCCGCGGGACAACCTCGCCTACAGCGGCGCAAGCGTCACGCCCATCGAGAAGTCCGCGCACTACGGCCACACCGAGTACTACAACGACGGCGATTTCACCAAGAGCGAGAACAGCTTCGACCAGGAGAACAAGGACCTGGACTACTGGGGCTTTACCTGGTCGAAACCGTATCTGCTGAACCGGGTCGTCTACACGACCGGCGAAATGTTCGACGACGGAGGCTGGTTCGCTGCCGGGTTGCGCGTTCAGGTGCGGCAGAATTTCCAGTGGATCGACGCGCAGAACACGAAGGTCGAGCCGAGATACCCGTATACGTCCGCGACCGGCGCGTTCACCAGCTACACGTTCGACTTCGCCACGCTGGCCGGCGATGGCGTGCGGATCGTCGGGAAGCCCGGCGGCAGCGCGTATTTCACGTCGATCGCGGAACTCGAGGTCTATTACCGGTAGCGTGCCCGAGATACCCGGTTGTCAAGTGGCGCTGCGGCCCTGTCGAAAGCGCTCGGGCACAAGTAAAATCGGTGGATACCTGGGGCGCAAGGAGGGGTCATGTCACCCGATCCGCGGTATCCGAAGCACGGCCGACGTCGAGTGACCCGAATGGTCCGCGCCGCCACTGTCCTCGCGGCGCTCACCATGCTCTCCTTGAGTACCACCCAGGCCTCGGCACAGCCGTATCCGATCTACGGGGCGATCCGGGTCGAATACGACGAGGCCGGCGGCGTCGGCTTCTTCGGCCTGGCGGTGAACCCGGAGTCCGACGCCTCCCGCGGCGGCCGGCATCAGGAATTCGAGAAGGACAGCTCGATCTACTGGCACCCGCTGGTCTCCGACGGTCACGCCAACCAGATCGGCGGCGCGATCCGCGCCAAGTGGGACGAGCTCGGCGCGGAGGACGGCGCGTTGCGCTATCCCACCACCCGGGAGCTCGCGACCCGAAAGCCGGGGCGGTTCAACCACTTCGAGGGCGGCACCATCCACTGGTCGCGGGCGACCGGCGCACACAACACCTGGGGCGCGATCCGGGACAAGTGGGCCACCCTCTCCTGGGAGGACGGCCGGCTCGGCTTCCCGGCCACCGATGAGTTCCGCGCCAAGAACAACGGCGCCGGGCAGCATTTCGAGGGCGGTTCGATCTATTGGTCGGCCGATACCGGCGCGCGCGTGATCGTCGGCGCGATCCGCGATATCTGGGCGAGCCAGAACTGGGAGAACGGTCGCTACGGCTATCCGATCAGCGACGAATACGACTACAACGGCGGCCGCGCCCAGGACTTCCAGGGTGGCCGCATCGAATGGCGGCCGCCGCGCTGAGCCATTTATGCATGCTGTGCATATGTCCGTCCGTCGAGGGTACGCGGTAACCGCAGGTACTTCGACGAATGGAGGCTCTCATGAACGTCGACGACAACGTTGCCGCGGACCGCGGCCCCAGGCTGCGCATTCCGCGCAGTCGCGGCGCCCTCGGCGGGCTCGCGGTGTTATTGCTCGGAATCTGGGGTGCCCTGATTCCGTTCATCGGACCGTATTTCCATTTCGCCTACACACCCGATGACGCGTGGGTGTGGACCTCGGCGCGTGGCTGGCTCGAGGTGCTGCCCGGCGTCACCGCGATCGTCGGCGGCTGGCTGATGCTGGCCAGTCGCAACCGCCTGGTCGCCGGCTTCGGCGGCTGGCTGGCCGCAGCGGCCGGCCTGTGGTTCATCGCCGGGCCGTTCCTGGCGGACGCGCTGAGTATCGGCTCGCACGGCGACCCGGTCGCGACCTCCGACCTGAAACGCGCCGTCCTGCAACTGACCTTCTTCTACGGCCTCGGCGCGCTCATCCTGTTCTTCGCCGCCACCTCGCTGGGCCGGTTGTCCGTGCGCACCGCCCGCGATATCGCCTTCGCCCAGCGCCACGTCGCCACTCGCGCCGACACCCGGGGCGCGATCGCCGACGCGCCGGAACCGGTGGAAACCACCGACCGCCCGGCCTTCGGCACCCAGCCACGACTGACCAAGCCGGGACTGGGCGGCGGGCACGCGTGATCGAAGGTCAGTTGGCGGGCGCGGTGGGCAGTCCCTGCGCCCAGCTGCGGTGCTGGCCGCGCCGGGCGATCCGCCAGCCCTGCGGGGTGCGGACGTATTCATCGATGTACCACATGCCGAGCAGCGCGATCGGTGGTTCGCCGCCGTCCTCGGCGGGGAACGTGATCGCGTTGTAGCACATCACCCGGCCGGTTGCCCGGTCGCCGTCGACGTGGATTTCCGGGTTGCCCAGCAGGTGCTGGGAGGCGGGTAGGTAGGCCATGCTCTCGGCGAGCCATTTCTTGATGTCGGGGAGCTTGCCCGCGATGGCGCCGAACGGGGTCAGGTCGATGTCGGCGTCGGGCACGAATACCTTGTCCAGGGCTTCGAAATCCCGGCTGTCGACCGCAGTCGAATACGCCACCTGTAATTCCTGAATCTCCAGCCGGTCGGAGATTTCCTGAATGTCGAGCACCTGGCCTCCTATAACGCGATAACGAGAACCGAACGCTATCGGCCGCGAAGATTCGGCCACATCCCCCGACCAGCCGAACTCGCCAGCCGATCGGTTGAATCGAGAACGAGCCAAAGGCGTTGAGCCGTAATGGTTATCGGAGTTCGTTGACGTTGGCGAGGATGGTCTCGCGGGCGGCGGCCCACGCGGTCGAGTTGGCGTCGGCGAATTCGCCGTGCCCGGTGCCGTCGAGGATGCGCAGATCCGCGGTCTCGCCCGCCCGTTGCGCGGCGGCGACGTAGCGCCTGCTCTGCGCGGGGGCGACCACCGTGTCCCGGTCGCCGTGCAGGGCGCTGATCCGCACGCCGACGGGCAGGTGAGCGATCGGGGAGGCCATGCGATAGCGATCCGGAACGTCGTCGGGCCGCCCGCCGAGCAGCTTGCGGACGAACCCGTCGCGTCCGTTGTTCACCGCGAACTCCAGATCCAGCACGGCGGCCATCAGGGTGACGCTGCGAATGCGCACCGCGGTGGCTCGCGCTTCGGTGCTCTGCCGCCCGGCCACCCACGCCGCCAGTTGCCCGCCCGCCGAATGACCGGCCAGATGAACCCGGCGCAGGTCGAGGCGATTGCCGGAGCGCAGGTTCACCACGGTGGCGAGCGACCGCACGGCGTCATCGGCGTCGGTGAGCGTGATCGGCCAGCCGCCGGCGCCGTTGACCCGCCGATACTCGATGTTCCACACGGCGACGCCCGCCTCGGCCAGCGACGCCGCCAGCGGTCCGACATGGTCGAGCGTGCGATTCTGCGACCACCCGCCGCCGTGGATCAGCACGACCACGGGATACGGCGCGGCGGCCGCGGTGGGGAGATACAGATCACCGAACATGTCTGGGGAGCTGCCGTAGGCGATGCGCAGCGGGACGCCGGGAACGGCCGGTGCGGTGTCGAGGGTCACCGCGGCGGTGAAAACCGGTTCGGTGGCGGTATTTCCGACGATCACGGCGACGACGGCGAGTAACGTTGCCAGGCCCAGTTTCCAGGCTCGGCGAATGGTTCCGCTGACCACGATCCTCAAAACTCCCGAAACACCGACGACATCGTTGCCAACGTACTCGATGCCGCGAAATCGGACACTATTGCGCGCACCGAGATTTCACGGCACCGGTCCGGCCCGCTACCACCAGCCGAGCAACGGCTGTAGCCGACGGCCGAGCTCGTCGGCCAGGGAGCGCGAATAGCTCGC
This sequence comes from Nocardia sp. NPDC006044, assembly GCF_042871115.1. Classification (NCBI taxonomy): domain Bacteria; kingdom Bacillati; phylum Actinomycetota; class Actinomycetes; order Mycobacteriales; family Nocardiaceae; genus Nocardia; species Nocardia sp. NPDC006044. Next base: position 2,737,321 of record NZ_JBIAID010000001.1, read on the forward strand.
GGTCAGATGATGCTCGTCGTGATAGACCAGGATGTTGCCGATAGAGACCGGGCATACCGCGTCTTCGCAGACCGCGTCGGTGAGGTCGATCGGGTACACGTTCGGGAACGACCAGGTCGGCGCCAGCTCGGGATTGATCGGGTCGAGCGCGTCGGTGCGCTTCATCCCGCAGCCGAGGCGGTCGCCGCCCTTGGCCAGGCAGTCGATCGCCTTGTAGCGAACCCCATTGCTGCGCAACCACGGAGTGTCGCGGATCGCGATGACGTTGAGACCGCGTTCGCCGAGCGCCGACCAGACGTCGAGGTACTCGGGCGGGGTTTCGTCGCCCTTGTCGTCGCGCGGCCGGGTGCCGGTGGTGAACACCCAGTCCGGCCGGTCGGCGCCGAGCCGCTCGATCACCTGCTGGGACCAGTCGCGGCAGTCGGGGATCAGCTCGCCCTTGTACGTCGCGTCCTCGGCCAGGGTGAGCGGGCAGCCCATCTTCAGATAGACCTGGATGCGGAACGGATGCCGCTCGGCCAGGACCTCCAGCGCGGGAAGCCAGTGCTCGGCGTGCGAGCTGCCGACCACGGCCAGGGTGCGCGTGGCGTCCGGGTCGCCGTAGGTGCAGGTGATGAGTTCGGCGTTGTCCCAATCGGCGATGCAGCCGTCAGAGGTGGGCGCGGGCGCGTCGGCGGGCGCCTCGAACACCGTCGGCCGCATGCGCGCGTGCGGCGTGGGCCGGCCGGAGACCAGGGCTTCGGCCCCGGGATACAGGGTCGGATTCAAGGCGCCGACCGGTCGCGGCGGGCTGACCCCCACCGCGATCTGCCACAGCACGGTGACCGCGACCATCGGCACGGCCGCGGCCGTCACCACCCAGGTGGCGGTGCGCCGGGCCCGCGTCGAATGATCCGTGCCGCCCTGCGAGCGCACCCGCAGCGGTTCCTCGACCACGCGATGGGTGATCCAGGCCAGTACCACCGAGACCGCGATGATGGCCAGACCGTCGAGCAGTCCCGCGCTGGGGTGGCCGAGCTCGGCGAGCGCGAAGATGAGGATCGGCCAATGCCACAGGTACAGGGGATAGGCGATATCCCCGAGCCAGCGGATCCCCGGCGTCGACAGGAGCCGGTTGAACAGCGGCCGCTGATCGGCGGCGAGGTTGTTGCCCGAGACGATCAGCGCCGCGGCGGCGCCGACCGGCAGCAGGGCGTACGGGCCGGGAAATCGATTGGCTCCGTCGAGGATCAACCACCCGCACAACACGACACCGGCCAGGCCGAGCCCCGCCAAGACGAACCGAAGCGCTTGCGGCACCCGCAGATACGGGGCCGCGATGGCCAGTCCCGCGCCGGCCAGCAACTCCCACGCCCTGGCGAAGCTGTCGTAGTAGTTCCAGCCCTGATGGGTGGCCGTTCCCGACGCGGCCAGACCGAACGACGCGACGGCGGCCACGACGATCAGCGCGCCGAGCACCGGGCGCAGCTGCGCCGTTCGCGCACTGCGTCGGCAGGCCCAGGCGGTCCCCGCGACCAGCGCGAGCGCGGCCAGATAGAACTGGCCCTGGACCGACATCGACCACAGGTGCTGGAGCGGGCTCACCGAGGGATCCGCGGCCAGATAGTCCGACCAGGTCAGCGCGAGCTGCCAGTTCTGGTAGTAGAACATCGAGGCCAACGTCTGCGCGGCCACGTCCGACCATTGCGTGTAGGGCCGCAAGAGCACTGTCGCGGCCACGATCGCGGCCAGCACGACCGCCATCCCCGGCACCAGCCGGCGCGCGGTGCGCCGCAGCGTCTGACCGATGCCCACCGATCCGGTCGATTCGGCCCGGCGCACCAGCAATCCGGTGAAGAAGAAGCCGGACAGCACCAGGAAAACGTCCACGCCCCCGGACACCCGGCCGAACCACACGTGGAACACCACGACCAGCGCGATCGCCAGCCCGCGGAGCCCGTCCAGATCCGCGCGATAGCTGGTTGACGCGGACTGGTCCGGCGGGGTTACACGCTCATCCGGCGGAAGGGTCCATAGTGGGCGATGAATGGACACCGTACGAAGATTACTGCGGTGACCGCCCCTTCGGCGAATCCACCGCTAACTCGCCGGTGCCGGTCAGCCGTTGACCACCTGAGGGGCGGCGACGGACTTGAGGCCCTCGACGCCGAATTCGAGCCCGTAGCCGGACTGTTTGACGCCGCCGAACGGGATCATCGGGTGCACGCCGCCGTGCGAGTTGATCCAGACGGTGCCGGCCTCGAGCCGCCCGGCGATGGCGCGGGCGGCGGCCTTGTCGGCGCTCCAGACCGAGGCGCCGAGGCCGACGTCGAGGGCGTTGGCCATGGCGATGGCGTCCTCGATGTCGTGGTAGCGGACGATCGGCAGGGCCGGGCCGAACTGTTCCTCGGCGACCAAGGGGTTGTTGTTGTCGATGTCGGCGACCAGGGTGAGTGGATAGAAGTTGCCGGGGGCGGTGCGATCGGGGTCACCGCCGGTGAGGACAGTGGCGCCGGACTCGCGGGCCGCGTCGACCAGGCGGGAGACGATGTCGAACTGCTGGCGGTTCTGTAGCGGGCCAAGGACATTGGCTTCGTGCAGGCCGCGACCCATCGGCGTGTTCGCGGCGATCTCGACGAGGGCCGCGCAGACGGCGTCATAGACGTCGGTATGGACGTACAGGCGTTTCATGGCCGCGCAGGTCTGGCCGGTGTTGATGAACGCGCCCCAGAACAGGTCGTCGGCGATCGCCCGCGGGTCCACATCGGGGAGGACGATGCCCGCGTCGTTGCCGCCGAGTTCGAGGGTCAGGCGTTTCACCGTGTCGGCCGAGCTCTTGATCACGGCCTGCCCGGTCCGGGTGGAGCCGGTGAACATCACCTTGTCGATCTCGGGATGACCGGCCATGCGCGCACCCAGCTCGCCCGCACCCGCCACTGCCTGCAAAACATCCTGGGGCAGCACACTGTTGAGCACTTCGACCAGCGCGAGCACGCTGAGCGGGGTGTACTCCGAGGGCTTGACCACGGTGGTGTTGCCCATCCGCAGCGCGGGGGCGATCTGCCAGATGGTGATCATCATCGGCCAGTTCCACGGACCGATGGCGCCGACCACACCGAGTGGGCGATAACGCAATTCGGCATGGGCGGTCTCGTCGTCGACCACCGTCTCGCCGGGCAGCGCCGTCGCGGCGGTGGCCCGTAGCCAGGAGACGCAGGCGCCGACCTCGAAACGGGCGTTGGGGCCGTTGAGCGGCTTGCCCTGCTCGCGCGAAAGCAGTTCGGCGAGCGGCTCGGTCGCGGCCTCGACGGCGTCGGCGGCGCGCAGCAGGAGCTCGACGCGGTCCTCGTCACCGCGTGCGGCCCAGGCGCGCTGCGCGGCGCGGGCGCGCGCGATCGCCGCGTCGAGTTCCTCGACGGGCCGAAAACGCACTCGCCCCACCACCTCTCCGGTCGCGGGGTCCGGGATGGCGCGCCCGTCGGGGTCGGTGATGGTCGCGAGGAGGGTGTCGTAGCTGACCGTCGGTGACGTCATTGCCAAGTCCTTCTGTGTGGTCGATCAGTAGCTGCCGCGGGGTGTGTCGCCGGATGGCGGGCCGAGGAATCGGTGGGCGAGCGCCTCCGACCCGCGGGCGAGCAGGGCGGCGTCCGCGCCGACGAGCAGGAACGTCGCCCCGTGATGGGCGTACGCGGTCGCCAGCGCCGGGTCGAAAGCGTTGACGCCGACCGGCTTTCCGGCGTCGATGACGTCGGAGAAGGCCTTGCGCACCTGTGCGGTGACGTCCGGATGGGTCTGTTGCCCGAGCAGCCCCATGGCGGCCGCGAGGTCGCTCGGTCCGACGAAAATACCGTCGATGCCCGGCGTCTCGGCGATGGCCCTGGCGTTCTCGATGCCCTCCAGGGTCTCGATCTGCACGAACACCGAAACATGTTCGGCGGCACGGGGGAGATAGTCATCGATGCGATTCCAGCGTGCGGAGCGGGCGAGTGCGCTACCTACGCCGCGTCGCCCGGCCGGCGGATAGTGCGCTGCCGCAGCGACATCGCGCGCCTGCTCGGCGGTGGAGATCATCGGCGCCAGGATGTTCTGGGCACCCAGATCCAGGACCTGTTTGATCACGACGGCGTCGCCGACGGGCACCCGGACGACCGGTGTCACGGCATAGCCGGAGACCGCATACAGTTGCGCCAGAACGGATTCCAGCCCGTTCGGCGCATGCTCCATATCGATCAGCACCCAGTCGAGCCCGGACCCGGCCATGATCTCGGCCACCACCGGCGATCCGGTCGTGATCCACCCGCCGTACAGCGGCCGGTCGCTGTCGGACAGCGCGTCGCGCAGGGTCCGATTCAGGTGAATCGGCATGCGACGGTTCCCATCGGTCCGTAGTCGGCGAGGATGGTGTCGCCCGGTTCGACCCACAGCGGGCGGGTGAACGACCCGGCGAGCACGATCTCCCCGGCCTCGAGCCGGTCGCCGTGCTCGCCGAGCTTGTTCGCCAGCCACGCCACCCCGGTCGCGGGATGGTTGAGCACCGCGGCGGCGACCCCCGATTCCTCGATCGTCTCGTTGCGGTACAGCAGCGCGCAGACCCAGCGAAGGTCGATATCGTTGGGCCGCACCGGATTTCCGCCGTAGACCAGTCCGCCCATCGCCGCGTTGTCGCTGATCGTGTCGACGATGGTCCGTCCCGGCAGGTCGATCCGCGAGCTCAGGATCTCCAGCGCCGGGACCACGTACTCGGTGGCGCGCAGGACATCGAAGAGGGTGGCCCCGGGACCGTCGATCGGCGCGCCCAGCACGAAGGCGAGTTCGACCTCGATCCGCACATTTGCGAACCGGCCGTGCTCGATGACGGACCCGTTGTCGAAGACCATGTCGGCGAAGATGGCCCCGTAGTCCGGCTCGGTGATGCCGGTCGCCGCCTGCATCACCTTGCTGGTGAGCCCGATCTTCCGGCCGACGGGCCGGCGTCCGCTCGCGATTCCGCGGCGACGCCATTCGTTCTGCACCGCATAGGAATCCGTGACGGTCATGCCGGGGTAGCGCGCGGTCAGCAGCGGGATGGTGCGGCGGTCCCGCTCGGCCGCGGCCAACTCGTCGGCGATCGCCGCGATCGCCTCGGTGGACAGCATGGGTTCTCCTCTCAGAGTTGCGCGCCGAGCTTGTATTCGCCCGGCGTCCGGCCGGTGCCGGACTTGCGGGTGTAGGAGAACCCGTCGGCGCCGATGGTCACCGCCATCTCCGACTCGTCGGTGCGTTTGGCGAGCGGTTGCGGATTACCGTCCAGGTCCAGCACGGGCGAGGCCTCGGTGTACCAGCTCGGCACCACCGGGCTGCCCCACCAGTCGCGCCGCTGGTTGTCGTGCACATCCCAGGTGACCACGGGGTTGTCCGGATCGCCGGTGTAGTAGTCCTGGGTGTAGATCTCGATGCGGTGGCCGTCGGGATCGCGCAGGTACAGGTAAAAGGCGTTCGACACACCGTGCCGGCCGGGGCCGCGTTCGATCAGGTCGGACATGCGCAGCGCGCCGAGCTTGTCGCAGATGGCGATGATGTTGTGCTTCTCGTGGGTGGCGAAGGCCACGTGGTGCATTCGCGGCCCGTCCCCGCCGGTCATCGCGGTGTCGTGCACGGTGGACTTGCGCCGCAGCCACGCCGCGTACACCGTGCCGCCGGCGTCCTGGATGTCCTCGGTGACCCGGAAACCCAAGTCCTCCATGTACTTCACCGCGCGCGGGACGTCGGGGGTGACCTGATTGAAGTGGTCGAGCCGGACCAGCGCGCCCGGGGAGTACAGCTCGTAATGCCAGGCGAGGCGCTCGACATGCGCTACGTCGTAGAAGAATTCGTACGGAAAGCCGAGCGGATCCTGCACCCGCACCGAGTCCCCGACGCCCTTGGTGAAACCCGTCGCGCGCCGCTCGACCCGGCAGCCCAGCTCGGTGTAGAACGCGACGGCCCGGTCCAGTTCCGCGGCGCCGCGCACCCGGTAGGCGAACGCCGCGACGGCGGCGACCGGCCCCTGCCGGAGCACCAGATTGTGGTGGATGAACTCCTCGAACGACCTGAGGTAGACGGCGTTCTCGTCCTCCTCGGTCACCACGAGCCCGAGGACGTCGACGTAGAAGTGCCGCGATCGTGCCAGGTCGGTGACGACCAGCTCCATGTACGCACAGCGGACCACATCCGGCGGCGTGGCCTCCGGCGTGCGGATGGGGTTGCGCGCCTGGATCGGATCCGTAACGGTCACAACGGGTTCGGGGGAGTCGGGGGTGACGATCACGATGATTCCTGCTTGCCGAAGGTCGGGTTGTGCGCCGCGCCGAGGGTGATGTGCACGGCCTGCTGATCGGTGTAGAAGTCGATGGAGCGGTAGCCGCCCTCGTGGCCGAGCCCGGAGGCCTTCACGCCGCCGAACGGGGTCCGTAGATCGCGGACGTTGTTGGAGTTGAGCCAGACCATGCCCGCCTCGATCGCCTGCGCGAAGGTGTGTGCGCGTTTCAGGTCGTTGGTCCAGACGTAGGCGGCCAGGCCGTACCGGACACCGTTGGCGAGGGCGAGCGCCTCCTCCTCGGTATCGAACGGCGTGATCGCGACGACCGGGCCGAAGATTTCCTCCTGGAAGATCCTGGCCTCCGGTTCGACGTCGGCGAATACCGTTGGCGCGACGAAGTTCCCGGTGCCGAACCCGTCGGGTCGGCCACCGCCCGCGACCAGGCGGCCCTCGGATTTACCGAGGTCGACGTAGCTCATCACCTTCTCGAAGTGCTCCGGGTGCACGAGAGCGCCCACCTCGGTATCCGGGTCGTGCGGGTAGCCGACGACCACCCGTTTCGCCTGTGCGGCATAGCGTTCGACGAATTCGTCGTAGATCGGCCGCTCGACCAGGATCCGGCTGCCCGCGGTGCATCGTTCGCCGTTGAGCGAGAACACGCCGAAGATGGTCGCGTCGATCGCGGCGTCCAGGTCGGCGTCGGCGAAGACCACGGCGGGGCTCTTGCCGCCCAGCTCCATCGACAACCCCTTCAGCGACGCGGCGGCGTTGCCGAAGATGATCTGCCCGGTGCGGCTCTCGCCGGTGAACGAGATCAGCGGGACGCCAGGATGTTTCACCAGGGCGTCGCCGGCCTCCTCGCCGAGCCCGTTGACCAGATTGAACACCCCGTGCGGCAGCCCGGCTTCCTCGAAGATCCCGGCCCACAGCGACGCCGACAGCGGCGTGAACTCGGCGGGCTTGAGCACCACCGTGTTTCCGGTGGCCAGCGCGGGCGCCAGCTTCCAGGACTCCAGCATGAACGGGGTGTTCCACGGCGTGATCAACCCGGCGACGCCGATCGGCTTGCGATTGACGTAGTTGAGCTGCTGCCCCGGCACCTTGTAGGCGTCGTCCACCTGGGCGACCACGAGATCGGCGAAGAACCGGAAGTTCTCCGCCGCGCGGCGGGCCTGGCCCAGCGCCTGCGTGATGGGCAACCCCGAGTCGAACGATTCCAGCTCGGCCAGCCGCGCGTCCCGGGATTCCACGATGTCCGCGATCCGGTGCAACACGCGCGAGCGTTCGCGGGGCAGCATGCGCGGCCACGGTCCCGCCGTGAAGGCCTTGGTCGCCGCGATCACCGCAAGGTCGATATCGGCCTTTTTCCCCGCGGCCGCCTGTACATAGACCTCATTGGTCACGGGATCGAGCACACCGAACGTCGCGCCGTCGACCGAGTCGACGAACGCGCCGTCGATGTAGTGCTGAATGCGCGCCGGTAGGTCCGAGGGCGTGTGCGGGGTGGCGGAAGTGCGCACCGCGTTGGTCATGAGCGACTCCAGGTTCGAGGTTCAGAGGGCCGGGTGGCCGGAGGGTTCGTCGGGGTGCTCGTGGGCCAGGTAGGCGTCGAGGGTGGCCGAGCGGTGGCGGCGGGCGACCTGCTCGATCTCGCCGAGCGGGGCGCTGGTTTCGATGAGGCGCACGATGTTCTCGTGCTCGCGCACGGATTCGTGGGCGCGCCCGGGGACGAAGGAGAAGGTGGACGAGCGCAGGTGCCCCAGGCGCGACCACTCGGCCTCGACGAGGGTGACGATGCGCGGATTCACGCACTTGGTGAACAGGATCGCGTGGAACTCGTGGTTGAGCGCGGTGAACGCGCTCGGGTCGAAATCGTCCAGGGACGCGATCATGCGCTCGTTGACCGCCCGCGCCCGGCGCAGGTCGTCCTCGGTCAATCGGCCGGCCGCGAGGGCGGTCGCCGCGCCCTCGAGCACGCTGAGCGCCTGCATGCTGTGCCGGTACTGCGAGTCGTCCACCATCGAAACCTGTGCGCCCACATTGCGTTCGAAGGTGATCAGGCCCTCGGCCTCGAGCTGCCGGATCGCCTCGCGCACCGGAACCACGCTCATGTCGAGGTCCTTGGCGATGGCGCTGAGCACCAGCCGATAGCCCGGCGTGTACTCCTGCCGGGCGATCCGGTCCTTGATCCAGTGATACGCGACCTGTGACTTGCTCTGCGTACCACTGGATTTCACTGATTCTGGCGCCACTGTCGGTACCTCGCCTTCCATTCCGCGTCGGGGGGAAACAGCCCGGCCACCGGATGCCCGGCGCCGACCTGCTCGGCGATCCAGCCGTCTTGGATCTCCTGCTCGAGCGCATCGTCGGCCACTGCTTCGGCGATGCCCGAGGGTAGGACGATCACACCATCTCCGTCGCCGACGACGATGTCGCCGGGCTGAACGGTGGCGCCCCCGCAGGAAATGGTGAGGTCGGCGTCCCAGGGCACGTGCCTGCGGCCGAGTACCGCGGGATGCGAACCCGCGGCGAAGACCGGCAGACCGGTGGCGGCGACCGCGTCGTGGTCGCGCACTCCGCCGTCGGTCACCACGCCGGCCGCGCCGCGTACCTTGGCGCGGAGGGCGAGGATGTCGCCGAGCGTGCCCGATCCGGTCTCGCCGCGGGCCTCGATCACGATGACCTCGCCCGGCCCGACGGTGTCGAATACGCGCTTCTGCGCGTTGTATCCGCCGCCGTGCGAGTCGAACAGGTCTTCGCGGTTCGGCACGAACCGCAGCGTCCGGGCGGCGCCGACGAGCCTGGTTCCGGGTTTCGCCGGACGCACGCCCTCGATGGACACGTTGTTCAGGCCGCGCTTGCGGAGCTGCTGCGACAACGCCGCGACCGGCACCCGGGACAGCTTGGCGCGCAGCTCGTCCGAGAGCGCCGTCGCGGGAAGCCCGGCGGCGCACCGAGATCCCCACGCCTCGGTCCGCTGGGTGTCGTCCACCGACGGGAGCGAACCGAGCGCGGCGTCGAACTCGTGGACGCCCTGTACCACCGTCGTGACCAGCCGACCGGAGCTTGGCGCCTCGGCGGTGTCGGGCGCGTCTACCTCGACCTCGACCACGTCGCCGGGCACGACTACCGAGGAGCCGGCCGGGGTCCCGGTGAGGATCACATCGCCGGGCTCTAGCGTGAAGTGCTGCGACAGGTCCGAAATCAGCTGGGGGAGTAGAAAAATCATCTCCGAGGCGGAGTCCTCCTGGGCGAGAACCCCATTGACCCAGGTGCGCACCCGCAGTGCCGCCGGTTCGACGGTCCGGGCATCGATCAGGCCGGGCCCCAGAGGCGTGAACCCGTCGCCGCCCTTGGATCGGATATTGGATCCCTTGTCGTTGGCCCGCAGGTCGTACACGCCGAAGTCGTTGCCCGCGGTGATCGCGGCGACATGCCGCCAAGCGGATTCGATCGGCACCCGGCGGGCGGCGCTGCCGATGATCAGCGCGATCTCGCCTTCGAACGCCAGCAGTTCGGTGCCGCAGGGTCTTTCGACGACGCCGCCGGTGGCCGCGACCGAACTGCTCGGTTTCAGGAAGTAGGACGGGTGCGCCGGTCGCCGGCCCCGCTGGTCCGCCCGGGAGGCGTAGCTGAGGTGGACCGCGATGATCTTGCCCGGCCTGGTCGGCAGCGCGGAAAACCGACGATCAGCTGCGTCGATGTCGATCTTCATGAACCTCCTCAAACCGCTCTTGCATCGTATCTCAAATCGTATATCATCGGTGAAGCGAGTAGCAAGTGACGCAGATCGCATTTCGAAGTCGTCGTGACCTCCCACACCCCGGAAGCGCCGACGGCGAGCACTATCCGAAGGAGTCCCAGATGAGTGCCCCACCCCGATCTGGGACATTGATGGTCAGCGAAAAAGACCGCCGCCGAGTCGTTTTCGCGACCGTGGTCGGGACGACGGTCGAGTGGTACGACTACTTCGTCTACGCGGGCGCGGCCGGGCTGGTGTTCGGCAAGCTCTTCTTCCAGCCCGCCGGGGAGGGGATCGCTACCATCCTGTCCTTCCTCACGGTGGGGATCAGTTTCCTGTTCCGTCCGCTGGGCGCCTTCCTCGCCGGTCATTTCGGCGACAAGTACGGGCGGCGGGTCATCCTGATGGTCACGCTGGTGGCCATGGGCGGCGCGACGACGCTGATCGGCCTGCTACCCACCTATGCCGTGGCCGGCGTCGCCGCGCCGGTCCTGCTGATCCTGCTGCGCATCCTCCAAGGCATCTCGGCGGGCGGGGAATGGGGCGGCGCCGTGCTCATGGCGGTCGAGCACGCACCACCCGGCAGGCGCGGTGTATTCGGCGCGGCGCCGCAGGTGGGTGTCCCGCTCGGCCTGCTGTCGGCCTCCGGTGTGCTGGCTCTGATGACGGTGCTCGCGCCCGGCGACGCCTTCCTCGAATGGGGTTGGCGCGTACCGTTTCTGCTCTCGATCGTGCTCATCCTGGTCGGCCATTACATTCGCCGCCGGGTCGAGGAGAGCCCGGTCTTCGTCGAGCTCGCCGAACGCAGCGAGCAGGCCACCACCCCCATTGTCGACCTGTTCCGCGGGCACGGCCTGCTCGTGCTGGTCGCGGCGCTCGTTTTCGCGGGCAACAGCGCCGTGGGGTACATGACCACCGGTGGCTATATCCAGAACTACGCCACCGACGCCCACGGCCCGGTCGGCCTGGCCCGCGGCCCGGTGCTGTGGGCGGTCGCCGGTTCCGCCGTCACCTGGTTGCTCTGCACCTGGATCGGCGCCGCGCTCAGCGACCGGATCGGCAGGCGCGCAACCTATCTCATCGGCTGGGTGCTCCTGCTCGGCGCGCTGGTCCCGCTCTTCCCGCTGGTGCGCACCGCGAATCCGGGGCTGCTCTGGTGCGGGCTGGCGCTGCTGACCGTCGGCCTCGGCCTCACCTACGGCCCGCAGGCCGCCTTCTACGCCGAGCTGTTCCCGGCCTCCGTCCGGTTCTCCGGCGTCGCGGTCTCCTACGCGATCGGGGCGATCCTCGGCGGCGCGTTCGCCCCGACGATCGCCGCCGCGCTGGTGCGCACCACCGGGACGACCACATCGGTCGTGCTGTATCTCGGCGGATTCGTCGTGGTCAGTTTCGCGGCGACCCTGCTGCTGCGCGACCGGCGCGCGCTCCCGCTCGGCCCCGATCACGAAGCGGCACAGGCGGTTAGCCCGATCAGAGGAATGACGAGGGTCTGAACAGTGCAGTTCCATCATCACGGTTACGTGTCCACCGATCCGCGCGTGCAACCGGCCGCCGGTGTCGGCCTCGACCGGCCGGACGAGCTGCCCGAGGCGGTCGACGTGCTGATCGTCGGCACCGGTCCGGCGGGCATGATCACCGCCGCCCAGCTGGCCCAGTTCCCGACGGTCGACGCGAGGATCATCGAACAGCGCCCGGCCCGCCTGGCCATCGGGCAGGCCGATGGCATCCAGGCGCGCAGCGTCGAGACGTTCCAGGCGTTCGGATTCGCCGACCGCATCGTCGCCGAGGCGTTCCGCATCACCGAAATGGCCTTCTGGAAACCGGATCCCCATGATCGGTCGAAGATCGTCCGGGCGGCGCGCACCCGCGACGATCCGACCGGCATCAGCGAGTTCCCGCACCTGCTGGTGAACCAGGCGCGGGTGCTCGACTACTTCGCCGAGGCGATGGTCAACGCGCCGGCCCGGATGCGGCCCGACTACGGGTATCGGTTCCGCGACCTGGAGATCGCCGACGGCGACTATCCGGTGCGCGTGCACCTGGTGCACACCGTGGGCGAACGGGAAGGCCGTTCGCGCACGGTGCGCGCGAAGTATGTGGTCGGCGCGGACGGGGCGCACAGTCGCGTGCGTGCTTCTATCGGCTGTATTCCGCAGGGGAACAAAGCGTTCCATGCCTGGGGTGTGATGGACGCGCTGGCGGTCACGGACTTCCCCGATATCCGCACCAAGTGCGCCATCCAATCCGGGACCGGCGGGAGCATCCTGCACATTCCGCGGGAGGGCGGCTACCTGTTCCGCATGTACGTCGATCTGGGCGAGGTCGCCGAGGACGACAACGGCCGGGTGCGCGACACCACCATCGAGGCGATCATCGAGCATGCCAACGAGATCCTGCATCCGTACACCCTCGACGTCCGGGATGTCGCCTGGCACAGCGTCTATGAGGTCGGGCACCGCGTGACCGATCGCTTCGACGACGTGCCGGCCGACGCGGTGGGCACCCGGACGCCGCGGGTGTTCATCGCCGGCGACGCGTGCCACACGCACAGCGCGAAGGCCGGACAGGGCATGAACGTCTCGATGCAGGACGGGTTCAACCTCGGCTGGAAGCTCGGTCACGTGCTGGCCGGGCGGAGCCCGGAAACCCTACTGGCCACGTATTCGGCTGAGCGGCAGGTGATCGCGCAGAATCTCATCGACTTCGACCGGGAGTGGTCGAGCATGATGGCCAAGCGCCCGGAGGAGTTCGAATCGCCCTCGGCGCTCGAGGACTTCTACGTCAAAACCGCGGAGTTCCCGGCCGGTTTCATGACCACGTACCCACCGTCGATGATCATCGGCACACCGGCGCATCAGCGGCTGGCGAGTGGTTTTCCGATCGGGAAACGCTTCAAGTCCGCACCGGTGGTCCGGGTCGCCGATGCCAACCCGGTGCACCTCGGGCACCACCACCGGGCCGACGGCCGTTGGCGGATATACGCTTTCGCCGCCGACCCGACCCTGGTCGGCGGCGATGTCTCGGTGCTCGACCGGTGGGCGGACTGGCTCGGCACGGCGGCCGAATCGCCCCTGGTCGCGTTCACGCCGAAGGACGCCGACCGGGACACCGTCTTCGACGTGAAGGTGATCTATCGACAGGACCACGCCGCCGTGGACATCGGCGCGGTGCCCACGATCTTCCTGCCGACGGTCGGGCCGTTCCAGGTCGTCGACTACGAGAAGGTGTACGCGACCGACCCGCAGGTCGACATCTTCGCCGAACGGGGCATCGATCGCCGCGGTGCCGTGGTGGTCGTGCGCCCGGATCAGTATGTGGCCGCGGTGTTTCCGCTCACCGCGACCACGGAACTAGCCACCTTCTTCGACCAGATCCTGCTGCCTCCGCCGGAGTTCTCATGACCCTCGACAGTCCGGCGGCGAACGAGCCCGCCGTCCATGATCACCAGCTGCGCCGCGGTTCGCTCGGCGTGTTCGGGGTGACGTTCTCCGTCATCTCCGCGGCCGCGCCGCTGACCGCGATGGCCGGCGGCGCCCCGGTGGCGATGCTGCTGGGCAACGGCGCCGGTGTGCCGGGCGCCTACCTGCTGACCGTCGCCACGCTGCTGGTGTTCGCCGTCGGCTACACGGCGATGGCCCGGCATCACACCAGCACCGGTGCGTTCTACTCCTACATCACCCGCGGTCTGCGTCAGCAATTCGGCGGCGCCGCAGCGTATCTCGCGCTGTTGAGCTACAACGCCATGCAGATCGGGCTCTGGGGACTGTTCGGCGCCGCGACCGGCGGATTCTTCGCCGACGAGTTCGGGGTCGACCTCGACTGGTGGGTGTATGTGCTGATCGGCATCGCCGTCGTCGCGGTGCTCGGCTACCGGCAGATCGATCTGTCGGTGAAGATGCTGTCGGTTCTGGTGGCCGCCGAATTCCTCGTGGTGCTCGTGCTCGCCGTGGTGATCGCGGTGCGCGGCGGCGACTTCGGAACCACCTCGCTGAGCGCGACTCCGCTCACGCCCAGCGCGCTGACCAGCGGTTCACTGCCGATCGCGCTGCTGTTCTGCTTCGCGTCGTTCGTCGGTTTCGAGGCCACCGCGATCTACAGCGAGGAGGCCGCCGATCCGAAGCGGACGGTGCCGCGGGCGACGTTCCTGTCCGTGCTCACCATCGGCGTGGTCTATACGGCGGTCACCTTTCTGATGATCAACGGTGCCGGTGTCGACAACGTCCAGAGCTTCATCGAAAAGCTGGTCGACCCGACGACGTTCCTGTTCGAGCTCTCCGATTCCTATATCGGGGGCTGGTATACGACGGTCCTGCGGTTCCTGTTCTGCACCAGCGTCTTCGCCGCCGTGCTCGCGTTCCACAACGCGGTGGCCCGCTACAGCTACGCACTCGGGCGCGAGGGTCTGCTGCCCGCGCGCGCGGGCCGGACCCATGTCGTGCACCGGAGCCCGCATGTCGGTTCGGTCGCGCAGTCGGTGCTGGCGTCGATCGTGGTCGGGGTGTTCGCGGTGACCGGCCAGGATCCCGTGCGGGCGCTGTTCACCTGGCTGACCAACCTCGGCACCCTGGGGGTGATCGCGCTGATGGCGGCGTGCTCGTTCGCCGTCGTCGCGTTCTTCCACCGGAATCGCGATCTGGACGCGAACCTGCTGCGCACGCTGATCGCGCCGATGGTGGCCGGCGCCGCCCTGGTCGCCATCCTCGGGTATGCGATCGGCAACTTCGATCTGCTCATCAGTGCCGGCGGGGTGCTCGCCTGGTTGCTGCCCGCCCTGCTTGTCCTGGCCATTGCCGCCGGAATTGTTGCGGCACTGATACTTCGAACGCGCGCGCCACAGCGGTACGCGGAGATGGGACGGCACTATGTCTGACACCTTGCACACCGATGCGGCGGTGTGGACGGCCGACGAGTCGATACCGCACGCGTCGTCGTTCCTGGTCCGCGACGGTCTCATCGTCGCCCTGGATCCCGCGCCCGGTGACCTGACCGGACGCGAGACCGTCGTCGAGCACGGTGGCGCGTTCGTCATGCCCGGTCTGGGTGATGTCCACACCCATCACCTCGTGGCCGGCCGCGCCGACCTGTCCGAGTTGGCGCTGGATGCGACGGCCTCGCTCGACGCGGTGCTGACCTCGATCGAGAACTGGGCCGCCGGTCTGGCGAGCGACGCGTGGATTGTCGGCGGCGGGTGGGGAAGTACGCTCGCACAGGCTGTTTCGAGTCCGGCCGTGCTACGTCGGCTCGACCGGGCCGCCGGGGGGCGGCCGGTGCTGTTACGCGACGACAGTTGCCACAATCGCTGGGTCAGCTCCCGGGCCATGGAACTCGCGGGTCTCAGCGGGGCCTCCGGTGATCCCGCGGGCGGTGAGATCGTGCGCGACCGGGCGACCGGCGAGCCGGTCGGGCTGCTCATCGAATCGGCGCTCATCCCGGTGGAGCGGGCGTACGCGTCGTCGCTGGGCGACAGCACCGCACTCGACGCCGCCGGATGCCGCAGAGCCGTCGAGCTGCTGCACGGCTTCGGCATCACGCACTTCCAGGACGCCGCGGCGTCGCTGCCGATGCTGCGCGCCCTGGCCGAACTCGACCGGCGCGGCGAGTTGGCCGCCTGGGTGGTGACCTCGGCGCAGATCAACGATCGGATCTTCGGCACAGACCCGATCGGCGTCCCGCTGCTGGATGCGGCCCAGCAGTATCGAACCGCCCATCACCGGCCGGATTTCGTCAAGATCTTCCTCGACGGCGTGCCCACGTCGCGGACCGCGCTGTTCCTCGAGCCGTATCTGCCCGACGCCGAGCACGGGGACACGTGGGTGGGGGAGAGCGCGATGACGCCCGCCGAACTCACCGAGTGGCTGATCGAGGTGGCCCGGCGGGGGCTGGGCGCGAAGGTGCACTGCACCGGAGACGGCTCGGTCCGGATGCTGCTCGACGCCGTGGCCGAGGTCCGCGAGGCCGGCTATGCGGACACGATCGTGCAGCTGGCGCACGGCGAATACATCGCCGAGGCGGACCTCCCGCGCGTCGCCGCATTGAAGGTGGTCGCGGATCTGTCTCCGCCGCTGTGGTTTCCCGGCGTCATCTTCGAGGCGCATTGCCACTGCATCCCGCGCGATCGGGCAATCCGCATGTGTCCCAACCGAACTCTGCTCGACTCCGGCGTGCTGCTGGCCGGCGGTTCGGACTGGCCGGTCACGCCGAGCCCGAACCCGTGGATCGGCATCCAGGGCTTGGTGACTCGGGCCGACCCCACCGGCGCTTTCCCCGGGACGCTGGGGCCGGAGCAGGCGCTGACCGTGGCCGAGGCGATGCGCGCGTACACGATCGGCGTCGCGCGGGCGAGCGGGCTCGGCGCGGTCGCCGGTTCGCTGCTGCCGGGCAAGTCCGCCGATTTCACTGTCCTGGACCGCGATCCGTTCGCGATCGACCCCATCGACCTGGCCGGCACCGAGTCGGTGCAAACCTGGTTCGCCGGGCGTCCGGTCCATTCCTCGGTGCCGTAAGGAAGCAGCATGGATACCCCCTCGATCGACTTTCTCTACCTCTCCGAACCCGACATGATCGCCGCCGGAGTCACCGACATGGCGGCCTGCGTGGACGCCATGCAGGAGACGTTCGTGCTGCTGCACCAGGGCGATTACCGGATGGCGGGCCCGAACAGCGACTCGCACGGCGCGATGATCACCTTTCCGGACCACTCGCCGTTCCCGAACATGCCGGCCAATACCCCGGAGCGGCGGTTCATGGCGATGCCCGCCTACCTCGGCGGTAGCTTCGGCACCAGCGGGATGAAGTGGTACGGATCGAATATCGCCAACCGGGACAGGGGATTACCGCGATCGATCCTCATGTTCCTGCTCAGCGACACCGACACCGGCGCGCCGCTCGCGCTCATGTCGGCGAATCTGTTGTCCGCCTACCGAACCGGCGCGGTGCCGGGGGTCGGCGCGCGGCTGCTGGCCCGCCCGGACTCCCGGGTGGCAGGCATCGTCGGTCCCGGCGTGATGGCCCGGACCTCGCTCGCCGCGTTCGTCGCGGCCTGCCCGAACCTCGATACCGTCAAGATCAAGGGCCGCGGTCAGGGCAGCATCGACGCGTTCGGGAAGTGGGTCGCCGAGGAGTATCCGCAGCTCGAGACGATCGTCGTGGACACCATCGAGGAGGCGGTGCGCGACAGTGACATCGTCACCTACTGCACCACCGGCGTGCCGGGTGATCCGGCGAATTATCCGGCCGTCGTGCGGGATTGGGTGCGACCGGGTGCGTTTCTGAGCATGCCCGCCCCGTGCGATATCGACGAATCCATGCAGGGGCCGGAGGTCCGCAAGGTCGTCGACAACGTCCGGCTCTACGAGGCGTGGGCGGAGGAGGTCGGCCATCCGGTGCACCACCGGATCCCGATCATCGGCTGCAAGTTCATGGACATGATCCAGGCCGGGGTGATGGACACCGACGACCTGGTGGACCTCGGCGCGATCGCCGCGGGCGCGCAGACCGGCCGGCGCACCGACGACGAGATCGTGCTCTTCTCGGTCGGCGGCATGCCGGTCGAGGACGTGGCCTGGGGGACCGTGGTGTATCGGAACGCCGTCGAACGGGGCATCGGCACCACCCTGAACCTGTGGCAAACGCCCGCACTGGCATGACTACGGAAAGGTCTCGGACAATGGACGCGGATGTGGTCGTCATCGGCCTGGGCAGCGCGGGCTCGATGGCGTTGTGGCAGTTGGCAAAACGCGGGCTCGACGTGATCGGCATCGAACAGTTCGGCATCGGCCACGCCCGCGGGTCGTACGCGGGCGACTCCCGCCTGTTCCGCTCCGCCGTGCACGAGGGGCCGCGCTACGTGCCGCGGCTGCGGCGAGCGCGCGAGCTGTGGCGGGACCTGGAGCGGGAGACCGGCAGACACCTCTACGACGAATGCGGCGCGCTACAGATCGGCGCGGCCGGTTCGGGCAGTATCGCCAAATCCATTGCCTCGGCAGCGGAATTCGAATTGCCGCACGAGGTGCTCGACGCGGCCGCCTTGCGTGCGCGGTATCCGCAACACCGCGTCGACGACGACACCGTCGCCGTGTTCGACCATCAGGCGGGCAGCCTCTATCCCGAGGCGAGCGTGCTCGCCGCCGTCGAAGCGGCCAGATCCCATGGGGCGCGGATCATGACCAACGCCGAGGTCACCGACTTCGACGAACGCGGCGGCCGGCTGGAGATCGTGACCGCCGATGTCCGGGTCACCTGCGCGAAAGTCGTTGTGGCCACCGGGTCCTGGACTCTGCGGCTGCGCCCGGACCTCAAGGGTTTCCTGCAGATCCTGCCGCTCTCGCTCACCTGGTTCATGCCGCATCATCCCGAATGGTTCACCGCGGACCGGTTTCCGGTGTTCATCCGCGACGAGGACGGCGTGCATCTCTACGGCACGCCCAGCCACGACTCCTACAGCGTGAAGGTGGCGACGGAACCGCTGTGGCCCGCGATCTCCGGACCCGACGACGTGCCGACGTTCAGTCGCGCCGACGTACGCCGAATCGGCAGTTGGGCAGCGGATTTCATCCCCGATCTGAACCCCGAGCCGGTGCGCTACTCGATGCACCACGACATCTTCGCGCCCGGCGACCTGCCCCTGGTCGATCTGGACGAGGACACCGGAATGCTGCTGCTCACCGCGTTCTCCGGACGCGGGTTCAAGTTCGCGCCGGTGTTCGGCGAGATCGCCGCCGATCTGCTCACCGGAACCCGCAACGAGCTCTGGGACTCCGGTTTCGCGCTGGCCACGCATCCGCGGTGAGCTCAGGGCTTCGCCCGCCGGTTGCGTTCGGCGATGGCGCGCAACGTGCCGAGTTTGTGGTCCCGGGCGGCGAATTCGATCTCGCGCAGGTCGGCGCCGGTCTCGATGAGGTCGATCAGGCGCTCGTGTTCGGCGATGGAGCCCTGTGCCCGGCCGGGCACGAACGCGAACGAGGTGCGGCGCACCAGGTCCAGCCGGGCCCATTCGGCCCCGGCCAGGGCTCGGATGTGCGCGTTCGGGCAGCGTTGCAGGATCACGTCGTGGAAGTGGTGGTTGAGTTCGGTGAACGCGGCCGGGTCGAAGGCGGTCAGCGCCTGCGCCATCTGCCGGTTGAGCGTGCGGGCGCGGGCGATGTCGGTCTTGCGCATCCGGGTCGCCGCCGCGGCCGTCGCGTACCCCTCCAGCACCGCCAGGGTCTGCATCGCCTGCTGGTACTCACCGGTCTCCAGCTGCGCCACCCTGGCGCCGACATTGCGGATGAATTCGACGTACCCCTCGGCCTCCAACCGGCGCACCGCTTCCCGCACCGGCACCGCGCTGACGCCGAATTCCCGGGCCAGTTGCTCGAGCACGAGGCGATACCCCGGCCCGTACTCGCCCGCGACGATGCGGGACCGGATGAGCTCGTACGCGGCCTCGTGTTTGGATCCGGTCCCGTCCGGACCGGTCGGGATGGAGCGTTGCGGCACAGTGCCTTCCATGTCCATGATTCTGCGGCCGTCGCGCCGCGCCGGATCGAGCACCCGGTGTCCATCCGTTGACTTCACGCGCACACTGTCACGGCCGGGCCTGTGCCGGGGGTGGTCAGGCGGCGACGATCCTTCGGGTGACGGACAACGACTTGCACGCCGACTACATCGTCGTCGGCGCGGGCACGGCCGGTTCGGTGCTGGCCCGCAGGCTGCTCGACCGCACCGAGGCCACCGTGCTGGTACTCGAGGCGGGCCAGGCCGATACCAATCCGGCCATCCACGACCCGCTGCGGATGCACGAACTGTGGCACACGGCCGAGGACTGGGACTACTTCAGCGTCGCCCAGCCGCACGCCGCCGGTCGCCGCCTGCACCTGCCGCGCGGGCGGGTGCTGGGCGGGTCGCACGCGCTCAACGCGACCATCTACGTGCGGGGTAACCCGGCCGATTACGACGCCTGGGCCGAGTGCGGCGATCCGGGCTGGTCGTGGCGGCAGATCGAGCCGCTGTTCCGGCGGATCGAGCGCTACGACCGCGACGACTCGGGCGTCAAAGGCACCGCCGGCATGCTGGACGTGCTCAGCGATTACGCGATCGATCCGGTCCAGGAGGCCATCCTGGCGGCGGCCGGGCAGGCCGGGGTGCCCGCCAATCCCGACTACAACAGCGGCGCGCAGGACGGTGCCGGGCGGGCGCAGTTCACCCTGCGCGACGGACGGCGCCGGACTACCGCCGACGCCTATCTCAAACCGGCGCTGGGCAATTCGCGGCTGAGCGTGCGGACCGGTGCGCGGGTGCACCGCGTCCTGCTGCGCCGAGGGCGGGCGATCGGCGTGGTCGGCAGCCTGGACGGCCGGCCGTTCCGGGCGTCCGCCCGGGCCGAGGTGGTGCTGACCGCGGGCGCGATCGATTCGGCCGCGTTGCTGCTGCGCTCGGGTATCGGACCGGCCGCGGAATTGCAGGCGGTGGGCATCGAGCCGGTCGTCGATCTTCCCGGCGTCGGCCGGAACCTGCGCGACCACTGGCTGGTGCCGGTGATCTTCAGCGCCGAGCGGGAGATCGTGCACACGCCCGGACTGCCGCACGCGCAGACGCAGCTGTTCTGGCGCAGCGAACCCGGGCTGGCCATGCCCGACGTGCAGCCACTGCATTTCAGCGTCCCACTGTACGAGCCGTGGATGTCCGGGCCGGGCAACGGATTCTCGCTCATGGCCGGGCTGATCCGGCCGGACAGCGTCGGCAGCCTGACGGTGGCCGGTGCGGACGGGCCGACCCTGATCGACCCGAAAGCCCTTGCGGCGCCGTCGGATCTGTACCGGCTGGCCGAGGCGGTGACGCTGTGCAGGCAGATCGGCGCCGCACCCGCGCTGCGCGAGTGGGGCGCCGTCGAGCGGTATCCCGGTACTGCGGTGCGGGCAGGCACGGACCTGCGCGACTACCTCCGCCGCACGGTGCTCAGCTATCACCACGTGAGCGGGACGTGCGCGCTGGGCGTGGGGCCGGAGTCGGTGGTGGATCCCGCGCTGCGGGTGCGCGCGGTGGCCGGGCTGCGGGTCGCCGACGCGTCGGTGATGCCGACGATCACGACGGGCAATACGAACGCGCCCACCATGGTCATCGCCGAACGCGCCGCGGATCTGCTGGCACCGCTCTAGCGCGAATCCGCTTGCCGGACAGGGAACAGCGGGTTGCCCGGCACCGCACCTAACGCCGATTGCGCGGGCGGTGCACGCGCGCGCCGGGCAGCATGAGGCGATGACGATCCTGACCCGCGTAGACGGCGTCTCCGGCGAGCGCGCCGGGGTGAGTTCGCCGCTGGACCTGGTGGTCGACGACCCGGCGACCTTTCGTGGACGTGTCCGCGGGCACGTCGCGGGGGAGTTGGTGTTCGCCGAGGTATCGGCGATCGCGCACCGTGGCGTCGGCACGGTGCGCGCCGAGGCGTATTACAAGGTGCTGGTGCCGGTTCGGGGGCACTGTTCGCTGAGTCAGTCCGGCCGTCAGGTGTGCCTTGCTCCGAACGATGTTGCGGTGCTGGATATGTCGCTGCCCTACACGGTGCTGTTCGACGCCGCCTGCCGGTTGCGAGTCGTGGTGCTGCCGGGCCGTGTCCTGCGCCTGCCCGCGACCGGAGTCGACGCGGTCACCGCCACGGCGCTGTCCCGGCGCCACCCGGCGACCGCACTGCTGCCGACCTTGCTGGCCGGGATGAGCGCCAGGACAGACGAATTCGGCACGGTCGAGCTGCTCCGGCTGGCCGATACCGTCACCGGTCTGGTGACGACCGTGCTGGCCGCCCACGCCGATGCGGATCCGGCGGCAGCGCCCGCCCAGGGAGTGCTGCCCCGGGTCAAGGCGTTCCTGGAGGACCACCTCGACGATCCGGAGCTCTCCCCGGCGATGGCGGCCGCCGCGGCGCATCTGTCGCTCGGCTACCTGCACAAGCTGTTTCGCGCCGAGGGGTCCACCGTGTGTGGCTGGATCCGGCAGCGCCGGCTGGAATGCTGCCGCGCCGATCTGACCGATCCCGCGTCGTACACACTGACCGTCGCCGCGGTGGCGGCACGGCGAGGTTTCGTCGACGCGGCACACTTCAGCCGGTTGTTCAAACTGACCTACGGTGTGCCGCCCCGCGAGTACCGAATCCTGCACGGGCTCGGCAACTTTCCGGCCGGCTAGGGCCGCATGGCCGCCTGCACCGCGGCGGTGTCGGTGAATTGCTCGAAGCGCGTGACGGTTCCGCCGGACAGCCGCCAGACGTGCACGAACCGGGCGGTCATCCAGTGCCCGGTCGCCCGGAAGGTGCCGGAGTAGTCGCCGATTCCGATGACGATGCCCTCCCCGCCGCTCGCGATCTCCTCGACCGCGGCGGTGTAGCCGTCCCATTCGGCGGCGATGCGGGCGAAGACGTTGTCGCGCACCGCGTCCGGGCCGATATAGGTGCCCGCGTAGGGGAATCCGGCCATTTCGGTCCAGGCCACGTCGGCGGCCAGCGGAGCCAGCATGCCGGGCAGATCACCCCGGTCGGAGGCCGCGTAATGGGCGGTGATCACCTCGAGGTCACGGTTCATGGCGGGTGTCTCCTTCACGTCGGTTGTCCGTCTCGGGGATACTCCACGCGCCCCAGGCTGGTGATGTGCGCGCCGCCGGGTGCGTTGCGCACCGCGCCGCCGCGGCCGATGCCGAAGAACTTTCCGGTGGAACGCAGGGCGGCGAGGTCGTAGAGCCAGGTCGCGGCGACCGGGATGCGGAACTCACGGAAGGTGAACACGTAGAAGTCGTCCGCGAGTTTCCAGGTGGTGGTCAGGTCCACGTCTCCGTGGCCGCGCTGCTCGCCGACCAGGCATTGCCAGCAGTAGCGCTCGGAGCTCAGGTAGACGTGTTCGTAGAGATGGTCCGGGCTGTACCGGTACAGAGCCCGCCAGCCCACGAGATCGCGCGTGGGGCCGGGGATTTCGCCGCTCGGGGCGCGGCCGTCGCCCGGATCCACGACGCCGGCGAAGAACCGCTGCGACACCTGCGGGACACCCGGGGTCGGCTGCTCGGCAATGGTGGATTCGATCGTCACGGTGCGCGCCGTCGGCAGGTGCAGCACCGTGACCTCGGTGACGCGCGGCCGGTCGGCGTAGGTCTGGTCGAGGAAGAACACCCCGGGGGAGACCTCGATCGCCTGATACCAGTCGGCGCCGGACTCCGCGCCGCGCGTCCATCGCACCTGATCGGCGGACTCGAACCGGAGTTCGGTGAGCACGTCGTCGGAGCGGCGCAGCAGCCAGCGCAGGCCGGTCAGCCGATCGGTGGGCGGGATCCGGTTGCCGTCGATTCCCGCCGCGAAGTCGTCCATCTCCTTCCAGTCGGCGGGCGGGTGCCAATCCGGTACCGCGGTGGTGTCTTCGGCCATCGTTGTCTCCTCAATCGTGGGGCGCGAACGCGATGGTGGGCAGGTCGACCGCGGACGCGCCGGCGTCGGCGGTCACGATCGAACCGGTCATCGCCACGGAATCGGCGGACAGCAGGAAGGCGATGATGGTCGCGATCTCCTCCGGTTCGACCGGGCGGCCCAACGGCGTGTCCCGGGTGACCAGTCGATAGGCCGCTTCGCGATCGATACCGCGTTGCGCGGCAAGCACATCCATCTGTTCGTCGGCCATGTCGGTGCGCACCCAGCCCGGGCACAGCGCGTTCACTCGCACGCCGTCGCGGCCGTAGTCGCGGGCCAGCGACTTGGTCAGTCCGATCAGCGCGTGCTTGGCGGTGACGTATCCGGCCACCGCCGGTCCGGCGAACAGCCCGGCCAGCGACGACACGACCACGACCGAGCCGCCCCTGGTACGCAGGTGCGGCAACGCGGTGCGCACGGTGACGAACGCGGTGGTCACGTTGGTCTGCATGGCGAGCTGCCAGTCGTCGTCGGTGGTGTCGCCCGCGGTGCCGAGCCCGTGCCCGCCCGCGTTGGCGACCACCAGGTCCAGCCGGTCGTAGCGTTCGACTGCGGCGTTCACCATCCGCTCGACGTCCGCGGTGTTCGCGGCATCGCCCGCCGCGACCAGGGCGGCGTCGCCCAGCTCGGCGGCCACCGCGTCGAGCGGTTCGCGCCGCCTGCCGCACAGCACCACCGCCGCGCCCTCGGCGACCAGCCGCCGGGCGGCGGCCGCGCCGATGCCGGTGCCGCCGCCGGTGATCAGGGCGACCTGTCCCGCCAATCGTTTCGTCATATCCATCCGGATCTCCGCATCGCTGTTGTGGCGCCGAAGGTATCCGGCGCGGACCGGCGGATTCGAGGTCTGCCCGAGCTGGGTGTTCTGGCGGACAAGGACTGTGCACGCAGGGACAAGGGATCTCGGGCCCGGTGCCGGAAGCTGGTTCGCACATTCGACGACAGGAACGCGATCGTGACCGCCAATGACACCGAACAGCGTGAACCGGCAACCCGGCCCGCCACCGCCCCGGCCGGTATCACCCCCTTGCTGCGGCGGATGCTGCACACCGAGTCCAACAGTGTGCTGCTGGCGACCGTCGCCCTGGTGATCCTGATCGGGGTGCTGCATCCGGACTTCTTGAGCGCCGGGCAGATTCGGGATGTCTTGCAGAGTTCGGTGTATGTCGGACTGCTTGCCGCGGGGATGGCGTTCCTGCTGGCGATGCGCGAGATCGACCTGTCGGTCGGTGCCGGGTTCGGGTTGTCGCTGATCACCGCGGCCGTGCTGATGCGGTCGGGGGTCGATCCGTGGCTGGCCGCGGGCGCCGCGATCGTGTTCGGCGCGTTGCTCGGTCTGGTCAACGCACTCGTCGTGCAGGTGATCGCGATTCCCGCGATCGTGGCGACCCTGGCGACGATGCAGGTCTATCGCGGGCTGGCGGCGGCGTGGAGCAACGGTCAGCAGGTCAACGGATTGCCCTTGCAGAACTCGTTTTTCACGATGGCCGGCGGTGACCGGCTCGGTCTGCCGGTCAGCGTGTGGGTGCTGCTCGTGGTCACCGCGGTGCTCACGGTGATCCTGCGCCTGACCCCGTTCGGTTATCGGGTCCGGGCCATCGGATCGAATCCGGAGGCCGCCAGGTTCTCCGGCATCTCGACGGGACGCACGCGGCTGCTCGTGCTGATGGGTGTCGGCGCGCTGTGCGGGCTGGCCGGCGTGCTCGGCCTGGCGTTCTTCACCTCGGGTGATCCCAACGTCGGCACCGGGTTCGAGTTGCAGGCCATCGCGGCCGCGGTGATCGGCGGCACGCCGCTGCGCGGGGGCAGCGCGACGGTGGTCGGCGCGGTCGCGGGGGCGGTGCTGCTGAGCGTGGTGTCCAGCGGGCTGGTGTATTTCGACATCCCGGTCAACTGGAGCGCGTTCGCCAGCGGGGTCGTCGTGTTGATCGCGGTGGCCATCGACAGTCTGTTGCGCAGCCGACGGCGCGCGAAACGGTCCGAATTCGGGCTCTAGCGAACATCTTTCGAAGGAAAAGGGATCGTGATGAATCGATCGAGCACATGGTGGCACGCGGCGGTCGCGAGCTGCGCGCTGGTCTTGGTCGCGTGCGGCAGCAGCGGCACCGGCGCAGGCGGGCCGAAGACCGGCACGCTGCACATGGCGTTCGTCTACGCCACCACCTCGCAGAATCCGTTCCAGGAGATGGCGCTGGGCGCCGCGGCGGGCGCCGCGGACGCCGGTGATGTGGACCTGACCGAGACCGCGCCGCCGTCGATCAACGGCCCGCAGGAGGTGTCGCAGTTCCAGGCTGCGGTGCGCACCGCGCGGGACGGCGTCGCGATGGAAACGCTCACCCCCGACCTGTTCGTCCGCCCGCTCCAGCAGGCGGCCGCCGCGGGCGTGCCGCTGGCCACCGTCGACACCGTGCCGCCGGCCGGGGCGAAGGTGGAGTTGTACGTCGGCAACGACAACACCGAACTCGGCCGCAGCCTCGCCACCGAGATCATCAAGCGGATTCCGGCCGGTACCACCGGCGAGGTGGTCCTCGGCAACGACATCCCGGGCCTGGATCTGCTCAGTCAACGACTGGACGGCATGAAAGCCGTTCTGCAAGAACAGCGTCCGACCCTGACCGTGCTCGGGCCGTTCGACACCGGCTCCGAACCCACGGACAACTACAACAAGTGGAACAACACGGTGAAGGCGCATCCGGACGCGGTCGCCTACCTCGGCGCGGGCGCGTCCGACGCGGTGTCGCTGTCGCTGATCCAGAAGAACACCGGCCGCCGGATGCTCGTCGGTTCCTGTGATCCGGACGCGCAGGCGTTGATCGGGGTGAAGGACGGCTACGTGGCCGCGCTCGCCTCACCGGAGCACTGGCTCAAGGGCTACATCGCGATCCGGCTGCTCGCCGAGCACGCGCGCACCGGCAAGCCGCTGACCCAGGGCTGGTGGAATCCCGGTGGACTGATCATCAATGCCGCCAACATCGACGACATCATCGCGCGTCAGCAGAGCGACCAGAGCCGGCGGCAGTGGTTCGCCGACGCGGCCGCCCGCCAGCTCGCCGATCCCGGGAGTTACCTGCGTCCGTTGGCCGAAGCGAAATGACCGGCGCGCCAATGCTCGAGGTCAGCGGCGTCGGCAAAGCCTACGGCGGCGTCACCGCCCTGCGCGACGCGCGGCTGACCGTCCGCGAGGGATCGGTGCACGCGCTGCTGGGGGAGAACGGCGCCGGCAAGTCCACCCTGATCAAGGTGGTGTCCGGTGCCGTGACGCCCGATCGCGGCAGCCTGCTGCTCGGCGGTCGGCCGGTGTCGTTCGGCTCGACAGCCGAGGCCGCCCGGAACGGGGTCGCGGTGGTGTCACAGGAATTGAACCTGTTTCCCGACCTGGATGTGCTGGCGAATCTGTATCCGATGCGCGAGCCCACCCGCGGGCCGTTCCGGAATCGAGCGGCCATGGTCGAGCGGGCCGAGCCGGTGCTGGCGCAGCTCGGGCTGGATGTGGACGTGCGCCGCGAGCTCGGGACGTTGTCGCTGGCGCAGCGGCAGCTGGTGGAGATCGCCAAGGCGCTGATCACCGAGCCGCGGGTGCTGATCCTCGACGAGCCGACCTCCGCGCTGGACGAGGCGGGCACCCGCAGGTTGCTGAATATCGTTCGGGTACTGCGGGAACGGCGCGTCGCGGTGGTGTTCGTGTCGCACATCCTGGAGGAGACCCTGGCGCTGTGCGACGAGATCACCGTGCTGCGCGACGGGCGGACGGTGCTCGCGGCGATGCCACGGGTCGAGCTGGACCTGGACCAGGTGGTGACGGCCATGCTGGGCGAACGGGATACCGCCGCGCCGGAGGTCACGGTGGCGCGGGCGGCCGAGCCGGTCTCCGGTGCGTTACGGGTACGGGGTGTCGACGTGCCCGGCCGGTTGCACGGGATCGAATTCAGCGCCGCGCCAGGAGAAATCGTCGGCATCGCCGGATTGGTCGGTTCCGGGCACAGCGCCGTTCTCGAAGTCGTGGCCGGGCTGCGCGCACCGAGCGCCGGTCGAATCACCCTGCCGGACGGTCGATCCGGTCCGTCGGGGCTGCGGGCCGCGATCGCCGCCGGGGTCGCGCTGGTCTCCGGCGATCGGCGGCGGATCGGGCTCATGCTGGACAAGCCGTTGTGGGAGAACATGGCCCAGATCCGGTCGGTGGCGCTGGCCCGCGACGGCGCGCTGCTGACGCCGGGCCGGTTGCGGGCCAGGGCGCGAGAGCTGGTGTCCCGGTTCCGTATTCGCGCCGCCGACGTCGACCTGGCCTGCGGCCTGCTGTCCGGCGGGAACCAGCAGAAGGTGGTCATCGCCAAATGGCTGGCGGCCGAGCCGGCCGTGCTGCTGCTCGACGACCCCACCCGCGGCGTCGATGTCGGCGGCAAGGCGGAGATTCACGCCCTGCTGCGTGCCGCGGCGGCGAGCACGGTGGTGCTGCTGTGCTCGACGGACCTCGACGAGCTCGCGACGCTCTGTGATCGGGTGCTGGTGCTGTATCGCGGGCGATTGTGCGTGACGTTGGAAGGGGATCGGATCGATCCGCACACGGTGTTGCACGCTATGAACACCGGAGCCGCCTGACCCGGGCACGGGCGAGAATGTTCCACTGTCGCATAGAATCTCAGCTACGAAATCGTATATGATCGTTACCTGCCAGTGCCGCATCATCGAGGAGGGCACATGCCGGTGGCGATTCCGCCGCGGTTCTCGCGCGTGGACCGATTCGACAGCTTCCGCGACGCCGTCTCGCACACTTTCGTGCCGCTACAGGTGGAGCGCGTCGGCCCCGCACCCTTCGACGGGCGGCTGCGCAGCGTCGCGCTGGGCGCGCTGCAGGTGACCGAGGTCGGGGCCACTCCGCATCTGGTGCACCGGACCCCGGCCTTGATCGCGCGCTCCGATCCCGAGTGCTACAAGCTGGGCGTGCAGTTGCACGGCAACTGCCTGCTCACCCAGGACGACCGCGAAACCCGCTTGGCCGAGGGCGATTTCGCGATATATGACACCAGTCGGCCCTACTCGATGGCGTTCGACGGCCCCTATCGGCAGCTGGTGCTCATGCTGCCGCGGCGGCTGCTGTGCCTGCCGGAGGACCGGATCGCCGCCGTCACCGCGCGCCGGGTCCCCGGCGACCACGGCGCGGGCGCGCTGCTGTCGATGCTGCTGCGCGAGCTGTCCGGCCACCTCGACGAGGTGACCGGACCGGCCGAGACGCGCCTGGCCGACAACATCGTCGACCTGCTCGTCACCGTGCTGGCCGGCCGCCTCGACCTGCTCGCCACCGCCCGGACCGCGGTGCGCCGCCCGCTGACCGCACAGGTCATGTCGTACATCGAGGGACACCTGGGCGACGGTGATCTCTCGCCGCAGCGGATCGCCACCGCGCACTACATCTCGACTCGCTACCTGCACAAGCTCTTTCACGAGCAGTCGACCACCGTCGCGGGCTGGATCCGGGAGCGGCGGCTGGAGCGCTGCCGTCGCGACCTGCGCGACCCGCTGCGCCGGGACCGCTCGATCGCGGCCATCGCCGCGCGCTGGGGTTTCCCCGACCCCGCGCACTTCAGCCGGACGTTCCGCGCCGCGTACGGCATCAGCCCGCACGAGTACCGGTGCGCGCAACGCGCGCAACCGATCTCGGCGTCGGCTCACGACTCCTGAATGGGGTCGGGCAGCTTCCAGCGCTCCGGTCGCGGACGCAGGTAGAGCAGGTAGTAGGCGCAGCCGAGGAGCATGGCGGCGACGGCGACCACCATCTGCTGCCAGGACGCGTCGATCACGCTGTAGCCCGCGTAGCCCATGGCGGCGACGACGATGACCGGCGGCAGCGGCCACAAAGGCATCCGGTAGCCGCCGGTGGCCGGGCGGCCGCGCACCCGGAATGCGGCCAGCGCGACGAACAGATACACCATGACCAGTCCCGCGCCGGTCGCGGTGATCAACCAGGACAGCGGCAAGACGGTCGCCGCGACGGCGGCCAGCGCCCCGACCACGACCGTTGCCACCACCGGTGTGTGCCAGCGCGGGTGCACGCCGGCCAGTGCCCGATCGATCGGGTCCGGCCAGCTGCGGTCGCGCGCCGAGGCGAACAGCAGGCGGGAGATCTGCAGGATGATGGCGATCACCGCGTTCACGATCGCGATCGCGATGCCGACGCTCACCAGGGTGTTCACCGCGGATCCGCCGCGTTCGGTGAGGAAGTAGTTCATCGGTGCCGGGCTGCTCAGCAGGTCGGTCATCGACGGGGCGCCGAGCACCACCGCGGCCAGCGGGATGATCTCGATGGCCACGGTGGCGGCCAGGCAGACCATGATCACCCGGCCGATCGTGCGCGTCGCGTTCTTCGTCTCCTCGGCGTAGTAGACCGCGGCACCGTAGCCGTTGTAGCCGAACAGGGCCACCGGGATGAGCGCGGCCAGCGCGCCCGCGCTCACCGGAGCCGGGCCCGCGTCGGTCATCGTGATCGCGTGCACCCATTCCGCCGGTCCGCGTTCGACATTGGTGAAGCCGAGGAACGCCAGCACCGCGATCGCCGCGATCTCGATGAACAGGAAGACGCCGGTCACCCAGGCGTTGGCCTTGATGTTGAGCACCGCGATGCCGGTGGTCACCACGATCACACCGATGCCCACCCACTTGCCGCCGAGCGAAGGTATCGCGACGCCCAGGTAGTCGCCAGTGCCGAGGGCGATGACCGAGATGATCAGCACCCCGTTCACCAGGGTCAGGGCGAACAGGGCGAACCCGATCGGCCGGCCGAGTAGCCTTGCGGCCCAGGTGTATTCGCCGCCGGTGATCGGATAGGCCGCCGCGAGCTCGGCGTAGCAGAGACCGATGAACACCGACGCCACCGCGGCGATGGCCAGGGTCAGGACCGACGCACCGCCCGCCGCCAGCAGGATCGACGGAATGATGATGAACACGCTGGAGGCCGGCGTCACCGACGACAGCGTGATCAGGATGTTCTCCCCCATGCCCAGCGCGCGCGAGAGCTGCTGGCGGTAGCGGGGGTGTTGATGGTCGTCGTCGGCAGTCTGGCCGGTGGTCTGGGTCGCCATGGCCGGTCCTTTCTTTGATGTACAGTCAAAGAATGGACCAAAGCGGCTGAGAAAGTCCGGTTTTCGAGGTTACAAATAATTAATTCGTCATCAACGTGAGGCAACAGGAGGGGCGGATGGCACGGCACAAGGATCAGGAGCGGGCGCGGCGGGTGATCCTCGACGCGGCGCTGACCGCGGTGTCCGACCGTGGCGTGGGCAAACTCAAGATCCGTGAGGTCGCCGAGGTCGCGGGCGTCTCGCCGGCGACGGTGCACTACTACTTCGACGATCTGGACAATTTGCTGCGGGAGGTCCACCGCGACGCCAGCGATCGGTTCTTCGGCGGGCGGCTGGCCATGGTCGCCACCATCAGCGACGCCCGCGCGAAGATCGGCGCGCTGATCTGGGCGGGTCTGCCCGCCTCGGACGCCGATGAACTGGTCGTCGCGCTGTACCGGCTGGCCGCCTATCGCAGCGTCGCCGCCGAGCACGGCGACCGGATCACCGCGCTGTTCGAACAGCAGGTCGCGGTGTATCTGAGCGCGCTGGAGGTGGGAGTCGCGCAGGGGCACTTCACCATCGACGCGCCGGTCTTCGATGTCGCCGCGAATCTGGTCGCGCTGGAGGACGCCTACGGCCTGCACATCGTCAGCCGCAACCGGTCCATCACGAAAGCCCGTGCGGCCGAACTGATCTGCTCCTATGCGCGGACGGCCACGCACTGCCCCGACATCACGACACCGAAGGATGACCGATGACCGATCATCGATCGTTTTCCCCCGATGGGCGCCCGCGGGCGCGTGCACTCGGCCTCGCGCCGAGCGGTACCCCGGGTCCGTGGAACGCCATCACCGACGTGGCCGGCCTCGAGGTGGGGTACCAGACGCTGATTCAGGGGGACGGCGTCTTGCGGATGGGTGCGGGACCCGCGCGCACCGGCGTGACCGCGATTCTGCCGCGCGGACGTTCGGGTGTCGGCCGTCCGTGCGCCGCGGGCCGCTACTCGCTCAACGGAAACGGCGAAATGACCGGCACCGCATGGATAGACGAGGTCGGCCAGCTGTCGATGCCGGTCACGATCTCCAACACCCATGCCATCGGCGCCTGCCACACCGGGGCCATCCGCTGGATCAACCAGGCCCATCCGGCGCTCGCCCGGGAGTGGCTGCTGCCGGTGTGCGCCGAAACCTGGGACGGCTACCTCAACGACATCAACGGCGGGCACGTGACGCCGGAACTCGTTGTCACAGCGCTGGATTCGGCACGCTGTGCGCCGCTCGAAGAGGGTTCCGTCGGCGGCGGCACCGGAATGAACTGCTACGCCTTCAAAGGCGGCAGCGGCACCGCGTCGCGCCTGGTCGAATTCGGGGCCCAGACCTACACCGTCGGGGTGTTCCTGCAAGCGAACTTCGGCTCCCGGCACGAGCTCACGATCCGCGGGCAGCGCGTCGGTGACCGGCTCGAGGTCGGCAATCCGATGGAAACCACGGAGTGGGGCACCCCGCCCGGCCGGCAACCCGCCGCGCCCGGCGGCGCCGGTTCGGTCATCGTCGTCGTCGCGACCGACGCCCCGCTGGATCCGTTGCAGTGCACCGCCATGGCCCGCCGCGTCCCGTTCGGCCTGGCCCGCACCGGCACCACCGGCAGCCTCTTCTCCGGCGACCTGTTCCTCGCCTTCTCCACCGCCGGAGACCGCCCCTCCGACACCGGTTTTCCGCACGGCGAGCCCACCGCCGCCGACCTGGTCGGCAGTACGCGCCTGCCGTGGAACCGCATGGATCCGATGTACACCGCGGTCGTCGAGGCCGTGGAGGAGGCGGTACTGAACGCGCTCATCGTGAACACCTCGATGACCGGCCGGGACGGTCACTTCTCGCCTGCCCTCCCGTATGATCAGTTGAAGACCCTGCTGGCAAACGGTTTTCGGTAGCGCCGATGGTCGCTGCGCGGTGCTCAGGAGTCGAGTAGATACTGGGCGACGATATAGCCGGAATTTCCGGAGACGCCCGCCCCGGGCCAGGTGCCCGCGCCGAGTACGTAGAGATTCGGTATGAAGGTGCGGTGGCCGGGGGCGGCCGCGATCGGACGCAGCGCGAAGCTCTGGGCGAGATCCTGTGCGCCGCCGTAGGGGTCGCCGGGGCCGCTGTTGGGGTTGAACGCGGCGAGCGTGGCCGGGGTGACGATCGCCCGGGTGACGATGGTCGCGGTCAGGCCGGGGACGTGCCGTTCGACGACCTCGAGCACCCGATCGGCGAAGCGGTTCACCACGTCGGTGTTCCAGCTGCCGTCGGTGGTGATCAGCCCCGCCGCGTCGCCGCGCGGCCGGCAGGGCACGTCGGTGACCTGGACGCGCAACACGCTGGTGCCGGCGGGCGCCCGGGTCGGATCGTGGGCGGTCGGGCAGTCGACGGTCATCGTCGGCCACGCGGGCATCAGGCCGGCCCGCGCCTGCGCGACATGCAGTGACAGCCCGTCCAGGGAATCGGTGAGGAACGGCTGACCGATCCGCTCGAATCGCTTGTCCGCCCACGGAATCGGCGCCGAGGTGGCCAGGTGCAGCTGGAACAGCCCGGTGCCGTACCGGTATCGGCGGGCCTGCGACAGAATGCGTTCGGGCACTTCGGCTTCCGCGAGCAGCCACTCGTAGAGCTGGTCCGGATTGACCGAGGCGACGACGCTGTTGCGGGCGCGGTACGCGCTGCCGTCGGACAATTGCACGCCGACCGCGCGACCGTCGGCGACCCGGATCCGGGTGACGGTGGCGCCGGTCTGCACCACCCCGCCGTTGTCGGTGATGATGCCGCCGAGCGCCTCGGCGAGTGTGCCGATGCCGCCCTGCGGGATCGGATTGCCCGCCGCGGTGAAGCCGAGCGGGAAGATGGTGGCCCAGAACGCGCCGCCCGCATCGTCCGGCCCATGGCTCACGTGCGCCGGCCACGAGCCGAAAAGGCTTCGCATGGCGGGGGATTCGATCTCGGACACGGCCGAGCGCGCGGTGTCCACCGCGGTTTCGGCGATCTGGGACCAACCTCTGCCGTCACTGACCAATCGGGCCAGCGTGGTCCGGGCCGCATCCGCGGTCAGGTCCTGGCTCATCAGCCCGAAGATCTCGCCGGTCGCGGGTCCCAGCGCCGAGACGACCTCGGCGACCGCCGAGCTGTCGCCCGGATGCAGGCGCTCGGCCTCCTCGGCCAGCGCCACGGGGTCGCGGGGGAACACCGCGGTGGTGCCGTCTTCCATCGACACACCGGTCGGGAATTCGGGCTGCAGGATCTCCAAGCCCTGCTTCTGCAGTTCCTGGCCGAGGTCGCGCCAGGCGGGACCACTGACGAACAGCGGCACCGCGGAGGAGAACGGGTCGTAGGTCACCCCCGGCGCCAGCTCGGCGCTGCGCACGAATCCGCCGACCCGATCGTTGCGATCGACGACGAGGACCTCGTAGCCGGCCCTGCTGAGATAGGCGGCCGCGACCAGCGCGTTATGCCCGCCGCCGACGAAGATATGGTCGAAAGTCTGCATACGGTCGAGTCGACCAGCCGCCCCGGGTCGCCGTCGAGATCTGTTGTCACTCAACGGACCGGCGCGGTTGCCCCGGGTTCCGGCTTTCAGCCGGCGTTTCGGGGGTCGCGGAGCGTGGCCGCCGAGCGGACGAGTGCGGCCACCGCGGTGGAACGGCAGGTCGACGGCCAGGCGATCACGGTGGTGGATATCGGTGCGTCGACGACGGGTACCGCGACGTGGCCGGGCCACTGCCAGGCGCGGCTGGAGGTCGGGATGACGAGCAGGGTCCGGCCGAGGGCGACGAGCTGGGCGAGCTGGGACTGGGTGCGTACCTCCGGGCCGGGGCCGTCGGGGTAGGTGCCGTCGAGTTGGGGCCAGCGGGCGATCGGCAGGTCCGGCACATCGCGGACGTCGGCCAGGGTGAGCTGATCGCGGGCCGCGAGCGGATGCCCGGCAGGCAGGATCGCGACCTGGCCTTCGGAGTAGAGCTCCTCGGTGTCGAAGCCGGCCAGGTCGTCGTAGAGCTGGTGCATGAGCGCCACGTCGGCGCGTCCGTTGCGGAGCAGGCCCGCCTGCTCGCCGACCTCGCACAGCAGGACCTCGACCGGCGCCACCTCCGGGTCGCGTTCGAAGGTGACGAGGAGCTGTTGCAGCAGTTCGTGGGCTGCGCCGGCCTTGGTCGCAAGGACCAACGGCCGCTTGGGATTTCCGGCGCGCTGAGTGCGGCGGGTGGCGGCCGCGACCGCGTCCAGGGCGGCACCGGCCTCGTGCAGCAGCACCCGGCCCGCGTCGGTGAGCGCCACCCCGCGACGGTCGCGGTCGAGGAGCCGGACGCCGAGCCGCTTCTCCAGCTGGCTGATCGCCCGGGACA
Source organism: Nocardia sp. NPDC006044 (assembly GCF_042871115.1). Classification (NCBI taxonomy): domain Bacteria; kingdom Bacillati; phylum Actinomycetota; class Actinomycetes; order Mycobacteriales; family Nocardiaceae; genus Nocardia; species Nocardia sp. NPDC006044. The sequence continues at coordinate 2,772,163 of NZ_JBIAID010000001.1, forward strand.
GCGGCGGCTGGGCGATGCCGAGCCGCACGGCGGCGCGGCCGAAGTGCAGTTCCTCGGCGACGGCGACGAAGTAGCGGAGTTCGCGGGTTTCGAGATCGGACACCGGCGAAGACTACCGCCTGATACCTGGTGGGTATCACGGTGTACTGAGGCGGTCTTGGACAGTGAGCGCGGGCGGTGACGAGGATTGAGCGCGTGAACAATACGAAGACCGCACTGGTTACCGGCGCGAACAAGGGAATCGGCTTCGCCATCGCACAGGGACTCGGGGCGCTCGGCTTCACCGTCGCCGTGGGGGCCCGGGATGCGGTCCGGCGCGCGGAGGCGGTCGAGAAGCTCTGTGCCGCAGGCGTGGACGCGTTCGGGGTCGCGCTCGACGTCACCTCCGACGAGAGTGCCGCCGCGGCGGCCGCGGCCATCGAGGAGACGACAGGGCGGCTCGATGTGCTCGTCAACAACGCGGGCATTTCCGGCCGGATCGACGGTGGCGCACAGGATCCGACCACCCTGGACCTGGATCTGGTCCGGAATGTCCTCGATACCAACGTGTTCGGGGTCGTCCGGGTGACGAACGCGATGCTTCCGCTGCTGCGCCGGGCGGAGTCGCCGCGCATCGTCAACATGTCGAGCTCCATGGGCTCGTTGGCCTTGCAGCCCGGGCCGGTACTGAGCGCCTACGCTCCGTCGAAGACGTTCCTCAACGGCATAACGACCCAGTACGCTCGCCGGCTCGCGGACACGAACATCATGGTGAACGCGGGTTGTCCCGGTCATGTGGCCACCGATTTCACCGGATTCAACGCTCCGCGCACACCCGAGCAAGGCGCCGCGATCGCGGTCCGGCTCGCCACCCTCCCCGACGACGGACCGCGCGGCGGCTTCTTCGACGACGAGGGTGTCGTTCCGTGGTGACCGAGAACTAGCGGCGCAGCTCGGCCAGGACCTGACGGGCTTGGTTCTGCGCGCCGAGCTCGTTCGGGTGCAGCGGGGCGGCCGGGTCGGTGGGGATGGGGCCTTCGAGCCACTTCGTGCCCGGGGCCTGGCACATGTCGTGGCCGATGCTGCTGGAGTAGGTGTCCACATAGGTCGCGCCGTGGCGCGAGGCCTGTTCGATGAGGACCTGGTTTAGCAGCTTTATCTGGTCCCGCAGGAAGGGGACGTCGCCGTCGGAGATCGGGACGATCGGCCAGCAACCGGGGCCGGTCTCGGGCAGCACCACCGGGTAACCGATCAGCAGCACCTTGGCCTTCGGCGATCGTTGGTGGATATCGTCAAGTGCCGCACCGACTTTGGGGGCGACGGCACGCACCTGCTCGGCCAGCGTATCGGTGCCGCCTCTGGTGTAGAAGTCCTTGCAGGGGGAGCCGTGCGGGACGGCCGCGTCCCGCACTCCGCAGTTGAAGACGACGTCGAAGGCGGGGATGTCGTTGCCGCCGATGCCCAGGGTGACCAGGGCGGTGTCCGGTCTCAGGGCGTCGAACTGTGGTGGGTTGCCGGTGGCTACCTGAGGGTCGGTCATGGCCTTGGTGGTCGCGCCGGCGCAGCTCGCGTCGGCGAACGTTCTGGGTTTGATCGCGGCGGCGACCAGCCGGGGGTAGTTGCGGTCGCTCCTGGCACAGAGGGGAGCGACGAACGGCAGGAACGAGCCCGACGTATACGAATCGCCGAGCGAAACATAGGCGGGGTATGCGGACGTCGTCGCCTCCGGTTCGGCGGCGGCGACCGGTGCGGCGACGGTGCCCGCGAGGGTGAGCAGGATGGCCATGAAAACGGGTCGCTTGGACATCGGAATTCTCCTGTGCGAAATCAATGCGAATCGCCGTGGCTCGGATGGTCGGCCAGGGCTGGGACACTCGATCAATGGTGTCCCATGCCACACTAGAATCGATGACGCCCGCGCCGCCAGATTCCCCAGTTCCCCAGTTGACCTCGACCGATCCCGTGCTGCGCGCCGCAGTGGAGATGTTCCTGCGCGACGGTTGGATCGACGCCAGGGCGCTCGCCGCCGCCGCCGGCATCGGCCGTTCGACGCTGTATCGGCGCTACGGCGACCGGACGCGGATCCTCGGCGAGGTCATCTGGGTGATCGCCACCGCGGGGTTCGCGCAGATCCGCCGGGAGTGCGGCGGGCAGGGCGCGGCCGGCGTCACCGAAATAGTCCGGCGCTGCCTGTATCTGTCCGCCGGCTACCCGGCCATGCGAACCTTCGTCGCGCAGCACACCGACACCGCTTTACAGGTCCTGACCTCCCGCGACGGCGTGATCCAGCGACGGTTCGTGGCGAGCATCGCGCAACTCATCCACGAGGACATCGGCCAGCCCGCCGACATCGACGCCCACACCCTCGCCTACGCCATCGTCCGAATCGGCGAGTCCTTCTACTTCCGCGAACTCATCACCGGTGAACCCGACGACATCGACGCCGCCGCGGCCGTCATCCGCCGATTACTCGGATAGTCCGGGCTGGGGCGCGTCGAGTGGCGCAGGCCACTGGGTCGGGCGGGCGCGAGGAGTTAGGATCATTCGAGCAAATTCTCCGCAACCTGACCCGGTGTAAGGGAGGCGGTACGTTTGAACGTCCTCGGCGGCGCGATAATGGTCAACGTCCCCGATCCGGATGTCTCGGCGGATTTCCTGACCGAACATCTCGGCTTCACCGACACCATCTCCGATGACGGCCTGGCCGTGGTCTTTTCGGCCGAAGCGGATCTCCACATAGCCTTCCTGCGCGTAGGCGCACCGGATTTCATCCCCGAATCCGTAGCCGGCCCCCTGACCAAGGGAATGATCATCGTGCTGGTCATCGACGACGTCGACGCCGAGTACACCCGCCTCCGGCAAACCGGCATAGAAATCATCACACCCCCCGTATTCTCCAAATGGGAAGGCAGCTCAGGCGAACGCTACTTCCAAATGCGAGACCCCAACGGCATCATCATCCGCCTCACCGAGTGGATGTAGCCCGAACCGGCTCAAATTCTTTCGCGTTCGGATGTCGAGAACGGGGTGGTGGCTTCGTCCCAGGGGGGAGCGGCCAGCAGGGGTCGCGTAGGCGAGGAGGAGCAGGGTTATGCGCAAGGTCATTGTTCAGCAGTGGGTTACGGTCGACAATGTTGTTGCGGAGGAGGATGGGGGGCTGAGTTTTGTTACGGCGGAGCCGTTTTCCGACAAGTCCGACCCGGTGTACAAGGCCAGCGTGATGGGGTTCATGGACTCGGTGGACACGATGATTCTCGGCGCGAACACCTACGCTCAGTCCAAGGACTACTGGCCCTACGCGGAAGATCAGGGCGAGTTCGGGGAGAAGGTCAACAAGCTCACGAAGTTCGTTGCCTCGTCGACGCTCGAGGACGCGCCCTGGGGAGACTTTCCCGCCGCGACCGTCACCCGGGACCCGGCCGCCACCATCCGCGAACTCAAACAGCAGGACGGCAAGGACATTTGGGTGTGGGGGAGTCTGACGCTCGTCCGTTTCCTGTTCGACGCCGGCCTGGTCGACGAGGTCCAGATGCGGGTCTGCCCGGTCACCCGCGGCAAGGGCGCCCGCGTGTTCGAGGACCGGCGCGAACTGAAGCTGGCCGAGGCCACCGCGTTCGCCAACGGCCTGCTCCTGCTGCGCTACCAGGTGCTGAAGTAGGCGACCTCCGAGAAGCGTTCAGCGCGTACGGTTTACCCGCGTCTCGTCCCAGACCGGAGTGTCGCGTTCGTAGACGGTGCCGTCGGAGCCGAAGACCAGGAAGCGATCGAATTCGCGGGCGAACCAGCGATCGTGGGTCACGGCGATGACGGTGCCGGCGAACTCGGCGATGCCTTGCTCGAGCGCGTCGGCCGAGTGCAGGTCGAGGTTGTCGGTGGGCTCGTCGAGCAGCAGCATGGTCACCCCGGACAGTTCGAGCAGCAGGATTTGCAGCCGGGCCTGCTGACCGCCGGAGAGTTCGTCGTAGCGCTGTTCGGCGGCGCGGGCCAGGCCGTAGCGGTCGAGCACGCGGGTGGCGGCCTCGCGGCCCATACCGTCGCGGTGTTCGTTGCCGAGATGCAGGATCTCCAGCAGTGTCCGGCCGGACAGGTCCGGTCGCGAATGGGTCTGCGCGAAATAGCCCGGCCGAACCCGCGCGCCGAGCACGGCGGTGCCGGTGTGCGGCACCGGCGCGAGCTCGATGTCCTGGATCGGCCGGTGCTCGTTCTCCGGATCGGTGCCGCCCGCGGCCAGCAGCCGGAGAAAGTGCGACTTGCCGGATCCGTTGGCGCCCAGCACCGCAACCCGATCGCCATACCAGATCTCCGCGTCGAAGGGCCGCATCAAACCGGTGAGTTCGAGCCGGCTGCACACCAGCGAGCGCCGTCCGGTCCGGCCGCCGCGCAACCGCACGGATACGTTCTGCCGCAACGGAATCGCCTCCGGCGGACCGGCCGCCTCGAACTTGGCCAACCTGGTCTGCGCGGCGTGATAGCGCGCCGCGACACCGTCGTTGAACTTGGCCTTCTCCCGCAACCGCAGCACCAGCGCGCGCAACTTGGCGTGGTCTTCGTCCCAGCGCCTGCGCAATTCGGCCAGGCGCGAATTACGGTCCTCGCGCGCCTGCTGATATCCGGCGAAGCCGCCGCCGTGAATCCAGGACGTCGCGCCGCTGACCCCGGGTTCCAGGGTGACGATCCGGGTGGCGGCGTTCGCGATGAGCTCGCGATCGTGGCTGACGAACAGCACCGACTTGTCCGACTCGGCGATCGTCCGTTCCAGCCACTGCTTGCCCGGAACGTCGAGGTAGTTGTCCGGCTCGTCGAGCAGCAGCAGTTCGTCGGGCCCGGCGAACAACGCCTCCAGCACGACCCGCTTCTGCTCACCGCCGCTGAGCGTGCGCACCGACCGCCATTTGGCCCGGTCGAACGGGACGCCAAGGGCGGCGGTGGTCACCCGGTCCCAAAACGTCTCGGCGTCATACCCGCCGACATCGACCCAGTCCGTCAGCGCGTGCGCGTACGCGAGCTGGGTCGACTGCTCGTCCTGCTCGATCAACGCGTTCTCGGCGGCGTCGAGCGCCATCGCGGCCGCCCGGACCGCGGGCGCGGCGACCGCGATCAGCAGGTCACGCACCGTGGACTCGTCGTCGACCTGCCCGACGAACTGCCGCATCACCCCCAGATTCCCGGACCGGGTCACCGCGCCACCGTCGGGCGTCAGATCGCCGGCGATGAGCCCGAGCAAAGTCGTCTTCCCGGTGCCGTTCGGCCCGATCAACGCCGCCTTGACCCCCTCGCCGATCCGGAAGCCGATCCCGTCGAGCAGCTGTCGCCCATCCGGGAGGAAGTAGTCGAGGTCCGCGATATCTATGTGCGCCATGGGACTTCCAGCCAACCCCACCGGCAGCGGACCTGGCAACTCGGTTTTCCCGAGGCGACGATGTAGACATCGTCGCCTCCGCTCCGACGTTTCGGGTAAGGATGGGTCGACCGGGCGCATCCGCGAACCTGAAGGAGCCGTGATGAAGTACGTGATCCTGATTCACTCCAACCCGCAACCCTGGGGACATCCGACCGGCGACTATCTGCCCGAGGTCCAGGCGATGCCGCAGGAGCAGCGGGATCGGTTGAACTCCGATTTCGAGAAGCTGCTCGGCGAGATGCAGGAGAAGGGTGAGCTGGTGACGGGGGAGGCCCTCGGCGCCCCCGAGTCGTCCCGGCTGTACCGATGGGGTGACGGGAAACCGCTGGTCACCGACGGGCCCTATTCCGAGGCGAAGGAGCATCTGGCCGGTTTCTTCCTGATCGATGTGGAAAGCCACGCCCGCGCCGAAGAGATCACCGCGCAGTTCGCCGGTCCGGGCGAAACCGTCGAGCTGCGGCCCGCGATGTGGCCGGGCGGCGACGACCAGTGAGCGACCGGGTGGTCGAGGACGTGTGGCGGCAGGAGTCGCCGCACGTCCTCGCCGCCCTGCTGCGCAGGCACGGCGACCTCGGCGACTGCGAGGACGCCGCGCAGGAGGCGGCGGAGGCGGCGGCGACCCAGTGGCCGCGCGACGGGGTGCCCGCCAATCCGCGCGGCTGGCTGATCACCGTGGCTTCGCGCCGATTGATCGACCGGGTGCGGGCCGACCGGGCCCGCGCGGGACGCGAGGAAGCGGTGGCCGCGGCAGCGACCGGCGACGCGTCTTTCGCGCCGTCGGCGGATCAGGCGTCGGCCGGCGACGACATGTTGCCGATGTTCGTGCTGTGCTGCCATCCGAGTCTGAGCCGCTCCTCACAGGTCGCGCTGACCTTGCACGCGGTCGGCGGCCTGAGCACCGACCAGATCGCCGCCGCCTACCTCGTCCCGCCCCGCACCATGACGCAACGGCTGACCCGAGCCCGGTCGACCCTGCGCTCGGCCGGCGCGGTATTCGAGCTGCCGAGTGATGCGGAGCTGCCGCAGCGCATCGCGTCCGTCCTCGACGTGTGCCACCTGATGTTCACCGAGGGGCACACCCGGTCGGGCGGTGGCGCACTGCTGGATTGGAGCCTGACCGGCGAAGCGATCCGGCTCACCCGCCAATTGCATTGTGCGATACCGGATCACGACGAGGTCGCGGGCGCGCTCGCGCTCATGCTGCTCACCCACGCGCGCGCGGCGACCCGCACCGAGGGCGGCAATCTGGTCCCGCTGGCCGAGCAGGATCGCTCCCGATGGGACCGCGGCTCGATCGCGGAGGGCGTCGCCATCCTGGAGCGCGTACTGCCCCGCGGCCACGTCGGCCGGTTCCAGCTGCAGGCGGCCATCGCCGCCGTACACGCGGAAGCACCCACCTGGGCCGGCACCGACTGGCGGCAGATCGGCCTGCTCTACGCCATGCTCGACCGTGTCGCACCCGGCCCGATGGTGACGCTCAACCGTGCTGTCGCCCTGAGCATGTCCGTCGGCCCGGAAGTGGGCCTGGACCTGATCGCGCCCCTGTTCGACAACCCGGCGATGCGACGTCATCACCGCACGTACGCAGTCCGTGCGCACCTGCTGGAAATGATCGGCGACCGGACCGCCGCCATCGAAAGCTATCGGCGGGCAGCCCAACTCGCCGCGAGTGTCCCCGAACAGCGATACCTCAACGACCGGGTCCGCCGCCTAGTCGAGCCGAATTAGCACGGAAGGCTCTGCGCGCCGCTGACATTCGAGAGGACAACCGGTTGTCCGGCGAACTTTCGGCGTGGCCACGCTCAGTCACTGCCACACTGACTGGACCGGGCCTGTCGAGCGTTTCCGGGTCACGGCATCGGATGTCGATCGGTGGGGACAGGAGCGTGATCGCATGTCGCAGAGGTCGAATCAGCGCGCAACCCGGGGCGAGGACGCGGTCCTGCTGGCCGCCGGACTGGCGGATCTGGCGCTGAGCCGGATCGGCCCGGTGCTGGACCGGGCGTTCGGACTACTACGCCGCTCGGACCTGCCGGGACTGGCCGGCGCGGCGGAAAACGACCTCAAGGCCCGCGGGCGGCTGGCAATTGACCGGAATGTGCTTGTGCCGCAGGCGCATATGGAGATTCTCGCGCAGCGGGTCGTCGCGCGTGAGTCCGGTTCCGGTGCGGACTGAGCGGCACGACGCCTGCGCTTTCAAGGCTCGCGTCGACGACATCCTCGGGGAGTTCGTCGGACGGGAACGCGACCAACTGCTCGACATAGACCCGCGGCTGCGTCCCGTCGCCGATCAGCTCGTGCTGGCGAGCGGGCAGGGGAAACGGTTACGGGCGGCATTCTGCTACTGGGGTTGGCGCGCGGCCGGGCAACCGGACAGCGACGCGTTCGTCCGCGCCGCGGCGGCCTTGGAATTGGTGCACGCGGCGGCGAGCGTGCACGACGACATCATCGACGACAGCCCGCTACGGCACGGATTGCCCACCGCCCAAACCGCTTTGCACGCACCTCTGGCACGCGAGTGCGAGGAGACCGGTAAGGCCCTGGCCATGCTGGTCGGGGATCTGCTGATGGCGCTGGCCGGCCAGCTGTTCGTGACCAGCGGCCTGCCCGCGGCGTATCTGGCCCGGGCGCGACCGCTGTGGGCGGTGCTGGCCCGGGACTTGATCGCCGGCGAGTGCCTCGAAATCCTCTGCACCGGTGCCGTTCCGGAGGTGAACGAGTCGTTGAAGGTGATCCGGTACAAGACGGCCAAGTACACCGTGGAACAACCCTTGCTGATCGGCGCGGCGCTGGGCGGCGCGGACGATCGATTGCGGAAAGCATTCTCCGCGTACGGCTTACCGCTGGGCGAGGCCTTCCAATTGCGTGACGACCTGCTCGGCCTCTTCGGCGATCGAGCCGAAACAGGCAAGGATAATCTCGATGATTTCCGGGCCCGCCGCCCAACCGCCCTGCTGGCCGAAACCTGGTGCGCCGTAGACAGTTTGCAGCGCGCCCGGCTGATCCGGCTGCTCGGCCTCGCCGAACCTGACGACGGCGACCTGGGCGACCTGCGCGACCTGATGACCGAGGTCGGCGCGCCCGGCCGAATCGAGCAGATGATCACCGCCCGGGTCGAGGAGGCGACGCGCGCCCTGGCCGGCGTGCCCGCCCCGGCCGCTCGCGCGCTGACCGAGCTGGCGCACGCGGCCACCACGCGCCGCTACTGATTCGTTACCGAGGCAAGGAGTTTCGATGAGCTACACGCAAGAGTCGATGGACGCGCTGCGACTGCGCGGGGACGAACTCGCCGACGCCACCGTGGCGACCCTGTTCGAGCGCGGGGAGGTGGGCAAGTTCAACACCCTGATGCGCTACGTCTCCACCGCCGGTTCGCCGCTGCCCGACGATCTGCCCGAGGCCGCCCGCGAGTACCTGCACACGACCGCGGCCCCGCCCGCGTGGGTGGACTGGGACGAGATGGAGAAGGCCAGGCTGTTTTTCATCGACAACAACGTGCACATTTCCACCGCGCTGTCCTTCGCCGCCATGCCGGCCTGCTATGTCGTGCCACCGGTGGCGAAACTGTTGTCGGCCACCCATTCCCTGGAGTACCCGTCCAAACGCATGGCCGAGACCGGCCAGTTCACCGTGTATCTCATGCAGCCCGACGCGTTCGAGGCCGGGAGCCGTTTCGTGCCCGCCGTGCAGAAGGTCCGGCTGCTGCATGCCGCCATCCGCCACCACCTCGCCCGGGAAAACCGCTGGGACACCGACCGATGGGGGACGCCGATCTGCCAGGAGGACATGATCGGCGGCCAGATGCTGTTCTCCATGCTGGTGCTCGACAGCCTGCACCGCTTGAACATCCACATGAGCGTGGACGGCGCCGAGGCCTACTTCTACGCTTGGCGGGTGGTCGGCGCGATGCTGGGCGTCGACCAGGCGCACGCGCCGACGGACCTGGCCGCCGCGCGTGCCTACCTCGATCTCTATCTGACTCGGCATATGGGGCCGAGCCAGGAGGGGGTGAACCTCACCCGCCAGCTCATCGACCTCTATGAGGAGGTGGTTCCCGGCACCTTCTTCGACCCGGTGGTCGGCGCCCTCATCCGCTACCTCATCGGCGACACCTGCGCCGACTGGCTCGACGTGCCGCGCACCGCCTGGGACACCGCGATCAAGGCCGCCCCCGCCCTGCTCGGCGTCCTCGAAACCATCGAGGACAGTTCACCTCTGGGCGAGTGGGCCTTGGACCGCCTCGGTCACCTCACCACCTGGTTCGAGCTCAGCTCCCTCACCCGCGGCCGCGTCATGCAGTACGCCATCCCGGAAGAACTCAAACACGATTTCGGCGTCGCCTCCGCCGCGTCCCGCGCCCGCCGCTGGACCCCGCCGGAGCCTGCCGTCGTTTCGGGATAGTCCACGTTCTGGAGCTGGAAGGCGCTCAATGTCTCACGGTTGGCCTCAGGGCGACCTCCGAAGAGCGCAAATGCATAGCAATCACAACGCGGTCGTGGCTGGTGTGAGGTTTCGAGCGAGGCGAGGCGCCTAACCATATTGACGTCATCTGCGTAAAGGGTCGAAAGTCCTTTGATCAGGGGCATATTCGATGCTTGATGCTGATGGACGCGTCGGCTCCGAGCTGCTATGGAGTAATGGAAAATAGTGATTTCCATTTGGTAGCAAACTTGAAGCAACCGGTAGGTTTGTGAGACTCTCGACGCGAGAGCGGGGCGGGTTCCAATCCCCGCCCGGCTCTCTGATGAGGCTGTCGCGCCCCGATGTATTGCCTTCCCCCGAGCGGCATCGGGGCGCGACGGTGTCGCACGGTCGTGTCGGAGTCAGATGGGCGAAAATGTCAGTGCTCGAAGATGGTTCGGATGTAGACGGTCAATCGGTGGTTGCGGCCGGGGTCGGCGGTTCGCCCGGCTCTGCCGAAAAGCACTCCGGCGTGGGCGAGCATTTCGCACCGCGGTTGAACACCTTGTACGCCGAGTGGAGCAGGCGCCACCGCCGGCGATTGACCAATCAGATGGTTGTCGACGCGCTGACCAGGTACGGAATCCCGGTGTCGCTGCCCTACCTTTCGCAACTGCGGCGCGGCCGGCGCACACAACCGTCGGCGACACTGGTGGCAGGATTGGCCCAGTTCTTCGAGGTCGACCCGGAATACCTGTACTCCGGTCACACCGCCTACACCGCCGCCGATACCACGCTCGTCACGCAACTCGACGATCCCGTTCTGCGCAGACTGACCAACGTGGTCACCGGGCTCTCGGTCGAGTCGATCGACTACCTGGTGCGGGTGGCCGAAAAGTTCCGTCAAGCCGAGATGCTGCCGATCGACGACAACGTCGCGACCCTGTAACCCGCACCCGCGGACTCAGGTCGAGTGACTCTCGCCGCCGTCGATGTCGAACGGTTCGGATCGGCGCAGCGGACCACCGGATCAATCGGCGGCGGCCAGGCGGATGTGGTGGGCGAGGGCGGTGAGGGCGGCGGATGACGCTTTGGCCTCGGCGCCCCAGGCCAGGAGGTGGTGGCGACGGGACCAGGGGTCCGAGAGTTCGCACACCTCAACGGATTCGTCCGCCAAGACGGCGTTGCGCGGCACGATGGCCAGGCCGACACCGGCGGCTACCAGGGTGATCACCGTGGTCAGGTTCGCCACGCGGGTGCGGTAGCGCGAGTGCGGCCCGCCGTGGGTACCGATGTTCCGCTCGATCCACTGTTGCAGCGAGGAACCGGTGTCCAGGCCGACCAGTGGATGCTCGGCGACCTCGCGGTAGGTCAAAGTGGTTCGCCCGGTGAGGATTCCGCCGGCCTGGCCGATCACCACGAGCGAGCCGTCGCAGAGCGGTTCGACCTCCAGCCCGCAGTCGCCGGCTTCGTTGCCGATCACGACGCCGAGGTCGGCCTCGCCGTCGGTGAGCATCCGCACCATCTGGGGTGTACGGCGTTCGGCGACAACGACATCGATGCCGGGTTCGGCGCGCAGGAAGGAGATCAGCGCCTGCGGAATGATTCGGTGCATCGCGCCGCCGCCACCGAGCAGGGTCAGCGAGGCCACGGGCGAATGGGTGTATCCGGCGAGGGCGCTGTCCAAGCGGGCGGTTTGCCGCAGCACTTCGCGCGCGTGACGCGCCAGGGTGGCGCCCGCCGGGGTGGGCCGCACGCCGCGCCGGCCGCGAATCAACAGGGGGAGTCCCGTCTGATTCTCCAGGGCGCGCACCCGGGCGCTGGCCGAGGGCAGGCTCAGGTGCATCCGGCGTGCGCCCGCGGTGATGGATCCCTCGGTGACGATGTCCAGGAACAGCCGCAGGTCGACCAGGTCGTAGTGCACTCCTGCAGCCTATGTCGCAGCCTGAGGCTGTATGCGTGGATTGCGCATTGTGCCGAGGCGGACCGGTCGGCGAATCTTGGTGTCCGGCGTGCTTTTTCCGCACGCACGGCCGCGAAATCGTTGATACGGAGGTGTCGTGGTAACCCGCCCTGCCGCAAACCAGGATGGACATCTGCCGGCGACAGATGAAGCTGCTGCCGACGTCACGAGTCTGCTTCGGGCCTTCGGCCGCCGGGCGCTGTTCCTGGCGGCGCTCGCCCTGCTCATCGGCGCGCACATGATGGCACTGGTTCTCGCCCTGGCCGGTATCGGACTGCTCGTCGCACCGGTATCCGGCACCGAGGTCGAACTGCCGGTCGCACGCCGGTAACAACGAACCAGCAATGGTCGACAATAAAGGCGAATGTGATGCACGCATCGTCGCTGTGGCAATGTTGATTTATCGCTGACGGCGCGTAGGTACTTTATCGATCTACCTAGCGTATTACCTATCGACCCCGACGAATTACCTATTGAGCGAATGGCGTGCGCGCGAGTAGCTTTGGCCGCGTCGCTGCTGGACACGTCATTTGAGCGTTGAAACCGCCGGTGGCGAAATTCGATGGGGCTCGTCTTGGTATTTCTGCGTGTGCTTCGCCCGGCCGATTCGGGGGCGCTGTTGTCGACCGCGGCAGGCCCGGTGCTTTTCGGCACTGCATTTCTCGCGATAGCGCAGCTGCCGGCCACGCCGCTGTGGAATGCGGTATTCCGGGTGTTTCCGGCCGGGCTGATATTGATCGCCTTCCGTCCCGCGCTCCCGCAGGGCGTGTGGTGGCCGCGGATGATCGTGCTCGGCGTGCTGAACTTCGCCGCCTTCTTCGGTTGTCAGGCCGTTGCCGCACACCGGCTGCCCGGCGGGGTGGTCTCGACCATCGCCGCGGCACAATGCGTGGTCGTTCCGCTGGTCGTGCTCGCGTTCGGGCAGCGGCTCGGTGCCCGGCAGTTCGTCGCGCCGGCGCTCGGGCTGATCGGCGTCGGACTGCTCGTGCTGCGCGGCGGGGTGTGGACGGACGCGACCGGCATCGTGGCGGCCGCCGCCCTCGCGCTGCTCTCGGCCACCGGCATGGTGCTCACCCGGCGCTGGGGTGTGCCGGCGTCGGTGCACCCGCTGAGCGCGGTCGCGTGGCAGATGCTGGCCGGTGGACTCATTCTGGTGCCGCTGGCCGGCGCGTTCGAGGGCGGGCCGCCGAGCCTGACGCTGGGCCAGCTCGCCGCGACCGCCTGGTTGTCGGTCCCGGCGACCGCGCTGGCCTTCGCGCTGTTCTTCGGCGGTCTCTACCGCGGTGTCGAATCGACCACCGCGTCGCGACTGATGCTGCTCGGTCCGGTGGTCGCGGTGGCGTTGGGCTGGGTGTTCGCCGCCGAGAATCTGACCGGCTCGCAACTGGCCGGGGTCCTGCTGGTGCTGGCCGCGCAATTCGGCGGACTCGAACGCGGTGGTGCGGCGCGTGGTTCAGCTCGGACGCAGGGTGAGCGCGGTTCGCTCGCCGACATCGACCGTAAGGTCCGCTCGGCCGTGTTCGTCGGCCCGGACCGCCGCCTCGACCGCGCCGAGTAGCCGGTAATCACGGTGCGGCACAAGCTGATCCAGCCGGACCGTGCACCGCTGCGGCTGGATCCCCGCGCGGAAGATCGCGTCCAGGCCCACGCCGTCGGTGACCGCCTTGGCGACCAGCACCGCCGGATAGGGCACCGCGCTGATGCGCGGGCCATGGGTCCACTCCTGCGGTCGCGGCACGGTCATCATGTCGGTCAACGCGTGCGCGCGGCCCAATCCGCCCAGCCCCAGCATGCCGTTGGCGTGCACGGACGCTCGCTCGAAGGCCCACACCCCCGGCTGCGACTCATCCGGGGAGAACTGCAATTGCCGGGTCGCCTCCGTCCACAGCGTGTCCCACCACTCACCTTCGCCGCATTCCTGCGCGAGCAGCAATGCCGCGGCGAGAGGTTCGGCGTTGGTCGGGGCGCCGGAGCCCCAGTCACCCGCCGTCGGCGATTCCTTGCCGGCCGAGGCCGGCACCGAGTATCGGCCGCTGTCGAGCCATTCGCCGCGCAGGACTTCCCAGGCCCGCCAGGCCAGATCCGGCAGCAGCGGGCTGACGAACCCGGCGATCGCGGCTGTCGAGGCGGGACCGCGGAAGGCGCGGGCGGACAACCCGAGACCCGAGACGAGGAACGCGATGATGTCGCCGTCGGCGGCGGTGAACTCGGTATCGAGCCGGTCGCGCAGCCTGGCCGCGATGTCGGCGGCGTGCCGGGTCCCGTTCAACGCGTCGAGCACGGCCACGCCGGCCGTCGCGACGGCATTGCAGTAGGGAAATACCAGCCCATTTCGACGACCCCGGCCGACCGGCACCGGCTCGCACGCCCACAGGCACAGGTCGGTGCCGAAGTTGCGCAGCACGATGTCGTTGATCGCGGGGTGGTCGTAGGCGTAGGTCTGTTCCGGGGACCGCTGGAATCGCAACGATCCCGCCCGATCGAACCGGGTATCACCGGTCGCCTGCCGGAACATGGCGAGCTGGAGGTTGAGGTATCCGGTGAACATGATGTTCTGCGGCACGTCGATCGGGTCGGCGCGGCGATGCCGGAAGTCCCAGTTACCCAGCAGATTCTGCCGATACCAGTAGCTCCACACCTGCGCGTCCTGCATGCGGGTGAAGAGGTTCAGTTGTGCCTGGTGCGGAGCACCCCGATAGGCCGGGGTGTGGGCATAACCGAACATCGACAGGCCCCAGCCGACCGCGTTGAGCTGATATCGGTACTGCTGCAACGGTCCTGGGCCTTCGGGATCGAAACCCGCCCAGCTGTCAACCGGTTGCAGCGCCAGCCTGGTCAGGTGCCGGTGCAGCCGAAGCTGATCGGGGCTCGCCTCGCTGACCAGCGGCGAGGTCTGGTGCCGGAGAGGGATCGGGGTGGTGCGGATCGGGACGTGCGACCTCGCGCGGCGTTGCTCGAGATAGCGCTCTCGTTCTTGCCCGACTCGCCGGGCGCTCTCGTGCCGCACCCGTTCGCGCAGCACGATGCCGAGGGTCGCGGCGATGGCGAGACCCGGCGCGGCCCACGCTACCCAGGCCAGCGGAAAGTCTTGGGCGTCATGTGAATTCGTCAGCAGCGCACCGGCCGCCGCCGCGCCGGCGACGATGGCGGGGACGGTGACGTGGTCCGAGCGGGCGATCGCACGGAACATGAACGCCCAGCCGGTGGCGGCCGCGACGAGCAGGAATCCGGCGATATGCGCGGCCGCGACCAGTGCGACCGGGGCGCGCCACGCGGTCCACCCGACCGCGGCCACCGCGGCGATCACCAGCACGGACGCGACGGCACGACGATCACGCAGCGCCCAGCCGAGCGCCGCGATCACCATCGCCAGCACGATGACGTGCACGGCGGTGACGGCGGCACCGCCGGCGTGGTGGTGCTGCGGCGCCGGTATCGCATAGAGCAGCCCGGCCCCGGGGATCGCCAACCCGGCCGCGAACGCGCGCCACGGCGCGGACAGCCCGAGCACCGAGGGCCCGGCCGCGAGCAACACCCACGCCGTCAGCGATACCGCCATCGTGCGGCGCCACGCCCGGCTCGTGATCGGCCCGCGCAACCGGCGCGCGGTGCTCGTCGTGGTCGAGATATCAACGGTCACAGCGTATTCCGATGTAGGGCAGGGGTAGGTTCGGTGCGGACGGCGGCATCGAGCAGGTCGAGGTACGCCGTGCTTTCCGGCGGTCGGTGTCGCGTCGCCGGGTCGTCACGACGACCGCCCCGTCTGAGCGCGGTGGCCAGGCGCGGCCCGACGACCAGCGCCAATCCGGAGAGCAACGCACAGCACAACATGGCGACTTCCCCTCATCTCTCTGCGGCACCGCGAAGCTGCGGCGAGAACCGGACCGCTGGTTCGAGGTTGGCTGCCGGGTCGCATCCACGCATCAGTAGGCGAATAGGTACCTGGGCAGGCTAAGGTCCCTGGCCATGGGTGCTCGAGACCGCTCCGAGGGGCCCGGCCCGCGTTCGGCTCCGGATGCGTTCGTCGGACGACAGCCGGAACTGGACCAGATCATCACACTGCTGCTGTGCGCACCACGCTTGGTCACCCTGCTGGGACCGGGCGGAATCGGTAAGACCCGATTGGCCGCCGAGGCGGTGGCCCGGTTCCAGCGCAGCACTGGCGTCGGGGCGCATTGGGCCAGGCTGGCCCGCCTCGCGGCGGGCGCCGACGCGACCGCCGTCGCGGAGGAGATCGCGCACGCGGTGCTGGAGATCGACTTTTCCGGCCGCTCGGCGTGGGAGGCCATCGTCGACGCCCTGGCCGGCTCCGGCGAGCAGGTGGTGCTGGTGCTGGACAACTGCGAACACGTGCTCGACGGGGTCGGCAGCGTCGTGCACCGGCTGACCGCCGAGCTGACGAACCTGACCATCGTCGCGACGAGCCGGGAGGCGATCGGCTGGATCGACGAGCACCGAGTTCCGGTGCCGCCGTTGTCGCGTGAGCACGGCGTCGCGCTGTTCCGGCAGCGGTCCGAACTGACCGGCCGATCGGTCGGTCATCCGGAGCAGGCCGAGATCATGGCCGAGATCTGCCGCCACGTGAACAATCATCCGCTGTTCATCCGGCTCGCCGCGGCACGTCTGGTGCGCGAGCCGCTGCCGATGATTCTGCGCGAACTCAGCGGCGAGGCGCCCGACGACCAGCGATTGCGCTGGTCGGACGGTCCTCGGGTGGGCGCCGACGCGCGGCATCGCGGGGTGCGCGACGTCATCTCGTGGTCGTATGAGCTGTGCGACGAGCCCGAACGCATCCTGTTCGAACGGATGGCAGTGTTCGCGGCGGGCTACGACGTCAATCCGGCCGACGCCCCGGACGGCGCGCTCGATGTCGGCGCCGAGCGGGAGGCGATCGAGTTCGTCTGCGCGGATCCGGCCGGTGAGGGGCCGATTCGGTTGTCCCGCAGCATGATTCCGGATCTGCTCGATCGGCTGGTGGATCAGTCGCTGGTCTCCGCGCATCTCACCGCGACCACGGTCCGGTACTCGCTGCTGGAGAGCATCCGGGTGTTCGCCCAGCAACGACTGGAGCTGCGCTCGCGCGACGGCGTCGACGAACGGGCGCGACTGGAACGCCGCCATCGGGAGTACTACCGGGACAAGGTGATCGACGCGGCGCGGAATTGGTTCGGCGCGGCCGAATTGCAGTACCTCGATTGGGCGCGTGCGGCGTGGGACAACATCCTGACGGCGATCGACCGCAGCCTGGCCGAGCCGGGACAGGCCGCGGTCGGGCTGGACATCTGCCGGGGACTGCTGGCGATCCGGTTGCCCTTCCTGGGCTGCTCGTTCCGGGAGATCCGGCTCTGGTCCGCCAGGACGCTGCAAGCCACCCGGCTGCTCACGCCGGAGCCGACCGAGACTCAGCTGGAGACAACGGCTCTGGTGGTGTGGATCGCGTTGTGCCAGGGGACGCTCGCGGAGGCCGAGGCGATGCTCGACGAGTGCGTACGGATGTGTCTGGGCGACCGCGCGGACCCGGACGGGTGGCGTGCGTCGGCGGAGACCGATCTGGGCCTGACCGCGGCCGTCGAGTTCGCCTGGGGTGTCGAGCTTTTGATCGCCCGCAGCGACCCGCGCTCGGTCATCGTGCTGGGTCGCGCGGCGGAGAAGTATCGCCGGGACAGCGATGTCGGCGGTTCGGTCATGGCCGAACTCTTCGGCGCGCTCGCGGCCGGTCTGCTCGGCACCGTCGAGGAAGCCGACGCGTTGACCGCGAGTTTCCTTGCGCGGGTTGAGGGATCGGGCGCGTCGTGGGTGCACTCGTGGGCCCGGCTGGCCAGGACCGTCGCGTTGATTCGCGCCGATCAGTCGAGCGCGGCCCTGACCCTCGGCCGTTCGGCGCTGACCCACCTGACCAAGATCCGGGACCGCTGGGGCGAGCTGTGGGCGGTGCAGTTCCGGACCTGGGCGCTGGCGCGGCTCATCGAGCAGGCGCAGCAGGCCAAGTCGGACCGGCCGCGCCTGCTCGCCGCCGCCACCGAGATCGCGCAGCTCGCCGGCGGCACGAAAGTACTACTCGCCGAGACGAATATGGACGTCAGCAGGCTGGGGCCGTTCTCGGCGGAGACGGTGAAGGCGGTGACGGCCGCGCGCGCGGTGCTCGGCGAAAGCGCCTACGCGGCAGCCGAAAAGCAGGGGCTCGGGTTGCGGCCGGAGCGCGGCGAACTGCAATCGCTCGCCCTCGGCTCGCTGTCGCTGTATCGGCCACGGGCGGAGGGCGAGGACGTGTGGACCTCGCTCTCGCCCGCGGAAGGGGAGGTCGCGATCCTGGCCGCGGCGGGCTGGACCAACAGCGCGATCGCTGTCCGCCGCGGCATTTCGACCCGGACCGTCGACGCGCAGGTCGCGTCCGTATTGCAGAAGCTGTCGATCGGCTCCCGCGCGGAGATCGGCGAGCTGGCGCCGCGTCCGCTGCGTGATCGGATGCGCGCGGAATCCATGCGTGCGCCGGGCCGTCGCGGAACATAACGCCGATCGCGTCGCGTAGGTGAGGTACCGACGCGTATGCCGATGCCGTCACCCGGTACGCGGGGCAAGGTCGCTGGGCAGCGGTTCGTCCGCTGTCGTTTCCCCGCCTACGTTCCCTCGCCGGAAGGCCCGGACTGTGCCCACGCCATCACCCAGTGCCCACGCGACGCGATCCTCACCGCACCACGGTTCGCCGGTGTGCCCGGCCGGCGATCGAATTCCCCTGTACCGCCCCGAGTTCGCGAGTGACCCGCACCGGGCTTATGCCGCGATGCGCGCCGAATACGGCTCGATGGCGCCGGTGGAACTCGCCCCGGACGTGCCCGCCACGCTGGTGATCGGCTACCACACCGCGCTGCGAATCCTGCACGACCCCGAGCACTTTCCGGCCGACCCGCGGCACTGGCAGCACTCCGTTCCGGCCGACTCCGCCGTGCTGCCGTTGCTCGAGTGGCGGCCGAACGCGTTGCGCAGCACCGGCGCCGAGCACGCACGATATCGGCTGGCGAACACCGCGGCCATCAACGGCATCGATCTGAGCGAACTGCGCGGCACGGTGACCGAGCTGGCCACGGCGCTGATCGGCCGGTTCCGCGGCGCCGGAAAAGCCGACCTGGTGCGGGAATTCGCGCAGCCGTTGGCGTTCGGGGTGGTCAACGGCATGCTCGGCTGCCCGGCCGACATCGGCGAACGGATCGCCCGCGGCATGGTCGCGATCTTCGAGGGCGACCATGCGGCCGAAGGCAATCAGCTGCTCACCGCGGCGCTGATGGACCTGGTCGAGCACAAGCGCACCGCGCCGGGCGAGGACGTCACCACCCGCTTGCTCACCCACCAGGTCGCCCTGGACGACCTGGAACTGGTCCACCAACTGGTGGTGCTGTACGGCGCCGGAATCGAGCCGTTGCAGAACCTCATCCTCAATGCCCTGCTGCTCATCCTCACCGACGACCGGTTCGGCGGCGACCTGCTGGGCGGCAGCCTGTCCACCCGCGACGCGCTCGACGAGGTGCTGTTCACCGACCCGCCGATGGCCAACTTCTGCGTCACCTACCCGCGCCAGCCGGTGCTGATCGACGAGGTGTGGCTACCCGCGCACCAGCCGGTGGTGATCAGCATGGCCGCCGCCAACAACGACCCCGCGATCCGCGCCGACGATCGCACCGGGAACCGCTCTCACCTGGCCTGGAGCGCGGGCCCGCATGCCTGCCCGGCCCGCTCCGCCGCCTATCTGGTCGCGCAGGAAGCCGTCGACCAGCTGCTGGACGTGCTCCCCGACCTCGAACCAGCCCTGCCCGCAGACCAATTGGCCTGGCGGCCGGGGCCGTTTCACCGTGCGCTGGCGACGTTGCCGGTGAAGTTCCCACCGGTCTTCGCGGACGGAACCGGCGGATAGTTGCGGTGATGATGCCCACGCGGGTGCGGTGACAGCGCGCGCCGCGCGCGCGGGTCTGCCATGGTGTGGTGATGCGCATGTGGGATCGGTTCGCGGCCGTGGTCACCGCTCGTAAGTCCTGGTTGCTGCTCGTGCTGCTCGCCGCCGTCTCGGCGGGGTTGATCGGCGGGATCGGGGGCAACGACGCCGCGGGGGAGGCACCGAACTCGCTGCCGGGTAGTGCGGAATCGGCGCAGGTGAAAGCGCTGCTGACGCAATTCCCGGACGCCGGCACGGCACCCGCGGTGGTTGTCGTGACGCGCACCGACGCTGCCGAATTGCGGGTCGAGGATCTGACCGGGCTGCGCCCGAAGCTCGGGGACCTGGCCGTCTCGCCTGATCGGAAGGCGGCGATCGGGCGGTTGCCGGTCGACGCCAAGCTCAGTGGATTCGCCCTGACCGATCGCGTCAACGAGCTGCGCGACTCGGTGAAAGCCGGGCAGCCGGCCGATCTGCGCATCCAGGTGACCGGTGGGCCCGCGTTCGGCGGGGACATCGCGGACTCGTTCGCCGGCGCCAACATCACCCTGCTCGCGGTGACGGCGGCGGTGGTCGCGTTGCTGTTGATCGTGACCTACCGGTCGCCGGTGCTGTGGCTGGTGCCGTTGCTCGTCGTCGGTTCCGCCGATCGGGTGGCGGCCACCGTCGGCACCGGATTGGCCCGGGTGACCGGGCTCGCCTTCGACGGGTCGACCTCCGGGATCACCAGCGTGCTGGTGTTCGGTGCGGGGACGAACTACGCGTTGCTGCTGGTCTCGCGCTATCGCGACGAGCTGCACCGCAACGCGGATCATCGAACGGCGCTGCGGCACGCGGTGCGGCATGCGGGACCGGCGATTCTGGCGAGCAACGTCACGGTGGTCGCCGCGCTGCTCACCCTGCTGCTCGCGTCGCTGCCCAATACCCGGAGCCTCGGCGTCGGTGCGGCCGCCGGGCTGGTGGTCGCGGTGGTGTTCGTCCTGGTGGCGCTGCCCGCCGCCCTGGCGCTGTTCGGGCGGAATGTCTTCTGGCCGTTCGTGCCGCAGGCCGACGACCGGATCGCGGCCGAGCAGGGAGTGTGGCACGCGATCTCCGCGTGGGTGGTGCGCAGGCCGGTGGTCGTGGCTTGCGGCACGCTGATCGTGCTCGGCGGGTTCGCGGCCGGGTTGATCGGCACCGATGTGGGATTGTCGCAGACCGATCAGTTCCGCGTTCGGGCCGAATCCGTCGAGGGGTTCGACACGCTCGCCGCGCATTTCCCGCCCGGTGCGGCCAACCCGACAATCGTTCTGGCTCCGGGTGATTCGGCTCCCGGAGTCGAACAGGCACTGCGCGCCCTGCCCGGCGTCACGCAGGCGACCGCCACCGGAACGGCGCCGTCCGGGCTGGCGCGATGGTCGGTGGTGCTGAACGCCGAACCCGGTTCGCCGCAAGCGTTTTCCACCATCGAGTCGATGCGTGGCGAATTGGCGTCGATACCCGGCGCGCTCGTCGGCGGCGGTGACGCGGAAGGGCTGGACACCAGGAAGGCCGCCGAACACGATCAGCGCGTGGTGATTCCGGCGATCCTGGCCGTCGTCTCGATCATCCTGCTCGCCCTGCTGCGCGCCGTCCCCGCCGCCGTGCTCCTGGTGGGCGTCTCGGTGCTCAGCGCACTGGCCGCGCTCGGCCTCGGCGCCTGGATCGGCCTGCATCTCTTCGGCTTTCCCGCCCTGGACACCAGCGCCCCGCTGTACGCCTTCCTCTTCCTGGTGGCGCTCGGCATCGACTACACCATCTTCCTGGTCAGCCGGGCCCGCGAGGAAACCCCCGACCACGGCAGCACCCAGGGCATCGTCCGCGCCGTCTCCGCCACCGGCGCCGTCATCACCAGCGCGGGCATAGTTCTGGCGGCCGTCTTCTGCGTACTCGGCGTCCTCCCGCTGATCATCCTCACCCAACTCGGCCTCATCGTCGGCCTGGGCATCCTGCTCGACACCTTCCTCGTCCGAACCGTGGTGATCCCAGCGCTTTTCAGCCTCATCGGCCCGAAGATCTGGTGGCCCAACCCGCTGTCCCGCGTCCGCGAGCCCGATCGGGAGTCGGCACCCGATCCCGTCCGGTCCGCCTGACTTCCACACCGAGGCAATTGCTTCGGATCGCCGCCGGTTCGGCGGCGTAGGCGAGTCAGCTGGACGAACCGCCGGTGACCTCGGTGCGCAGCCAGCTGAGGTTCGCCCGCATGCCCGCCGCCCATTCCTCCAACCGCCGGGCGATGATCCGCCCTTCGAGTTCCGGGTTCGCGGTGATGGCCGGGGTCAAGCCGGACGGGGCCGGACCCATGCGACCCCACTGCCGGACGATGACGCCGTCGCGCGCGGGGTCTATCTCGAAGGCCCAGGTGGCGCTGGTGCCGTTGTCGGGACCGAGCACTCGCCAGACCCAGCGCCGCCCGGGTTCTACTTCGACGATCTCGCAGACGGTTTCCCAGGTGCCGAAGGCGGGATGATCGTTTCGACCGCGGAACCGCGCGCCCGGCTCGACCCGGCCCGCCGTGCCCTCCCATTCCACGGACGTCAGCTCCGGTGAACTCCGCACCGGCAGCTGGATATCGGTGACCAGCGCCCACACGGTGTCCGCGTCGCCTGGAATCCGTTCCGCCACTTCGATAGTGGGACAGTCTCGATAACGCATCCGCACCCTTCCCTGCTGCCGCGATCCGATCTCTCTATACGCTATTGCCACTATGCCCGAGGAGGCGCGATGCGTATCGGTGTTCTGATCGAGCCACGGCTGCCCGGCGCGGTGGAGTTCGCCGTCGCGGCGGAGCAGGCCGGGGCCTCGTCGCTGTGGGTCGCGGAGGTGTGGAGCTATGACGCGCTCACCGGGCTGGCCTATCTGGCGGCGAGAACATCGTCGATCCGGTTGGGGACGTTCGTGGTTCAGCTCGGATCGCGCACGCCCGCGCTGCTGGCGACGTCGGCGCTGAGCCTGCACAAGCTGTCCGGCGGGCGGTTCGACCTCGGTATCGGCGTGTCCGGGCCGCGGGTCATGGAGGGGTGGCACGGCGTCCGGTTTCGTGCGCCGGTCCAGACCACGCGCGAGACGATCGAGATCATCCGGACGGTCGGTCGCGGCGAACGCCTCGAACATGCCGGCGAGATCTACCCGCTACCCCTGCCGGACGGGCCTGGGCGCGCGTTGCAACCGCTGGTCGAGCCGGCCCACGTTCCGATCTACAACGCGGCGATGGGTCCGCGCAACCTGCGTCTGACCGGTGAACTGGCCGACGGGTGGCTCGGGAACGCGTTCATCCCGGAAGCGGCCGAGGTCTTCCTGGGCCCGTTGCGCGAGGGCGCGATTCAGGCCGGGCGCACGCTGTCCGATCTCGATCTGGTCGCGCCGGTCGCGGTCGAGATCACCGCGGACGATCAGGCGGCGGCCCAGGCGATCGGCAAACACGCCGAGGGGTACGCGTTCACCATCGGCGCCATGGGCGTCGGCGGGCGGAACTTCTACAACGACGCCTTCACCCGCCTCGGATTCGGCACGGCCGTCGAACGGGTGGTCAGCCTCTGGCAGTCCGGAGACAAGGCCGCCGCGCGCCGCGCCGTCCCGCGCGAACTCGGCGAGCTGACCAACCTCATCGGGACTCCCGCCCGAATCGCCGAGCGACTCCACCACTACCGCGCCGCCGGGATCACCAGCCTGCTGGTCAAACTCGAGGGTGACTACCAGCAGCAACTGTCGACGTTGCGTCGGCTGATCGAGATCGAGTCCAGCTGATTCAAGGCTCGAGCGGTTGGTGAACGTCGAGCGAACGTGCCGTGGCTACCTCGGGGAACCGGATCGGCGGTCGGCTGCGATCGGACCGCGTCTACTAGGGTCGTGTGCGATGAAGCATTCAGAGATGACGAAGTTCGGGTACCGGGTCGCTGTATCCTTCGCCGCTGTCGCGCTGGCCGGACCGCTGGCCTGGTGTGGAGTCGCGGCCGCCGAACCGATTCCGGCGGCGCCCGCCGATGTGTGGACCGTGCCGACCGAACCCGCGGACGCACTCACCTTCATCGTCGCCTACAGCTTCGGGTACCGGATTCCGCCGGGCGCCGACCCGCAGCGAGCCGAACACGAACCGGGGCCGGTCAACGAGGAACTCGCCGCGGCCGTCGTCGCCGCGCGCGGTGACCGCGAGCTGCCCGTGTATGCCCAGTCGGAGATCGCGACGGTGTTGCGGTCCCGGTACGGGATGCGAGACGTAATCAGCATCGACGGCGATATGAATCCGGACGGCACGCCGATATACCTGTCGACCGAAGGTGTCGCGGCCAAGGTCGCCGCGTTGCGCGGCACGGCGAGCGCGACCGACGTCGCGGGCGTCGTCGCCTTCCGCGATCACCTGTGGCGGGCTACCCGGACCACCTCCGCGGCGGGCTTCGTGTCCGCCGCGCCCGCGGGCGTCTCGATGCCCGACCGATACGACCCGGAGTCGGCGCAGCCGTGGACGACAGGTCCGGAGCGTTATCTGCCCGTCGACTACGCGGGCCGGGTGAAGCTCCTGTTCGGCGCAGTTCCGCGTTGAGACGCTGGGCCGCGACTCATTGATGCGGCAACAGCTTTCACGACTTCGAACAGCTGAAGCGCTACCGGTGAACGTGCGCCTCGGGGTCGGTGTGCGATGGCATCCGCAGGTGCGCCGGATCGACCCGGGACATCGCCGCGGGAGTGCTCAACTGCCAACCTGCCGCGTATGCCTCGGTAAAATCGTTGTCGCCCAGTGCGGTTCGAGCGCGGTCACGCAGCAATCGGACCTGCGGGTCGGTCCGGTCGTGCGCACCGCGCAGTCGAGCCGCGGCACCGAGCAACCCGGCCACGTCCGCATATCGGTCATAGAGCGCGGCGAGCCCGGCGACAGTCACCGCCACCGTCGCCACGATCGGCATGTCCCGGGACTCGACCGCCCCCGCGTACGCCCGGCTCAGCGCCGCCTCGGCGCCCGGCCCGTCGCCGAGCTCGAGGCAGAGCGCGCCGCGCACCGAGCCGATTACCGCCTGTCCTTGATTGCCGCTGAACGGATGCCGTTCGGACAATGTGGCCTCGGCCGAGCCGATCAGATCACGTGCTCGATCGAGGTCGCCGACGCGCAGCGACAGGTCGGCCTCGCGTACGTCCAGCAGCATGCCCAGCTCCGGGGATGCCTTGCGCTGCACCCGTTCCCGGGCCGCGGCGATCATCTCGATCGCCGCCGCGGTGTCGCCGAGTCGCACATGCAGATCGATCCAGCGCAGGTCGATGAAGACCTCATCGCTGAGACTGAGCGACCCGAACTCGCGGGCCAGCCGCTTGGCCTCGGTGAGATCGGCCAGCGCGCCGCTCAGATCGCCGTCGTACTGCCGCAGCAGTACGCGCATCGGCAACGCGGTCGCCACACCCCAGCGGTCGCCTGCCTGCGCGAAGCAATCCAGCTCGGCGCGCACATCGTCGCGGACCTGGTCGAGCTGCCCCGCGTTCTCCGCGAGATGGGAGCGGAACATCCGGGCCAGCCCGGCCAGCCACACATCGGGTCCGTCGATCAGCCGCTTCATGATCGCCGGCGACACCTCGTGCACCGCCATGGAGGCCAGCCGGGCCGTGATCAGCGCGCCACCGAAGCCCGGCAACTCCGGCCGGCTCAGCAGGCGATCGGCGAGCGTCCACAGGTCGGTGCGCCGTTCGTTGATCGAGTCGGCGACGAGCGCGCTCTGCGTGGCGATCGTGGTGAGCAGCAGGCCTTCGGCGATGTCGCGCCGCACGCTCGGCTCGGTCGTCACCGCCACCGCCTCGCCCAGCCAGTAGGCCGCGTCGTTGCGCTGGCCGAGCATCTGCCAGTACCAGGTCAGGTTCACCGCGAGCTCGATCGCGTCGTCGGCCTCGCCGGTGTCGCAGAGATGACGCAGGGCGGCAAGCACATTGTCGTACTCGGCCCGGAGCACGTGCAGCGCGTCCAGCTGCTCGGGGCCACGCAGCAATGGGTCGCACCGGGCGACCAGCTCGCCGAAGTGACGAGCGGCCAGATCCCGCACCTCCGGCAGTATGCCTTGCTCGGCAAGGCGTTCCAGTCCGTACTCCCGAATCGTCTCCAGCATCCGATACCGTCCGGTGTCCGGCACGAG
Source organism: Nocardia sp. NPDC006044 (assembly GCF_042871115.1). Classification (NCBI taxonomy): domain Bacteria; kingdom Bacillati; phylum Actinomycetota; class Actinomycetes; order Mycobacteriales; family Nocardiaceae; genus Nocardia; species Nocardia sp. NPDC006044. Next base: position 2,797,959 of record NZ_JBIAID010000001.1, read on the forward strand.
TTGCAGCAACGACCGGTCGACCAGACCGGCGAGCAACTCCGGGACGTCGGCGGTGTCGGCGCTGACCGCAGCGGCGGACAGCGGTGTGATGCCGCCCGGCAGCACTGAGATCCGTTCTGCGACAGTCTGTTCGGATTCGCTCAGCATGTCCCAGCTCCAGGCGATGACCGCGCGGAGCGTGCGGTGGCGGGGGAGGGCGGTGCGGTTGCCGGTGGTGAGCAGACGGAATCGATCGGAGAGCCCGGCGGTCAGGTCGGCCAGTGCGAGCGTGCGCAGCCGGGCCGCGGCGAGTTCGAGGGCGAGCGGCATGCCGTCGAGGGCGCCGACGATGTGCAGCACGTCGTCGAGATTGCGTTCGTCGATGTCGAATCCGGGACGCACGGCCGCGGCCCGCTCGATGAACAGGCGCACCGCTGCCGCACCACGGGCTTGCTCCACGTTCGCGCCCGGCTTCGGTACGGTGAGCGGGCCGAGGGGGACCAGCGCCTCACCGTCGATCGCCAGCGGTTCGCGGCTGGTGGCCAGCACGCGCAGCCCGGGGCAACGGGTAAGGAGCGTCGAAATCAGTTGGGCTACAGCGTCTATCAGATGCTCGCAGTTGTCCATGACGAGCAGACTCGCGCGCCCGCTCAGCTGATCGACCAGCACATCCAGCTCGCCGATCGGGTCGCCGCGCAGCTTGGCCGAGGCCTCGAACAGCGCCGAGCCGCGCAACCCGACCGCGGCGAGCAGTGCCGCGCCGACCTTGGCCGGCTCGGTGACGGAGGACAGGTCGATCATCCAGGCGCCGTCCCGGTATTCCTGCCGATGCCGCCGGGCGGACTCGACGGCGAGCCGTGTTTTGCCTGCCCCGCCGGGGCCGAGCACGGTGACCAGACGCCCGGCGGCCAGCAGCGTGTCGATTCGGGCGAGGTCGTCGTCGCGGCCGACGAAGCTGGTCAGTGGTGCGGGCAGGTTGGTCGAGTTGATCTGCGGCGCAGGCTGATCCGCGCGGAGCAGACTCAGGTGGCGTTCGCGCAGAGCGGCACCGGGATCGGTGCCGAGAACGTCGGCGAGAGATTCGCGGACCCGCTCGTACAGGGCGAGCGCCTCGGCCTGGCGACCCTGGGCGGCGAGCGCGTCCATGAGCAGCGCGGCCGCTCGCTCGTGCACGGTCTGCTCGGCGAGCACAGCGGTCAGCCGATCGGCGGCCGCGGCCGCGTGTCCCAGCGAGAGCTCGGCCTCGGCCAGGTCTATGACCGCCTCGACCGAGGCGTGTGCCAGCCGAGTCGCGACCGCGGGCGCGACCGCGGCGACGACCGAGGGTTCGATGCCGGGCCGGTCGCCCCACAACCGCACGGCCTCGCCGAGCACCGCCACCGCCGCGTTCATGTCACCGCCGCGCAGCTGCTCCCGTCCGGCCGTGGCCAACTGCTCGAACCGCACCGCGTCCACGTCGTCCACCGCCAGCCGGTACCCGCCCGCGTCCTGCACGACATCCCCGGCCGAGCCGAGAATCCGGCGCAATCGCGAGACCAGCGCCTGCAAGGCATGCGCGGGATCGGCCGGCAGGTCCGCCGCCCAGATCGCGTCGACCAGCGCGCCCTGCTCGACCACCCGCCCGCCCGCGAGCGCCAGCCGGACAACCAACCCCTGCAACCGCGCCCCCGGCACGGACAGCGCGGCCTCGCCGCGCGACACCTGAAAGGCGCCGAGCAGCGTGACATGCAGCCGCGCATCCTCGTTCATCCCCCGATCTTCGCGCACCCACGCCCCGGCCCGCACACCAGGTCAGCTCCCGTGTCAGCGTGGTGTGCGCCCCGTGTGAGCGGCGGGTAGCAGTCTTGGCCGAGTCAGCTTCGGCACGCACGACGTGCCCACTCACCAGCGCCCCAGTGGCGAGAACGGAGCACCTCATGAAGGCAGTGCAGTTCAGCCGGTTCGGCGGTCCCGAGGTCCTCGAGCTCGTCGACCTGCCGGATCCGCACCCCGGCCCCGGCCAGGTCCGGATCGCCGTGCGCGCCGCCGGCGTCAACGCGAGCGACTGGAAGAAACGCGAGGGACTGATGGACGAGGAGCTCCCGCAGACCCTCGGTTACGAGTCGGCGGGCATCGTCGACGAACTCGGACCCGAGGTCACCGACGTCGCCATCGGCGACCGCGTGTTCGGCTTCTCCGCCGAGCCCGGCGCCCAAGCCGAACTGGCCGTCCTGGCCTATTACGCCCCCATCCCGCCGTCGCTCGGCTTCGCCGATGCCGCCGCCTTACCGTCCGCGCTCGAGACGGCGGCCCGTGCCCTCGACCAGCTCGGTGTCGCGAGCGGCAACACGCTGCTCGTCAGCGGCGCCTCCGGCAGCATCGGCAGCGCCGCGGTGCAACTCGCCGTCGCCAGGGGCGCCCGCGTGATCGGCACCGGCAGCCCGGCCACCCATGATTTCCTGCGCTCGCTCGGCGCCGAACCGGTCGCCTACGGTGCGGGCATGGCGGAGCAGGTCCGGGCCCTCGCACCGGACGGTGTCGACCTCGCGCTCGACGTCGCGGGCAGCGGCATCTTGCCGGAACTCATCGAACTCGCCGGTGGCGCAGCGCATGTGGTCACCCTCGCCGATTTCGCCGGCGCCGAGCAGCACGGTGTGCGGTTCAGCAGGGGAGACGCGGGCCGCGCGCTGTACGTGATCGACCAGATCGGCGACCTGATCGAAGCCGGCCGGTTCGTCCTCCCCGTCGGCCGCACCTTCCCTCTGACCGAGGTCGCCGAAGCACACCGCGTCGGCGAGTCGGGCCAGGTGCGCGGAAAGCTCGTGCTGCTCGTCGACTGACCCTCGTCCAGCCGAAAACCACAGGCGGCCAACGCAGTTGGCGGCCTACCTCGGCACGCCCGAATCTCCTGAGAGGCCATCATGAACCCTGACATATCCACCACCTCATCGACCAGCGCGGCACCGCGCAAGGACGGGGCCGGACATCGCATACCGAACCGCTGGATGGCGCTGGTCGTCCTCGGTCTCGCGCAGCTGATGGACATCCTCGACTCCACCATCGTGAACATCGCGCTGCCGAGTGCGCAGCAGGACTTGGGCTTTCCCGTCGACTACCGGCAATGGGTACTGACCGGTTACGCCCTCGCCTTCGGCAGCCTCCTGCTGCTCGGCGGCCGGCTGTCGGACTTCTTCGGCCGCAAACGGCTATTCCTCATCGGCGTAGGCGGATTCGCCGTCGCGTCGGCGTTCGGCGGTGGCGCCGTGGACTTCTCGATGCTGCTGATCGCCCGCATCGGCCAGGGCGCGTTCGCCGCGATGCTCGCTCCGGCGGCGCTGTCGCTGCTGTCGGTCACCTTCGCCGACGACGCCAAGGAGCGCGGCCGCGCGTTCGGCATCTTCGGCGCGATCTCGGGCGCGGGCGGCGCGGTCGGTCTGCTGCTGGGAGGTCTGCTCACCCAGAGCCTTTCGTGGCGCTGGTGCCTCTACGTGAATCTGATCATCGCGGCGGTGGCGTTCGTCGGCGGGATAGTCTTCCTGCGCGACGGTGATCGACCGGAGCGGACCAAGCCCGACATCGCGGGCACGGTCACGGTGGTGCTCGGTCTCGTCGGCCTCGTCTACGGTCTCGGGACCGCGGAGACGCACGGCTGGAACGACTTCCGGACGCTCGGCTCGGTGATCGTCGGTCTCGCGCTCGTCGCCGCCTTCGTCCTGATCGAACTCCGCACCGAACATCCGCTGCTGCCGTTGCGGGTGATCCTGGACCGGGTCCGCGGCGCGGCGTATCTGTCGCTCGGGATTTCGGGCATCGGCATGTTCGCCGTGTTCCTGTTCCTCACCTACTACCTGCAGAACATGCTGGGCTTCACCCCGCTGATGACCGGCGTCGCGTTTCTCCCGATGATCGTGTCGGTCATGGTCGGCGCGGTCGTCTCCGGCGCGGTGTTGCTGCCGCGCACCGGACCTCGGCCACTGGTCCCGGTCGGCTGCGTGCTCGCCGCGATCGGCATGGCGATCCTCACCGGCATCCACGCCGACTCCAGCTACGCCGGCGCCGTCCTGCCCGCGCTGCTCGTCACGGGCATAGGCTTCGGCCTGATCTTCGGCCCGGTGCAGAACGCCGCGACCAGCGGTGTCCACCCGCACGACGCCGGAGTGGCGGCCGCCCTGGTGACCACCGCCCAGCAGATCGGCGGATCGCTCGGCACGGCGGTGTTCAGTTCACTCGCCACGACGGCCATCGCGAACTATCTCGCCGACCGTCCGGCGACCGCGGCCCAGCCCGCGACGATCGCCGAAGCCACCCTGTCCGGCTACCACCTCGTGTTCTGGGTCGCCGCCGCGGTCTTCCTCTGCGCCGCCGCCCTGGCCGCGCTGCTCTTCCGCAGCGGTCCGCTCCCGCTGTCCGACACGGAACTCGTTCCCACGCACTGAAATCCGAGAATGTCAGGAAGCAGGAAATGACGATCACCCTCCGTCCGGGAACCACCGTGATGTTCACCGGCGATTCGATCACCGACCTCCGCCGGCCGATCGGCGAAGACGAGGCCGGCTGCATCTACCCGGTGCGGGTCGCGGGCGAATGGTGCTTCCGCCACCCCGACCGCCCCGTCACCTGGCTGAACACCGCCAACGCCGGCGACAAGGTGATGGACCTCGAAACACGCTGGCGGACAGACGTACTCGACGCCGAGCCGGACGTCGTCTCGATCCTCGTCGGCGTCAACGACATGGGCTGGCACACCTTGGATCCGGACGGTTGGGTGATCTCGGCGGAAGAATTCCGGGCGGGCTACGACCGCCTGCTCGCCCCGCTCGCCGCGGTGGGCACCCAGCTGATCCTCATCGAACCGTTCCTGCTGCCCATCGACGGCGTCGTCGAGGCAGGCGCCGCGTTCGTCGGACCGGAAGAACGCAAGCAGTGGCGCGCGGACCTCGACCCGAAGATCGCGGCGGTGCACGAACTCGCGGAAAAGTACGACGCCCATCTGATCCCGGCCGACACCATGTTCGCCGAACTCGCCGCGTCCACCGGACCGGAGTATTGGTCCGCGGACGGCGTGCATCCGACCCTGGCCGGCCACGACGCGCTCGCCGAGGCCTGGCTGCGGCTGGCCGGCTGACCGCACCTTGGCGATCACGTGACCGGCGTCTCCAACCTCGTAAAAGTTGCGTCAGGGCCGTACGTCCGGGGGATTCGGCGGCCTACCGTGATCATCGAGGGACTGAGTTGGAGCGTGGAGGTCTGGTTGCACGAGCAATACTCGGTGGCGGCGAGGGAGCTGCGCGGCCGAACCGTCGAACGGAGTTTCCGGCACGGCATCGCGGGCCTGGTCCGGGCGGCGTCGACGCGGGCGCCGGGGGCGATCGCGGCCGTCGACGGCTGCGGCGAGCTGACCTATCGCGAGTTGGAGCTGCGATCGGATCGCGTCGCCCGGCTGCTCCGCACCAGCGCGCCGCGCGGGCGGACGGTCGCGATCGCGATGCCGCGCGGCTCCGCTCTGCTCGTCGCGTTGCTGGGTGTGCTCAAGGCGGGATTGCCGTACCTGCTGGTCGATCCGGGCGCATCCACGGCGCGGATGCGGCAGGTCACCGAGATCGCCGACTGCGCAGTGGCTTTGGTGACCGGCGCCGGTAGGGAGTCGGTCGTCGAATGCGGGTTGCGGGCGCTGGATCTGCCCCGGGAGCCCGACACGGACGAACTGGACCCGTTGCCGGAGGTGCCGGCCGATCAACCCGCCTATGTGCTGTTCACCTCGGGGTCGACGGGCGCCCCGAAGGGGGTCGTCGTGTCCGGTCGCGCGCTGGGCAACCGGCTGGAATGGATGCGCGAGACCTACGGGGTCGGCGCCGACGACCGGATCTTGCAGAAGACGCCGGTCTCGGTCGACGTCTCCGGCTGGGAGCTGCTGTTACCGCTGATCGCCGGTGCGCGGTGCGTCTTCCTGGCGTCGGCCGAACACCGCGATCCGGTCGCCGTCGCACAGGCGATCGTGCGGCACCGGATCACCGTCTGCCATTTCGTGCCGTCCATGCTGCGGGAGTTCCTGCGGTGGCCGGACGCGGCGCGATGTACGTCGTTGCGGCACGTGTTCTGTGGTGGTGAGCCGCTTCCGCTGCCCGTGGCCAGGGAATTCGTCGCGACGCTGCCTGCCGCGCTGCATAACCTGTACGGCCCGGCCGAGGCCGCGATCGACGTCACGGCCTGGACCTGTCCGAGCGACCCGGCGGATATCGACGCGGTCTACATCGGGCGGCCGATCGACAACTGTGTGCTGAGTGTCCTCGACGCCGACGGGTTGCCGGTCTGCCCGGGCGACGAGGGTGAACTGCATATCGGCGGCGTTCCCGTTGCCGCCGGATATCTCAACCGTCCCGACCTGACCGCGCGAGCGTTCGTCGCAGCGCCCGAAGGTTCGTCCGTGCCGCGGCTCTACCGAACCGGCGACCGAGTGCGCCTGGTGGACGGCGAGCTGGAGTACCTGGGCGGCATCGACGACCAGGTGACGATCCGCGGACAGCGAATCGACCCGGGCGAGATCGAGCAGCGGCTACTCGCGGATCCCGGGGTGGCCGCCGCCGTGGTGGTCACGGTCGATGTCGGCGACGACACCACCATGGTCGCCTGGATTCAGCCCGCCGACACCGATTGCGAACCAGAAGCCCTGTTCCGCCGTTTGCGCGCCGCCCTCTGCCGGCAACTACCGACCGCGTCGGTACCCGGCCGATTTGTCCGCACCCGTCGAATCCCGTTGACCTGCAACGGAAAACAAGACCGTGCGCAGCTGCGCCGTCGAGCCGTGGAACAGGTGCATGCTCGTCCCGCTGTGATCATCCAGCCCGATGCAGGGAATCCAGCAGCGCGCCAGCTAATCCGGCAGTAGTCACTGCCGAGGCTTTTTCGGCTCCCTTGTCTCTTCACTATTCAGTGTTACTATCTACTGGTAGTAAGTGACATTGAGTAGCGGGAGGTGCTTCGTGGGCAAACAGATGACCGAGATGCTCAAGGGCACGTTGGAGGGCATCGTCCTGGCGATCCTGTCCGTGCGCTCGGCGTACGGGTACGAGATCACGGCGTGGCTGCGTGAGCAGGGGTTCGCCGACATCGCCGAGGGGACCATCTACGCCCTGCTCGTCCGGATCGAGAAAAAGGACCTGGTCGACGTGGAGAAGATCCCGTCGGAGAAGGGGCCGCCGCGCAAGGTCTATTCGCTCAACGCACGAGGGCGCGAATACCTGGACGAGTTCTGGAGCACCTGGCGATTCCTCGCGGAACGGCTCGAACAACTTCATGAGGGAGGCAAGTGACCATGTTCATCGAAAAGGTGATCGGCGATCTCGGCGAGAAGCGGCGCTGGTGGCAATACAAGGCACGGGTGAAACAGCTTCCCGCCCCGTACCATACGGCCGTCGACGCATTCGAACGATACGTGAACTATTTCGGGCAAGGCGCGTTTCGTTGTTCGAGGACCTGCTCGACCTGTTCGAGCAGAGCGCGGCGGACGGCACCCCGATCCGCGAGGTCGTAGGCCAGGATCCGGTGGAATTCATCGAGGCGTTCGCGCGAAACTACCAGGAAGAGTCCTGAATGAGCCGTGAGCAGCAACGCCTGATCACCGCCATCGAGCGCGCCGCCGGAGAGAAAAGCTAGCGCCGATGCCGACCAAACACCCACCGCCCCCCGGAGAAGCACTGCGAGACAACGAATATCGCGCAAGATGGTTTCACCATCCACCGGGCAGCAGCGTTCGCCGGCGTCACAGTAGCCACCCTGCACGACTACCACCGCCACGGCCTGATCAATGAACCGCAATACGACAACTCCGGCACCCCCCGATACCGACCACCCGAATTACTCCGCCTGGTACAAGTCCGCACCCTGCTCGGCGCAGGCGTCCGCCAAACCGAAATCAGCGATCTGCTCAACTATTTAGCCGACATCGAGCGCATCCTCGGCCGCACTCGATAAGGCCCTGAGCTGGTACCGAGGTGCCTCAACATCCTCGCAGTCGCCTACTTCGTCGCCATGCTCACCTACCGCCGAATGATCTGCTTACGGATCGATCAGACCTTCAGTACACGGATCATATCCACGAGTGCTCGCGCACCTGTTTGGATAAGTCGATCATCCCGTGACGTCTGATCTTCGGTCGCTCTGAAGTGGAGTTCGCCTTTCCAGCCGTCGATCGTGGCAACAAGTTCGACGTCGAGCGGTGTGGTAGCCGGGTCGCCTCCCTTGGGTGGCGGCTCGGTGGCCGCCTTGACCTGCACGCCGTCCACGGTGAGAACCTTGGTCGGGTAATTCGTTGCCGTCGACGGCGGCTCGGTCGCGGTACTGCCGCCGAATGAAACGCCGAACAGCGACACATACCCGAGCGAAGAAGGCGGTGTGGAGCCGTCGTTCTTCTCGAAGACGCACCCGTTGCCGCTACCGATCTTATCGCTCAATGCTTTTCCGCCAACGCCAACACTGGTCTTCAGATTATCGGTACCAGCTCGGGTCGCGAAAAACTGTCTCGTAGTATCGCACAGCGCCTGGATGGTGTGAGTGTTGTCCGGATAGTCATACTTTTCGGGATGTGTCCGCGGAAATAGTCCGCAACCGGAAACCAGGGCCACCATCGCTGAAATACCCAACAGGTTCCGCGTATTCACGTCGCCGCGGCAGAGAAATCTTGCGAATCTAGGCGGGTCTGAAGATTTCGATTGACATCGACACTTACCGGAAGACGGCTTTCGTCGAGAGTCATGGCGAAAAGGTCGATTCCGATCAAGCCAGTGGCCACGTTTCCCCTTCATCAGTCTCCACTGTCGTGGATCGTTCCGCATCCCGCATCCCGCGAGTCACGAACTCCCACGTGATCAGCCACAGTGCACCAGCGATAAACTCGCTGCTCCCCGGTCGGCTGTTGTCGGCCAAATCCTACCGTTCGGCTCGTCGCGCCTGCAAGGCGACGAGGCGGAATGTGCAGGTTGACGTCGTTGCCATCATATTAAACAGTGCCACAAGCTATTCGGTGTCAGAAACTGCCTTCCGCCGGCTCGGCTGCGGTCTCGACGCTCATACTCGATCGTCGTCGGTATTCGAGGCTAGGGGGTCGCCGGAGGGGAGGGGGATGTCGGTGTCCAGGGAGAGGGGGGTTCCGAGATCGGGGGTGCCGTCGGTGTTCCAGGTGAACTTCTGGGCTCGGGTGGTTCGGCGGTCGTAGGTGTATTCGCTGGTGTCTTTGGCGTGGTAGACGATCCAGTCTTCGGTGCCGTCGGGGCTTTGGAAGAAGCCGTTGGAGCCGGGGCCGAAGACGCCGGCCGGGTCGTTGCGAGTGAACAGTGCGGTGGGGTGCTGGTGCCAGTTGGCGGGGACGAGGGGGTCTGCTCCGGGCGGGAGGGAATGCATCCACAGCTGGTAGTCGGGTTTGCCGGTGTCGCAGGTGGAGTAGACCAGGTAGGTGGTGCCGTTGCGCTGGATCGTCGTGGGGGCTTCGCGTACCTCGTCGCATCCGCCGGCGGATGGCAGGTAGACGGCGCGGCCCGACACGGTGACGGGGTCGCTCATCGCAGCGATGTGCAGGAGGTTGTTCGGGCCGCTCCACAGCAAGTAGAGCTGGTCGCCGAGCTGTAGCAGTTCCGGATCGATCGACCACACTTCCGGGGCGCCGAGCTGTCCCGCGAAGGTGTAGGGGCCCAACGGATCCGAGCCCTCCGACTGCAAGACGTACAGGCGATGACCGTCGCGGCTGCCATCGCCCGCGCTGTAATAGAAATACCAATGTCCCTCGAACAGGCGGAAAGACGGCGCCCACATGTCGCGATTACGCGACGGGTCCGGGTCGCACCACACCGTATTCGGTTGTGCGGCAGCCAGATCGCCCAGTGACTCGGCCTTCCAGATCCGCAGGGCGGTGTCCTGGCTGGTCGAAAGGTAGTAGCTCCCTGCGTAATAGGTCAGGAACGGATCGGCCGCCGGATTCAACGCATTGCGAAACGTGCCGTCGGTTCCCGCACTGTGTGCGTGCTTGCCCATCGAACGTCACCCCATCGTCGCGGATCTCGTAACGTGCGCTTGCCCGAACTCTAGGGCATCACGCAGTGTCAGCGACCCGGAAACCGCTGGATATGGCGCTGTGCTTCAAAGGAACTGCCCACTGGCCAGGTAGGGCGCCGGAGTCGGCATACCCCGGACGGCGATATAGCCTTCCTGGCCGAGGTGAAGTCCGGCGGCCAAGCCGACATCGATCGCCCATTCGTTCGCGGTGGTAATGCAGTTGACCAGCGTGTCGGCGCGGGCGGAGGCGAGTGCTTCCCACAGGAGCTGCTGCGCGGTCCGCTGCTCGGCGGCGGCGAGCAGAGTCGGCCGTCCTCGGTCGTCGAGATAAACGTAGCCCGGCTCGGCGCGGGACACGACGAGGCGGTGACCGGTCAGCAGATACCGGTGATCAGGCCCGTGTCCGGCCCCGCGGAGCCGCCGGTCCAGCCGGTTCATCCAGTCGAAATCCTCGGCCGATCCCTCGGACAGCCCCGTCACCGCCGCAAGCTTGGTGTGATCGACGGTGCCGATCATGCGCATCTGGGGGTGCAGTGAGAACCCGGCCAGCCGGTAGCGCCGGGTGGCGCCGGGATGCACGGAGGAGGAGAACATGCCCTGGCGACCGTCGGCATGAGTGAGGACGGCATCGAGTAGCCGTTTCCCGATGCCGTGTCCCTGCATGCTCGGCAAAACGCCGTAGGTCGCCAGATACCACAGGCGATCTCGGTTCTGTGCGATCGCGAATCCGACGATCTGCGCACCGTCGGCGGCAACCCAGCAACCCTGCGGGTCGACCTCGAGGAAGTAGCGCATACGGGCGATCCACCGTTCGGCAACATCCGTCGATCGAGGTTCGGGTTCGGGGTCGCTCACCCGTCGATCCCGTCGATCGCTGTCGAGAAAGACCGCGGCGGAGGCGCGCTCCGCGTTGGGCAAGTCGTCGGCGTGCATCGGCCGGACCTCTACACCATCCATTCGTCCACGGTACGAACAACGACTGCGGAGTGAAACCGATTTTCTCGGGCGAGGTCGAAGTATGCACTGGGGCTAGATGATTCGCTATCGTGGCCAGGGAGATCCCGTGTCGGGTACGCGCGCATGAGCTCGCCCGCGCACCGTGCGGTCGATCACGTCGGCCTGATTCGAGCCTCTCGAATGTGCGGGCAAGGATGATCGGCGATGTGCAGGCGGGTTTGCCGGGATCTTTCGGGGCTCGTACACGGCAGACAGGCGTTGATAAGCTAGCGGCCCGTCTCCGGATGCGAAGAGCTCGGACACAGATCGCGCGAGTGGATAAATCGTTGGCCGAGAAGATATTTGAAGAAAAGCCACCCGTGTCGGGTTCGCGTGCCGGCACAGCAGATCAGGCGATGAGCCGAGTACGGCTCGTCGGGTTGCTTGCTATCCCTGTGCTTTTCGCCGCGGCGACCGTGACATGGTTCATTGCCAGGCCCGACGGTATGGCAGTCCGCTTCTACCGACTCGACGCCATTCCGCTCGTAGTGGCCCCGATATTCTGGACGCTCGCCGTGGTGCTGTGCCTTGCGTGCGCCCCTGAGCTGTCCAGATACCGCATGTGGGTGTGGAAAACGTTCGTTGCCGTCGCGACACTGGTGACAATACCGCTGTGGATGTTGACGGCGTTCATAGCGGCCTGGTCCTCCGATGACGGCGACGTCAAGGATATCGTGCTGAGCCCCGACGGCCGCCACGAAGCGATCGTGATGCCGTACCACGACTTCGACTCCGGCTGCCGCGTGTGGCTTCGAGAACGCAGCGGGCTGTTCAGCAGGCAGGCGCTCGTGTGGGTCGAGTACGAAGGGCCTTGCCCCGCCGAAATATCCTTCGTAGACGGCAGCACGATCAGTGTCACAGAATTCCCCGGTGGGAAGACGCTGACGACGACCTTCGATCCCGACCGAACCTCCGTCGCCTCCGTGTTGTACTCATAGCGAAACTGCTCGTACGCCCGGGTCGCCTGATCGGATATCCGGGATCGGGTCACGGTGCTTACATTCCGACTGGACGTTATGCTGTGCGGCATCGAATATGCTGCAGCACAACGCGATTCGCTTCTATAATTAGCGGGCGGTTTCCGGTGTGGTGCCGGAGCGCGCACGATATGCAGAATTGCGGGTGAACCACCATGCGCATCCTTCTCTACGGCTGCGGCGACTTCTCCAATGTGATCGAGTCCCTGTCCTTCATCAAGAAAGAGCTGGGGTACGGGGTCTTCCAGCCGGTCGATGCGGAGCATGAGAAGCCGAGTGACGATGTACTGGCCACCGAGCTACGCAGCGAGAGCGAACTGCGCAAGGTGTACGGCGATGTGTTCGCCGCCAATGTCAAGGCTCTCGGGGAGGCCGGCGTCGCAGTCGAATTCGAAACGGACGCTACCGGCCACTACTCCATCGGGGGCTTCGACCTGATCATCTTCCGCAACCCGCATACCGGGACATACGGAAACAGCCGTGACCCCGGCATGTCCTCGTATCTGGAGTCGAGCACCACCAATCAAAAGCTGCTGATGGCAGCGCTGGCGAACTCCCGAAAGATCCTGAACCCCGGCGGGCGGGTCCTGATCACCGCCGTCGGCTGGCCCTATATCGGCAAGAACCCGAAGGGCGACCTGGGCTTGACCGGTATGCAACTCGAGGTGCCGAGCTTCGCCGCCGCGTACGGCGAGAAAGCCGGCCTCGTGCACATGGGCAACCTCAATCTCGGCAAGATGTGGGTGGCACGCAATCGCGGCTCGACGTTCGTCGCCGACGAAATCGGAATTCTCTATCGGATCTGAAAGTTGGCCGCTGCGTACGCCGTTCGGCCGGACGTCAGCCGCCGATCGGCCCTCGCCGGTCCGCTGTGCTGCCGCACCTGCGGGCCCGGCGATCGGGCCACATTCTGGGCATCACTTCCATGGGCGGGCTCATGACCGTGCCCGGCCTGGCGATCCATGACCCCGCACCGAACGCTCGATCCCGGACTACGACGCGCTGATGGACCCGGTGCGCGCCCACCTCGACGGAAATCAGCTGGGGAGTCCCGAAAAAGCGGCAGCCGCAATACTTTCGATGATAGATGCGGCGGACCCGCCAGCGCACCTGCTGCTCGACTCCGACGCCTTGCGACTGGTACGAGTCGGCCGCGCAGCCGTCGACGCCGAGATCGAGAAGTGGGCCGACCTCTCCCGCACCACAGACTTCGCCGAAGGAGCCCAACAACCGGACTGAGCCTGGTTCGAACGAATAAACTCGCGCCGGTGATTCTCCGTCCTGGCGAAGGTGTGCCCGATGGCTTGACCGCCCGGGCGCGGTCGTATGTCATCACGCACGGCGTCGAGGTAGGGGTTCAGCCTGTGGAAAGCCACCGGCAATGGTGGCTCGGCCGAGGTATTCCCGCAGTATTGATCGACCGCATGGCGGCGTATCAGAAGCGTTGGGGCGGAATGCATTTGCCACCCGCGCCGGTGTACGATGGTGGCCCACATCATTTTGATCCGGATTCTCCCGAAACAGACACTGCGGGATGGTGGTTCGAAGCCGGCCCGCAACGGACCGCGGTGCCCTTCGCGTTCATGATCGGCCCGGCCGGTGAGTTCGGAATCCAAGCTGACCAGGGTCGGTGGGTACCTTTGCATTCGACGATCGAAGGCTGGGTGGAATCTCTCGCTCTGGCCCACCACGCATCGATACGGGCGCGCCGGATCACCAGGCTCACCGGCGATGAACTCGACGATATCGACTTGGACGGTTACGAACCGGTGCCTGAGGTGAGAGGCCTCGCGGACACCTGGTGGAGAGGCTCGGACTCGCTGGTGGCGCGGTACACGGGGGAGGCCCAGGGTTTCGATTTCCCCGGTTCCCGTGTCGCGCTGATCTACTCGGAGCTGTCGTGACGTTCTCAGCAACACCCGCAGAGTCTCGATCCGACCGAGCAACCGACTGTCAGCAGCATGCCCAGCGCCGAGGTGCGCCCACGCGCACCTGCAATCCAGACGGGACCTTCGCCTGGATGCGCTCCCGCATCCAGAAGGCGGATGTCGGCCGTCGGGAGCGGACCACAGCGTCTCGATCGACGGTCCGCAAGCAGACCCGGAATGTGGGCGATATGCGGCTACTCGGCGTTGGCGTCCGGGCCAGTTCCCTGCCAGGATCCGGTCCAGGGCCCGGTGATATCTGACTGTTCATGGCAGCGGCAGCCCTGATTCGAGCGGAGTTCCGGTGTGGTAGTCAGGGCGTAGGGCGATTTCACTGCCCAGGAAGAGGTCGGTGTGCTCGTCACCCGCGCGCAGCAGTCCGGTCGGGGTGCAACCGACGAGCAGACGGAAGTCGCGATTCAGGTGCGCCTGATCGGTGTATCCGCACAGCGCCGCGACAGCGGACAGCGTAGGCGGGTTTGTGCCGGTGATGAGCCGGATCGCCCGGTGGCAGCGCGCCACGCGCGCCACGGTCTTCGGCGGCAGGCCGATTTCACGATGGAAGCTGGTCGCGAGATGTTGCCGGCTGACCCCCGCGCGGGCGGCCAGATCGTCGATTCTGACGTTGCCTCCGGTGCGGGTCAGGCTCTGCCAGCTGCGTGCGAGCGATTTGGAGAGGGCTGGCCCATCGAGGATCCTGTCCGCGAGCCAACGGTCGAGAATCCTGAAGCGACGATTCTGGTCTTTGGCCTCCTGTAGCTGTTCGGTGAGGCGACGTCCGCCAGCGCCGAGAAGATCGACCAGCCCGGCCTTGGCCGTGCCGAGCTCGCGAAGGGGCATGGCGAACAGTGCGCGCGCTCCCAGCGGAGTCAGCTCGACGACGATTCCCTGTTCCCAGCCCAGTCTCTCGTAGGCGAAGGGACCGCTGGTCAGTCCCGTGACCGGCGAAACCACCGGCAGCGTAGATCCCGAGCCCACCACCGAACGCTGAATCGCCGGCTCCAAGTCGATGATCATCACGATCGAGTTCAGCGCGGCCACCGTGCGCAGACCTGACACGCCAGCGGTCCGGCGGTAAGCCAGATAGAAGTTGACCCAGCGCGCCAGCCGCGGGTCCGGCTCCCGGGTCCGCCAAAACTGGCCGCCGGACTCTGATTCAGCGTCGTCTGGCACCCCGGTTCCCCCAAGTCCCTTGTGCGGCTGTGATCGACAAACCCCTGTAGTGCAGTATGACGCCGTGGCTAAGTGCCGGACAAGGTAGCGACCTACGCTAGACGGCCACGATGCCGAAGATCTTCGTGACCGGCCCGCCACGTACGCTATCCGCGACACGCCGGGGACGTGCCACCGCTCTATAGGCGCGACAGCGAACTGCGCGATCCGAGTATCAGGTCACCAGAGCTGACATTTTTCCAATCCGCGAACGGTTGCGTATCGCTAAACTGTACGAATTCGCGATGCAGAAGCCGATTATCCGCTGGCTCAGAAATGTGGTGTCGACCATCCTGCGGTTCAGGGATGGACGTGCCGGCTGATTCGTCGCCAGTCTTGCCCAAATGCTTTAGTTCGATAGGTATTTGTGAATGAGGGAGGAATATTCGGCGCTGTCGCGGTCGCCCGTCGCGAACGACTAGCGAATCCCCGGCGCCTCTACAGTCCGTATTGAACGGTCGACTGCGGTGTTGACGCCGACGTCGCCAGCGCAATCGACAACCAATCGCCAAAGGAGAACTTTTCTATGATGCGAGCGCTGAAGGCTCATGGCAATGGCGACTTTGATCACAGAAAATCCAAGATGCTATACGCAGAAAGGCAGAGGTCGATGAAATCGAATACCGGCATGCAATCCAGGCAGTGTTCCAGGCATTTTGGCTCAATGACACATGCTCGTCACCCACGCCATGCAACCTTCAGGGCTGCCGTCGTCGCAGTGGTTATCGCCCTTCTCTGTGCACTATCCAGTCTGGCAACCGACGCACCGGCAAACGCGTTGCCGATCAACAAGACACCGTGCGATGGCCGTAACGATCTAGCGCATGTCGTGATGCACTTCTGGGGCCAAGCAGAGGAACATTGCTATGCCAATGACGGTGCAATGAATGTCGACTTTCCCGATGTTACTTATATCAGCTCGGGAAACAATTACCTGAAGGTGGATGCCCCAGGTCAACAGGATTTATGCCTGAGCCCGTGGGGCTCTTGGACGAACGGCTCCGCACGTCCCCTTCAGGTTAAATATCTCGAGCTCAGCAGGACCTCACTCCCTTGCTGACGCAAACGACCTATTGATCGATTACGGCAATATTTTAAATCTCGAAGGACGATCCTATGTTACCCCGAAACAAGTCGACACAGCTCGCGGGCATGACAGGCGTGGCGCTCGCTACCTTGCTCACTATGTCGACTCCAGTCGCCTCCGCGAACCCACCGACCTACAATAGCGACTCATATAAAACCGACTATCATAGCGGACCATATTCAAGCTGGACGCCTTGCCACCGGGTTCAGCAAGAGTACCAGCGGTACTACGACATCCTGAAGGGCTGCTTCAGCAACGAAAAGGGTGAGTGGTATTTCATCTATACCTATCGATAAGACCGCAGTTCCTCTGACATAGATCGCATCGACGCCGCCGAATCGGGTGATGGTGACCTGATTCGGCTCGGCGTCTCGCGCTGGGCTCGACGGTGATTCTGTGGCCGTGGAGGTCGGCCTGCACGGCCGCCGCGCAGCGGTACAGATGGCTATTTGCCTCGAATGCTACTCGGAAGGCTCGCATTTCGGCCTCGACGCGGTGGCTGCCGGGTCGGCCGAGTTGGGTTGTGGGGGTGGGGGTTCGGGAGGAGGGGTGGGCGATGAAGCTCGTCGCGGCGCTGGATGCCGACGAGCGCGGTGAGCGACCGCTGGGCCTGGCGCAGCGTCTGGTCGTCACCCAGCTCCGTTCGCTGCGACCGGGTCGGCCGTTGCGCGCGGTGGACTTCCGTCGTCAGCGAGCGCTCGTTACCGCAAAAATTTCATTTGACCGTCAGTCAACCGAGCGGTTACCGTTGGTGTCATCCGCTCGCGCCTCGCTTAGGCGTTAAGCGTTGACCGACAGGAGGTTTCGCCAGGTGTACCGCTGGAGAACCGACAGGGTGTCGCACGCAGGCCGGAATCGCGGACAGCATGGAGACGGTCGCGGCTTTCGCTGTCGCCGATTCGCGAGGTCCGATCTCGACCGCCCGGCCTGATCGCCGGTCGCCGACGGCGCGATCGGTCTACGCACGAATGTGCCTGAGCTGCAACAGGACATCATCGCTACCCGAGCGCCGCGTGCATTCGCGCCCCGGTCGGTGACCACGCTCGGCAATTGCGCACCGATGAGAACGAAGGGTGGTGGTGCCGGCCCGGGGACGCAGGCAATGATGACGACAGATATTCACAATATCGCGTATGAAGCCCATATGAAGTAGTGAGGACGATTACCAATGACACATTCGACGATATTAAACCGTGCCGAGCTGGAACAGACCATCGTCGCGCGAGCTCAACATGATACGGAATTCAAACAACGGTTGCTCGCCGATCCGCAAGGCACCGTCCTGAACGAGCTCGGAATCGCCCAACTCCCCGACAGCCCGCAGTGGCGTGTGGTCGAGGAAAGCGAAGACGTGCTGTACCTGGTTCTGCCATTGCGGCGCGAGCGCATTCAGGAGATCGTCAACAATGCCGAGCCGCTGACCGACGGGGAGCTGACGGGACTTCGGGTCGCGGGGATGAATGCGATGCTGAAGTGCGATCCGGGCGGCCATTCCGACGCAGACTGATCCGGTCGGGTTGGCCGGGCGACCCCCGGCCAACCCGTTGATCCACCGAATCCGAAAGGCCGGGCAGCGACAGCCATGACCGAGACCCGTGTGATCGTCCCGCTTTCCGGTGGGCTGGACTCCGCCGTAGTGGCCGCGCTCGCCGCAGCGGCGGGAGCGGAAGTGATTGCGATTTCCTATCGCTATGGCCAGCGTAACCAACGGGAGCTGGAGGCAGCGGAGGCGATCGCGCGCAAACTCGGCGTCGGTGAGCATTACGTGATCGACGTAGCGCTGTCTTCCTGGGGAGGCTCACGACTCTTCGCCGGGGCCGACGATTCGGCGTCGAGTTACTATGTTCCCGGGCGCAACAGCGTTTTCGCGGCGATTGCTCTCTCGCTGGCCGAATCACGTGGGGCCGACGCGATCCATCTGGGATTCACGGCCGCGGATCGACAGTACCCGGATGCCACCGCGGAATATCTCACCGTTCTACGGTCGCTGGCCGCCCTCACCACCGCGACCGAGGGGCGTCCCGATGGCATCGCGATCGACGCTCCGTTGATCGCGATGGACAAGCTCTCCATCGTGCAAAGGGCAATCGAACTCCAGGTCCCCGTAGCAGAGACCTGGTCCTGCTATGCCGGAGGAGTCGACCAATGTGGTTGTTGCGACGCATGCCGAATCCGGGATCTATCGCTTATCCGCGCGGGCGTCCCCGATTTGGCAACCGAACCGGGACGCGCGGCGTACGCCGACGGAGCGGAGCGCGCCACCGATAATCTCTGGCGATTTCTACTGCGTGACTGATTTATGGTCACTCGCACCTGTACACGAATAGGCCGAGAAAGGTCATAAGGCAATGCAACTCGCCTACGACTCGGGCATCATCAACCTGCTGCCCGAATTCGATGAAGCCAAAGAGCTGATCTCCAAGGGAGAAGATCGTCTGCTGGAGCTGGGGGACATCATCTGCCGCCATCGGCTGCACGAGGATGCAGGTCTGTGCCTGCTGCATCGTCATTTCGATCTCGCCGATGACGAGCGGCTGGTCGGCACGTATGACCAGGACGATTACGTCGTCCGGGTGAGTCGTCGTCCGGCCTGGTCGGGCGTCGTGCCGTCGGTGTGGCGAGTGGAATCCCTCGGGAGCGAATCCGGTTGGGGCTATCGTCCTGTGGAATTCGCCGACACCGCGGGTGCGGGCGCCAAACTCGGATTGCGGGCAGCGCGAACCATGGCGAACCGTGAATTCCTCCGGGAGATGGCGCAGCAGCTGCGCTCCCTCGAACTGAACGGCATTGTCGGCGTTGCCATCCTGGACCGCCTGCCCGGCGACCTGCGACCGGACGAGATCGTGTACGAGACGAGCAGCCAACGTGGACTGGTCTCGACCCGAAGTCAGATCGGCAGGGACTCCATATCCCGAGAAGAAGTGACGGTGACCCTCTGGGCATTTCAAGCCGAACCCGCGATCTGATCCCATGGCCTACCGCGTGAAAGAAATCTTCTACACCCTCCAGGGTGAAGGCGGGCAGGCAGGCCGGCCCGCGGTCTTCTGCCGCTTCTCCGGCTGCAATCTGTGGAGCGGGCGCGAATCGGGACGGGCCCGGGCGGTGTGCAACTTCTGCGACACCGATTTCGTCGGAACCGATGGCACGGGTGGCGGAACCTTCCGCGACACCGCTTCCCTGACCGAAGCGGTCCGCGCGGCCTGGAAGGGCGAAGCACATGCCAGAGCGGTGCCGATGGTGGTGTGCACCGGCGGCGAACCGCTGCTTCAACTCGATCAGCAACTGGTGGACTCCTTCCACGCCGCCGGCTTCTACGTCGCGGTGGAGACCAACGGAACGCGGCCTGCCCCGGATGGATTGGACTGGATATGCGTCAGCCCCAAGGCGGGAACGGCACTCACGATCACCGAGGGTGACGAGCTCAAACTGGTGTATCCGCAGCCGGAGGCGCCTCCGGCCCGCTTCGAGAATCTCGGCTTTCGAAAGCTACGTCTCCAGCCCATGGACGGGCCGGACCTGGTCGCGAACACACGTTCGGCCATCGAATACTGCCTGAACTTTCCGCAATGGCAGCTCAGCGTGCAAAGCCACAAATACCTGGGAATCAGATAAATGGATATATTTCGCGAATTCTCCTTCGAGGCAGCGCACCGGCTGCCCGCCGTTCCCGAAGGTCACAAATGTGGCCGCCTCCACGGTCACTCCTATCGAGTAGAAGTTCAGGTCACCGGTGAGGTCGGTGCGGAAACCGGATGGGTTATCGATTTCGCAAGAATCAAGGACGCGTTCGCCGCCGTGCACGACCAACTCGATCATCATTATCTGAACGAGGTGCCCGGACTGGAAAACCCGACGAGTGAAGTTCTCGCACAGTGGATCTGGGCTCGCCTCTGCGACGACCTCCCCCTGTCGTCGGTAACCGTTCGCGAGACCTGCACCTCGGGCTGCGTATACCGCGGCCACTGATCCCCGCGAATGTATTCAGCGTTCATTTGTTCCGGACGATCCTGCCTCGGTTCACTGCTCTCGACCGTGCCACCGTCGCCTGACCGGGAGTCGTCTGCGCGTTGGCTGCGGCGACTGGTCCGGTACGGCCGCTACTGCCGAGGTCATGCGGTGCTCGCCATCGGCGCCGCCATCGGAGGGCTGACCGTATCCGCCGTAATCCCCATGGTGGAGCGGTCTTTCATGGATGAAGTCGTGATCGGCGGACATTCTCCAGTGCTCTTGGCCACAGCGCTGATCGGCGGCACGATCGTCGCGTTCGGCTGCACGGCGCTGCGCCAGTGGGCCACCGCCAAGGCGGCGCTGGCAATTCAATTCCACCTGCGAATGGAGCTGTTCGCCGCACTTCCGCGGATCGGCGGGCGGTGGAAATCCGGCGATGTACTCACCCGGGCGAGCTCGGATTTCAATGCGATCAACAGCATGATCATGCTGGTTCCGCTGGTGGTGGGTAATGCGTTCTACCTGCTGGTCGCCGGCGCATTCATGGTAATGATGTCGTGGCAGCTGAGTCTGCTCATGGCCGTCGTCGTGCCGCTGTGGACATTGCGCGTGCACCGCAGTCGCCGGCAATTGGATGCCGCCACCAAGAACGTCCAGCAGACCACGTCCGGCCTTGTGCACATCGCCGATCAAACTATCGACCGCATCCTGCTGGTCAAGGTGTTCGGCCGCGAGCGGCGTGAAATCGCAGGTTTCACTACAGCGGCCGAGGATGCGTTGCGCGCTCAATCGGATCTCATTCGCCTGCAGGCACGGCTGACACCGGCCCTGGACCTGCTGACCGGCGTTGCGCGCGTCGGTGTCATCGCCGTGGGCGGACTGTTCGCCCTTCGCGGCCAGCTGACGATCGGTACCTATCTGGCTTTCTGCACCTACCTCGAGCAGACCTCCGCGCCTGTGCGCGTCTTCACCACCCTGCTCAGCACCGGACGCCGGACGCGGACCAGCACTATCCGGGTCTTCGAATTGCTGGACGCTCCCGCCGAGGTGGACGAGAGATCGGACGCCCGGCTTCCGCCCGAAGGCGCCGCCGCAGTGGAGTTCCGAGCTGTCTGTAGCGGTGAGACGCTGCGCGATTTCACGCTCGGACTGCAGGCGGGCGAGATGGTGGTCGTGGTCGGTGCCCGTCCCGAACTCGCGGCCGAATTGCACACCCTTCTCTCCCGCTACCGCGAATGCGACGGCGGTGCGCTCCGGATCGGCGACTGCGATATTCGTGACCTGGCCCTCGACCCACTGCGCGGCGCGATCGGCCTCGTCGACACGGACCCGGTGCTCTTCAGCGGCAGCGTGCGAGAAAACATCCGGCTGGGCCGGGCGGCGGTAACCGAGGACGAGCTGCACCGGGCGGTGTCCGCGGCCGGTGTCCTGAGCGTGATCCAGGACCTGCCCGCCGGCCTGGAGAGCGAAGTAGGCGAAAATGGCCGACTTCTTTCCGGTGGTCAACGGCAGCGCGTCGCGCTCGCCCGTGCGCTGGTCGCCGCGCCGCCCGTGCTGATCCTGGACGATCCGGTCTCGGCCGTGGATCCCATTCACGAGAAGTGGATTCTTTCCCGGTTGCGCGAGGAAGTACGTTGCAGCACAACCATATTGGTCACAAACAGGCGTACGGCAGTACTGACTGCCGACCGTATTGCGGTAGTCGCGGAAGGGCGAGTGGTGGATGCCGGCACGCACGACGAACTGACCGCCAGATGTGCGGCATACCGCCAGCTCGTGCAGGACTCCGCCGCAGTGGAACCGGTGGGGGACCGGGTCCCGTACCCGATCCAGCTATCCGGACGGCATGCGTCGGGCGAGCGCTCGGATCAAGCCGAGAGCGGACCGGGACCGGAAGACGGCCTGATCCGGCGCCTACGAGGTCCGCTGCTGATCGGGCTTCTCTTGATCGCCCTCTGCACAGGTCTGGATCTGTTGCTGCCGCTGGTGGTAGGCCGCAGCATCGATGCGGGTATCCGGGCGGATTCGTGCACGGCGATAATCCTCGCCGCGGTTGCCGGCCTCGCCATTGTGGTGGTCCGCTGGGCCGCCTCCGTACTGCAGATCCGCAGCACTCGGAGTACCGGCGCACGTGCTTCGAAAGAATTGCGAATCCGGACCTTCACCCGGCTGCAACGACTCGGTCTCGACTATTTCGATCGCGAATCGAACGGTAGCATCCTGACACTGCTCACGGCAGACGTGGACGCGGTAGTCGGCTTTCTGCAAACCGGTCTGGCCATCGCCGTCGTGCAGGCGGTGTCCCTCGTCAGCGTGGCCACCGTACTTCTCCTGCTGGATAGCCAGTTGTTCGCCCTGACACTCGTCTTTCTTCCGGTCTTCGCCGGAGCGACGTTGGTCTTTCGCCGGGTTTCCGATAACGCCTACGAAGCCACACGCGCTCGTCTCGGCATCATCAACGCCGAACTTCGGGAATCCCTGGCCGGGGTGCGTGTCCTGCAGTCGTGTGGCGGATGGTCCGCCGCACGGGCCCGCTACCGCGAACTCTGCATCGACTACAGAACAGCACAGCAACGGGCTCAGAATTGCGCTGCGGCCTATTTTCCGATGGTCGTACTCTGCAAAAACGGCACCGCGACCACAGTCATGATAGCCGGGGCGGTGGCCGTGCACTCCGGACGGATTTCCGTCGGCGAGCTGGCGGCGTTCCTCTTGTATATTTATCTGCTCTTCTCCCCGTTGCTGCAACTATCCCAGACGTATGACAGTTATCGACAGGCGGCTATCGGGGCACGCAGACTGCGGCAGCTGGATAAAATACCTGTCTTGCCCGCGGACGCACCCGACTCGATTCCTACTCCACCGCTCCGCGGCGAGATAAATTTGGACAAGGTGAGTTTCCGATATCCCGGGACGGACCGTGATGCACTGACCGAGATCTCTCTGCGAATTCCCGCAGGCAGATCGATTGCGCTCGTCGGTATGAGCGGTGCGGGAAAATCGACGCTCGCCAAGCTGATCGCCCGGCTGCACGACCCGACCGACGGCGTCATCCAGATCGACGGCCAGGACATCAAGCAGTTCACCGTCTCCACCTACCGGCAACGCGTCGGCTTGCTCCCGCAAGAACCCCGGCTGACATCCGGCACGGTCAAGGACGCTATCCGTTACGGAGCCCCGCTCGCGCAGGACGATCAGGTGGAGCTCGCCGCGCGCACGGTCGGCGCCGACGCTTCGATCAATCGGCTACCCGAGGGGTACGACCATCCGGTGGACGGCGTCCAGAGCGCGCTGACCGCCGCCGATCGACGCCTCATCGCACTCGCTCGTGCGGAATTGGCCGACCCGGACGTCCTTCTGCTCGACGAGCCCGC
The DNA here is from genome assembly GCF_042871115.1 of Nocardia sp. NPDC006044. Taxonomy (NCBI): domain Bacteria; kingdom Bacillati; phylum Actinomycetota; class Actinomycetes; order Mycobacteriales; family Nocardiaceae; genus Nocardia; species Nocardia sp. NPDC006044. Next base: position 2,821,480 of record NZ_JBIAID010000001.1, read on the forward strand.
CGACGCTGTGCCGAGCCAGGGCAGAACGGCTCGGCGGAGGCGTACCACCGTGCTCATCGTGCACGAACTGGCCGCAGCGGCCAGGGCCGATCAGATCGTGGTACTTCATCAGGGCCGTCTGGCGGAATCCGGCAGGCATGTCGAATTACTCGCACGCAACGGCCACTACGCCGAACTATGGAGGAGCTACACCTCCTGATCGACTGTCACCGGCGCCGACCCGGCACAGGCCGTCAACCTTGGCGGCCAATCGCTCTGTCCATCAAACTGGCTGGCGCAGTTGCGGTTTGCGCAGTCCGTCGATTTGACCACAAATCAACTGATTCGGGTGATCCGCAGCACCGGGATCCGCCGCCGGGTTTTGGCCTCGAACTCGGCGAAACCCGGTTGGACGGTTACAGCCTTCGCGAACAGCCGGGTGCGTTCCTCGCCCTCGGTGGGCGTCGCTTTGGCCCGGTACCTTTCGGTGCCGACCTCGACGACGAGTTCCGGGTTGGCGACGAGGTTGTGATACCAGGCCGGATTCCGGTCGGAACCGGCGGCGGAGGCGATGACGAAAATGTCGTCGCCGTCGGTGAAGTACACGACGGGGCTGATACGCGGCAGGCCGGTTCGGGCGCCGACCGTGGTGAGCAATGCCAGATCGAGCGTGGCGAATCGGCCGCCGACCCGGCCGCTGTTGGCCCGGAACTCGGCGATGATTTCAGGGTTGTACTCGAACATTACGTTCCGATCGTTGATTCGGATGCTGATGCGGGACAACGCGGATCGCTGACCCGGGTTCACCACGTCACGGGTAGTTCGTGGACCCCGTAGACGACCATGTCGTGCTTGAACTCGACCTCGTCCAGCGCGACCGCGAGCCGCAGCGTCGGGATCCGCCGGTAAAGCGTGCGGTAGACCACCTGCAGTTCGAGGCGCGCGAGCGCATGGCCGAGGCAATGGTGGATGCCGTAGCCGAACGCCAGGTGGTGGCGTGCCTCGCGGGTGACGTCGAGCCGGTCGGGTTCGGGGAACTGCGCCGGATCGCGGTTGGCCACACTGTCCGCGGTGATCAGCCCGTCGCCCTTGCGGATCCGCTGCCCGCCGACCTCCAGATCCTCCAGTGCCACGCGCCGCCGCCCGCTGTGCGAGATGGTGAGGTAGCGCAGCAGCTCCTCGACCGCGTTCGCCACCAGCGCGTCGTCACCGTCGCGGACGGCGGCGAGCTGATCCGGATGCTCCAGCAGCGCGGCGGTGCCCAGAGCGATCATGTTGGTCGTCGTCTCGTGCCCGGCCACCAGCAGCAGCAGGCCCATGGACGCCGCCTGCGCGTCCGTCACCGCGCCGGTGGCGACCTGTTCTGTCGCGAGCCGGCTCAGCACGTCGTCGCCCGGGTCGGCGAGCTTGTCCCGCACCAGCCCGCCGAGGTAGTCGAGCAGTGTTTCGACCGCGGCGCGTGCTTCGGCCGGAGGCGTATGGCTCGCGGTCAGAACCGTGCTCATCCGTTGGAAGAAGGCCCGGTCGGCGTACGGCACGCCGAGCAGTTCACAGATCACCAGCGAGGGCACCGGAAGGGCGAACGCCTCCACCAGGTCGGCCGGTTTCGGCCCCGCGAGCAGATCGTCGATCAGGTCGTCGACGATCCGCTGGATCCGCGGCCGCAACTGTTCGATCTTCCGCACGGTGAAGTCCGCGGTGAGCAGCCCGCGCTGCGCGGCATGTTCCGGGTTGTCCATGGTGATGAACAATTTCGCCCGGTCGGGATGGGCCTTGATCCCCGCCGACTGCGCCGGGTACCCGTCCCGGGCCGAATCGGCGCTGACGCGCGGATCGGCCAGCAGCGCGCGGATATCCGCGTATCGGGTGAACAGCCACGGCTCGCCGTCATCCCAGATCCGCACCTTGGACACCGGCTCCTCGCGCTGCCTGCGGCCGAGCTCGGGTGGCGGGTCGAACGGGCAGCGCCCGCGCGCCATCGGATACTGGCGTGCTCCGGACCGAACCTCCGGCATCGCAGTCCTCCTACAGAAATTCACCGAACGATTGTTGTGACACTTATTGAACGAATGCGCGATTCTCGATGCCTGCATCGCCGTGCTCGGCATTCCCATGACCTGCACGACGTACATTTATTCGGCGTATCGGGCGCTTTCAAGGTGGATGTCGTATGTAGCCTTCACCACGGTCTGAACTCCGGTGAGGAATCGCAGGGCTCGGTCGATCTGGTCGAGGTCGGCGTCGAGCTGGCGCAATGCCGCCGGCAGGGTGTCTGTGGCGTCGACAAGGGTGTCGATATTGTGGTTCGCGATCTCGATCGCGCGGGCCGTCGCGTCTTCGCGGGTGAGTCCTGTCGATCGTTCCAGGACGGCTACCGCATTCTCCGTGTCGCCGCAGCGGAGTTCCTTGTCGTAGGAGAAGACGTCGTTGATCATGATGATGATGTCCAATGCGGCCCGGCGCAGGCGAAGCATCGCCGGGCTGGTGTGCACAACCGGCGACAGTTCGCAGTCGTCGGTCAGTTCGATGAAATCCAGCAGCGGGTCGGACACTATATCGAGTCGTCGATGGGCGAGATAGTCCTCGATGCTGGTTGATCCGCCCTTCGCGCGGGCGGCGGCGTGATGGGCGAAACCGGTAAGGCCCGCGGCGAAGTGTTCGCTGAATCGATGGAACCAGATCGCCGACGCGCTGCCGCGGAACCGGCGCATCATGTCGGCGAGCGCCCGAGCCAACGGCACCTCGGAGTTTTCTTGGAAATCCGCTGGCGCGCAGATGATTTCGATCATGCCCTCGACCGAGGCGGCCACCGCCCCGGGCAATTCGCCGAGACGGCCGTTGAATTCGTCGTCGTAGAGAAAGCCCCAGCAATTCCAGTCGGTGACCAGGGCCAGCTCGTCGACACCGGCGTGCGGATAGAGACGGCCGATAATGAGCGGAAGGTCCGCACCGATGTCCGCGGTCGCCGCAGGGGCGATCCCCATGGTGTCGATCCAGTCCCGATGCGGCTTGCGGACCAGCTCTGTTCGCGGGTTACGGGCGCTGGGGAAGGGGATGCGCAAACCGTCGACTGCTTGTCCTGCGTCCACCGACATTGTGGTTCTCCAATCTATTCGGGGGCTACCGGGATCAGCGCGCCGTAACACGGAGGCGAAGATGGCGGGGGGTCAAGGTCGCTTTGACCGCAGGCTTCAGAGATTGATTCGGAAGCGGCGTGAGGCGCCACTGGCCGACGATGGCGATCAATGCCATCGTGGCTTGGGTGATGGCGACGCGGTCGCCGATACACTTACGGGCTCCGGCACTGAACGGAATGAAAGCCGTTCGATCGGGCTTGGTGTTTCGCCAGCGCTGCGGGTCGAAACGATCGGGGTGGTCGTACAAATCCGGTCTACGGTGAATGATGTAGGGACTGTAGGCAAGCGTTGTCCCGGCCGGCAGCCGGAAGCCGCCCAGCGAAGTGTCCTTCGTGGCTGTGCGGGTGAGCAGCCAGGCCGGCGGATAAAGCCGGAGCGTCTCGTTGATGACATGACTTGCCATTTCCATATCGGGCAGACGCTCGAAAGTCATCGGTTCACCGGCCAGGACGTCGTGGATTTCCTGATGAAGCCGGTCCTGAATTTCAGGGTGCCGGGCAAGCAGGTGCAGAGCCCAGGCCACTGTGCTCGCGGTCGTCTCCGTCCCGGCCCCGAAGAAGGTGGTGATCTGGTCGACCAGTTCGATATCGGTCAGCCGATCGGTGCTGTCCGAGTGTTCCGTGGAATCGACGGCCTCCTGCAGGAATGCCAGCAGGTCGCTGTGCGCGGCGTCGTCCGCACGACGTCTGCCGACGGCGTCGGCCACCGCACTCCGTAACCGTTTGTTCGCCTGGTCGAAGCGCCGGTTTCCCAGCAGGGCGAAGCGGTTGAGGAACGGAGGTGTGATCATTCGCCAGAACGCTCCCTCCACCACCGTGACCAAATCGGCGATGATCTGTTCCGACGTCTCCGGCAGGGTGTTGGCGAACATTGTCAGCACGGCCGTGCCCGCTGTCATTGCCATCAATTCTCTGTCGACGTCGACGACTTGGTCGTCGTGCCAGGAACTCGCTATTTCTTTCGCCGCGCGCTCGAACACCGCGCCGAATTCGGGGAGCCGGTCCGGATGAAACGCCGCCTGGCACAGCCGACGCTGACGTCGATGCTTGCTGTGCGGACAGGTGATCAAGCCGTCACCGATCACCTCGGCGGCTTTGTCCATGACCGGTCCGCCCTTGTCGTAGGTGCTGTCCTCCAACAGAACCTGCCGGGTGAGTAGCGGATCGCACACCATCACCATCGGAAGCGTCCCGATTCGTATCGTCGTCACATCGCCGTATGCGGGAAGTGCCGAGATGAATGCCAACGGGTCCCGCAGCAGCGCCAACGAATGCCCGACCAGCGGCAGCGCTCCTGGAACAGTCGGAATCGCCTGATTTTCCGAACCGCCGTTCGGCAGTTCGCGGTGCTGACTGAATACTGCTCGCATCGTGACTCGGACTCCTATCGAATCATCGGTTGCGGTCGATAGCCGACGAACCGAGGATTCGCAGCTCGGACGGGTTGATAAAACTGGGCAGTGCCGCCATGGCCGCGAGTCGATGCCGCTCGGCCAATTGCCGAGCCGCAGTGCTTCCGCCCGCTTGCTCGACCAACTCGGCAACACGGGCCAAGTCGGCCTCGCTCAGCACTCGGTCATCGAAATACAGACCGGCCAGCTCGGCTGCCGCGGGATGGTCCGATTCGAGCGCCGCGATAATCGGAAGAGTTTGTTTGCGCCGAGCGAGATCGTTGCCGGGTGTTTTTCCGGTAGTGGCCGCATCGCCCCAGATGCCGAGCAGGTCGTCGATGATTTGAAATGCGATGCCTGTTTCCCGGCCATAAGTTTCCAACGCCGCCACGGTGGCATCGTCGGCCCCTGCGTACAACCCGCCCAGCGCACACGCGGCCCCGAGCAACGCGCCGGTCTTGCCGGACGCCATCAGCAGGTAATCGGCGACATCGACGCCACCGCCGTGCTCGCAGGCGCAGTCGAAATGTTGACCTGCGCAAAGGTCCAGGGCCGTCGATGCCAACAGCGCAACCGCCCGGACCCCGACACGGTCCGAACTGTCGATGAGGACGCGAGTCGACAACGCATGCAACGCATCACCCAGCAGCACGGCGTCACTGACACCCCACACGCGCCACACCGTCTCCCGGCCACGACGCAGGTGGTCGCCGTCCATCACATCGTCGTGAATCAGCGTGAAATTGTGCAGCAGTTCCACCGCTGCCGCCGCCGGCGCCGCCACCGCGGGATCGGCCCCCCACGCGCGCGCCGACGCGAAAGTCACCGCGGCACGCAATCCCTTCCCGAGTGTCGAGCCGGTAGCGCGGCCCTCGACATCCCACCACCCGAAGTGATATCCGGCCATTCGTCGCAGCGGGGCCGCGAGTCCGTCTACCGCCTCGCGCAACAGCGGCTCGACCTGTTGGCGCGCGGCGTCGAGGAGCGCGCCCGCATCCAGTTCCGGTGCGTCGATCCGAGAGCGCTGCCCGCCCACTGGAAAGCGCATACGCGAGGGCACCGCCGTCATATCGATTTCCTATCGAGATTTATCGTAGGTCAAATGACTTGACTGAGGATCAAGGCAATCGTTGTTGGCACGGTGGAATTTGTCAAGATGAACGAGACCAACGCAACCGAGGCCTCGGCCGTAACGGAGAGGCTCCGGACGTGGGCGATGTCCGGAGCCTCTCGACGTGGTGTCGCCGCCACCCCGAGACCACGTCGGGCAGTAGGAGTCTCGTGTGGTGGCTGCCAAGTCGACGGGCACGATGTCGACGCGATCGTGGTAGCGGTCGATTGCTGCTCAGTGAGGTCGACCGGTGGACCGTTGCCGGGTGACTTCGGCGACGCTCGCCCAGTCGAGATCCGCGCCGATCTGCTCGACCGCGGTGGCGAACACGTCGTGCAGGACCGGTCCGGCCGGTAGCGCGGCGCCGAGGTCGTCGGCGGCGGCCAGGGCGAGGTTCAGGTCCTTCAGTCCGAGGGTGGTGGTGAATCCCGGCGGCGTGTATGTGCTTGTCGCGATAGATTTGCCGTAGCCGCTGTACACCGGGCCCGGGAAGATCGAATCGTTGATCATCTCGACGAACCGCCCCGTATCCAGCTCCGCGTGCTGCAGCAGGGTGATCGATTCGGACAGCGCCTGCAGCGCGTGCAGGATCAGGTAGTTGACCGCGATCTTCACTGTCGGCGCGGCGTCCACCGCGTCACCGAAGTCCCACACTTGCCGGCCGAGCGCGGCGAGCATCGGTGCCGTGGCGGCTCGGACGTCCGGGTCGCCCGAGATCAGCACGGCGAGTTTGCCGGCCACGACCGCTTCGGGTCGGCCGATCACCGGGGCGCTGAGGTATTTCCCGCCGGCCGCGGCGAACTCGCGGGCCGCGGCCGGGCTGATGGTCGCGTGGTTGACATGCACGAAACCCTCTGGTGCGGAGCGGATCCGGTCCGGGGTGAAGACCTGTCGCACCGCCTCTTCGTTGCTCAGCATCGAGAAGACCGTCCCGGTGGCGATGGCGTCTTCGGGGCGGTCGGCGAGGGTCGCGCCGCGCGCCAGCAGATCGTCCGCCTTGGCCGCGGTCCGGCTCCACACGGTGACGTCGTAACCGGCATCGAGCAGTCGGCCGGCGAGGGCGCCGCCCATCTTCCCGAGTCCGATGAAGCCCACCTGGCGAGTTGTCATGGTTGTTTCTCCGTTCTCCGCAAAGACTGCGGTCATGAGTTGGTGTCGAGTGCGCGCGACATCTCCGCGCCGATCGTGCGCAGCAATTCCCGGTTCGGGTGCAGCGTGGCGTCGAGGTCGCGCAGTTGCCGGTTTTCGTCCACGTCCTGCTCGGTGATGACGGCTTCGACATGCGTGCCGAGCAGTCGCATGTGCAGTCCGTGCAGAACGCCGATGAGCTGTTCGGCGCCCCGGTTGCCGCCGTGGGTGCCGTAGGTCAGCAGGCTCGCGGGCCGGTCGCGCCATTCCCAGTAGAGGTAGTCCAGCGCGTTCTTCAGCACCCCCGGATAGCCCCAGTTGTATTGCGGGAAAACGAAAAAGAAGCCGTGGTAGCTCTGCACGAGCCGGCTCCAGGCCCGGGTGTGTTCGTGCTCGTACTGTCGCAACGCGGCTTGGCGGGGTTCGTCCAGGAACGGCAGTCCGACCTCGGCGAGATCGAGCAGGTCGCAGTCGAGATCGCTGTCCTCCTGCAGGGCGTCACGGGCCCAGGCGGCTATACCGGCGCAGATACGGGTGGGGCGGGTGCTGCCGATGACGACGGCGACGCGCTTGTTTTCCGTCATGGACTGCTTCCTATTTCAGTCGTGTCGAGCCTGACTCCGGTCTTTCCCATTGTTCGTCTCACATACTGTTCGTGTCACGAACCAAAATAGTTGGTATCACGAACTGAATCAAGCTAACCTGACCTACTGTGACCATTGACGCACCCGAACCGGCGCCGGACCTGGTCGACGGGCTGATCCAGCTGTCGTTCATCCTGCAGGCGGTCCTGGGGCGCCTCGCCGGCCAGCAAGGGCTATCGGTCACCCAGTTGCGCATGCTCGCGGTGCTCGATGACCGCGAGATCGGCATGCAACAGCTGGCCGGCATCCTGGAGCTGGAGAAGTCCAGCGTCAGCGGCCTGGTCGATCGAGCCGAGCGGCGCGGCCTGGTGCAACGGATCGCCGTCCCCGGAAACCGGCGCGCCGTCCACGTCACCGTCACCGCGGCCGGCCGCGCCGTCGTGCACCTGGTACGCGACGCGGTCCGAACCGAGATCGGCGATCTGACAAGCACTTTGAGCGAGCGGCAGCAGAGCTCGTTCCGCCGTTCACTCGAAACGCTGATCCAGCATTACGTCACCCAGCACAACATCCCGGTGTGAGCGTCCGCGGCGAGCATACAAACTCGGCGGACGTTCGCCAGATCGTTGGCGGGCAAACGATCGTGCCCACTCACCGCCCTCGCAGCGGCATGGGTGCCGGCTCAGACGCGTGATCGGTGACGGACCTACCGAACCAGCGACTGAGATGCTCGTCGAGGTCCTGCTGATCGTCGCCGATCCAGGCGACGTGGCCGTCGGGGCGGAGTAAGACGGCCGAAACATCCAGTGCCGCAGCGGAATCGGCGAGGTAGTCGACCCGGTCTGTCCAACCGTGGACGCTCAGGCGCTCGGAGCGGTCCAGCAGCAGGCCGCGACCATGGTGCATCCGATCGTAGAGGCGGCCCTGGGTCAGATCGATGTCGTGCAGGCGACGTCCTAGCAGATCAGGGCCCGGACCGAAGTCGTAGCGGATGCCGACCGCGGTGATCTTCTCGATCAGGTGGCGGTTCACCTCATCGAAGTCCATCAGCTCGGTGAGCAGCCTGCGCACGGCCTGCGGGTCCGGTTCGGTGGACAGCAGTTCCATCTGGGTGCGGGTGTTGTCGAGCACATCTTCGGCGACCGGACGACGTTCGGCCTGGTAGGTGTCCAGCAATGTGTCCGGCGCCCAGCCGCGGATGTGCGCGGCCAGTTTCCAGCCGAGGTTGACTGCGTCCTGGATACCCAGGTTCAGGCCTTGTCCGCCGGTGGGCGGGTGGATGTGGGCCGCATCGCCGGCCAGCAGCACCCGCCCGATCCGGTAGTGCTCGGCCAGCCGGGTCGCATCCCCGAAGCGAGACAGCCAGCGCGGGGAGTGCACGCCGAAATCGGTTCCGGCGGTGGCGCGCAACTGCTGCCGGAAGTCCTCGAGGGTGGGCGGTTCGGTGTGATCGCTGATTCCCGCGGCAGGGACCACGACGCTGTAGACGCCCTCGCCGACCGGCCGAAGAAGGAATCGCTGATTGGTCTCGCGGGCCTCGGCCACCGTGGCGGCGATCTGCTCCTGCGGTACCCTGACTTCCATCACGCCGTGCAGCGTGTCGTTCCGCGAGGGCTCGCCGGGGAAGCCGACGCCGAGCAGTTTGCGCACCGTGCTGCGCGCGCCGTCGCATCCGACGAGATACCGCGAACGCAGCTGCTCCCCGCCGGCCAGCTCGATGGTCACGCCGTGGTCGTCCTGCTCGAAACCGGTTACCGCACAACCACGCCGGAGCTGCGCACCCGATGCGATCGCATGTTCCTCGAGCAGGCCGACGAGCACCGGCTGCGGGATGCCCAGCAGATAGGCGTGCGCGGAATCCAGGCCCGCGGGCGCGGGTTTGGCGATGGCGGCGAAGATGCCGGCGACCGGACGGCGTCGTCCGCGTTCGAGAACGCGATCCAGCAGGCCGCGCATCGCCATCACCTCCAGACTGCGCATATGCAGACTGACGATGTGCACGAACGGTGTGGGCTCGGATTCCTTCTCCAAGACCAGTACTCGCACATCGTGGAGCCGCAGTTCAGCGGCCAGCATCGCGCCGGTCGGACCGGCTCCGGCAATGATCACATCGAACATCAGGGACGCGCGATCGCCGCCGCGGCCTTGCTGCCGCAGGCCTGGGACATGGTCTACAGTGCCGTCGCGTTTCGAAACGTTGTCGTCGCGGCTTTGGGTAATGAATTGCACGAGAGTGCCTTTCGGGAGTGCTGATGAACGGCGCTCCCGGGCGAGAACCTATCGCCCGACCATGACCCACGAGGGGAGCACCCATGTCGATACTGCGTTCACGGGTACCACCTCCTCGTTCTCTGGCACGGCCTCCGGCAAGGTAGCAATGGCCGTGAAATATCGTCAACGGGTTTTCGCAGCGGCGACCCCGGCCGGGCACGGTGAGCCCGGTCAGCTCTTCTTCAGCTCCTCGGCGAGCATCACGATGATGCCGCTGGGACCACGCAGGTAGGTGAGTTTGTAGAGGTCTTCATAGGTCGCCACACCACGAAGCGGATGACAGCCATGCCTCGCGGCGATCTCGAGGGCTTTGTCGATGTCATCAACCGAGAACGCGACGCGGTGCATGCCGATCTCGTTAGGACGAGCGGGCTCCGACGCGATCGCTGCAGGCTCGATGTACTCGAACAGCTCGAGGTGACCACGACCGTCCGGCGTATGCAGCATCGCAATATTCGCGTGGTTGCCATCGAGGCCGACCGCAGTCTCGGTCCACTCACCGCTGACCGTGTCACGGGCGACGAGGGTGAGGCCGAGATCGGTGAAAAACGCGATGGCTGCTTCGAGGTCGCGAACAGTGATACCGACGTTCTCGAGTTTGATGACCATGCGTGGCATGCTACGAGCCGGGCCGAGCACCTGCACCCGAGAATCGGTGCGGGGTTCGGATCCGACCTTCGCGAACGCGCGGGGCGCACCGCGTTCGGAACCTACGCGGTTTGCCCCTGATCGTGCTTCGGGGCGGGGAGGGCGCACGCGGGTGTACCCCCGGGCAGACGATGCCGGTTATCGGCAATGAGGCGGTAGAGCGCGGCGGCGAGCCAGTTGATCGGCGGAATCAGCATGAGCGCGCCTACTGCTCGCCAAGGCCGAGAGGCACGCCGCAGGAGCAGCGCGAAGGCGCGTGCCCCGGAAGCCCGGCTCCCGGCGCCGTCGATCCACTGGACCGCTTTCTCGACCTGGTGTCGGGTCAGTCCCAGGGCGACCAGGTCGAGTCGTTGCCAGGGAGCGAAATCGATGTCCGGTCTGATGCGGTCGCGGATGAAATCGACGCTGGAGGTGCAGAACGCACAGTCGCCATCGAATATCACCAGTGGCCGCGCTGTTACCGCCGGTGTCGTGGATGCTGATCCCATCTTCGAGCTCCTCCGTTGGAACCTTCATCATCGAGCCTAGATCCCCAAGGCCTCCCGCGACCGGTCACTGAGAGTGAACTCACTCGTCACCTCTGCCGCGTCGTAATGTTCCTGCGTCGCAAAAGGTCTCGTCTCACGGTCTGGGCGCGCGGCTCGGCTCGAAGCGGCCCTATGCGGCGCGAGCATCCCTGGTCCGGGGACGGCCTACACCTCCCTCGGTGCGACTCCGATCGAAACTTTTCCCATCCGGGAGATGTGTGGGTCCGAATAACTGCCAGTACCGGTGAAGGCACGTCAACAAAGGAGATCGGAATGCGATTGGTCGGCGATCGAAGGTCTGGCTTGATGGTTATCGCTGCCGGATCCTTGATCTTCGCCTGCTCAGCCGGCGTCGGTCTGGTCGCTACCGCGGCCGCGGACCCTGGCGGCGTGCCGGGCGTTCTGCACACAGTCGATGCGTCAACGGACAGCAACGAAAGCGCATTGATCGATCAAGCACGAGCGCGGGCGCACGCCGCCGGTGCCATCGCGCGCAAGTATGGGGGAAGTCGTACCCCCAGCGATGACGTGATTGATGTACCGGTTTTCGCCGAGATTGCTGTCCTTGCGGCCGATGCGGCGCGGGATCCCAGTGAGGCCGCGAAGGCTGCCGCTATCGCCGCGGAGACCGCCGCGCGCGCGATACAGCAGAGTGGCTTCAGCGACCGTTTGCAGGACCTGGCCGACGCCGCTGGTGATGCGGCGAGGGCCGCGGCGAAGGCAGCCGCTCACCCCGATGATGTGGAACTGGCCAATGCCGCCACTAAAGCCCAGAACAAGGCGACGAAACTCAGTGACGACAGTGCCAACCCAATTCCCCTGATTCAATCCTGATCGGATGCACGCCCGGTTACCGACGCGCGCAGCCCCTGGCTGCACGCTTCAGTGCGTTCGACCAGCCCGAGATGACTTCCGCCAGTTGACCTTCGGAGGATCCGTCGACCGGACCCTGTCACCCGGTTGACGCAAAACACAATCCAGTGCAGCATCGTGCCGCCACGGAGGGTGCGTCGTTGGTCCGCGGAGCTGGCCGGCCCGCTCTGAGGCCGGCATGCGTGGTCTCCAGTGCGGGAGATATGACACCGCCTTCAGTCGGGCGAGGTCGCCTGGCTGAGGCTATCGGGAGACACGCCCCAGTGCTGCGCCATGGCAACGCTAGCTCGTCGCGGGCTCACTCGCCTCGGGCCGGTGCTGCCGTTCACTCAGCACGAGCGCGCCTGCCGCCAGCAGGTAGAACGGCGACATGAGCAGCAAACCCGATACCGGCGTGGCGCCGTACTCGAGCGACGACATCCCGAGATATCCGCCTACCGCGCCGAGAGCGGCCAGAATACCTGCGGCCCAGCGCGTTCCGAGCCGGGCATACCTGCGCGGCAGCACGAATGCGACTGCGGGCAGCAACACCACGAGGCCGGACTTCGCGGCGTATTCGAGCCATTGCTCGAGCAGCGGCGGCGGCGACAGGGAGTACGCCCCTACGTCGAACGCCGTGGACTCGCCGTGGATCGCCCCGGCGTCGCTGTCCGGCAGCTCCGGGAAGTTCGTATTGAGCACCTGCGGTAATGCGACCAGGACCAGGGTCAACACACGGCAGTAGGTGACGGAGCGCCACCACTGCCTCAGCGACACCATCATGTCTCCGCCCCCCATCCGACCGACTTTCCGCGGGCGACGCTACCCGCGCAGCCCATCCGCCGCGAAATCCGGTACCCGGCCCGCCGAGGTCTTGAAATAATCCCTACTGTCGTTCCGGCGTGGAAAACCACAGGCCAACAACGGGTCCCGGCAGAAGGCACGCCGGGAGGCGAAGATGGATGCTGAAGACTGCGAACGCCCGGGACATCAGAGCTACGACACCCGGAGCTAACCTCGGTGAGCACTGCGGGATCGTTCGCCGACAGCCTTTATTCGGCCAGTAAGACTCTGGGTGTCAGGATCGGATCCCGGATGCGCGGCGATTCGCCAACTCGCCGACACACTCGCTCATCGGCATCCCAGTGCGTTGGCGGCCCGCGTCGCGCAACGGTTTTGGATGGCAAACGCGCGAAACGCCGCAGATGCGGATGTTGCTGAGATCGACTGCTGTGCAACGGGCGGCGATGACCGCTCGCGGTGGGCAGGAGCTCGCCCTGGCGTGTTGGCTGGTTGGGGGACCGTGGGTAGGTGCGCCAGTGCCAGGAGGCTTGCGCCCTGGTAGTCGAGCTGTTCGCTGCCGATCATCGATGGATGAGACGAATAGAAGAGCGAATGGTGCGGCTGGTCGGGCGCGGATCCATGCGGGAGTCCACGTTATGACTGCCGCGGGAACCGTGGCGGCGGCCCATGTGCGGTGGCTGTGGGGCTGGGACCGCAAGCAGGGTGATCCGCCGTTCGACTTCCGCGAAATCCAGGGCGAGTTCTACGACTGGGCAGCCGAGGATGTCCTGCTCTACGACGACGCCGACCCCCAGCATCGGGTGGCCCGCAGTGCCGAGGAATACCGGGCGCAGTGGGAGCCGGTCTTCGACCAGCTGGTGGCGGCGGACCATCGGCTCGCCGAGGGCCCGCATGCGCTGGTGTCTGGAGATCTCGCCGCTTCGCGGTTGGTCTTCATCGCGCGGCTGGTATCCGCCGACGGCACCGAGACCGGCTTGCGCGCAACCAGTTCACTGACATGGCGGCGTGCGGGCACGGGCTGGCGGATCGTATGGGACCACACCTCGTCAGTCATCCTGGATGGGAAAACCCTTGCAGTCCTGATGGACTCGTTGCCAGGTCCGGATCGAGATGATCCATGAAATCGACAATATGGTGCGTTCGGCGAGCCGAGATGATCTCGGCCCGTTGATCTTCCGACAGTGCCGCATGAGCGCGCCGACCGCGCGCCATGCGGCATAGGGGTGCGTCCGTGCCTAGGGCGGCTTGGCCGAGCCGCCCTCCTTCAACGGGCATGTGCGAACGGTTGCTTGGTCGGTTGTGGTGTACAGCGCACGCCGTCGACGGTTCCTTCGCGGCGGGCGGATTACCCGAGCGGCCGCAGTACGTTGGTGGGGAACTGCCCTTGGTAGTTTCCGGGTGGGTCGTATTCGACCACCACGTACGTCCAGCTGTTAGCACCCCTCGCGAGCCCGACCCCTATCCGCTGGGTGTTCTTCCAGACCACTTGGGTGAAATGCCCTGTTGCGCCGGAGTATCCGGGATTGTTGTAATCGTAGTTCTTGATCTCGGCGTACCAAGCGTCGACAGCATCCGTACACGTCACCGTCGTAGCGGGGCTCCCGAAGAGGTTCTCGCCGTATTGGTTGTTGGGTTTGTGCGAAAGTTGTCCGTTGTGCGCCACGGTGTTCGCCCAGTCCTGCGCCACGTTCGTCAACGTCTGGTTCAGCGCCAACGCCGGCGTATTGTGCGAGGCCCGTTTGGCGTTGTGTTCCCGCAAAGCTTCGGTTGCGCAACCGCTCTGTGCGGCTGCCGTGGTCGCATAGACGCTCGAACAGGTCAGTGCCACCGCCGCCATCGCCGTGGACACCATGACCCGGTCGAATCGGCGACGGCCGGCCCTCGTGATCGTGAACATCGCACGCTCCTCGTCTCAGCGGCAATCGTTGCCGCACCGGGGTTCGGATTGTCGAACAGTTGAGGCGATTTCAGTCTCGCGATCATCGCACCCTTGCCTCGGAGTTGTCCGCAACTCAGCATTTGCGCGCGTTGGAACCGATGGCCACCAACGAATCTGGACAGTTACCGAACGCCCCCCCGGTGGCGGGTCAGTTATTCGACTGTCTCGGTAGACATTCGGCGATCCAGGTACCAAAGGCGGCCGCGGCACCATGGCAAGGATCGCCGGAAGCGATCCTGCTCAGGATGTGCTGCCAGGTAGTCACCCAGTTCCCGGCCGTAGCCGAGGCAGACCGTGACGCGGTCGGCGACGATGGCAGCGTACAGCCCGAGGCACTCCTTCCCGTAGGCGTCCAGGACACACGCCATCGTGATCAACACGGCACTCGGCAGACCGCCCACGAGCAGCGCCGCCCCGGCGATGGCCCCGTACCCCAGGATCTGCGCGCCCACAAAGAACGCGTTGGGCATGTCCTTCGGATCGGTCTTGTCACGAGCTCTCACGGCCGTGACCGCGATTACCAGCACCGCCACCACCGCGGCGGCCGACCCCGTCACGACCGCAGCGGGCGTGCGATACAGGGCCGGCAACCGACGGGGTATGACGGGCCGACCAGGTTCAGTCCCAGTCCCCAGGCGCACTGCATGGGCAGGTCACGAGGTGCCGGTTCGATCAAATCCTTGCTGTTCAAGATGATCTTCGCGCGCGGGCTGGAAATCACACCCGTTCTCGGCGCGTCGCCGACCACCAACGAATACTTCGCGCTGTCCACTCCGGCCGCGTGCGCGACCGTGGTCCACGCGGGTGTGAGCAGCGCGGCTTCCTCGGCTGTCGGTGTGCGCATCCGCGAGACGAGCCGCACCCGGGGCCGGTAGCGGGCGATCACGCACCAGATCAGCCAGAACGCCGGAAGGATCCACTGCGGCCACCCCGACTTCCGGTCGAGCCACCCAGCAGCAGTACCGTCACCACCACCAGCGGCAGGCTGACCAGCAGTTGCGTCACGAAACTCACGCTGCGCGATCGCCGTAGCCACGACAGGTCCGCCAGCGTGGCGGCCCCTCCCTTTGTGCTCACCTGTCGATCATCCGGCGAACATGCCCGCGCCACAACAGTTTTCGCTGATATACTCCGAGGTTCTCGGCTGTTCCGAGGTCGAGTCATAATCTACGCGTCGATCAATCGTCATAGTCGGCACTGCAGCGCGTTGAAAGGCTCTGTAGGCCAGACGATCTGGACGGCCCGTTCAACGCGCACCAGACGGGAATAACCGAGGATTCCGCCACAATCGCCGGGCAATCGGGAGGTTGATCACTGTGCGCGACAGGGCCTGCGATGCACGGCTCGTCGGCACTACACGACTTTCTAGGTCACCCTCTGCTGCGGACATGAGATGCGCTGTGTTGCAATGGTTCTCACTCGCCCAGAAACCCGGTGCACAGTTCGCCGGGCCGCGCAGCAGCCCGCTGACTAAACTTTGGCACGTGCCAGGCTTTCACTCGATCTCCCGCGCCGGTATCGCATGAGGGCCGTCGTGTACGACCGCTACGGCGGCCCCGAGGTGTTGTCGATCGCGGATATTCCAACGCCGTCGCCGGCGCCGAAACAGGTACTGGTCCAGGTGCATGCGACGTCGATCAACCTCTCCGACTGGGAGACGCTGCGGGGGACGCCGCTGTATTCGCGCCTCGGCGGACTCCGGTCTCCCGGCCGCCCGGTTCTCGGATCCGATATCGCCGGACGGGTCGAAGCCGTCGGCTCCGAGGTCACCCTGTTCGCGCCCGGTGACGAGGTCTACGGCGACAATCTGATGCTCAAGGGCGGATTCGCGGAATATGCGGTGGCTCCCGAATCGGCGCTGGCCCGCAAACCGGCGTCGCTGAGCTTCGCCGAAGCGTCGACCCTGCCCCAAGCCGGAGCGATCGCCCTACAGGGTACGGCCGATATCGCTGCCGGAATGTCGGTGTTGATCAACGGAGCGGGCGGTGGATCGGGAGCGTTCGCGATCCAGTTGGCCAAGCACGCCGGGGCACATGTGACCGCGGTCGACAACGCCGACAAGCTGGCGTTCATGCGCACGCTCGGCGCCGACGAGGTAATCGACTATCGCGTCGAGAACTTCACCCGCACCGGACCATACGACCGAGTACTCGACCTCGTCGCCCACCGGTCGGTCTTCGCCTACCGCAGGTCGGTCGCCCGCGGCGGCCGGTACCGCTGCGTCGGCGGCAGCACAGGCGCGCTGCTGCGGATGACGACGGTCGGCGTGCTCGCCGGACTGGTCACCGGGCGTTCACTCGGAGTCCTCGCGGTGAAGGAAGGGCCCGAGCACTTCACGCCCCTCGCAGAGGCGTGCGTCGCAGGACAGATCGGGATCCACGTCGACCGCACCTTCTCGCTCGACGAGACCGCGAAAGCGCTTGCTTACGTGGGTACGGGGTGTGCCCTCGGCAAAGTGGTGGTCCAGATCCGCTGATTGGCCGTCGCCCCTCCTTCAGGAATGGTCGCTTCGATCAATCCGTTGGCGCGCAAGATATTCGGCACTCCAGTGTGTCGAAAGCTCTGTCAGCCAGACGATCTGGACGGCCCGTTCAACGCGCGCCGGGCGGCATGAAGGTGCGTACGTCAGCTCGTTTCGTTCACCGACCAGTGCGCGGTCCAGTCTGCAAGCGGAATCGGCGGTGTCAGGTCGCTCGACACCCCGAGGTCCGCCCTGGCTTGTCTGTAGAACTCGTATCGGGCGTTGACCGCAGCGTCGTACAGCTCCTCGAAGCGTGACGATCCTCCGGCAGAGTCAGGAGCGAGTATCGCTCCGATTCGCCAAACCGAGG
This sequence comes from Nocardia sp. NPDC006044, assembly GCF_042871115.1. Lineage (NCBI taxonomy): Bacteria > Bacillati > Actinomycetota > Actinomycetes > Mycobacteriales > Nocardiaceae > Nocardia > Nocardia sp. NPDC006044. The sequence goes on from NZ_JBIAID010000001.1 coordinate 2,838,681, forward strand.
ATTGCCACTCCCGAGCGGCGTCGATCACTCGAGGCGCGCCGATCAGTTGGACGATCGCGAAGCGCTCGGTGCGGGTGTGTTCGGCCGCGGCCAGTAGGGTGAACAGCTCGGAAAGTTCTGTAGTGCCGGTGTTTTGACCCGGGTACACACCCTTGGCATTCGCGATTTTCAGGTACAGGATCGTTTCCGCTTTGACCGCCGAGGCGTACTCCGCGTACACCGTCTGGCGCCGCTCGTCCCACCGGACCGCCTGGGTTCGTTTCCATCGCACGAGCTCGGCCACGAATCCGCCCGCGAACGTGAGCACTCCACCGACGAGAACTCCGATCAGTGGCAAGTATTGGGACACTACGAGATTCCTCCCCACTGCGGGAAATAGGACCGCGACAGTTTGCCCTGAGTCCCTCGTATTCCCGCATCCCCAATGATCACCCCGGTTCCGCCTGCGCGCACGTCGGCAATGGGTGTGCTCGCGCGGCGCGTAGATCAGGACTCGGGTCGACAGCGCGGCGAGGGTGTCTCGATCCGCCGGCGATCGTTTCTTGAAGAGGTTGTCCTGGAACGTATTCAGTGCCGCGTCCAACTCGTCGAGCCGGGGAAGTCCTCATGGAGGTCGATGATCCATTGCGGGCGCACGGCGCCATGCTATTCGGCCCTGTCGCTGAAAGATTCTGCCGGCCAAGGGCTTCAGTTGTGTTGACCACGCGGGAATCCGCATGATGGTGCGTCGGCCGAACCTTCGACTACTGACACCCGGCCGGTGTTCAGCCCGGGAACGCGTCGCCTGCCGCCCCGAGGCGTGCCGTGGCCGTTGCCACCGTCGCGAGCCGACCGTAGTCCAGCGTCTCCGGCACGTCCGACGCCCGGTGGTAGTGCGCGTTGCGGAAGTTGGCTGTGCCCGTGAGCATCAGCGCCGGGATCCGCCGGTTCCAGAACGCCGCGTGGTCGCTGCGGCCCAGGTGACCGAGGGCCGGGACGGCGAGGCCGATCGCCGCGCCCAGCGGTCCGTCCGGGCGGGGGTCGCGCAGCAGCACGGCCGGGAGCGCGGGATCGGCCCGTGCTGCCGCTGCGCGCCAGAGTTCGGCCGCGCGCTGCGAGGAGCGCCGGTGCACCACCAGCGTGAAGTCGCCGCGGTGCCCGGCCTGCTGTACCTGTGCGACCGCCGGGCCGAAGGCCAGCCCCGCGCCCTTCGGCAGCCGCTGGGTTCCCGGCGCGTCGGCGAAGTAGCCGACGGACTCCAGGCAGACCATGCCCGCGACGGGCCGCGAGCGGGTCGGTGTACGGGCGGCCGCGCGGGCGCCGACCAGGCCGACCTCCTCGTGGTCGAAGACCATCAGGGTCACCGCAGGCCGCTCGGGCCGGGGCGCGAGCAGCCGGGCCACCTCGAGGACGACGGCAACGCCCGAGGCGTTGTCGTCGGCGCCCGGCGAGCCGTACACGGTGTCCAGATGGGCGCCGATCACCACGGTCGGCCCGGGGGCGGCGCCCGGCAGTTCGGCGCGCAGGTTCGCGCCGGTCAGTCGCGGGTGGACTCGCACCTTCAGGGGCAGAGCCCGGTTTCCGTGCCGGTCCGTGCAGCCGACCGTCCAGCGGGTGGTGAACGGCTCCCGGTGCACCTGCCAGCCGGCGCCGGCCAGTTCACCCGCCACGTACTCCTCTGCCAGAATCATCGCCTCCGGCGCGTGCCGGCGACTGCGCGGCCCGGCGGCGAGCACCTCGACGTCATGCCGCAGCCGGGCGGGGTCGGCGGGTCCTACGTCCTCAGCCATGTCCGCAGTGTAGGCACGACGACCGCCGCCCGTTCCCGGCGCAATCCATCACCCACGCGTCAGCTCGAAAATCTGCCTTCGGCGGTCAAGATCGAATCTTGACTGAATCGGACGCACATCGGCATGGGCGCGCGTTGGAAGCTCTGTCCAGCAGGCAATCTGGAAGGCAAGCTCCTCACCCAACGGTCTTCCAGTTTGATCGGGTTTGGCCCGATCGGCTGATGCCTGAACCGAACTGGCTGGTCCACCCGCTGCGGATAGGAGCCGTATATACCTGTTCTGCGATATACGCTCGCCGCCGCCAATCGGCTCGCCGTGATCCTGCGTCGGAAGGGAGGTTCCGAGCGGCCCGGAGTGTTCGACAGCCTGGAATCAGCACTTCTTCCAAGCAAAGTGATAAGTGGTATTGACGCTGCCGTCCGGGGAATTCATCGTAATAGAGCTGGTGGTCTCTGTCGGATCCGAGGTGCCCGCATAGACTCGCAACTGCGTATTTATGTTGAAATTTCGATTTTCTCCGCAGGGCAGGTAAACGATCTCCCCGGCCTCGGGTTTGTCCGTCGCCTGCCAAGCGTCATTGAGCGGACCCTTGAAGTTGTGGTCGGCGAAGTCGGTCGACGAGTCGCCCTGGAAGTAGTACCTCGCCGCCTCCATTGCGGTCGCGCCCTGTTCCAGATGCGCGAAGCCACGGTAGTCCGCCTGCGCAATCCCGTAGGTGAACCCTTGCGGGACATGAACTCTCAGGTTGAGCTGACAGTTCTTGCGGAAGTCGTACGGCCTGGCGCCCACGCCTACCCGTGCGGTGTACCGACTGGTGGTGACCGTAAAAGCCGTGTTGTCGGGCAGGACCTCAACCGCCGCGGTTCCCTGCGGACAACCGGATCCATTGACCGTCACGACGTCGATGGCAACCTTGTCCGGCGGCGCGGGCACGGCCCGATCCGGTATCGGCGCACCAGAAGCCAGTGAACCCGATATCGGTGTCGCGATTGCGAATACGGCAGCACTGAGGACGGCAAGTTTCTTATACATGAATTCCCTCACAATGGGCAGAGTAATGGGTTTACCCTCACTGTAAGCTTTGACGCCCGCCCGGAATCCCCAGCGGAAGTGGGGAGCATTGAGAAACCTCTCGGCGAACAATCTGGCCGGACATCACGATCGATTGCACTGGTCGGCGAGTTCGAATTCGGGCGGCCACCAAGCGAATTGACACCGCACGCCGTCCCCGGCCTCGCCGTAGCTCCCGAGTCACCCGACACGCGCGCCGACGTTTCGTGTGATGCGTACGAACCATCACGTAATCGGCAATATGCCACGACCGGCCATCGCGCGGGTCGCGGCAGCGCAGTGCCTTCCCCGCCCGAAGATCTCGACGAAGCTCTGCCCAGCATGTAAAAACGCAGATCATCGACAACGCGAAACCGATTCAGCCGTAAAGTAACCCCGTCCATCCGGCCCCGTCGTCACGGTCGGTTGCGCGGCAATCGACTGGTAGACCTCCGGCGGACAGTAGGCACGATCACGTACTTCTCGAGCCACACGCGCGTCATGCTAGCCCGATGCCGCCCACGTATGCCCGTACATCGACGCACTGAATTCGGCATGGGCGAGTGCCGGGAAGCGATGTCAGCCAACCGGTTTGGAAGGTCGACCAACTCCCGGGATATGGCATCTATGGATGTTCGGTTCTGTGCAGGCCGCTCTGCGGGACCGATCCGGTTCCTTAACTCGGCGAATCTGATCGGTTGTGAGTGTCGAGCAGCTGGACAATCTCCAGGAGTTGACCGAGATCATCGAATCGTCCGGACGCGATGTAGCCGCGCAGCCGCGCGGTCGGAATGGAGATGACGACCCGTACCTGGTTGCTGAGCGACCCAGGAAGAGCCCGATCCTCGTTGCTGGGATACGTGGTGATGTGGATGGTTCCGTGCCGCGTCTCGAAGATCTCAGTAGTGCGGGCGACATCGGAGCCATGGCCGGTGAACGGAGCCAGCTCCCCGGTCCCGGTGCGGCCAGATGCACCGACCGATCGCAGGGCAAAGGCCAGTCGGATCAGATTGTCGCCGTGCGAAAGACCCTGTGGTCGTGGTGCTTGGCCCCGGTGACGGCGGTTGTAGCGTTGTGCCGCCTCATGTGTAATGAAACCGATGTAGTGGAACTGCACGCCTTGGTCCATCAACGCGGTGAACAAAACCTCGGGACCGAATGCGTCAGCCGATGCTGTCACGCCGATAGGATATCCGCTCGTCGCCATGAGCGCGTGTTGGAAGGCGCGGGAGCAGGGCAGGGGCAGCAGGCAACTTCAGTGAGCCCGCCCGCGAAGCTCCGCATCGAGCGAGGCGGATCAGTGCTGGATCAATCCGCCGACCGGCGTGGGTGGCACATGACCGGTTGGCGGAAACGTCTGTGCCAGAGTCAGGCCCGTATCGACAAGCGACGACCGGCGCAGGTGCACCACCTGGGTAGTCGCAGTCCAGGTCGGCTCGACGGTGGCCCCATTCGATTCGGCTCTGAGGCTTCCGCTGATGACGCGAACGAGATAGAAGATTCCAACGTTCTGATGTTCGGAACCCGCACGGGCGACGGCTGCGGGAATCACCCTCGAATCCACGCCCAATAGACGTTCGACGACCCCGTTGTAGCCAGTCTCCTCGCAAAGCTCCCGGGTTACCGCATCGAAAGGATCCTCCCCGTGCTCGACCCCACCACCCGGAAGCGTCCAGGTGGTTTCGCCGTTCCCGGCGACATGACGAGCAAGCAGCACACGGTCCTCTTCGAGGCAGACGGCGTAAGCCGCCAATCTGAAACTCACCCGGCGCAGCCTAACGCGAGGCCCGGATCGCTCTGCTAGGCAGGAACTTCCTGCCTGCGCTACACGTCGGGGCCCCGCTGGTCGCGATCAGCGGCACGTTGTGCATAAGGGCAACGCCTTGTGTCGGTCGGCTGATCGACGGAGGCCACGCCCGGCGCCTAGGACAGGACGCGGGTCAACAGCGCGGCGAGGGTGTCTCGATCTGCCGGCGATAGTGCCTTGAACAGGTTGTCCTGCACCGTGTTCAGTGCCGCGTCCAACTCATCGAGCCGGTGTCGCCCGCGTTCGGTGAGGGTGATCAGGTTGCGGCGGCGGTCCGTCGGGTCGGCCGCGCGTTCTACATGGCCTTGGCGCGCGAGTTCGGCGAGCATGGCATGCATGTCGCTCTGGTCGATTCCACATCGCTGGCCGATGAGCACCTGACTGCTCGGGCCGAACTCCTCGACCGCGGCGAGGATGGCGAAGTGATAGGCGCGGGCGTCGGCCGTGGCCATGGCTTCCCCCACGAGCTGATGGGCCTTCACCGAAGCCTTGTTCATCAACCAACTAAGTTTGCCGCGCAGTCGGGTGGGGGCCTCGATCTCCATGAACGGATCCTAGCCAATTCCTTGGTTGGCCCCAGTAATTGCGATACTCTTGGGTGCACCAAGCTTGGTCTGACCAAGCAATATCGGAAGGTCGAGAGATGTCACTCACCCTGAACGAAGCACGCGATATCAGCCTCCGCGTGCGTGAGCATGCCGAACTGCTCGGTGTGTCGATCACCGTTGCGATCGTCGACGCCGGCGGGCATGTGCGGGTTCTCGAACGCATGGACGGAGCATCGCCGTTGTCGGCTCGGGTCGCACCGGCCAAGGCCTCGAGCTGCGTGCTGTTCCATCGCGACGGCCCTGACCTGGCCAAGATGCAGCAGGCCTGGCCTACCGTGTTCGCACAGATAGATCAGATAGCCGGGGCGCCCATCATCGCCGGCGCGGGTTCTCGACTGATCCGCCGCGACGGCGTAATCGTCGGCGCGCTCTCGATCAGCGGAAGCACCCCCGCGCAGGACGACGAGATTGCCGACGCCGCACTCGGTCTCACGCCGGCACCGGCGTCCGGTTAACGAGCAGCGGAACCGTTCTCGTGCCGTATCCCACTGCCCGCCAATGGATTACGGCACGTAACGAGTTTACACAAACTGGAACCCGGCAGCTAACGGGGTCGAGCGGTTGTCATGCGACATTTGCGGTGAACCCTGTTGCGTGCGTTGGCCGATTCAGTCGGCGCGATCAGCCGCATCCGCGTTTCAGCATCCGACGTGGATGTTGTCGTAGTCGACACCGTCTGGCGCACCGGCCAGGCCGAGGTCGCGGTCCTCCCAGGGGCCAAGGCCCGCGCAACGCGGCACATTGCCATCCCAGAACATCGAATACGTGATTTCGAGGTAGTTTGGCGAGCAATTTCCATACCAGGCGTCGCCGTTGTACAGATGCTTGCCGCACACGATCTGCACTTCCTTGGTGGCCGACGGCGCGGCCGCCGACTCAGGTGCGGCGACCGCAAGTGCAACTGCAAAGCAGGCTGCGCTCGCGATCGTGGCAAACCCCGGGTTTCCCCAGATGTTTTGCATGGTCACCTCTATATCCGGTATTGGCGCCCTATTATTCGTAGAAGCCTGGCGAGCAAACCCGGCTTCCGGGGCGTATTCCACCGTCCTCACCCCTTCGGCCTAGCGCCACCCGTCATGCATAGGATCGCCGAAGCGTGACCCGCACATCGAGCCTGCGGCGGATAGCACCCGCGTAACCTTCCAGTATCCAGCGCGAGTAGCGGTGGCACCAGACCCAAAGTATCTCTACATCGGCACCTCCAGCTGAGCTTCGAAAAGTGGACCCAGCGCGCCACATATTCGGCATTGGCGTACGTTCGGCAGAGCGCGTCCCGAAATGCGCTGCTGGACAACTGATCACGAGGAACTGGTGTAGGTGACCTCTCGACGGATACCTACACCAGTTCCTCGTGATCAATCGACCAGCAACCGAGCCGATCGCAGCCGGGCCGAACGTCCGGATCGCGGCATGTCCGCGGGTTGCCGAGCCCGGGACGAGGAGCTCGGAGGGGTGTGGTGTGCGCGCCTACCGCCGAAAGAGGTTGTCAGTAGGCGGCATTGACTCCGTACTCGGCCTGGGCGCGCGTGAAGCCCTCGTACACCAGCTGATCGATCAGTCCGGACCGAGAGAACGAGATGTACTCGAGATACTGCTTGGCGCTCTTCGCCGCCTGCTCGTTCCAGTCCACATTCAAGCTGTCCACTGCGAACGTAGCGTCTGCGGTGGAGAAACCTTCGTACTCGAGCTGGTGGATCAGACCGCTACGGGAGAAGGCAGAGTAGGCGAGGTACTGCTGGGCAGACCGGATGGCGTTGCGCTGGCTGGAGGTGATGTCCAGCTCGGCCGGTGAGAATTCGACCGGGAGGGTTGATACGGGTGCCGCGATATCCGGCTGAGCGGCCTCGGCCGCTGCCAGAGTGCCGCTCCATATGGGTGCCGCCAGGGCGAGAGCCAGTACCGGGGTGCCGACCAGCCACACCCACTTCTTCTGCTTCCCCGGCGCGTCCGCGGGCGACAGGTAGCTTGGCTGCGGGACGGGAAACGGCATGGTCATCTGGTACTCCTGCTCTGCTTATTACGCCGGGGTCGCCGTCCGCAAATGATTCGAGGCAACTCCAGCGGAACGGACTGGGGACCACCACAGGACGACAACAACAAGAAGCCTATGGATGACGCGCCCCCACCACAGTCATTCGAACGACCTACCCCGGTAAACCCCGGAGGTTCAGGCCGATCGGGCAGCCCCGGGCGGTGAGCCAGCCGAACGCACTCAACTCGTTATGAAGGCGTTGAGAAGTGCTGTCAGCAAACTGTTCTGGTGGCAGTGTCAGTGATCGGAATGGCAACGGGCGCTTTGGCGCTCCCCGATTGCCGGCGTCCTGACCGCTCAACCCTGTCCGGTTCGTCGAGGTCGGGTGGCATGGCACGATGGGCCGGTGTCCGACATGTCCTGGCTCAGCAATCAATACTCTGCGCGCAAGCAGGCGGCCGAAGCTCAGGTTACGCAGTGGGTTCCCTACTCCGGCACGGCGTACTCGGTCGACCCGCTCCATTTCCTGGTCAACCGGTTTGCGGTCGGTGAACGCCTGACCAGCGACGAGGGCGCCACCTGCTGGTATGGGCAGGACGACACCGGCCGGATATGGGTGGAACGCTGCGCCGCGTCGATCGGGGGACAGCACTACGAGACGTTCTTCACCCATGGTGGGCTCGGCACCGAAGAACTGGCGCTCTATACCGATTCCCCGGATAAATCGGCCATCCGGTTCGAAAGTTTCGCCTACAACAACGAGGGCCGGTTGGCCGTATCGCAGTGTCGCGCGACAGGTGGCAGCGGACTGTCCCGATTCCACTACACGGCCGGACGTCTTACGCGGGTCGACGAGGAATATTCGAATGGCGAACCGATACAGATTCAGGTCACCTACGACGGCAACGATGAGATCAGCCTGGTGATGCGAGGCCCGGAGGTCGCCTACCGCGCGCTGCCCCCAGGCAGAACTCTCGAAGACATCGAACGCGCCTTCGTCGACCGGCTTGTCGAGGCGATTCCGGCAGCCGTGGCGGCCGACCCCCCGCCGGTCACACCCGCGTGCGTTGTGCTGTCCTATTCACCGGGGCAATTCAACATCCTGCCCCCTGTGCTGATGTTCCCGATGGAGGAGGGCGACGAAGGCGTCGCCGCTCTCCTCGCCGACGCCGAATACCACGAAATCGTCGTTGCGCGCGAAGATGCCGCAGAACTCTACGAACTCGCCGATTACCTCGACCGGACACGACTGTCCGACGACCGGCTGCGTGCGTTGCTGATCCAGGTATGCCGCCGCCTCGAACCGACCGACTGGGCATTCGCCGTCGCCGACGGATTTCTGGTGTTCGCCTCCGACCTGGAACAGGTCGATCTGGCCGACAACTTGCAGGCCGTCACCACAGCGGCCCGGACCGCGCATGTCCTGACCCTGGCCGGGTTGGCGTAACCAGGGGGACTCGCGACACGCCGCCGGTCCGCCGAGCCTGGTCGTCGACGATGCGCGGCTACTCTGCTCGCGGAAGTTTCCGGCGGGATCGATAAGGAGGAATCGTGCAGGGGATCAAGAGGTTTGCCGCGATCTGGAGTGCAGGGCTGGCGCTGGCCACCGTTATCGGCCTCGCCGCTGGTCCGGCGTCGGCCGGGCGCAGTGTGCTCACCAATGCCGACGACGGACACTCCCAGGTGGTCGAGGTCGGCGGCTCTGTCGAGGTTCGCCTCAACGCCTACCGCGACGACGGACTGAGCTACAGCTGGGCAGTCCCGGTCTCCGATGACGCCGCGGTCTTGGCCCGCACCAAAGGTTCCACGACCCCGAACGGAGGCGCGACAGCGGTCTTCCACGCAAACGAGCCCGGCACGGTCACCATCACCGCGCAGCGAAACTGCCGGCCCAGCTCGGACAAAACCTGTCCGACGAGTCTCACGCCATGGAAGGTCACGATCACCGTGAATTGACGGCAAACCGGCGCGGACCGCCGATCGGCGGTAATCGAAAGGCTTGTCGGCCCTCCCTTTCAGCCATTCGGCGGGGGCTGATGCGGATCGCTCGTGGGTAGCGTCGGCAAGGTGAATCAGAAAACGATATTTGACCTCGCATATCGTAAGCTCTGGTTGGTCGCCGGCGTTGCCGCTCTGGTTCTGACCGGCTGTTCGGCGGCGTCCGAGGATCGGCTGGTCGCGGATATCCGGGCCGATGCCAATCGAGACGGCGTCGTCGACGGGAAAGATGTCGGCGGCGGAATCGAAAAAGGTAGGTGGACCGCCGAATACGGCGCAATCGTGCTCCCGAACATCGGCGATGTGGCGCGGCGCTGCCCGTCGAGCCGAAGCCCGGTCTCCGACGCCGAACTCGCCGGTTGTCACGACGCGGCCGACGACGTCGCGCGCGCACCGGACTACTTGGCACCCATGAAGACCATGCCGATCGGGCGCGGCGTCAACGGCATGACCGGGAGCGTGGAACCGATAGGCGTTGGCGCCGAACAGATCCGCGTCTTCGTCAAACGGCAAGATTCCTGGATCAGGTTGCGCCCCAGGGAAAACCTGACCGAAGCCGAACTGCGCGACGGTGCCACCCTGGGCGTCGACTCGCGCGATGTGGTGCGCGATCGGGCGGTCTGGGATGGCTCCGTCACCATTCGGTTCACCGTCCGTACCGGTGGCCGGACGATCACCGACGACATCGCCCTGCGCGTGGCCCCGGTCCTCCTGCACAGCCACAACCAGAACGCCGAGGCAGTCGTGATTTCGTCGAGCGAGAACGACCCGGCGTATGACCGATTCGTCGGCGATCTGGCCGCCGCCGCGCAAGCCAGCGGCGTGACCGCGCCGCTGATCACGATGAACACCACCGACACCTGGGCGCAGGACTTCGTGGAGTTCGGCTACGTATCGATGCCCGGCCCGGCCGGAAAGACCATTTCGCTGCGCGTCGCGATCCGCTCGCCGCAACCCGAGCGCGAAGGCGGCCGGTCCGTGTTCGACCTCAGAGGTCCCGGAATGGGCGCGATCCAGATCGGCGGCGCCGGGGATCGCCACGTGGATTCGTTCGGAAATGTCGAGACCATCCCGCCATACACCCACAACGGCAACGAATTTCCGCAGGGCCGGGTGATCATCGGAACCGGCAACCGCAACGACGCCACCACCGGCAGCCCGGAATTGCAGAAATTCTTTGCCGCCCAGCAGATTCAGCCGCCACTGACCTTGGACACCACCTGGCTCGTGGTCGGCCACGTCGACGAATTCATCCAGTTCCTGCCGGCCCCGTCCGGTCGGGGATGGCGGCCGGCGGTATCCGATCCGCGGCGCGGGCTCGAGCTGCTGCGCGAGCGGCAACGAGCCGGTCACGGTGCGGAACGGGCGTTCTCCCAACCGGGCGCACCCGACCGGACCATCGACAACGTCCTGGCCGACCAGCGCTTCGTCGCCGACAACGAATTCGCGGCCCGCAAGATCGACGAGAACGTCGAGCGCGTGTTCCAGGAGACCGGCACGAAACCCGAAGACTTCGTGCGCATTCCAGGTCTCTACGAGCTGTCGGCCGGCATCGACGACGAACCGGACGCACTGGTGAGCTTCTACCCGGGCGCCATCAACGGAGTGCTGATCAATGCGTCGAACTACATCGCACCGCGGCAATGGGGTCCGGTCATCGACGGGCGCGACGTATTCGAGACCGCGGTCACCGACGCCTACCGCTCGGCGGGCGTATCCGTGCACTACGTCGACGACTGGGAGACCCTGCACGTGGCGGGGGGCGAAATACATTGCGGCACGAATGTGCTGCGGCAGACCGGAAATCTCCCGATCGCCCGGTGACCACCGGGCGCGTATAGGCGAAAACTACCGATGCGAACGGTCAGCTCCGCGGCGAGGCTGACGGAATCGCATTCGAGGACCGAGGAGTGGATATCGTGGCGTGGAGCACCCGCAGGCTCGCCGAACTCGCCGGCACCAGCATCCGGACCGTGCGGCACTATCACGACGTCGGCCTGCTGGCCGAACCCGAACGACAGCGCAACGGCTACAAGCGCTACGACGAGACCCACCTGGCTCGCCTGCTACGGGTCAAACACCTTGCCGACCTGGGCTTTTCGCTGGCCCAGATCGGCCGGATGGACGAGGCCGGGCCGTCCGAACAGTCCGTGCGCGCCTTGGACGCCGAACTCGCCGCGACCATCGAACGGCTGCAACGGATGCGCGCCGAACTCGCTCAGACCCTGCGCCCGGCCGAACCGCAGTCGCGGCCCGTCCTCCAGCCGATCGGATGACGACCCCCGCCGACCGGCTGGAACAGCCGCGCATCCGCGTGGCGATAGTGGACGACGAGGCGCTCGTGCGATCGGGTTTCACGCTGATCCTCGGCGCCGCCGACGATATCGAGGTCGTCGTCACCAGCGACGGGGTGGGCGCGCTTGCCGCGATTCGGGCCGCGGACCCGCAGGTCGTGCTGCTCGATATCCGGATGCCGGATGTCGACGGGCTGCACATTCTGTCCAAATTGCTCGAGGCGCCGCAGCCACCGGTCGTGGCCATGCTGACGACGTTCGCCGCAGACGAGTACATCGCCGACGCATTGCGCAGGGGTGCTTCCGGTTTCATCCTCAAGGACACCGAGCCGCAGCATCTCGGCGCGATGGTCCGGGCGCTGGCGGGCGGCGCGGTGGTGCTGTCGCCGAAGGTCACCAAGGCGGTGGTCGAGAGTTTCCTCGACACCGTCGACACCGGTGCGCCCGAGTTGGTGCGGCGGCTGACCGATCGGGAACGCGACATCGTCGTGCTCATCGCGGACGGCTTGTCCAACGCGGACATCGGTGTGCGCCTGCATGTGAGCATGGGGACCGTAAAGGACTCCGTCAGTGCGATTTTCGCCAAACTGAACGTCAGCACGCGGGTGCAGGCCGCGCTGATCGCCGAGCGGGCCGGCCTCCTGCGTGCCGACCTGCCATGAGCCGACGCACACCGGGCTGGCCAGTCGTCACCGACCTGGTTCTGGCGGCGATCGGGGCCTTCGACGTCTGGTGCAATCGCGATGTGCCCCTTGCCGCGTGGGTGATCGGCGTCGCGCTGCTCACCGCGGCGGCGCTGCTCGTGCGCCGGTGTGCGCCGATTGTCGCGTTCGCCTGCGCGCTGCCGGCGACGATACTGGTCGGCGCACTGCTGGCGCCGATGGCGGCGCTGTATTCGGTGGCGCGCAGTGCGGCGCCGCGGTGGGTCGTCGCGATGTCCGCCGGCTTGCTCGCGTCGTCCTGCCTGTACACCTCGCCCGATGGCCAGTTCGGGTTGAGTGATCTCGAATTCCTGCTCCATCAAATAGTTTTCGCCACGCTGGTCGGCGCGGGACCGGCCGCGCTGGGCTGGCTGGTGGCGACCCGGCAGCGGCTGGCCCGGCAGATGGACGAGATCGACCGCGTCTACGCCCACGAACGCGAGCTGCAGGTGGCGGCCGCGCGCGATCGCGAACGCGCCGAACTCGCCAGGGAGATGCATGATGTGGTGTCGCACCAGGTGAGTCTCATCGCGGTGCAGGCCGGGGCCCTGCAGATGGTGAGTACCGACCCCGGCGCCCGCACGGCCGCGGATGTCATTCGCAAGCTCAGCGTCAAAACCCTCGACGAACTGCGGCACATGGTGAAGGTCCTGCGTGCCCCGGCCGCGGCGGGTGAGATCAGCCCGCAACCGTCCATCGAGCATCTTCCGGCGTTGCTGAGCGGCAGCGCCCTGCCGGTCGAACTGATCGGCGAGCTGCCGTCGAACCTGACCCCGGCGGGCGAGCGCGCCATCTACCGGACCATTCAGGAGGCGCTGACCAACGTGCGCAAGCACGCGCCCGGCGCGGCCGTGACCATCGCCTCCGCGTACACGGATCGCACTGTGACGGTGTCGATTACGAACGCCGCGTCCGTGGAGCCGCCGGTGGACCTGCCCAGCGCGGGATCCGGTCTCGCCGGTCTGCGCCAACGCGCGCAGCTGCTGAACGGAACGGTTACGGCACACGCACTGCCGGACGGCGGCTGGACCGTCCGTCTCCAATTGCCTCGGACTTGAGCACAGAAATGGCCTGCCGATCGCCTGAACCAGAGAACAGGGGAGGGCCCTGGTGCGGAGCGGACCGGCAGGCCGCCTGGTGATCGAACCGGCGAAACGCGTCCGAGCTGCGACGACGGACTCTCGGATCCCGCGGCTGGTGGGTCAACCGATCACGCCTCGACGCTAGTCCTGCGGCCGCGCAGGCGGATCCCCCCGATCAGCTGAATGAACCCGCCACTCGGCTGGATCGGCCGCGGCGCCCGCGTTGTTCACCGAAGCCCGGCGCGCAGGGTGTCGACGCGACCGATCGAACGGCCGTGCCGACTATCGGGCGTTTGGTCTGCATGTCTGACTCTGCGCCGCCCGTTGATGATTGACGTCGGTCATGGAGTAATTGGGAACTGGTCGCGTAGGTGTGGGTGTTCTAAATGGATGTAGCTTTCCTGGCTGGCGATGGTCGGCTGGCACCGGTATACGCCCTCGTTGAATGTTTCGGCGTAGTAGACGTCTATGTGGCCGCCGTGGCCGGCGAGGAAATCGCCCATGGATTCAGGATCAGCAGGTAGCTCGTCGAGGATCTGATCGAAGGCTCGTCGGTGGTAAGCGACGGCGTGGGTTGTGACCAGACCAGGTGCGTGGCGCAGAAATGATGCCCCCGGTACCGGGTTGTCGATGCCGAGGGGGTTCCGTTGATCGGAGTAGAAACCGCCCAGGTAAAACAGCTTCCAAGGCAGTTTCATCAGTTCACGGACGCTGTGGCGCAACACCCAGATCGCACCATGTAGGAACACTGCGTCGTCCTCGAAGACCAAGATGCTGTCGAGGCCTTCTGTGCGGGCTTCTTCAACGATCCGCCGGTGAGACAGGGCGCAGCCGATTGGATATCGCTCTGGTGTCAGGGTCGCCGGCAGGCGCTGGACCTTTTCCGCGATACCTAATGAGTCGAAGCGTGCGCTGATGCGGGCCCATCGATCGGGTTGGCGGTCGGAGTTGATACAGACAATGGCATCGAAGGTATCGAAGGGGTTATTCCGGGCTGCATGCCAGTGTGCGAGTTGGCGATCGACCCAGGATGTTCCCCGGCCCTCGGCGTAATGATCCAGGATTGGTTCGACGGCTTCACCGGTGTCTTCCCAGCACAGCAGATATTCGAAGAATTGCGTTGGCTCCCAGGCTGGGTCCTGCGGACGATCATCGATCGTGGTGCTCCACCGCAGAAACGGCACACATAATGCACGGCCTTGCTGTGCCCGGAACTTCTTGTGCAGGTATCCGGCAGGTCCCTCGCTCATAGCCAGCCGGGGATGGATACCGGGCCAGCACGCTTTGCGGCAGGCGAACACATCGAGGCGGTGTAGCCCGATCTCAACTGTTCCCCCAGGAGACAAGGTCGAGCAGAGGCCATCGCCGGGAACACCGAACCGTCCCCGATGCCACACCGGCTTCAGATGGGTGAGGTCTTGGCCTCCCGCATTTCCGGCCATCGGGCCTTGGAGGAGATCGCGACAATGAGGATGTGCCGCAGCGAAATTCGCCAAGTCGCTGAGCGCTCCGTCCTCGAGGCGGGTTCCTGGCCGCAGGCATATAACCCAGTCAGCCTGAGCGCAGGTGAAGATCGTATTCAACGCCGCAGTACCAGGCTGCCAGGGCACAACACGAACATGCGCCTTCGCCCGCCAGATGTGCGGGGAAGTTACTGCGTCTAAGACGAGTTGGCATTGTGCCGGGTTAGTGACCAATAAGATTTCGAGTTGCTCGTGGTAGCCGAGGTCGCTCAGGGTGAGTACGGTCTGCGAGAGCTTCCCTTCGTCGACGACGATCGCGACAGTGAGCATCGGGCGACTAGACGCGGCCTCGACCGTCACCTGGATCGATGCATCCAGTCCTGGCGTGCTGGTCACGCGATCCATCCGCGGATGGCGAAACGGACCCCGTAAAGGTCCGCGAACGGTGAGTTCACGGGCACCACTTCGTCAAGCCTTCTCGCTGGACGAAGTTCGGACCAGAAGCAAGCGGGGAAGAAGACGATGGTGTCATGTTCGACCGGGCAATCGCGATAGCCGGCATCCAGTGTCGGGTGCCCGTCGTGGATGGCAGCATCGTAGACACGCAGTGGCCCGCCGTGGAATTGCCTGGGCCTGGCATGGAGCCAGTACACGAAAGCCACTTGTGCTGAGTCGCCACCTGCCGAGGAGGTCGCGGTCGGACCCGGTTGACCTTGATCGTCACCGGTTTCCACGGAAAACGTCAGCTGGGGAGTGCGTGATGGTGCCACACCCAATAGGTCGCAGACTGTGCCGGTGACCTGCCCCACCGCTGCGGCCAGGTCCCGGACACCAGGATCTGGACGGTCTCGCCCGCCCAGATCCGTCATGAGCTGATCGAGCAGGAGATCCGCCGCGGAAACACCGAGGAAATCGCGGAATCCGCACAACGGAGACGCCAATGCCGCGATCATCCGATTTGACTCCAATTCAACGGGCACCACTGACAGAGCAGCCTCCGGCCACTGACCCGGCCTCGCATGCTCACTCGCTTGTCGAGGTCTTCGAGCAGGTCCGTTCCCCTTCTCGCTCTATAGCCACGTAGCTAGGAATCCTCATACTGTGGAACGACGAAAGAGAACCCATATTGCACGGAGTCGTCCTTTGCTGTCGCTCCCGGCTTGAGATTTTGAGCATCAACCGAACCGAACTTGCTGGTTTTTCCGCAGTCAACGCTGTTCGAATAGAATTTCAGCGGCTTTTCGGTTTCGTTCTTGATCGCAACCTCGGTAGGGTTGGATGGATTGTCGATGCCTACACCGATACAGCGATCGTAGCCCTCTGGTTTGCTGATCTTGTACGTTACATTCCCGGCGTCGGTGGTGACTGTGACTTCTCCAGTGGCAGCGTGCGCGACTGCCGGAAGCAATCCGCCCGCTGCCGTGACCGCTGCCGCGGCTCCCGCCAAAGCTGCGATTCGCCTGCCCAGATCCGTTCGATTCATCCGGTGTCCTTTCGCGGAACTATCGACGTTGCCCGGCCGAGGGGCGTCCCCGAAAGGGCTGATACCCGTGGCCGATTGCTTTACCGATCCAGTATTCGTAGCGGTGAGCCGTCCGGATGGAACGCCGCTTCTCGCGGCCAGTCTCCGAGAGATCGTTCATCTCATCGACCGGTCCGCGGGGATAAGACATCTCGCCCAGTGCCGACGGTGCGGCTGTAGAGGTCGAGGAGTCGTGCGGTGGTCTGCGGGCTGGCGTACCGCGCCAGTGATGCCTGTGCACGGCGGCCGATCGCGGTCAGAGCGGCGCGGTCAACGCTGATCTCGGCGAGGGCGCCGGCAAGGGCGGCAGCGTCGCCGGGAGGGACGAGGAACCCCGTGTGACCGTGATCGATGATCTCCGCGGTGCCAGTACCGGTGGTGGAGACGACGGGCTTGGCGTGCGCCATTGCCTCGATCACGGTGTAGGGCAGGTTGTCGTGGTGCGAGGGCAATACAACCAGGTCGGCCGCGGCGATCGTGCGCTGCAACTGCTCGCCACGCTGTTCGGCCAGAAACTGGCACCGGGGTGACTCAGCGTGGTAACCCAGGATCTCCCGTATCCGTGTTTCGGCCAGGTACTTCCATGGCGCTTCCTGGCTGACGAAGGTCATTGTGGCGTCCGCACCCGTGTCGAACCAGTCTCTCAATGCCGCCGCGAGGGTAAAGACACCCTTGTGCTCGGCCAAATGGCCGAAATACAGCACGCGCAGGGTCGCGCCCGTATTCCGTTCAGAATCCATGACGCCGTCGTGATTGGGAGGCAGAGATCTGATCGGGTTCGGGATCACGGCGGGTCGGTACGGCAGGTCCCATAACCGGGTGCCTATCTCGGCGAGCCACGCGCTCGGGCTGGTCACCAGCGCTGAACGACGAATCTGCCGCTCCTCCAGCTCGAGCACGTCCCGGTCGGACATACTCTCCGCACCGCCGCGACGTTCCAGCAGATATGTGTAGGGCGTGTGCAGGCGGGTCACGACAGGCACCGACGGGTCGATCAAAGCCGCGAAACCCAGATAGTCGGCGGCCTCGGCACAGTCGATGCGATAGCCCTGCTGCATCCAAGAGTCCACCGTGTCCCGGAATGCCTCGGCGTAGCCCCACGGGGTAGCTGATGCTACCTGGACCGCCACGACATGTACCCGGTCAGACGAGGGCGGTTTGGCGCCGCCCGCAGGAGTGAACACGGTTACGCTGTGCCCCGAGTTCGCGGCCTGGTCGGCGAAAATGTGGCAGTAGGTAGCGATCCCACCTGGACTGGCCTCATACCACCATTCTGGTGTCAGCAAAGCAAGATGCATGCCCTAATTCCCTGAGGTCAGCGTACGAAGCGCGGGTGTCGAGGTCGATCAGCGGGGCCTAGAACGTATTCGGCACCACCCGTTCCGCGGATGGAATTCTTCTTCAGCACGTCTAGACGTTGAACCACAGCGATTCCGACTCGAGCACCGCCGCCGAACCCAGTGGTCACCACAACAAGATGCGATGCTGCCCCGTCCGGTGTCCGGATTCGCGATCAAAGCCACCCGTCTGAGCTGCGACGACGGACTCTCGGATCCCGCGACTGGTGGGTCAAACGATCACGCCTCGACGCTAGTCCTGCGGCCGCGCAGGCGGATCGGCCGCGGCGCCCGCGTTGTTCACCGAAGCCCGGCGCGCAGACTGTCGACGCGACCGACGGCCGCGCGGAACGCCGCGGGATCCAGCCGGCCATCGGTGTAGGCGTCGGCCAAAGCCGTTGTGGCGTCGTGGCCTTGGCCGATGTCGCGGGCTGAGCACAGGATCAGGTCCATGCCGGCGGCGGCGGCGGTCACCGCGCGCCGGCCGGTGTCCCCGAAGGCGTTCAGCGCGCCGGCCTCCAGCGCATCGGTGATGGTCACGCCACGAAATCCGTTGTGGTCGCGCAATTCCTGATCGATGATCGTGGGCGACAACCCGGCTGGGCGCTCTGCGTCGAGGGCGGGATAGATGGCCCAGGACATCATCACCAGCTTCACTCCCGCGACCACGGCCACCGAGTACGGGACCTCGTCGCGCGACCACAGCGTGGATCGGCTCACCGGAAGCGTGACCGGGCCGAGGTCGGTGTTCTGACCGGCAGGAGCAGAGCCGAGGCCGGGAAAGTGCTTGGCCGTGGCCGCGATACCGGTGGACTGTTGAGCCGCGATGAACGCCGAGCCGAGTGCGGCGACAACCAACGGGTTATCACTGTAGGAGCGCTGAGTACGGTCGATGAAGTTGCCGGGTGTGTCGTAGACATCCAGCACCGGCGCGAGATTCACGTTCATTCCCAGGCCGCGCAGCGTGTTCCCCGCCCCGAACCCCGTGTTGACCGCGGTTCCCAGCGAATCGGCCGACTGACCGACCTGCTTCGCCGAAAGCACCGGCTCACCCGGCAGCCGCCGCACCAGCCCGCCCTCCTGATCCGTCATCAACAGCAACGGCGCCGAGATCGGACTCTCGGCCTGTGCCCGCCGCAACCGGGCAACCACCCCGGCGATCTGGTCGGTACTAGAGATGTTCTCCCCGAAGAAGATCACCCCCGCGGCCCGCCCGCCCCGAATGTCCTCGAACAACGACTCCGGCGGAACCAGCCCCGGATACGAATAGATCACCCGCTGCCCGGCCAACTGCTCCGCCGTCAACCCGGGTTCCGCCCCGGCCGGGGCTCCCGCAAGCCCCGCGGCCGCCAGCAGCAATGCCAGAACGGCCGCGAGTAGCCCCCGGAAACCCCTTCTGTTCGAGCTGATCGGTTGCGACATAACGGAACTCCCTATCACCCGACTGATCCCATGATCCCGCACCCGGCCGCCCGACATGCCGAGTTCACCCCTTTCGGCACTGTCCGATAAGCGGAGTAGGACCGTGTCCGAGGAAGCCTCAAAGGCGCTGATCGCGATTCGCTCCGTCGGTGAACCTGCGAGCCGCATACCGGTCCTTGCGGTTACGCGCCCTGTTCATCGCTCCCCATTCCTGTTCGCGGCGCGCCCATGGGGGCGGAGCAGCAGGCCGTGCCGAACGCGGGGAATGCCCAGCGGCAGTGGGAGCCGGTGTTCTCGCGCGTGACGCGCGACGGCAAATCGCAAGTGCCGTACCGATGATCGTGGACGGGTCGAGGGTTGTGCTCGGCGAAGCGCACCCACAACGGTTTCGTCCGGTCTGTACGGGACATCTCGTTCCTCTCGGAACCCGCGGCCGGGGAGTTCAATCATACTGAGCGGCGGTCATTTCGACCGCCGCCGTTCGGCTGAATCAGGCATCCGCCTGGCTGGACAGCTCCGTCCGGCGCGCTGCGGCTCCGTCGAGTCGGTCGATGGTGGCGATGGACGGTTTACGCGTGCGTCGCAGGTCTCTTGCGACATCTTCGGCGTCGCGGAGCACGCGAACCGCGTTGTGCCAGGTCAGTTTTCCGATATCGGACGCGGACCAGCCGCGGCCGAGGAGTTCGGCGATCAGACCCGGATACCCGGAGACGTCGCCCAGGTCCGCAGGCAGGTAGTCGGTGCCGTCGAAGTCGCCGCCGAGACCCATATGGTCGACGCCGACGATTTCGCGCACGTGATCGAGATGGTCGGCCACCGCCGCCGAGGTCACCTGCGGGCGCGGGTGCGTGGCCTCGAACTCGCGGCGGTGTTCCATCGCCTCCGGTGACCAGTCCATCCGGTCGAACCCCTGGCCGAGCACGTAGTCGTCGGCCGCCGCGGCCCATTCCTTGGCGGCGGGCGCCAGGAAGTAGGCGACGAAGGCGGTCATCGCCACGCCGCCGTTGGCGGGCAGCGTCGCCAGGACATCGTCGGGGATATTGCGTGGGTGGTCGCAGATCGCACGCGCGCAGGAGTGCGAGAAGATCACGGGCGCTTCGGAAACCGCGATCGCCGCACGCATGGTGTCCGGCGAGACGTGGGACAGGTCCACCAGCATGCCGAGGCGATTCATCTCCCGCACCACCTCTTCGCCGAAGACGGTCAGCCCGCCGGCTTTCGGCTCGTCGGTGGCCGAATCCGCCCACGGCACATTGTCGTTGTGCGTGAGAGTCATATACCGCACGCCCAATTGATGCAGTGTGCGCAGCGTCGCGAGCGAGCTGTTGATGCTGTGCCCGCCCTCGGCGCCGATCAGCGAGGCGATCCGCCCCGCGGCGCGAGCGGCCTCCATCTCCTCGGCGGTGGCGGCCGCTTGCAGCCGATCCGGGAACCGATCGATCAGCGCCCGGACGAAGTCGATCTGTTCGAGGGTGGCGCTGACGGCGCTGTCCCCGGCCAGGTTGCTGGGGACGAACACCGACCAGAACTGCGCTCCGACGCCGCCGGCGCGCAGCCGATCGAGATCGGTGTGCAGCCGTCCGGTCTGATCGGCCGCCAGGTCGATGGCGTCGAGATCGTAACCGGCCTCGGTGCGCATGGCCCAGGGAAGATCGTTGTGGCCGTCCACCACCGGGGTGTCGCGGAGGATGGCGCGTGCTCGATCTAGATGCGGAGAAGTCACCGGTCCGTTCTATACGCCCACCCCATGGGTGTCGAATACGTTTACGCGTCGAGCACCTTTCCCGGATTGAACAGGCCGAGCGGATCGAGGGTGCGTTTGATCGCGATCATGAGGTCGACGGCCGCGCCGTGCTCCGCACGCAGGTACTTCTTCTTGATGAGTCCGATGCCGTGTTCGCCGGTCGCGGTTCCGCCGACGGCGAGGGCGTGTTGTACGAGGCGGGCGGAGAAGTCTTGCACCGCAGCGTAATTGAGGTCGGTGTAGGGAACGATGGTGTGCACGTTGCCGTCGCCGATGTGCCCGGCGACGCTGATGTCCAAGCCGAGTTCTTCCCCGAGCCGGGTCGCGGTGCCGACCGCGACGGCGAGTTGGGAGTACGGGACGGCGGTGTCGGTCACCATGAACCGGCTTCCGGGGTGGCGGGCCTTGAGCGCGAAGAAGAGGTTGTGCCGGTCTTCCCAGAGCGCGTGCCGCTCGGTGTGGGTGTGGGCGGCCGCGATATCGATGACACTGTGGGCCTGCGCGATTCGCCGGATCTCTTGCTCCTCGGCGATGCCCGCCGGCTCCGAGGATGATTCGATATCGATGAACAGGGCCGGTGACTCGGCGTATCGGGCGCCACGAAACTCGTTGAGCGCGGTCATGCCCGGGGCGTCGACCAGTTCGAGTCTGCTCACCGGCAGCGCGGCTCCGATCATTTCGAGCGCGGCATCGACTGCGGCAGGCACGGTAGGGAACGAAATACGCAGCGAGCGTATCCATTCCGGAATCGGATGCAGTCGGACGGTCAGTTCAGTGATGATGCCGAGCGTTCCGGCGGAGCCGATGATCAGGTCCTTCAGGTCGTAGCCGCTCGACGATTTGCGGACCGCGCGGCCGAGCCGCACCACCGTCGCGTCCGCGAGTACCGCTTGCAAGGCAAGGACATTCGCGTGCATTCCGCCGTATCGTACAGTCGTGGTACCGCTGGCATTGGTCGCGGCCATTCCGCCGAGCGAAGCGTCGGCGCCGGGATCGACCGTGAATTGCAGACCCAGTTCCGCGGTCGCCGCGTTGAGCTGGGTGCGGGTGACGCCGGGCTGTACCGTCGCGGTGAAATCCGCGGGGGAGATGTCCAGGATCGAATTCGCTTGGGACAGGTCGACGATCAGCTCATTGCCCTGGGCCAGCAGATGTCCCTCCAAGCTGGTTCCGGCGCCACGGGAGATGAGTGGGGTTCGCGTCGTGCGCGCCCAGCGGACCAGCGCGGCAACCTCGTCCGCGTCGGCCGGATAGGCGACTCCGCAGGGGCGTTGTCCGGCCTGCCCTGTCTCGTCGACCGTGAACTGGTCGAGAACCGCGGGGCGAGTGTCGATCTCGATGGGCGGACCGTCGAACGAGATGGTCATCGTGCTCCTCCATCCGGGCGTGGCTCGAAGCCGGTGCCCGCATGGTAGGTCGCGCGTGTCGGCCCTCGCCAGCGATCGGGTCAGTCGACCAGGGTCAGGGGGTGTCCAGTGCGGTCGCGGGAACGCCGTAGGGGAGGAAGCGGACGCGACGCCGTTCGTCGGTGTTGTCCCGATGCGCGCGCAGTGCCTCGAGTTCGCTCGGGAACACCTGCTCGATCCTGGCCTCGCCGTCGTCGACGATGCTGTAGATGACCCACACCCCGCTGCCGGTCTCGCCGGTGGTCTCGTCCTCCGGTTTCGTCGTCCGCGGCCGCTCCGGCTGCACGAACTGACCGAACAGCGACGCCAGCGTGTTCACGCCGCGGCGATCGACGTACTCGCCGGCCTTCCCGATGAGGTCGCGGATCTCGATCCCCGCCTCCCGCAGCGCGCGTTCGAATTCTTCCGGACCGATCCCGAAAGGTCTGTCGGATGCCATCACATTGCTCCTGGAGGTGAATTCAGCGCTCCACCCCCAGTGTCCTCGCGTAACCCCGATTTCGCCACGACCGGCGGGATATGCCGGGCCGGCCGGCTGGTCGACGGCAGCGCATGCGGCCTGCCCCCACGGTCACGTTCACCTGGCGAGAAGCGGACCCTCCGCCACTGCCGCACTGGCAGACCCGGGTCCGTAGACTTTCCTCCGTGACCGATATCGCGGACTTTGCCCGGCTGATCGACGGCGATCATGGCCTCTGTGTCGTCTCTACCTCGCGAGCCGACGGCACCGTTCAATCCTCGCTGGTGAACGCGGGTGTGCTGGCGCATCCGCAGACCGGTGAGCAGGTGGTGGGGATGGTGATTCGCGGTGGCACACGGAAGTTGGAGAATCTGCGGCTCCGGGCGCGGATGACGGTGGTCGCGCGGGTCGGCTGGGCCTGGACGGCGGTCGAGGGGCCGGTGTGGATCGTGGGTCCCGACGACGAGGTGCCGGGCATCGATGGTGAACGGTTGCGGGTGCTGTTGCGGGAGGTGTTCACCGCGGCGGGTGGGACGCACGACGACTGGGACGAGTACGACCGGGTGATGGCCGAAGATCGGCGCGCAGTTGTTCTCGTCGTCCCGGAGCGCGTGTACGGGAACGGCTGAGACGACGAGAAAGCAACTGTGACAATTGGATTCGGCTACCCGCTGCCTCCGCGGTAGATGGTCGGCATAGAACCGAGGTCGGCGAAGTTGAGCTTGTTCTCGCCATCGGTGCCGAACCAGGCAACGTAGGTGACCCCGTTGATGGTCGCGACCGCGGGCGGCCACGGGCTGGTATCGGCGAATTTCCAGCGCTCGGCCTGGTTCTCGTCGAGATTGTCGACGCCGAACAGCAGGTAGATATTGGTGTTCTTGCCGGTATATCCCGCCACGTAGCGCCCGCCGAGCGTGAACAGATTCGGGCCGCCGATGAGCCGATCGGTGAAAGTAGGCCTGGTCGGCGGGACATTGACGCCGATGTAGCGCGCGTTCAGATTGTTCGCGCTGTCCATGCCCGTCCAGGCCAGCAGCACACCCCTGGACTGATGGATCACCAATCCCGGAGTATCGATGCTGTATTCGGCGGGCTGAGGCGACCTGCCGTAACTGCTGAACGGCGGATTCTGCGACTGCACCGCGCCGAGGCTCAGGTCGCAAGCCACCTCTTGCCATCGGTGCGGGTATAGCCGAGGTAGAGCAGGCCGGTCTGGGCATGCGCTGCCAGTGACGGGCGTTGCAAACTGAAATCCGCCGGCAACGGTTTCGCATTCACCACGCCGTCGGTTTCCATTCCTGACGCCGTGTACATGGTGCCGCTCTGGGTCGACCAGACCATGACCAGCCTGTTGTTGTACACCGTCAATGCCGGTGCGGCGACCGGCTGGTTGGACGACCACAGTGTGCGTCCGGTGAACATGAGTTCCCCCATTCGTCACGGAGTTCGAGCACTTGCTGGGGAGCGTAGGTTCGGCGTTCCGCGGAGTCAGGGCTCAGTGTCGCCCAGCGGACCGCCGCTATTGGGCAAATGTCCAGTTGAACCTTCGATTTCGCCGCGTCGGCCGCTGTTCCGCTGGTAATCTCCGAACCATGACGAGGGGAGTTGACAGTGCTCGTGAGACTCGAAACCCTCGACATACGAAGGACTTTCAAGGTTGTGGTGGCAGCGGCCGTAGTGGCGATCACGGCGGGGTGCGGCCTCACGGTCGACAAGTTGCCGTTACCCATGCCCGGCGTCGGCGGCGAGACCTACACGGTGCACGCGGTATTCGAGAACGCGCTGAACCTGCCGGACCGGGCCAAGGTGCGGATCGGCGGTTCCGACGTCGGGGTGGTCTCCGGCATCAGGACCAAGAACTTCCAGGCGATCGTCGACCTGACCATTCGCCGGGACATCGAACTGCCGGAGGGCAGCACCGCCGAACTGCGGCAGGCCGCTCCGCTGGAAGATATGTTCGTCGCGGTGTCGAGGCCGAAGGCCCAACCAGGCGGGCGCATACTCGGAGACGGTGACACCATCGGTCAGGACAAGACCTCGGCGGGTGCGACCGTCGAGCAGCTGTTGCTGACGGTTTCGCTGTTGTTCGACGGCGGTGGCCTCGTGCGGCTCGGCAAGCTGACGTCGGAGCTGGATTCGATCGTCGGTGGACGCGGCGGTGAGTTGTCGCACCTGATCGCCGAAATGACCGGCGTGGTCAGCGGTTTGAACGCCAATAGCGCGAAAGTCGATGGCCTGCTGCAAGAGTTCGGCACGCTGGCGAACACGATCGAGGGCCGCCGCGCGGAGATCGGCGCGGTGGCCGGCACGCTGCCGCAGATGATCGGCACGATCGCCGAAAACAACCGGGCGGTAGCCGATTTGCTCACCAAGGTGTCGGTGACGACGGCGGCGCTCGGTGACTACGCGAACACCACCGGCCGGCAACTCGGTGACCTCCTGGTCAACACCCGTCAGCTGATGAGCGCACTCGCCGCCACCGGCGACAACTTCGAACTCCTCTTCACTCGACTGCACACGATCACCCCCAAGCTCGACGCGGCGGTCCGGGGCAAGAGCTACGCCTTCTTCTTCACCGCGACCAACCTGGACCTCAGTGCCCTGACCGACCCGCACGGCGGACTCCCAGACCTGCGCGACATTCAGAACTTCGCGGGCAGCGTGCTTCAGGTCTTGCAGCTCGTGCAGGGCCGGATGCAGGGCGGGCACCGCTGACAGCGGAATGCCCGGAGCCGCTGGGACTCCGAACATTCAGCGCTCGGTCGCTTGCGGGCCAACGGTTTTCAGCGCAGGGCGGCGAGCCGGCGACGCTCGAGGACGGTCGCGACGGCGTAGCCGCCTCCGCCGCCGAGGGTGAGCACCCAGAACAGGTTGGGGGTGCCGAGCAGGAGCGCGCCGGTGGAGACCAGGGCGAGCCACGTGCCGAGGCAATAGTGCAGGACATTGCGGCGTGCGGCGCCTTCGCCGAGGTAGAGCAGGCCGACGATGAGACCGGAACCGACGGGCCAGAGCACGCCTTGCAGGTCGGACCGGTCCAGTAGCGAGGTGATGCCGGTGATGATGAGGAAGAGGGCGGCGAACGCGCTGGCCCAGGAAACGCCAAGCAGCTTGCCGGACAACACCTCTGAGGCGTCGGCCGCACGCTGAGCGCGCAGTGCGGCCACGGTCGCGAATACGGTGCCGGCGGCGAGACCGGCGCCGAGTAGGACCATCGGCAGCCAGCCGGGCAGGCCGAGCACCGGATCGGAACCCCTGGAAAGGGCCGCGGCGCCGTGCCCGAACACGTACGCGAACGCGAAGCTGAGATAGGTCGCGCGGTTGTCGACCTCGCCGGGCCGGTCGGGGGCGGAGGTGGACGGAGCGGAGAGGGACATGGTGGCCATCGCTGAATTCCTTTGATTACGAACGGGGTTGAACTGGCAGGTGGGGGAGATCTGCTATGCGGTGATGACGACCTTGCCGGCGACGGTGCGCGACTCGGCGAGCGCGAGCGCCTGCGCGGCGTCGGCCAGCGGGAACTGCGCGGCGATCTGTGGCGTCAGCACCCCATCGGCCAGCAGACGCAGCACCTCCACGAGGTCCTCGTGCAGCCGATTGCGGAACGCGCCGAGCCGGCGCTTGCCCGCCCAGAAGTTGTAGAAGTAGGCGCTCTTGCCATTGGGCAGGTAGTTCCAGGCGGCCAGCCGCGCGAACGACTTCAGCACCGGCAGTTGGGAATTGCCGTCCTCGTCCTTGGTCGCCGCGGTGCCGTAGGACACCAGTGTGCCGCCTTTGCGCAGCAACGACCAGGACTGCGCCAGCCCGGCGCCGCCGACATGGTCGAATACGGCGTCCACACCGTCCGGCGCGAGCTGCCGAATGCGCTGGTACATCTCCGGGTCGCGGTAATCGACCGGGATCACGCCCAGCTCGCGGATCATCTCGTGATGGCGGGGCGAGGCCGTGCCGATCACCCGGATACCGGCGTGCCTGGCCAGCTGGACGAGGGTCGAACCGACGCCGCCGTTGGCGCCGAGCACCACGATCGTCGCGCCGCTCGGCACCTCGGCCATCCGATGCAGCATCTGCCAGGCCGTGATCCCGTTGACCACGACCGTCTCCGCGGCGGCCGAGGTGACGCTGTCCGGGATCGGCACCAGATCCGCGGCGTCGATCAGCAGGTGGCTGGCCCAGCCGCCGACCTTGACGACCGCGGCGTATCGGCGGCCGATCATCGCGGTATCGACCTCGGGGCCCACGGCGGTCACGGTGCCGACCACGTCGTAGCCGGGAACGAACGGGAACGGCGGCTGGTCGTAGTACTTCCCGCGGCGCATCTGCTGCTCGGCGAAGGACACGCCGGTCGCGTCCATCCGCAGGACGACCTGGCCGGTGGCGGGTGCGGACAGATCGCGGGTGCGGATCAGCAGGCCGGTCGCCTCGACCTTGCCTGGCAGCACTACCTCGGTGGTCACAGTGGTCGTGTTCATGTCGTTCTCCGCGCTCAGTGAGTGGTTACGTCTGTAAACATACACACGTTAGCTTTGCAGAATCAAGGGGTAACGCGGATAAGTTTTCAGGTGTAAGTTAACGGTATGGCTGACAACATGACCGAGTCTCCGGCTCGGGTACGCAACCGCCGGGGGGAAGGCGCCCGCCTGCGCGACGAGATCGTGGCCGCGGCCGTCGAGGTGCTCGATGAGACGGGCGACGAGAAGGCCGTCACGCTGCGCTCCGTCGCGCGGCGCGTCGGCATCGCCGCGCCCTCGATCTACCGGCACTTTCCCGATCAGCCGACGATCATGCTGGCGGTGGTGCAACAGGCGTTCGCCGAACTCGAGGAGCATCTGCGCACGGCGCTGGCCGCGGCGGGCGACGATCCGCGAGAGCGGCTGTTCGTGCTCTGCCACGCGTACCTGGAGTTCGCCGAGCATTATCCGCAGCGCTACCGCACCATGTTCGGCGGCCTGTGGATGCCCGCGCTGGACGACACGACGCTGACCGAGGCCGAGGTCGTCTCGCTCGGTGACACGACCCTGCACCTGCTCACCGGCTTGCTGCAAGACTGCGTCGAAGCCGGTCAGGCCACCAGTGACGACCTGTCCGCCGACACGATCGGGCTATGGCTCGGCCTGCACGGCCTCGCACATCAGCGCGCGGCGACGGTCGCCTTCCCGTGGCCCCCGGACATCGCGGATCGCATGATCACGGCGCTGGCACACCTGAAAGCGACACCCTGACCGGGGCACCGCTGAGGTGGCGGGGCATCGTCAGGGTTCCGCCGCTCAGCGCTGGCTGAGGGCTGCTTCGAATTGGGGCCAGGAGTTGTGCAGGTCCTGTTGCCAGTAGCCCCAGGAGTGGGTGCCGATCGGGTGGAAGTCGAAGGTGGCGGGAATGCCTAACTGCTGGAAGCGATCTCGCAGCTGAAGGGTGCACAGGTTCATGACGGCCTCGAGCGGAGAGCCGAACAGGAGCTGCCAGGTCGATTGGATCAGGTCGCCGTGCAGTGCCTCCGGGGTGTCGAGTGGTCCTGGTTGTCCGGTGCCGGTGCTGATGTAGAGGGTGGTGTGGTGGAGGTCTTGGGCGTGGAGGTAGGGGTCGTTGGCGGTCCAGGTGGGGTCTTGGGGTGGTCCCCACATGTTGAGGGGGTTGCCTTTCCAGCGTCCGACGACGGCGGCGACCATGGCTTGGCCTTGGGGGTCGGAGGTGCGGATGCAGCCGCTGTAGGAGCCCAGGGCGCGGTAGAGCCCGGGTGCGGTGAGGGCGAGTTGGAACACCGAGGTGGCGGCCATGGAGATGCCGGCGATGGCGTTGGCTCCGGTGCCGTGGAAGGTGGTGTCGATCAGTGGTGGTAGTTCCCGGGTCAGGAAGGTGGCCCAGCGTTGGCGGCCCAGGACGGGGTCGTCGGTGTGCCAGTCGGTGAAGTAGCTGCCCGATCCCCCGATCGGGATCACGATGTTGACCTGTTTATCCGCGAAAAACGACACCACATCGGTCTTGTCGAGCCAACTGCCGTCGACACCGCCATTGGCGCCGTTGAGCAGATACAGGGTGGGTGCGGGCACTTCCGGGTCGACCGCACGCAGGATCCGCACGCGGACAACGGAGTTCATCGCCGCGGAGTAGACCCCGGCATCGATGAGGCGCGGTTGTTCGAACCGCACGTGGTCGATGTGTGAAGCGACGGCGCCTGGATCCGCCGCAGTGACACCGGGATTCGCCGCAGCCAGCAGGATGCCGACGATCAGCGTCGTCAACCAGCCGGTGCCGCGGCGCGTGCGCGCCGAATTCGCCGGTGCCATCAGCGGACTCCGATCTCGCGCGTGACCATGCGGTCGGCCTCGATCAGCTCGGCTATCGGCGGGCGATCGAGCAGCGAGAGTTCCGTCTCGGCGGTCCGCCAGCTCGACCCGTGCGGAAGGTATTGCCGCAGTGCCACTCCCGAATCCGCAATGCCGATCCGGGCGAGCAGGGTGACGACCACCTGCCTGCTCATCACGGCGAGTTCGTGCGTCGGGCGATTGCGGTGCGCGCGGATGCCGAGATCGACCTGCCCGATCGCGCCGGCGCCGTGGCGTTTCCACGCGTCCAGCAGGATCCCGATCTCGACGCCGTAGCCGGGGGCGAACGGGATGGCGGTCAGAAACTCCCGGGTCGCCGCGTATTCGCCGCCGAGCGGTTGGATCAGCGCGGCCAGGTCGGGGACCAGCGCGGTCAACAGCGGGCGGGCCAGCAGTTCGGTGACCCGCCCGCCACCGAAATCCGCCCGGCCCGTGCCGGACAGCGGACGTCGATAAAAGCCCTTCACCAGGCATAATTCGTCATCCAGCAGCAGCGGCGCGAGCAGGGACGGCACGAACAGCGGGCTCGGCGCGATCAGGTCGGAGTCGACGAACACGATCAGATCGCCGGCCGCCACCGCCAGTGACCGCCACAGCACCTCGCCTTTGCCCGGGCGCGGTTCGATGGCGGGCAGGGCCTGCTCGCGGGTGTAGACGGTGGCCCCGGCGGCACGGGCGTCGGCGACAGTGTGGTCGGTGGAGCCGGAGTCGATCACGATCAGCTCGTCGATCAAGGTGCCGAGCAGCCCGTGCATCGAGGCGATGACCCCGGCGATCGTGTCCTGCTCGTTCAGCGCGGGCAGCACGACCGAAACGGTGCGGCCGCCTTTGCGTTCGAGCAACTCGTCGTTGGACCAGGCGGGGTGGAACACGGTAGCTCCGAGCGGCGAGGCGACCATGTGGCGGTCCTTTCAGGTCAGAGGCCGGAGTCGAGGGTGAGTGTGCGGAGCCGGGGCCAGGTTTCGGACCAGGGGCGGATCGGGCCGTCGCAGCGCCATACCGTGACGCGGCGGTCGATTCCCGGGAAGCCGAGCGGGTCGTCGGCTCGGGTCAGTGCGCGCAGCCGGGAGAACAGCGGGCGCAGTGCGGGTTCGGCGTCGCCGACCGTGACGTAGAGGATCGTGGTCGCGGTGTCCGGCGGGGTGCCGAAATAGGCGAACCCTCGGTTCGGGCTGTAGACCGGTGGGTGGCCGATACCGCCGAGCCGGTCGATCGCGGCTGCCTGCCAATAGGTCTGGGTGATGATCGCTGTGCGGCCGCGTTCGGCCGGATCGATGCGGGCGGAGGCGTCGGTGACGGCGGTGATCAGCTCCGGCCAGCCAGTTGTACCGTAAACCCGCAGTCGCGTGGACAACTCACGCTGATCGGCGGTCGGCCCGGACAGCCGCGAAACCTGTTGCGGCAGTGCCGAGACCACCGCCGCCGCGATCGTCACCGTCACCGCCGTGAGCGCTACCGCACCGCCGCGCCGCCAGCGCCGCGGCACGCTGTCCCGGGTCGTCACCGCCCCCGCGGCGAACAGCGCCGGCAACAGTGCCGCCAGATAGTACGGCCGCCCACCGCTGACCAGCACGAACCCGAGCTGGGTGAGGGCAACGACAATAAGGAATCGGTACTGAGCCAGGGCAGCGTGGTAGAGCAGCCCCCATAACCCATACAGCGCCAGCACAGTGCCGAGCAGTCCGGCGAGCAAGGCGAATTGCACCGGCAGGCCGGATGATCCACCGGTGGCGGCCACCTGCTCGGCACGGATAATCCCGCCCATCTCCAGCTGCGGCCAGCCATGCGTGGACTGCCACAGCAGACCGGGTGTCATGGCAACCGCGACGATCACTGCCGCGAGCCACACCGTGGGCCGACGCGCCACCTCGCGCGGGCCGAACAGCGCGACGCCGAACACGATGCCCGCCAACAACACTGGCAGCAGCAACTTGACCTGCAGGTCGACGGCGGCGACCACGGCGGCAGCGAGGACGAGCCGGTCGTGCCGCAGCCGGACCCACGCCACGACGAGCCACAACACAGTCGCCGAGAGCGTCGCGTCGAAAGCGAACGTGGACAACGTCGCCGACTGGGTGATCGCGAACGGGCACGCGGCGTAGGCAAAGCCCGCCAGCAGCTGAGCGCCGGCCCGGCCACCGAACTCGCGCGCCAGCGCTGCCGCAACGAGGATGCCGCCCACGGCCATCACTATCGAGGGAAGGCGCAGCAGGACAAGGGAATCCGGAGCCAGGGCATCCGCGAGCCGCGCCACGAGCGGAATCAACGGCCCCTGATCGACATACCCGGCCGCGAGCCGACGCCCAGCCGCGCGGAAATACAGCTCGTCACCGAAGTAGCCATAGCGACTTGCCCTGGCGATCAGGAATGCCGCTGTCGCCACCGCCACCATGACGACCGGTACGACCGCGAAATCCGGAACTTGTCCAGCAGATGTTTGCACGCCGCGGCGATCGAAACCGGAAAGGGCAGGCGCGTCGTCCGTCGCGGTGATGCGTGCGGCCGCGAATTCCGGATCCGGCTTCGAGGGCGGGGCAGCGCATCTCGCCGCGGGCCGATTCAGCCCGGAGGCACTCGATGTCCCGCCGGCGTCGCTGTTCATCGGTCGTCCCGAACAGGGCGGCGGGGCATCGCGAGAGTGACCGAGGTCAGGGCGAGGGCGGTGGCGGCGACCACCCACAGCACTGTGGTGTAGGCGCTGAGATAGGCGTGGGCCGTGGCGATGTCGGTTGCCGAGTCCAGCGCGGGACCGAAGATGTCCCGGCCTGCCGCGCAGGTGTGCCTGCTGAAAGTGGGGGTGGGGGAGGTCAATACGCGTTCGGTGCAGTCGGCGAAGCCGGTGAGGATCGGCCGCTGGCGGTCCGTGGGTACGCCTGCCGTCGTGAGTTGTTCGGCCAGAACGGCTTCCGACCGGACTGCCGCCGCCGACGCGGTGCCGCCGACCCGGTGCAGGAACAACCCGCCGAGCGCGACCACCCCGGCCGAGGTGCCGAGTTGCTGCAAGGTGGGCACGGTGCCGGAGGCGGAACCGGTGACGCGGTCGGCGACGCCGGCCAGCATGAGGGCGGGCAGCGGAGCGGCGAAGCAGCCCATGCCGATACCCGCGAGAAACACCGGACCGCTCAGCAGCAAGGCATCGACGGCTGCCCGATCCGGGTCGATCAGCACCGCGATGCCGACGACGGCGACCGTGAACACCAGCATGCCGACGGTCAGCGCGCGCGCCCCGCAGCGGGCCACCAGCAGCGGTGAGGTCAGCGCGCCGAGCGCGCCGCCGAGCGCGAACGGCACCATCAGCGCCGCCGTCTGCATCGCGGTCATGCCGAGCCCGGACTGGGCCGCGACCGAGACACTGAACAGGAACCCACCGAAGACGCCGAAGAACCCCACGGTCAGCACCGCGCCGAGAGCGAAGCCGCGATCGGCGAACAGCTCGGCGCACACCAGCGGCGTGCCCCCGCGGCGAGTCAGCCGATATTGATGGAGTGCGAAGAGCGCCAGAATCACGCATCCACTCAGAACGAGCACGAGAAGCGCAGGGGGCCAGCCGCGTTCACGTCCGATCGTCGCGGGGCAGATCACCAGGAACAGCCCGAGCGTCGACAGCACCGCTCCCGGCAGATCGAGACCTTCCCGGTCCTCCGCAAAATCCCGCCGCAGATACTTGTACGCCAGAGCGAGTCCGGCCAGGCCCAGCGGAACGTTGATCAGGAAGATGGCGTGCCAGCCCGCCCCGAACGGATCGATGGCCACCAGCGCACCGCCCGCCAGCGGCCCCGCGATCGCCGCGAGACCGGCTGCGGCGCCGTAGATTCCGAACGCCAGCGCACGCCGGGCCGGCGGGAACGACGCGGTGATGATCGCGATCGTCTGTGCCGACATCGCCGCCGCCGCAAGGCCTTGCACACCCCGCGCCACGATCAGTTCCTCGCCGTACCGCGACAGCCCGCACCACAGCGACGCCGCCACGAACACGGTGAGCGCCGGCAAGAACACTCGCCGTCGCCCCAGGATCGCACCCACCCTGGCGGCGGTGAGCAAGGTGCAGGCGAAGGTCAGGCTGTAGATCGAGACCACGAGCACTTGAGCCGCGCCCGAGGCGGTGAGGTCGTCGGCGATCTCCGGCAGCGCGGTGTTCACGATCGTCAGATCCAGCATCTGCAAGAACACGGCGAGCAGGCACGCACCCAGAGAACCCCACGCGGACAAGGGGATCGCGGTGGGCTCCGGCTCGACCGGCAGTGCGGTGGACGCGGTCACGACAACGCGTCGACGCGCGGCGCGTAGTCGCCGTCGGTGACGACGGCCGCGAAAACCGTTCTGGTCGCGGCGATGTAGCGCTCGATCGCGGCGTGCGCTGCCGGGGTGTCCGGGAAGAGCAGGCTCAACTGCGTGACGTCGTTGAACCGGTTGATCCAGATGTAGACGTCGCTCGACCGGCCGCGACTGGCGTACATGCCGCCGTTGATCTGATCGAACATCTCGACGCCGGGGATCTTGCGCACGTCGACGTAGGACAGCATCCGCGCCGTCCAGCCGAGCTGTGTGCGGATACCGAGCTCGGGCGGCGCGAGCTCCAACGCGCGATGCGGCGACACATCGGCGAGCTCCTTGCCGCGGTCGTATGCCCGCTGTGCCCGCGACACGATCGTCGCGAAGGTGTCGGCGCGCTCGACCTCGAACTCCACCGGAACCAGGCTGGTGTACCAGCCGATCGAACTCGTCTCACCCGCCGTGCTGCGCGTGTTGACCGGGGTGAGGCCGAAATACCAGTCCACGCCGGACATTTCGGCCTCCACCAAGGCCGCCGCGGCAAACAGGCCGCCGGTGAAGCGGGCGCCGTTGGCCTGGCAGGCCTGCTCGAAACGAAGCGCGTCGGCCTCGTCGATCAGGTGCACCGTGCGTTGCGCGCCGCGTTCCGTGCCCGCCGACAGTTCCGCCGGAAAATGCGGCACGTCGCCGTCATTGCGGCGCAGCAACTCCAGCCAGGTGCGAATGGGCGGTGACTGTGCGGTCAATTCGGCGCTGCCGAAGCGTTCGCGCTCGCAATAGGTGAGGTGCCCGTCCACCGGCTGCGGTTCGAGTTTGCCGCCGGACAATTCGTTGCCGTAGAGCAGCAACAGATCGACGCAGGTCAATGCCTGCCCGACCCCGTCGGTGTGCACATGGTCCACGGCCGCGTATACGGTGAACGAATCCGCGTGCTCGATTACGCCGAAACTGAAGCAATCCCACCACAGCGCGCTCGGTGTCCGCATTTCCACGTTGGCGCGGATTCCCGCGCTGTCGGCGAACTCGCCGTGTTCGGTCGGCTGGAAGTCGATGTCCGCGGGAGACATCACATGGCGTCGGACGTTGCCGTCGTCCGCGACGGAAAACCAGCTGCGAAATGTGTCGTGGCGGCGCAGGAATGCGGTGAAGGCGCTGGTCCAGGCGGTGTAGTCGGGGGATCCCGGTATCGTGAACGAGATCATGCACAGCCGGGACTCGCCGAATCCCGCCTCCGCGTCGCGATGTAAGACGCGCAGATATTGCTCCTGCTGATGGGCGGGCGGTATCGGATGGATCGGCGCGCGTCGCGCCGCGTCCAGCGATTGCGGCGTCGCGGTCCAACTGGTGAGCCGTCCCGGCGCTGGAACCCATTCCTCGATGAACCCGAAACCAACCACAGGTACCCTCAATTCGTGCCGTAGGGGAAACCCCAGAAAAGGCGGTGCAACCGCCGTCACAGTTACCGAGTTAACGATATGAACCACATCGTGGTCCATGAAGAACGGCCGATTCTGTGAAGTGCACCAGCCGCGAGGCCGCGCGACTGGTCCGCTGTCCAAACAACCCGCGGATACCTTGTCGGTGCTCACCAGCGCGTCTTAGGTTCGGTGCCACGCCAGCACAACCATCGATCGGCCAGGAGGTAGCAGGTGGCCACCTTCGCTGCGAATATGCCGGTGCGGCAACGCATTCGACGCGTCGCGTGTCGCCTGATCGCCGCTGTCGTGCTTTCGATCGCCGGGGCGACCCCGGTCGCGGTCGCTGATCCGGCGGCCGGCGCGCCCGAATCGGACGGATCGCATATCGTTTCGATGCGGCCGGGGGTGGGCAGGCAGTTGCTGGTGACGGTCTACTCGACCGCGATGGCGGCTCCTGTCGAGCTGGAAGTCTATACGGCGCAAGATATTTCGCGCCCCGCGCCGGTTCTGTATCTGCTCAACGGCGCCAGCGGGGGCAGCGAGGGCAGCAACTGGGCGGATCAGACCGATGTGGTGTCGTTTTTCGCGGATAAACAGGTCAATATCGTGATCCCGATCGGGGGATCGGGCAGCTACTTCACCGACTGGCACACCGACGACCCCGTCCTGGGCCGCCAACGCTGGGCCACCTTCCTGACCCGGGAACTACCACCACTGATCGACACCACCTTCCACGGCACCGGAGCCAACGCCATCGCCGGCATCTCCATGGCCGCCACCTCGGTGTTCCAACTCGCCCTCACCGCACCCGGGCTCTACCGCGCCCTGGGCTCCTACAGCGGCTGCATCCGCACCTCCGACCCCCAAGGCCAAGCCATGGTCGCCGCCGTCGTCGGACGCTGGAAAGGCAACCCCCTCAACATGTGGGGACCACCCCAAGACCCCACCTGGACCGCCAACGACCCCTACCTCCACGCCCAAGACCTCCACCACACCACCCTCTACATCAGCACCGGCACCGGACAACCAGGACCACTCGACACGCTCGACCAAACCCGCGGTGACGCAGGCAAACTCGTCGGTCAGCTCACCAGCGGCGCGCTGCTGGAAGCGATCACCAGCGTGTGCACGCTCCAGCTCCGGGACCGCCTCCGGGAGCTGAACATTCCGGCGACCTTCGAAATCCGACCGTCCGGCACCCACTCCTGGGGTTACTGGCAACAGGATCTGCACAACTCCTGGCCGCTGTTCGAAGCGGCACTGGACAGGTAAACACGGACAACCCTTTTCCCCACTTCGACTGGGGCTGCACCGGGCCGACCTACAGGCTTAATCTCCGCCCATAGGGAATTCACCCGTCCCTTCGGAGGAGCCGACATGGCCCGCATCGAACAACGCCACGCCGCGAAATATGTTGCCGGACAGTGGCGCGAGAGACAAGGGAAGTCTATGAGCAGATCTCGGAAATTGCTCGCCTGTATCAGCGCCGTGGTCGTCGGCGGTTTCTCGACGGTTGCGCTGCAACCGATGATCGCGCACGCCGCCGATGACACCCCGTACTACTGGGATGTCTCGGTCCCGTCGAAAGCGCAGCGCGACATCATCGAAGGCGCCGGAATCGAGATGGTTCCCGCAGGTCCGGGCAAGGTGACCATCGCGGTCGACGAGGCAGGCGCCCAGGCACTGCGGGACAAGGGCCTGAAGCCGTCGAAGCGCGAGCCGGTATACAAGTCGACGCCGGGGGAGTTGCGCGCCCCGGAGGCGAACAAGTCGTACTACGGCGGATACCATACCTCGGCGGAATTGCTGAACCATACCCGCGACGTCGCCGCCAAGTATCCCGGAATCGCGCAGGTGCACGATATCGGCAAAACCTGGCTGGCCGGACGGGGTTCCGGCGGCAGCACCATGAACGTCATCTGCCTGACCGGAATCGCCAAGCAGGCGACCGATCAGGAAAAGGCATCGGCGAAAACGACTCTCGCGCCGAATGGCTGCGCGTTGTCGCCCACGTCGACCAAGCCGCGTTTCCTGCTGACCGCGCAGATTCACGCCCGCGAACTGGCGACCGGCGAAATCGCGTGGCGCTGGATCGACTATCTCGCCAACGGCTACGGCACCGACAGCACGGCGACCTCGATCCTGGACAACACCGAGGTCTGGGTGGTCCCGGTGACCAACCCGGACGGTGTCGACGTGGTGGCCAGCGGCGGCAACCGGCCGAAGATGCAGCGCAAGAACGTCGACAACAGCCAGACGCCGTCGTCCTGCTCGGTCGTCGACGGGTCCGGTAACGGTCCCGGCGTCGATCTGAACCGTAACTTCACCGTCCGCTGGGGTGGCGATTCGCGCAATCCCTGCTCGCAAACCTTCCAGGGTCCGCGCGCTGCCTCGGAGCCGGAAACCCAAGCGATTCAGAGCCTTTACGCGAAGCTGTTCACCAATCAGCGCCCGGCCGGCAGTGCCGACGTCCCGGATACCGCCAAGGGCGTGGTGATCGATCTGCATTCCTACGGGCAATACGGGATCATTCCGACCGCCGCGACGCCGAAGAATCGGGAACAGTTGCGCGCCTTGATCAAGAAGGTCGTGCCCGCCGGGTTCACCGTCGGCACCGATGAGGAGACCGTCGGCTACTCGACCTGGGGCACCACCGACGACCAGGCGCACGGTGCGCTCGGACTGGCCAGCTTCACCATCGAGGTCGGCCCGAACGGCGGAACGTGCGGTGGCTTCATGCCGCGCTACACCTGCGTGGACAGCACCCTCTGGCCGCAGATGAAGAAGTCGTTCACCACCGCCGCCCAACTGTCCGGCGCCCCCTACAAGCAATCACAGACCAGCCCGGTCCGCTGATTGCCCGCACGACCCGTTCACCGGCCCGGTCCTTCGTGACCGAGCCGGTGAATGTCATTGTGGCGCAGGAAAAACCCGCACCACGGGCGGTCTCGCTCCGGACCGCGAGGTCGGTGGAATCTCGTACGCGGCTCTCAATGCATGAGCCGGCGGAGCGTGAGTGGTTCGCCCGGCGTGAGTGAGCGTAACCCTGGGGTGGGGGTGAGGTTGTTCTCCCGGAGGAAGTGGCGCAGGCTCGGGCCGGACGCCCGGCTGCGGGTTATCGACCAGGTGACGGTGTAGTCGGAGTTGCTGCCGCAGCCGGCGCGCGAGTCGTCGCCGGGGTAGCGGATAGTTTGACGGTAGGTGGTCCCGCCCGCCACATCGATGGCCCGGTCCCAGCCGGTCTTGTTCTTGCCGACCGTGCCCGCGGCGACGAAGCCGTCGCAGTTGGGAAACAGGAACTGACCGAGACGATAGACGTCGTTGAAGACATTGAGCCAGGAGAAATCGAGGAAGCCGATGCCGCTGCCATCGAGTTCGCTGCCCGCGGGATATTCGACCGCGCCGTCGGGCTCGGCGGCAGAACTGCGCATAGCGTCGATCGCCGCGGTGATCGACAGATCGTTGATGGTGGCCAGGTCTTTCGGCAATTCGTCGAGTTCGCCGTTGTAGATCTGATAGCTGAACGCCACGGGTGTCGCCGGGTCGGCAATTGCCGCGGCGAATGTCAGTCCGACACCATGGTCACCGTTGTCGACGTCGCCCGCGTCGAACGATCGCGATCCCGCAGACCGATTCCCGGCCCGCACGCCGAACTGCACCGTATCGGAGTCCTCGTGGCGCGAGCGGGTGTTGTCGACATGGAAGTGCTCCAGGGTGAACCGATAAACCCCCATCGCTGTCCCCTTCAGGTCATCAGTTGTCGAACGCTCATCCGTAGGTCAGGCCCCAACGCGCGCAAGCCTCCCGCCGCGCCGAGGCCGTATTCGCGCAGGAACCCGCGCAGGCTCGGTCCGTGTGCGCGGTTTCTGGTCACCGACCAGGTGACCGTGTAATCGGAGTTGCTGCCGCAACCGGCATTCGAGTCCGAGCCCGGGTAACGGATCGTTTTCCGGAATGTCGTGCCGCCGGCGGCGTCTATGGCGCGGTCCCACCCCAGTTTGTTCATGCCGACGGTGCCGACCGCGACAAAGCCGTCGCAGTCGGGGAAGAAGAAGGTGCCGATGCGGATCAGCCGGACGAAGTCGAACCAGGACGCGTCGTTGAAGTCCGCGGCGTTGAAGTCGTCCGGGGTGGTCTGGCCGACATCGAGGTAGTTGAGTTCGGTGACTTCGTTTCCGGGTTGTGCCGCCTCGGTGAAGAAGTCGAGCGCCTTGGCCGAGAGCCGATCGCTGATTGCCGCCAGGCCGCCCTCGAAATGTCCGGTGTCGCCGTTGTATATCTGGTAGTCGATGACCGCGGGGGTGGCCGCGTCGGCCAGCACGACCGACGAAAAGCTCAGGCCGACACCGTGATCGCCGTTGTCGACATCGCCCGCGTCGTGCGACTGGGAGCCGAACGACCGCCGGCCGGCGGCGAGGCCGAACTGTACGGTGTCGGTGTCGTCGTTGCGGGAGCGCGTGTTGTCGATATGGAACTGCTCCAGCGTGAACGTGTAGATACCCATGGCCGCAACGGGTTTCAGCGCGGACTGACGAGGACGCGGACGAAACCGCGCCCGCCGGTGAGTGGCGTCAACGCTTTGCCGATCACGGCGCCGAACGCGCGCTCCGGTTCGGTCACCCGGCGGCAGTGACCGGTGGTCGCCGAGGTAGTCAGCAGGTCGCCGGGGCGGATGGGCGCCGCGTCCGCGTCGGCGGCGCACCACACCTTGCCCATCAGCGCGACATGGGCGCTGTTGTCCTGGCGGTCGAGCACGATGGCCGGCCGCACGCCACCGGCTCCGGACACGATGCCGGCCACCGCGGTGTCGTACTCGCGGCGGCACGGATGAATCTCACCGTCCGCGCCGAGGACGACGACCACTCCGGGTTCGACCGCGGGATCGGTGGTGGCCAAGGCCTCGGCGTAGTCGGCGCCGGTGAGGAAGATGTCGCCGTGGACGGTGAGGTTGCCGGTGACGTTCACGTGTCCGTCGAAGTATCCCGCGTCACCACCGCCGCTGTTGACCCCGACCACGCCGCCGTGGTTCGGGTTCTTGGACCACCCCCGGACCCCTTCGCCCCCAGCGCTTTCGAACCAGCCGCCGTTGCCGCCGGGCGACGAATTGTTCAGTCCGACGACTCCGGCGCCCGCGCCCTGGCTTTCGCCGACGATGCTGTTCGCGCTGTCGCTCAGGCCGTAGACGGCGTTGCCGCCGCCGCTGTTGGTGCCGACGACCGCGCCGTGGTTGGGATTCTTGGAAATCCCTCGAACACCTTCGCCGTCGGCACTTTCGAAGTATCCGCCGTTGCCACCGCCGGTGTTGACCCCGACCACGCCGCCGTGGTTGGGGTTCTTGGACCAGCCGCGGACCCCCTCGCCTTCCGCGCTCTCGAACCAGCCGCCGTTGCCGCCCGGCGCGGGGGAGTTGTTCACTCCGACCACCGTGGTGTCTCCGTTGGGATTGCTCATTTCCGCCCCTCTGTCGAATGCCCGATCCACTTGCTGCCGCCGAGCCTGACACGGCACCGGGACGACGTCGATCGTTCGGTTCGCTGACCGAACTGGGGGTGCTCTCAGTCGCCTCTCAGTCGGTGGGGCCAGATTTGTAGGCATGCGCATTCAGGTGGTTCGCGGGGGGAATGGGGCTGTCGGGGCGGCGGGTTCGCATCGGGCGGTGGTTGCGCGGGTGTCGCCGCGGGCGGGTGCGCGGGAGCCGCGGCAGGTGGCGGGGACGAGTTCGGTGACGTTGCGGTGGCGGGTCACGTTGCTGGCGGCGTCGGTGGTGGCGGTCGCGGTCGCGTTGGCGGCGATCGCCGCGTACGCGATGGTGTCGCGTGCGTTGTACGCCGACGTGGACAAGCAGTTGCAGGCGCGGGCCACGGGGATGATCGACAGCGATCTGGATGCGCTGGATTTCCGGTTCGTGCTCACGTTGGGCAGTTTGTACTCGAGTGATGTGTCGATCGCGCTGCAATATCCGGGCACCAACGAGTGGGTCGCGCTGCCGCGTGAGGTGCGGGTGCCGATCGGTGAGGTGGAGTCGGCGGTGGCGCGCGGCGCGGCCGAGTTCTCCTTGCGTACCAGCGATAACCGGCGGGTGCTCGCCCAGCGCATGAAAACCGGTACGACGCTGGTGATCTGGCAGTCGCTGCGGCCGACGCAAAGCGTGCTCGACCGGCTGGCGTTGCTGATGTTCGTGATCGGCGGCAGCGGCGTGGTTTTGGCGGCCGCCGCCGGAGCCGCTGTCGGCCGGACCGGACTGCGCCCGGTCGCGCGATTGACCTCGGCGACCGAGCGGATCGCCCGCACCGGCGAGCTGACCCCGATCCCGGTCACCGGCGACGACGAACTCGGCAGGTTGACCGAGAGTTTCAACACCATGCTGCTGGCGCTGGCGGAATCGCGGGCCCGGCAACGCCGCCTGGTCGCCGACGCCGGGCACGAACTGCGCACACCGCTGACCTCGTTGCGCACCAACATGGAACTGCTGATCGCCTCGTATCGTCCCGGCGCGCCCGCGATTCCGGAGGAGGACATGGTCGGGCTGCGCACGGACGTGCTCGCGCAGATCGGGGAAATGTCCACGCTGGTCAGCGATTTGGTGGATCTGGCGCGGGAGGATGTCGCCGCGGAGGCCTACGAGCAGGTCGATGTCAGCGAGGTCGCCGAGCGGGCGCTGGAACGCGCGCGCCGGCGCCGCACCGGTATCACCTTCGTCGCCGAGCTGCGTCCGTGGTTCCTCTACGGTC
Organism: Nocardia sp. NPDC006044; assembly: GCF_042871115.1. Classification (NCBI taxonomy): domain Bacteria; kingdom Bacillati; phylum Actinomycetota; class Actinomycetes; order Mycobacteriales; family Nocardiaceae; genus Nocardia; species Nocardia sp. NPDC006044. The sequence continues at coordinate 2,880,057 of NZ_JBIAID010000001.1, forward strand.
ACGAGGCGGACATGGAGCGAGCGATACTGAATGTGCTCGACAACGCCGCCAAGTGGAGCCCCGAAGGCGCGGAGGTAGTCGTGTCGATGCGGGAAACCGGCACCGGCCTACTGGAACTCGCGGTGCACGACGCGGGCCCCGGAATACCGCCCGACGAGCGAGAGCTGGTCTTCGAACGCTTCTACCGGAGCACGGCCGCCCGATCCATGCCCGGATCCGGACTGGGCCTGGCGATCGTCAAGCAGGTCGTGGCGCGACACGGCGGAACGATCACCGTCGAGACCTCCGAGCGCGGCGGCGCACTGATGCGCGTCATGCTGCCGGGCACGAAGGTGCCCGAAAACGACTGTCAGCTAGTCTGATTCACCGATCGCGCGGGCGGCGGTCACCGTGCGCCGGACGTAATCCGGATGAGCGAGGGGCACGTCGAGCAGTGCCGCCGGCACGTCCAGCTGGTCGAGCACCTCGGCGTACCGGTCGGCGCACCGGTCACTGAGGGCGGCACGCTGCGCCAGCAGACCGCGGATACCCGCGCCGTCGATCAGGTCCTCCGCCACCAGATAGTCGGACAGGCCGAGCAGGCAGCTCACCGTGTACAGCAGTCGCACGGCATCGTCGACCGCACCGCGGGAACGATTCGTCCAGCGACGCAGCAACTGGGCGGAACAACTCGCGTGTACGTGCGGTCGGCACAGCGCACCACGCTGCGACGCCTGCCAGCGCCGTAACAGCCGTTGCGCCAGCGCTTCCAGCAAGTCGATGCCTTGTTCACCCGCGGTCAGCCCGTCCTCGGTGACGGCGGAAACGGTGGGCGCGATCGCGTCGGCGTTCCGCGTCGCGACGCGAACGCTCTCGTAGCAGAGCACGGTATTGTCGCCGCCGAACGTGGTATTGATCTCCCCGTCCACCCGCGCGGTGACGATCTCGTTGTAGCTGTGGAACCCGTGCCCACCGCAAAGTTCCCGCAGCACAACCAAAGCCGCGTTGGTCACCCAGGAGGCGTGCGCTTTGGCGGCCGAGGTGAGCCCGTAGAGCGCCCGCCCGTGCATGGCGATCGGTTCGGACGGATACCTGCTCGTCCACTCCTCGATGAGCTGCTCGGTCAGATGCTGTAGCGCAAAGGCCTCGGCGACCACCGGCATGAGCCGTTCGCGGTAATGCGGAAAGCTCAGCAGGGTCCGACCGGAAGACTCCCGGTGCGTGCTGTAGCGAAGGGTGATCGCGGCACAGCGCCGCAGCACCCCGGCGGCTCCGGTCACCGGAAAGATACGTTCCTGCGAGAACGTCCCCAGGCAACGCAAATAGCGCTCACGTCTAGGGATCTCGCACACGTATCCGCCGCCGTCGTCGATCCGTGCCCAAGCGCTCAGCAGCGCGTCGGGCGGAATCCGGTACTGATCGAAATGGATCATGCCCGTCTGGTTGCCGGCCAAGCCGCCCTTCGGATCGGCGCGGCGAATACGCACGCCGGGAAACGGCGGCGCGCCCTCCGCCGCCCGCAACGGAACTCGGAACCAATGGTGCCCCTCATCGTCACCATCGATCACCAGCCGGGCCAGGACCATCGCATGCGTCGCGGAGAACAGACTGTTGCCGATCCAATACTTCGCCGCGTCATCGGACGGCGTCACTACACACAGCGAGCGATCCTCGTGCCGGTAGTGCACCTCGGTCCCGATGGACATGAGATTGGTTCCCCGCCCGATCTCGGTCGCCGCGAACGCGTAAACCCGCTCCATCCGGTCGATTTCGTCGCGATAGGCCGCCACCTGCGCGGGATCGCCGTGCGCGAGCAGCGCATTGCCGGCCAGCTGCTGGTTGCCGATCGTCGAGACGAGCGCGATGTCGAAGGCGCTGACCCACCCCATGGTGCGGATCAGATCGGCAAACCGCGCTTGTCTGCTTCCGCCGCACCACGCCTCGCTACCGACGAATCCCTTCTGGTGCAATATCTTTGCTCGTTCGACCGTCAGCAGCATGAGGTCGTCGGTACCCAGTTCGTATCGGGCGTGTGGATCGAAGAGCGGATCGCTGAACAGATCGGTGACTTGCGGGTCGGACACGGTCACTCCCGGGTTCGCGTGGGCAGGACGAGACCTGACGGTTCCACCGGCGGCGCTTGCCGCGGCCCGGGCAGGTCATGGCGGGTCAGGCGCAGTGCGGTGAGCGTGGGCGCGACGATGTCGCGAAGGTAGACGCGACCATCGATCCCGGTCGAACGCATCAGTTCGGTCCGTGCCTCGGCGTCCGGGAGCAGTTGCTCGGCGGGCATGCGGAACGTCCGCAGCACATGCGCCAGATCGCGGAGGGTTCCCTCTCGATCATCGTCGAGATGCAGGGCGACCATGTGCTGATAGAACTTGGTGTGCGCCATCTCGTCCCGGCCGATGAGCCGGTAGATATCGGCGAGCACCGAGTGCCCGGTCTCGATGGCGACCGTGCGCTGGGAGCGATAGACGACGAAGGTGGTGAGTTCCTGAATCATGCCGTAGATCAGCATCTCCCGGGCACTCGGGTAGGGACGCTCCCATCGTTTGGACAGGACGGTGCCGGCATAGTCGTGCAGTTGCTCCTCGCTGCGCTGACCACTGCGCCGCAGGTACTCGCGCAGGGCGAGTGAGTGTTTGGACTCCTCGTATCCCCAGTTCGCGGCGAACCAGGCCTGAGCGTAGTCGCGGCCGAACAGTTCCAGATGCGTCTGGAGGTAGTCGGGGAGGAACATCTCGACGCCGCAGAACGTCTCGGCGTTGGTCGCGAGTTGCGGATCGGGTGGCGCGGTATCGATAGCATCCCAGTCGATGTCGGTGAACAGATTCCACCGGCGAGTCCGCTCCGCCTTCTCGAAGAATGTCATGTACTCGCGGTGAAAGGACTCACGCAGGTCGCGATTCATCCGACGGGGCGGTTCGCGAGTTCGGCGGAGATGAGGTCACACAGCCCGCTGACTTCGGTGACGGCATAGAGCTTTTCGTCCGGCAAGCGAATGCCGAGTTCCTTCTCGGTCCAGGTGACGAGCTCCAGCAGTTGCAGGGAGTCGATGCCCGCCGAGTGCAGATCGGAATGCGCGGTGAGGGTCGGATGCGCGGCGGAATGGAGCTGGCGCAGGCCGCGTTCGAGGAGGGCCAGCAGTTCGTCATTGGTCATGGAGGTTCCTCTTTCGTGCGGTAAAACCGGTGGTTCGTAGGAGCGGGTCACTCCGGATCGTCGACTCGGCGCAGGCACCATTGCGACAGCGACATATGCCTGCGGGCGAACGAATTGACGCAACAGGTCAGGTAGCGGTCGTAGGTCTCGAACAGTTCGCCGCCCCAGCGGTCGCGGATCTCGATCTCGTTGGCGCGCAACCGAGTACGCCAATGCGCGGTGGTCCGCTGGTAATCCTCGCGCCGGGTGCGCAGCTGCATGACCTCCCAGTACGGGCTGACGGCCATCATGAGGTCCTCGGCCCGGGGAGTCATGCCACCGGGGAAGATGGTCCGGCTGAGCCACTGCAGCTCCCGCGCTTCCTCGGGGCGGCGAGGCATGCGGTCGCGCAGTCCGGTCTGGAGCGCGAAGTAGGCGCCGGGCCTGGTCCATGTCCACGCCTTGCGGAAATACTCGCGGTAGCGCGCGACGGCGTGGCCCGCCCTGGCCTCCTCCGGGGTGCAGACGTGTTCGATCATGCAGATGGACTGCACCGCGTCGAAGGTGCGGGCCGGTTCGAAGTCGCGAAAGTCCGAGCAGGAGACGGTAACTCCCGGCAGGTCGCGACGCACGATGTCGTCGTACTGGGTCGCGGAGAGGGTGATGCCGTGTGCCTGCGCGACATGGCGCTCCTGGGTGAGGTAGGCGAGGTTGTTGCCCCAGCCGCACCCGATGTCGAGGACCCGGCTCCCGGGGTAGATCCGGGCGAAGTCGTGCAGGATGTCGAGCTTGGCGAGTTGCGCGGTGTCGAGGTCGTCGGTGTCGTCGAATACGGCGCAGGTGTAGTTCATCCGGCGGTCGAGCCACAGCCGGAAGAACTCCGGATCGAGGTCGTAACTGACCGCTATCTCAGCCTTGCTGGACACGCAGGGCTCCTTCCAGGTATCGGCGCCGGGTTTCCTGGCGCCGCGGCTTGCCGGAGGTCGTCTTGGGCACGCTGCCGGGCCGCAGGACCACGACGTCGTGGACGGGAATGCCGAGGGCCGCGGCGACCGTTTCGCGCACGGCGGGCGCCAGCCCGGGGTCGTCGGCGGCGCGGGACTCGGCGACGACCACCAGTTCCTCGGACTGCGGACCGGGCCGGGTGCAGGCGACGACGCCACCCGGCCGCACACCGGGAACGGACTCCACCAGCCACTCCACCCGTTGCGGATCGATGTTGCGGCCGTTGAGGATCAGCAGATCCTTGACCCGGCCGGTGACGAACAGTTCACCGTCGGTCAGATAGCCGAGGTCGCCGGTGCGCAGCCAGCCGTCGGCCGCGAAGGTCGTGCTCGTCTCGGGCGAGGCGCCTACATAAGTGTGCGCGACCGACGGGCCGCGGACCCAGATCTCACCGGCGACGCGGTCCTCGACGGCGGTGCCGGCGGTGTCCCGGATGGCGACCTCGTGCCCGGGAAGTGGTGGGCCGCAACCGACAAGGGTGTCGGCCTGATCCGAATCGGCCGGGATGGCCCGCCCGGTGGACAACGCGGCCGTTTGTACCCGGTCGGTGAGGTAGCGGCGGTCCGGGGGTGAGAGCGTGACCGCGAGGGTCGCCTCGGCCAGTCCGTAACACGGCGCCAGCGCCTCGGGTCGCAGTCCTGCGGGTGCGAAAGTGTCGAGGAAGCGTTGCAGCACATGGTGATTGATCGGCTCGGCGCCGCAGCCGAGCACCCGCACGTGCCGCAAATCCAGGGCGTCGATTTCCTCGGCCGAAGTCCGGCGGGTGCTGAGGGCGAAGGCGAAGTTGGGCGCGAAGCTGATCGTGGCGCGCCGTTCGGACATGGCGCGTATCCACACCGCGGGGTCACGGACGAAGGATCGAGTCGGCACGAAGCTGACCGGAACACCAACGAGCAAGGGGGACAGGACGAATCCGACCAAACCCATGTCGTGGTGCAGTGGCAGCCAGGACAGACCTCGGTCGACGGCGGGATCGCCGCGCAAGCCGTCGCGCATGATCGCCAGGCCGTTGGCCGATACCGAAGCCACCCGCGCCGGAATTCCGCGGGGGATTCCCGTACTGCCACTGCTGAATTGGATGTAGGCCGTCGCGTCCGGCCCGGGGCGGTGCGGTACCGACTCGTCCGGCGTCGCTGTGACCACATCGTCGAGGACGATCGAAGGTAGACCGGCCGAGGGTGTTTCGGTGGTGTCGCGCAACGCGATCGCCCGGGGTTGCGCGACATATGCCATCGCCGCGACATAGGCGTCCCACTCCGCGCGACGTGCGCCGGGAGGCGGCGGCGGGAGGGGAATCGGAACCACGCCGCTCCAGAGCGCGCCGAGGAAGGCCGGGATGAAAATCTCCGGATCGGCCGCCTCGACCGCGACCCGATCGCCGGGACACAGCCCCGCCGTGCGCCATCCGTGTGCGGCCGATCGGACGCGCCGGAGCAGGTCGTGTCTGCTGATCGTGGACCATTCACCGCTCGCCTGCAGATACTCATGGGCAGGCCTGTGGTCGTTCGTATACCCGGCCAGAACGTCGGTCACCCAGGCCGCACGCAGGTCCTGGACGGTATCGCTGTGGTCGATGGTCAAATCTGTGCTGCTCCCGGTCAGGGCTACCTCCTGCAGGTGGCCGGTGTACTGAGATTCGTTGTGTCCCTGCGCAATATCGCTGAATCGGCGATCCGCATCCGAGTACACGGGAATTCCGGGTCGTGGACTATGCGCCGGATTGCCGAGAATCGGTCAGTTCTTGCGGTGCCGTGACGACTGACCCGCCCCGGTTGGCCGCGGCGCCGGAGTGCCTCTATGATCGAGGCGATGACTACTCATTCTGTGCAAAGATTGGGGGTCCCATTCGTGCAAGGTGAGTGCTGATGCGCACTGACCACTCGAATGGAGATCACTCCCGCTTTTCCTTCTGGCCGCGCGTGCGCCAATTCGCCGTGCCGCCCGACATGATCCGGACCGCCACCGCCCGCCGTCGCGTGGGAGACTGGGCAGGCGCTTGCGCCGCAACAGGTTTCGATGTCGATGTCGATCTACGATCCGTGGCGCGGGCCCACGGGTCCGAACTCGCTGCCCGAGTCCGGGCCGACCTTCGCTACCTGGCTCCCGACCTGCTGCGCTGGCATATGCCGCGGGTCGCGCCGGACGGACTGCTCCGGCCGGGGCTGACCGTCACGCTGGCGCGATACGAGCGCGATGGCCCACGTCCCGTGCACCTGGTGGTGCGTACCGCGCCGGCCTGGGCCGAGGCCGGCCAACGGATCAGCCTCGCGCTGTGGGACGGATCCGCGACCGGCCTGCACCCGCACCCGCGCCCCGACCGGCGCTTCCGCCTGGATCTGCATCGTCACCTGTGGGATGCCCGCAGGACGGATGAACTGCCGGTACGGTGCGGGGCCGCGGAGCATCGAGTCCTGCCGGACCCAGGGTGGCTCGCCACGGTGCCGGAAACCTGCGCCGTCGGCCGATGGGCGGATGAGGGCGAGATCCTCTGCCGTGCAGAGGGATTGGCGTCCAATACGTTCGCCGTGCGGATTCGGGGCAGGCAACGGCTGGTGCTGGACCGGGACGGCCCCGAATTGCGGATCGCCGCGGAATACCCGGCCGGTCAGGTCCGCGCGCTCCCGGTCCTGCCCGACGCGGCGACGTGGGTCCTGCCCGATCTGGAACTGATTCGTTCCGGCGTGATGTCGGCCGATCAATTGCACCCGCTGGTCACCGCGGCCCTAATGCCCGGTCTCGCGACGGGCGACACGCCGCGAATCCAGGACCCGCCCGGCCGGCCACGCCTCGTGGAGTGCCGAGGCGAACAACACCGAATCGGCCTAGTAGACGGCGTTCTGGCCGCGCTCGACCACGACCGGGACGAACTGCGCCGCGAGGAACTGCTGGTCGCGCTGACCGGCACGCCGCTGCCCTGCTTACAGGTCATCGACGCGGTACACCGTCACCCGGACGCCCTCACCGGCGTCCGGGAACGGCTCGACCACGGCGATACCGCGGGCGCACTGGCCGTCGTGACCGGACTCCTCGGCGCCGACGCGTCCCTGCGCCACGGCGCCTTGCTCGACGAACTCGAGGCCGCCGTGCACCGCCGTATCACGTACGGGCTGTTCAAGGCCGGTCTCTCGAATACCGGTACGAACCGGATTCCGGCGCGGGGCAAGGCCCGTCCCGCCCAACACCGCACCCACCCGCGCCACGCGCACTGACCCGACGACGCTTCGTCGCACTCGAACTCGACCCCAAGGTGATCACCCATGCTTACTGCTGTCCGCACGCCCGCCGACCCCGCCCCGCTCGCCCCACTCGAGGTCGCGGGCGAACTGCTGACCATGCTGCGCGAGGTCACCACCGAACCACGCCCCAACAACCAACTGGAAGCCCTCGCGCTGGCCGTGGCCGCCGACCTTCCGGTTCTCCTGTGGGGCGAACCGGGCATCGGCAAGACCGCCGCCCTCACCCAGCTCGCCGCCGACCTGGACCTCCCACTGACCACCGTGATCGCGAGTGTCCATGAGCCGTCGGACTTTTCGGGCCTGCCCGTGATCGGAGACGATCCGGCGGTACAGGGCGTCCCGATGGCGCCGCCGGACTGGGCCGTGCAACTCGTCCGCGCCGGCCGCGGACTACTGTTCCTGGACGAACTGTCCACCGCGCCGCCCGCTGTGCAGGCCGCGCTGCTCCGCCTGGTCCTCGAACGCCGAATCGGCACCCTGCGACTGCCGCCCGATGTCCGCATCGTCGCGGCGGCCAACCCGCGCTCCTCGGCGGCCGACGGCTGGGAACTGAGTCCGCCGCTGGCCAACCGGTTCGTGCACCTCCAGTGGACGCACGAGCACGAGGTCGTCGTCCGCGGTCTCGGCGGCACCTGGCCGCACGCGACGCTGCCCCGCCTGGCGCCGGAAAAGCTTACCGAGGCAGTGGCTTTCGCGCGCCGCGCGGTATGCGTCCTGCTCGCCGCGCGGCCCGCGCTCGTGCATCAGATCCCCACCAGCGAAGCGCGCAGGGGTGGCCCGTGGCCGTCGCCCCGAAGCTGGGAGATGGCGTTGTCGCTCGTCGCTTTCGCCACGGCGGCAGGATCTTCCCGCGATGTGCTTTCCCTGCTGGTCCGGGGCACGGTCGGCGACGGACCGGGCTTCGAACTGCTGGCCGGGCTGGACCGGATGGATTTGCCGGACCCGGAGGAGTTGCTCGCCGATCCGGTCGGCTCCGTGCTGCCCGAACGCGGGGATCTGCGCCAAGCGGTGCTCGACGGAGTGGTGGCAGCGGTCCGGAAACGTCCGGAGCGGTCGCGCTGGGACGCCGCGTGGACCATCCTGGTCCGCGCCCTCGAAAGCGGCGCTCCGGACCTGATCGTCGTTCCCGCAACGACTCTCGCGACGCTGCGGCAGGGCGACTGGGATGTTCCGGCGGCCATCGAAAAGCTCGCCGGGGTGGTGTCGGTGTCCAAGGAGGCCGATGAGGCGGCCGGACGCGTCGCCGCGCGGGCAGGCCGATGACCGCGCCGAAAACGCTGGATCGCGAGAAGCTCTTCGCCGCCCGGCTGCACGCCGCCCGGGTCCGGCCCTATCTGGCGACGGCCCTGTTCGCCTTGGCCGTCGTCGAGTCCCGCACGGTACCGACGATGGCGGTCGATCGGCACTGGCGGTGCTACGTCTCGCCCGCGTTCGTGGACCGGATGCCGGTGGAGGACCTGGCCTCGGTGTGGGTGCACGAGGTGTCCCACCTGCTGCGCGACCATCACGGTCGCAGCGACCGATTCGCCGAGCAGCACGGACTGACCGGCCCGGCCGAGCGCCTGCGCATGAACATCGCCGCGGACTGCGAGATCAACGACGACGCGTTCGGCGACGGACTGGTCCAGCCGGCGGGCGCCGTCGTGCCGTCGATGCTGCGGTTGGGCACCGGCGAACTCATGGAGGACTATCTGCGCCAGTTCCGGCTCGGTCCGCTGACCGACGGCATGGCCTGGCTCGACTGCGGCAGCGGTGCGGACGGATTGGATCGCGAGTGGGATCTGGGCCCGGACGGTGCCGACGGTCTCAGCGCGCAGGAACGCGAGGCGGTCCGATTCCTGGTGGCGCGGGGCATCATCGGGCGTCCGGGGAACGCGTCCCAAGGCTGGAAGCGCTGGGCGGAGGAGACCTTTCATCCACCGCAGCCGTGGCGCGACCTGCTCGGCTCGGCTCTGCGGTCCGCGGTCTCCAGTCCCGGTGTCGGCGAGGATTACACCTACCGTCGTCCGGCTCGGCGTTCGGCCGGGATACCCGGCGTCGTGCTGCCGAGCCTGCGGCGAACGCCGCCGCGGGTCACGGTGCTCATCGATACCTCGGGGTCGGTCAGTGACACCGAACTGGGCACGGCGTTGCTCGAGGTGGCCGCGATCAGCCGCGCCGTCGGTGGGCGCCGCGACCTGGTCAGCGTCTTGTCGTGCGACGCGGCGGCCGGGGTCGTGCACCCCCTGTGCCGGGCGGAGGGGATACCGCTGGTGGGCGGTGGTGGCACGGATCTGCGCGCCGGGTTCGCGAAGGCGCTGCGAAACCGGCCGGGCCCCGATGTGCTCGTGGTGCTCACCGATGGTCAGACACCGTGGCCGGCCAGGCGGCCGGCGTGCCGGACGGTGGTCGGTCTCTTCCGCCGCTCGGCCGGCGACTCGTGGAACGAGGACGATCCCGATTACGTTCCCGACGCGCCACCGGATTGGGCCAGGGTGGTCGAGATCGGGTAAGGAAACGCCTTGCCGGCCAATGCCTATCCCGCATTCGGCCCTCGAGGGCGGTTGATCTGGGACAGATTGGGAGGGGACGTCGGAAGCGGATCGACAGGAGGGACGTCGCGTGGCCGTCATGTTGCTGGGAACCTTCGACACCAAAGGGGAGGAGTACGCGTACGTCCGTGACGTGATCGCCGAGGGTGGCACGGACGTCGTTCTCGTCGATGCCGGGGTGCTGGGCACCGCGTCTCTCGCGGCCGATGTGGACGCGTCGGCCGTCGCCGCCGCGGCGGGCGCCGATCTCGCCGAGCTGCGACAGCGGCGTGACCGTGGCGCGGCCCTGGACGCGATGGCGGCCGGTGCGCGCGCCGTCGCGCTGGAGTTGCATGCGCGGGGCCGGCTCAGCGGGGTGCTCGCGCTCGGCGGCAGCGGGGGTTCCGCGATCGCCGCGAAAGTCATGCGGGCGTTGCCCGTCGGCGTGCCGAAGCTGCTGGTCTCCACCATGGCCGGCGGGGATGTCTCGCCCTACGTCGGGACGACGGACGTGACGCTGATGTACAGCGTTGTCGACGTGGCGGGGATCAATTCGATCTCCCGTCAGGTGCTGGGCAACGCCGCCGCCGCGATAGCCGCAATGGCCGGTGAGTATGCGCGCAGACGGTCCGATTCCGGTGCTGGGCAAGGCAAACCGCTCGTCGCCGCGACCATGTTCGGCGTGACCACCCCCGCGGTGGACACGGCCCGAAAGAGATTGACCGAGTTGGGCTACGAGGTGCTGGTATTCCACGCGACCGGCTCCGGCGGCCGCACCATGGAAAACCTGGTCGCCGACGGGTATTTCGCCGGTGTCCTCGACCTCACCACCACCGAGCTGGCCGACGAGGTCGTCGGTGGGGTGTTGTCCGCCGGGCCGGATCGGCTGACCGCGGCGGCCGCGGCGGGCGTTCCGCAGGTCGTCAGCCTCGGCGCGTTGGACATGGTGAACTTCGGGCCGCGCGATACCGTGCCGGAGCGGTTCGGTGAACGACACCTGCTCGTGCACAACGAGACCGTCACGCTGATGCGGACGAATGCCATGGAGGCGACCAGAATTGGTGCGGTACTCGGCCAGAAGCTGGCGGCGGCAACGGGACCCACCGCATTGTTCGTGCCGCGCGGCGGACTGTCCGCCGTCGATGTGGACGGCGGGCCGTTCTGGGACCGCGCGGCGGACGCGGCCTGCGTCGAGGCCGTACTCGCGGCGGTGGCCGGAACCCCGGTCGAGGTGATCGACAGCGACCAGGACATCAACAGCACGGCGTTCGCGACGGCGGCCGCCGAGCATTTGCACCGACTCATCAGGAGCGCATCGTGAATCGTGTACAGGCTCTCGCCGGGTTCCGCAGTCAGCTCGAGGCCGGTCACCCGATCATCGGCGCCGGCGCGGGCACCGGACTCTCCGCCAAGTCCGCCGAGGCGGGCGGCGCCGACCTCATCATCATCTACAACTCGGGGCGGTTCCGGATGGCTGGGCGCGGCTCGCTCGCCGGACTGATGCCCTATGGCGATGCCAACGCGATCGTGGTCGAGATGGCCGCCGAAGTGCTGCCCGTGGTCGAACGGACCCCGGTGCTCGCCGGTGTGTGCGGCACCGATCCGTTCCGGCTGATGCCGCGGTTTCTCGACGAACTCCGCGCGATCGGATTCGCCGGCGTGCAGAACTTTCCCACCGTCGGGCTGATCGACGGCGTGTTCCGCGCGAATCTGGAAGAGACCGGCATGGGTTTCGATCTCGAGATCGAGATGATCCAACTGGCTGCCGAGCGCGAACTGCTCACCGCGCCCTATGTGTTCGACACGGAACAGGCGACCGCGATGGCGCAGGCCGGCGCCGACATCATCGTGCCGCACATGGGGCTAACGACGAAGGGGAGCATCGGCGCGACCACGGCGATCACCCTCGACCAAGCGGTGCGGCGGGTGCAGGAGATGCGGGACGCGGCCGCCGCGGTCGATCCCGGCATCATCGTGCTCTGTCACGGCGGTCCGATCGCCGAGCCCGCCGACGTGCGCTATGTGCTCGAGCGCACCCACGGCGTCGCGGGGTTCTTCGGTGCCTCGTCGATGGAGCGGCTGCCCACCGAGCGGGCCATCGCCGAGCAGCTGCGGGCGTTCAAGGACGTCCCGACCGACCGGTCTTGAGTGGAAGATCCCGCCCGGCTTCATCTTTCGAAGGAGAGTCCTATGTACCGCGATCCGAACGCCGTTGCGACCATGGTTTTCGACTGGGGATCGATCAAATGGCATGTCTCGCCCGACACCGTCGACGGAGCGTCGTCGACGCTCGGTGAGGTGGTGATCAACCCGAACAAGGGTCATGACCGGCACGAGCATCCCGAGTCCGACGAGATCCTCTACGTGATCGAGGGGGAGGGGCGGCAAACCGTCGGTGACAGTGGCGAATTCGCGATCAATGCGGGCGACGCGGTGTGGATCCCGCGTGGCACCCTGCATTCCACGTACAACACCGGTTGGCGACCGCTGCGCCTGGTGGCGACGTACACGCCCGGCGGTGCCGAGGCCGCCCTGCGTGGGCTGCCGGATTTCGTCGAGCTGGCGCCGGGGGCGTTCCCGACCTGGAAAAAAGACGGCTGAGCCTGCGCGGTTGAGTCCGCCGCGCAGGCCTGGTGCCCTCAGAGGGTGCGGGCGATGATCTCCTTCATGATCTCGTTGGTGCCCGCGTAGATCATCTGCACCCGGTTGTCCACCCACAGGCGTGAGATCGGGTACTCGGTCATGTAGCCGTAGCCGCCGTGCAGTTGCAGGCATTCGCTGGCCACCGACATGGCGCGGTCGGTGGTCCACCACTTGGCCATCGCGACCGTGGCGATATCCAGTTCGCCGACAATGTGTTTGGCGATGCAGTCGTCGGTGAAGACGCGCGCGATCTTGGCCTCGGTGGCCACCTCGGCGAGCTTGAACTTGGTGTTCTGGAACTGGAAGATGGTGCGGCCGAACGCTTCTCGCTCCTTGGTGTAGCGCAGCGTGTGCTCCAGCGCGGTCTCCATGCCCGCCACCGCGCCGACGGCGATGATCAGGCGCTCCTGTGGCAGCTGCTGCATCAGCTGAACGAAGCCCTGGCCCTCCTCGGTGCCGAGCAGATTGGCCACCGGGACGCGGACGTCCTCGAAGAACAGCTCGGAGGTGTCCTGGCCCTTCTGCCCGATCTTGTCCAGCACCCGGCCGCGCCGGAATCCGGCCCGGTCGGCCTCGACCAGCACCAGGCTGACGCCGGCGGCGCCCTGCGTGCTGTCGGTCTTGACCACCACGATGATGAGGTCGGCCTGCGCGCCGTTGGTGATGAACGTCTTGGATCCGTTCACCACGTACTCGTCGCCGTCGCGGACCGCCTTGGTCTTGATGTTCTGCAAATCGGAGCCGGTGCCGGGCTCGGTCATCGCGATCGCGCCGACCACCTCACCGCTGGCCATCTTCGGCAGCCACTGCCGCTTCTGCTCCTCGGTGCCATAGGCGAGCAGGTAGTGCGCGACGATGCCGTTGTGCAGGCTCGCGCCCCACGCCGTGTCCAGCGCCCTCGCCTGCTCCTCGATCAGCACCGCCTCGTGCGCGAACGTGCCGCCACCGCCGCCGTATTCCTCCGGGATGGACAGGCAGAGCAGCCCGAGCTCGCCCGCCTTGTTCCACAGGTCGCGGTCGACATGATGCTGGTCGATGAACTTGTCGATGTTCGGGGTGACCTCCTTCTGGAAGAAGGCGCGGGCCAGGTCACGCAGCGCGTCCAGATCGTCGTTCATCCAACTCGACCGGTAGGCGGCCATCGAAGCTCCTTTGGTTCGGCGCACCACTGGCAAATATATGTAACCAGGGTTCGCGGGTACAGCATGTACCCGGCGGGAACAGTGTGTACCAACTCGGCCGCGCGGACAAGACACGATTCGGTATGGCCTGGCTGAACGTCCGATAGCGTGAGACCCCGTGGAGCAACGACGCTGGACCGACACCGCCGCCGCGCGGCGCTCGACCAGTCGCGCCCCGGGCCGGGACGAGCGTCGCCGAACCATCGTGGACGCGGCCATCGCGGTCATCGAAGAGCACGGGCCCGAGGCGCTGACCGGCCAGATCGCGGATCGCGCAGGGTTGGCGCGCAGCCACGTCTACCGGCATTTCGCCAGCAAGGAAGAGCTCGACCTGGCCGTGGCGCGCCGGGCGCACGACGATCTCACCCGGCAGATCCGGGCCGCGCTCGAGATCGAGGGTTCCCCGTATGCCATCATCCGAGCCCCGATCGCCGAACACGTCGGCTGGGCCAGCGAACATCCGAACCTGTACATCTTCCTGCTCGGACGAAACTACCGCCGCGGCAACGACGAACCCAGAATCGGCGGCAGCGCCTTCGCCTCCGAGATCTCTGCCGCCGCAACAAGATACATCCCCAAGTTCGGCGCCGACTCAGTGGCCGCCGACCGCCTCGTCGTCGCCCTGCTCGGCCTCATCGACGCCTCGGTCCGCTGGTGGCTCGTCCACCGCGACATGAGCGAACCGGAACTGGTGGACCAACTCGCCACCGAGGCCTGGCTGCTCATCGACCACCGCCTCCGCGGTCTCGGCATCTCGCTGGACCCTCACGCGGCCCTCCCGGGCAACGGGTGATCGGTTACCCCGCGTAGCTCCGTTTCGGCTCGAAATGGCTTGGGCTGCAAGTGTGCAAGGCATGCAATGTTGCACAGTGTGCCAAAACGGAGGGGTTTTGAAGGTCGAACTCCCCTGGGGTGCAGGGGAGTTCGACATCTACTCCTCAGGTGAGTTCAGAACAGGCTGCCGGCCAGGTCGCTGAACATGTCGCCACCGCTGAATTGCTTGTTGCCGGACTTGCCGAACCAATCGAAGCCGTCGTTGCCGCCGCCGGTGAACAAGTCGCCGGTGTCGAAGAAGTTGCCGGAGTCGCGGCCGAACTGGTTGCTGTCGCCGAACAGGTCGCCGGTGCCGAATTGGTTTGCGTCGCCGAACGGGTCGCCTCCGCTGTCGCCGAGCCAGTCGAAACCGTCGCCGCTGCTGGACGGGTCGCTGACGTCGCTGCCGAAGAGGTCGCCGGAGTCGTCGGTGCGGCTGTCGCCGAGCCAGTCGAAGCCGTCGCCGTCGAACGGATTGCCGCCATCGTCGCTGAACATGCCGTCGTCGGACGAGTTGTCGCCGCCGAGCCAATCGAATTCGTCACCGGGATCGCTCGGTGAACTGTCTCCGTCGTCTGCTCCGGGCCCGCTCTGCCAATCGTCGCCGGAATCCTGGCCCGGCCCACTTTGCTCATCGTCGCCGCTGTCTTGCCCCGGCCCGCTCTGCGAGTCGTCTCCCGCGTCCTGTCCCGGCCCGGGCTGCGGTGAGTTCGGCCGGGTGCCGGGGTCTTTCGGGCCGCCGGGCTTCGTGGTGCTATCCGGTGTGGTGCTCGTCGGCTTGTTCGGGTCCGCCTTCCCGCGCTGATACATGCTGTTGAGCTGACCGATTTCGTTCTTGCTCAACGGAGTCGGGCCACTGTTGCAGCGATTGACCGAGCTGGCCATGATGCTGCATCCGCTGTCGTTGTGATCGAGGCCGATCGAGTGCAGGAGTTCGTGAGCGGCGATCTCGGTTCGGTCGTCCGGATCGAAGTTCTGATTCTTCGGATCGAGTTTCACGAACGGGCCGCCGTTATCCCAGCCGCCGAGGCCGGCCACGCCGCCTTCGAAACGTTCGTTGCTGATGTTGATCGCGCCGTTGCCCGTTCCCGGTTTCAGCACGAAGTTCAGGCCCGGCGTCGAATTCAAGTGTTTGACCGCATTTTCGATGCCGGCATCTTTGATTCTGTTGTTGTAGTGAATGATCGCCCGGCCGTCCGCGTCGTAGCCCTGAACCTTCGCTCGGAAGCCGAAACTCGGGGCCGCCGCCGATGCGGTGGCGGTGGTCGTCAGGCTCAGCCCGACGGGTGTGAGCAGGGTGCCCGCGACCAGCGCGGCGAACAGTCGGGGTGTGCCGTTCCTCGGCGACTTCGCGGCCCGATGCTTCCCGTGATAGTTGCGACGTCCGGCAACAGTCGGCATAACCTGGAAACCTCCGTGTATATGAAAGCGAGCTCCACCACTCGCTGCTCGGCACCGGCGACTGTACTGCCGAAACATCGAATGAGCACCCCATGTAAGCACCGTCTTAACTGCTGAAAACACGCTTTTAAGACTGGCCTGGAACTAACGTTAGTTTGTTGAATCAGCGCTGTACCGCAGACGTTTCGTCGTTATAGTGGCGCCATTTCGCGTGCCGTAGTCACCATCCCGTACGACCTGCCGTGTGCCGCCCCGGAGCGCTGCCGTCGAGCTGATTCCGAGCACCGGTCCGAGCCAGTGGTGCGGGCGACGACAGGGACCCGGAGGAGGTGCGCGAGCTCACCGCGCACCCATCCGCGCGAGTCCCGGCACCGAATACTCCCCGGGGCCGACTCTGCGCTCGTACCTTGGCAGCTGCTGGTCCGTGCAGCCGACATCAGTCGTGCTGGCCGACATTCACAGTCAGGAGATATCGTGCGCAACAAAGAATTACCGGGCGAGAACACTGGTAATCGTTACGTCCGCGTTGCTCTCGTTATCGCCGCAGTGCTGCCGCTGTGGTTGGTCGACGTAACGGCCGACGCCGCAACGACTGCGTTTCCGGACCCGAACGTGACGTTTCTGATCCAAGCCGAGATCCGCGACGGCGGAACCCGGTGTGCGACGCAGACCGATGGCAAGACGGCGATCAAGTTCACCGCCTGCGACAAGGGCAACGAGAGCCAGCAGTGGTTCCAGCGGGAGGTGGACGACCAAGGCTACGGGATGGTTTACAGCGTGAAAGGCGTATGCATAGACGAGAACGCGTACGCGACGAACGCCGACAAGTGCGAAAAACGCGCCAAGCCTGAGCGTCTCATGTGGAAGCAGGAATCCGGCGGCCTGGTGCGGAACAAGAGCGACAAACCGATGTACTGGTCCGCCCGCGGAACCAGCGGTGACGCCGGACTCACGCTCACGCAGAAAAGCAGCGGCGCAAGCGATTTCACGATCGTGAGCGCCGACTGATGCGTAACTCCGGTCGGCGGTGAGTACGTGCGTTCGGTAGTGCCGGCCGGTCCGGTAGTTCTACTCACCGACACGGGTAGTTTCCCAGCTTCCGGGGGCGGGCGAGGTCCATATGCTCGAGCTATGTCCGATGCTTCCACGGAGAATGTGTTCGCCCTGAGAACGGCCGGCCTGGGCGCGGTGGCCGCGGTTGTGCTGGCGCCGTTGGCGGCGGCTCTGGTCGCGGTGGTCTACCGGTTTCCGGTGCCGCTGGCGCAGGATTACGCTCGTGGGTTCGGTGGTGCCGGCGATGCCGCACTGGCCAGCGTGTTCTATCTGCTCCTCGGTGGTGCGCCGGTGCTCGGAATCCTCGGCGGCACAGGCGGTTTCGTTGCCGCTCGGCTCGACGCCGGTCGCGCTCGGTCCCGCACGCTGGTCGTCTCGGCGGGTATCGCGCTGCTCGCCGCGAGCGCTTGTCCGTGCTCGAATTCTTCATCGGCGCTTGGTGAGTCGGCTACGTCGTCAACCCGGCTCGTGGTCGAGCGGCGTGGTCAGGATGAGGTCGAGGAGGTCGCCGAGGGTATCGATCTGGGCGGGGGAGAGGGCGGCGAAGGATCGGCGTTGGACGGCGCGCACTCGCTGAGCACCTTCGGCGCGGATCTGCTCACCCTTGGGGGTGAGGCGGTGGCGGACGGCGCGGCCGGGGCCTTGCATTCGCTCGATGAGTCCGCGCTCGGCCATTCTCGTGGCCAGTGTCCCGAACGATTGGTCAGTCTGAAAAGTCAACTGGGCCAGGTCGTGTAGTGAGGCGTCGGGATGGCGATCGAGGTGGCGGAGGGTGTCCCACTGCACCAGCGAGACGCCCAGATCCGCGAGGGCGGCGGTGAGGGCGCGGTGGTGGCGGTGCTGGACGCGCTTGATCGACAGGGCCACGTCTCCGATCGAGGTCATAGCAGCAGCATAACTCAGGTTGTTTATATCAGTATGCTTGTATAAGGTTACTGATATAGATCTCAGGAGGTTTACATGAGCACCACCAGCACCGTCGACGTGCCCCTGCCCGAACTCGGCACCATCGCGGTCCGCGTCGACGAACGAGGGGAGGGCCGCCCGATCCTGTTGTTGCACGGCGGGGCCGGTTCCATGTCGGTCACCGGCTTCGCCGACCGCCTCGCCGCCGAACGAAACGCCCACGTCTACGCCCCCACCCACCCCGGCTTCGATGGCACCGACCGCCCCGAACGGCTCACCACCATCGGTGAACTCGCCGCCCTCTACGCAGAGCTGCTGAACACCCTCGACCTCACCGACGTCACCGTCGTCGGCAACTCCGTGGGCGGCTGGATCGCCGCGGAACTCGCTCTCCTGCAACAGAACCGAGTGTCCGGCCTGGTTCTCGTCGACGCCGTCGGCATCGAGGTCCCCGACCATCCGGTCATCGATTTCTTCGCCCTCGACCTCACCCAGATCGCGGACTACAGCTACGCGGACCCCGACCCCTATCGGATCGAACCGACTCAACTCAACCCCGCCGTCTTGCGGATGATGGCTGGAAACCGCAGCGCCCTAGAGGTTTACGGTGGCTCGATGACCGACCCGACCCTGCTCGGCCGCCTCCCCGAAATCACCCTGCCCACCCTCGTCATCTGGGGCGAAGCCGATCGGATCGTCGACCCCGAAAACGGCCGCGCTTACGCCGACGCCATCCCCGGCGCGGAATTCGTCATCATGCCGAACACCGGCCACCTCCCGCAGATCGAATCCCCCGCCGAACTGATCCCGCTCCTGTGGAACTTCGCCGACGCCCACGCCACCGGCCGGCCCGCCGCCTGACTTCGATAATGCCGACCCTCAGGTCCGGGGGCGGTTGTCGATCAGCCTGCGCGCCTTGCCGATCGAACGTTCGAGGGTGGCGGGCGGGACCACGTCGACGGCAACGGTGACGCCGATGCGGTTCTTGATCGATTCGCGCAGCGCTGCGGACGACGTCCATCGTTGATCGTCGAAAACGCCGGGGCGGGCTTCGACTCGGATGGTGAGGGTGTCCATCCGGCCGGTGCGTTCGAGCACACAGTGGAATTGCGGGGCCAGGGCCGGGACGGCCAGGATCAGTTCCTCGATCTGGGTGGGGAACAGATTGACCCCGCGCAGGATGATCATGTCGTCGGTGCGGCCGGTGACCTTCTGCATTCGGCGCATCGTGCGGGCTGTGCCGGGGAGCAGGCGGGTCAGGTCGCGGGTGCGATAGCGAATGATCGGTGTCGCTTCCTTCGACAGCGAGGTGAACACCAATTCGCCCTCCGCGCCGTCGGGCAGCACCGCACCGGTCTCCGGATCGATGATCTCCGGATAGAAATGGTCTTCCCAGATGTGCGGGCCGTCCTTGGTCTCCACGCATTCCATGGCGACGCCGGGACCCATCACCTCGGAGAGTCCGTAGATGTCGACGGCGTCCATAGCGAGAGTCTGCTCGATCTCCCGTCGCATGTGTTCGGTCCACGGCTCGGCGCCGAATACCCCGACGCGCAGCGAGGTCTTCGCGGGATCGAGGCCTTTGGCGACCATCGCGTCGGCGATGGTGAGCATGTAGGACGGGGTGACCAGGATGGCGTCCGGCGCGAAGTCGGTGATGAGCTGGATCTGGCGCTCGGTCATGCCGCCGGACATCGGAATCACGGTGCAGCCCAGCCGTTCCGCGCCGTAATGCGCGCCGAGCCCGCCGGTGAACAGACCGTATCCGTAGGCGACGTGCACCTTGTCGTTCGGTCTGACCCCGCCCGCGCGCAGGCTGCGCGCGACCAGTTCCGCCCAGTTGCCGATGTCGTTCGCGGTGTACCCGACCACCGTCGGCCACCCCGTGGTGCCCGAGGACGCGTGGATTCGCGCGACCTGACTCTGCGGCACCGCGAACATTCCGAACGGATAGTTCTCGCGTAGCTCCTGCTTGGTCGTGAACGGGAACTTTGCCAGATCGCCGAGATCACGCACGTCGCTCGGATGGACTCCGGCATCGTCGAATGCCCGGCGGTAATGCGGCACGTTGGCGTAAGCGTGCTCCAGCGACCAGCGCAATCGTTCGAGTTGCAGAGCCGAAATGCGGTCGCGGGTGGCGAATTCGATGTCGGGGGTGTCGGTGGGAGTGGGCAGGACGCCGGTCATCGGGGAACTCCAGGTTCAGTCGTCGAAATCGACGGTCAGGGTGTCGCTGAGGGGATAGGTCTGGCAGGTGAGCACGAAGCCGGCGGCGACCTCGGATTCTTCGAGCGCGTAATTGCGGCGCATATCGGCGTCGCCTCGAGTGATCTTGGCGCGGCAGGTGCCGCAGACGCCGCCCTTACAGGCGAACGGGAGATCCGAACGCAATTGCGCGCCCGAATCGAGCAGCGGCTGGTCCCGGGGGAGGGCGCCGGTCACCGAGCGACCGTCGAGCGCGAGGGTGACTTCGCTTGTCGGACCGCGGGTTCCGGGTTCGCGATGGATCACCGGTGGCGGCGGGACGTCGACGTAGAACAGTTCGTGGTGGATCCGGCTCCGGTCGACACCGAACTCAGCGAGGACTTCCTGCGCGTCGGTGATCATGCCGTAGGGTCCGCACAGCCAGAAGTGGTCGATGTCGTCGGTCGGCACGACGCTGCCGAGGATCGCGCGCAGGCGCTGCGCGTCCAATCTGCCACTGAACAACTCCACTTCCCGCGGTTCCCGCGACAGTACGTGGACGAGGTCGAGTCGCGGGCCGAATCGATCCTTCAGATCGGCGATCTCCTCGGCGAACATCACCGACCGGGTGCGCCGATTGCCGTACAGCAGAACGACTTCCGCAGTGGGATTGATGAGCATCGAGGCGGCGATCGAGAGCATCGGAGTGATACCCGACCCCGCCGCGATCAGGACGTGCCTGCCACCCTCCGCCGGCTCGGCGGTGAATGTTCCGGTCGGTCCCTGTACGTCGATGATGTCGCCCGGCTTGACCTGATGGACCAGCCAGGACGAGAACACCCCGCCGGGCACCTCGCGCACGCCGACCCGCGGCGGTGCGCCGGCCGGCGCGCAGATCGAGTAGGACCGGCGATGCTCGACGCCGTCGACGGTGCGCCGCAGCATCAGCGATTGGCCTGGGCGGAAGTCGAATTCGCCGGCCAGCCGCTCGGGCACGGTGAAGCGGATGGCGACCGCGTCGGCGCAGAGTGGTTCGACATCGGCGACGGTCAGCGGGTGGAAGGCTTTGGTTCGTGCGGAGGTCATGGTCAGATCTCCTTCACGTGGTCGAACGGTTCCAGGCAGTCCGAGCAGCGGTATTGGGCTTTGCACAGCGTCGCGCCGAACTCGGAGTGCAGGACGGTGTTCGGTGATCCGCATTGCGGGCAGATGAGGGCGCGCGGCTTGGGCGTGAGGGTCAGCGGGACCGGTCCCGCTGCGCGCCGCGGCGCCGGACCCGGCACGGAATAGCCTGCCGCGCTCAGCTTTCGGCGACCCTCGGCGGAGATCCAATCCGAACTCCAGGCCGGCGTCAGGCGAGTTCTGATCCGCACGCGGTTGTATCCGTGCTGGCGGAGCTTGTGCTCCAGATCGTCGCGCATGGTGGCCATGGCGGGGCAACCCGAGTACGTCGGGGTGATGGTGACGAGCACACTCCCGTCGGCGTCGACCGTGACCTCGCGCAGCACGCCGAGGTCGTCGAGGGTCAGCGGTGGCAGCTCCGGGTCGGTCACCGATGCGGCGACGGCGCGGGCGCGTAATTCGCCGGCGCTCACCAGCGTCCCTCCGGGTGCGCGCGGGCGACGCTCTGCATGTCCGCGAGCAACGAGCCCATCGCCTCGGTGTGGATGCCGCGCCTGCCCGCGCGTCCGCCGACCGTGCCCACGCGGGCGAGCGGGGGAGCCAGCTCGGCGGCGTGCAGGACCTGGTCGAGCACTGCGTCGAATTCCGCACGGACGTCACGGGGATCGACGCCGACCGCGACCTCGGACAGGGAAATCTCTTCGTCGGTGGGGACGAACAGTTCATCGACGTAGGGCCACACCAGCTCCAGCGCGTCGCCGGTGCGCCGCCTGGATTCGGTGGTGCCGCAACCCAAAGTGACCGTCCACCGGGCTGCGTAGTCGCGGTGATAGGTCAGCTCTTTGACGCCCTTGTGCGCGACGGCGGCCAGCACCGGATCGCGAGACGCGCGGAGTCGATCGAAGAGTGCGAGGCGCCAGGTCGAGAAGATCAGCAACCGGACCATCGACTTGGCGAAGTCGCCGTTGTCCAGCTCGCACAGGCGGACGTTGCGAAATTCGTTCTCCGGCCGGAAGAAGGCCAGCGCGTCTTCGGCGGGCACCGGGGAGGTATCGGAAATGAACGGCACCACCGAACCATCGGCCGCGGCGGCCCGGGCAAGTAACAGCCGCGCCTGTCCCAGCAGATCGAGGCCGACATTCGCCAGCGCGACCTCCTCTTCGAGTTCCGGTGCCCGCGTGGACCATTGGGCGAGCCTCTGGGCGCTGATCAGGGCGTCGTCGGCCAGCATGAGGCAGTACGTGGCGAGCGCGGTCGGCTCGACGTCGTCCGGCACCGTGGTGTCCACGCCGGCCAGCGGATCGTCGAAGCCGGTGCCGAACGCCCACTGCCCGTGGGAATTCGCGTCGACCAGGCCTTCGTAGGCGTTGTGCTCCGATGCTTCGGTCATCTGCGCCGCCTCACATGTGTGGCACGTGGTCGGGGATCTCGTAGAACGTCGGATGCCGATACACCTTGTCGCCGCTGGGCGCGAAGAACGGATCCTTCTCCGCCGGGCTCGACGCGGTGATCGAGGCGGACCGGACCACCCAGATGCTCACCCCTTCGTTGCGGCGGGTGTAGACGTCGCGCGCGTGGCGCAAGGCCATCTGGTCATCGGCGGCGTGCAGCGATCCGACGTGCACGTGGTTGAGGCCGCGCTTGCCGCGCAGAAAGACCTCGTACAGCGGCCAATCCGCCTGCACCGCGGAGGTTTCGGTCACGACGCCGCCTGCTCGCGGGCCGCGAACGCGGTCGCGGCCTCGCGCACCCATGCGCCGTCCTCGTGCGCGGCGCGACGGTTGGCGATCCGCTCGACATTGCACGCGCCGTTGCCTCTGAGCACGGCCGCGAACTCGGCCCAGTCCGGCTCGCCGAAGTCGTACGCCTCGCGCCGGGGGCACCACTTCAGTTCCGGATCCGGGAAGGTCACACCCAGTGCCTCGGCCTGCGGCACGGACATGTCGACAAACCGTTGGCGCAGTTCGTCGTTCGTGTGCCGCTTGATGCCCCACTTCATCGACTGCGCGGTATTGGGCGACTCGTCATCGGGCGGTCCGAACATCATCAGCGCGGGCCACCACCACCGGTCGACCGACTCCTGCACCAGCGCGCGCTGCTCGTCGGTGCCGCGCATCATCGTCATCAGCAGTTCGTAACCCTGGCGCTGATGGAACGACTCCTCTTTGCACACGCGGATCATCGCGCGGGCATACGGTCCGAAAGAGCTGCGGCACAATGGAACCTGGTTACAGATCGCGGCGCCGTCGACCAGCCAGCCGATGGTGCCGACGTCGGCGTAGGTGAGCGTCGGATAGTTGAAGATCGAGGAGTACTTCTGTTTGCCCTCGATGAGCTGGGCGGTCAGCTCGCCGCGGTCGGCGCCGAGGGTTTCGGCGGCGGAGTACAGATAGAGGCCGTGGCCTGCCTCGTCCTGAACTTTGGCCATGAGGATCGCTTTGCGCCGCAACGACGGTGCGCGAGTGAGCCAATTCCCCTCGGGCTGCATGCCGATGATCTCGGAGTGCGCGTGCTGGGCGATCTGGCGGATCAGCGAGCGGCGGTAGCCGTCGGGCATCCAGTCCCGGGGTTCGATGCGCTGCTCGGCGGCGATCGTCTCGTCGAAAAGGGTCTGTAGCGGGCCTGTTTCGGGCGCGTGTGCGGTGGACATCTGCTCTCCTTGCCGAATCTGCCTAAGCGCCGGTGAAGGCCGGTTTCTCCTTCGCCAGGAAGGCTTTTACCGCGGCCTGGTGGTCGTCGGTGCGGCCCAGGTGCTGCTGTGCGGCGAGTTCGCGGTCCAAGGCGGCGGACAGACCGGACGCCGACGCGCCGACGAGCGCCTTCACCCGGCGGTAGGCCGCCGTCGGGCCTGAGGCGAGTTGCTGAGCGAGATCCGCTGCTGTCGTGTGCAATTCATCATCCGGCACCACGCGATGAATCAATCCCCAGTCGAGCGCCTGCTCGGCGGTCACCCGGTCGCCCAGCAGCAGCAGTCCGGTGGCTCGGCTGCTGCCGAGCGCCTCGACGAGCGCGTAGCTCAAGCCGGAGTCGCTGGCCAGGGCGATGCCGGTGAACGCGGTCGCGAACGTCGTCCGGGTGCCCGCGATCCGGATGTCGGCCGCCAACGCGATGCCGAATCCGGCGCCGACGCAGGCGCCGGGAATCGCGGCGACGATCGGTACTTCCAGTGACTTCAACGCGCGGATGAGCGGATTGTAGTGCGCGCCGACGGTGTCCATGGCGGTCGTCGGATCGGTCTCCAGCGCGATGGCGTGCTCGCTCAGATCCTGACCGACGCAGAAGTTCCGGCCCTCGGCGGTGAGCAGGACCGCGCGCACGTCCGGATTCTCGGCGGTCGCGGTCACCGCCTCGAAGAACGCCAGTTTCGTCGGGATATCGAGGGCGTTGTGCGCCGACGGCCGGGCCAGGGTGATCGTGGCGAGTCCGTGCGCGGTCTCCAGGCGAACTGTCATCGTTTCTCCAGAAAGGCGGTCATCCGTTGGTGTTTGTCCTCGGTGTCGAACAGGACGGCCTGTGCGAGGTCGTCGGCCCATGGGTGCGCGCCGGGGGCGTCGACGACGGTCTTGGTCAGCCGCAACGCGAGCCGGGACTGGCGGGCGATGCGATCGAGGAGCCGATGCGCCGCCGCGACGTGGTCCTCGGCGATGTCCAGGACCAAACCGGTGCGCAGCGCGGTCTCGGCGTCGATGGTGCGTCCGCCCAGCAGGATCTGCTTGGCGATCGACATGCCGACCAGCGACGGTAAGCGGTAGCTGGCGCCAGCCGCGGCCATGATGCCGAGTCCCGGTTCCGGATTGCCGAATACCGCTGTCGGAGTGGCGATTCGGAGGTCGCACGCGTAGGCGAGTTCGGCGCCGCCGCCGAGTGCGTATCCGTTGACCGCCGCCACCGTGGGCAGCGGCAGCCGAGCGACCCGGTCGAACAGATTCCGGTTGATGCCGGTGAGCGCGTCGTCGCGGGTGCGCATGCGCAGCTCGTCGATGTCGGCGCCGGCGGCGAAGTCGTCGCCGCGACCGGTGAGCAACAGCGGCTTGGGGTTTCGCTCGATGGTGGCGCAGACGTCGTGCAACGCGCCGATCATCTGCGCGTTGATGGCATTTCGCTGGGCGGGCCGGTCGAGCGTGACGACGAACCGGTCCGGCAGTTCTGTGACGGCGACGCTACGCACACTGCTCCTCCACCGTTGTGTTCTTCATTAATAACCGAACATTCGGTAGGTTGGCAAGGGTTGATCGGTGCATTGCGCTGGCCGATTCCAGAAACTGGGAGGATGTGGGGCATGACGAACGCACGCGTGACGCGCCGGACCGGACTGCCCGGGCGTCCGGGATATGACCTGGACTCGCTCCTGGCTGTCGCGGTGAAGGTGTTCAACGACAAGGGTTACGACGGCACCAGCATGGACGCGCTGGCGCGCGGGCTCGGCATCACCAAGTCGTCTATCTATCACCATGTTTCCGGCAAGTCCGAGCTGCTCGAACTCGCGCTGAACCGGGCGCTCAACGCGCTGTTCGCGGTTATCACCGAGGAGCGGGCGGTCACCGGGCCCTACCTCGATCGACTCGAGTACCTGGTCCGGCGCAGTGTCGAGATCCTGTGTGCGGAATTGCCGTACGTCACGCTGTTGCTGCGCGTGCGCGGGAACACCCCGGTGGAGCGGCGCGCGCTGGCCAGGCGGCGGGAGTTCGACGATTTCGTCAGCGGGCTCGTGGTCGAGGCCGCGGCCGAAGGGGATCTGCGGCCGGGGATCGATCCGGCGCTCACCGCCCGGCTGATCTTCGGCACGGTCAACTCGCTCGTCGAGTGGTACCGGCCGCGGGCGGGCGGGTCCGCGACGGATCTGGCCGATGCCGTCGTGGCGCACGTGTTCGACGGTCTGCGCCGCACCTGAGCGACACTCGGCGGCCCGTCCCCAGGGGATCGTTGTGCTTGACAACGCTCGGCGTCCGAGGGGATCGTAATTACCGACCGAACGTACGGTGGGACGGAGACCTCGTGAGTCGACTGCTGGAGAGCTATGTCCATGGGCGCTGGGTGGCCGCGGCAGACGAGGGCACGCCGCTGCTCAGCGCGATCGACAGTGCCGAGGTGGCCCGAATCTCCTCGGCCGGAACGGATCTCGCCGGCGCGGTCGATTACGCGCGCGCGGTAGGCGGTCCCGCGCTGGCGCGGTTGACGTTTCATGAGCGGGCAGCGAAGCTGAAGCAGCTCGGTCAAACGCTGCTGACGGGCAAGGACGAGTTCTACGCGACCTCCCGCCTGACCGGTGCGACCAAGCGCGACTCCGCGATCGACATCGACGGCGGTATCGGCACCGTGCTCAGTTACGCGAGCAAGGCGCGGCGCGAATTGCCCAACGACACCGTGTATCTCGACGGTGCGATCGAGCCGCTCGGTAAGCACGGAACCTTCTTCGGTCAGCACATCTACACCTCGCGGCGCGGGGTCGCGGTGCAGATCAACGCGTTCAACTTTCCGGTGTGGGGATTCCTGGAGAAGCTCGCGCCCGCGTTCATCGCCGGGGTGCCCTCGATCGTGAAGCCCGCCAGTCAAACCGCGTACCTGACCGAGCTGGTGTTCCGGCGGATCATCGAATCCGGCGTTCTCCCTGAGGGTTCGGTGCAGTTGCTGTGCGGGGGTTCCCGCGGGTTGCTCGACCATCTCGGTGGGCAGGACTCGGTCGCCTTCACCGGATCCGCGGATACCGCCGCGATCCTGCGCGCGCATCCCGCTGTCGTCGGGGAGGGCGTGCGATTCACCGCCGAGGCGGATTCGCTCAACGCCTCGGTGCTGGGGTCCGATGTGGTGCCGGGTGATCCCGAATTCGAGCTCTACGTCAAGCAACTCGTCAGTGAGATGACCGCCAAGGCGGGGCAGAAGTGCACCGCGATTCGGCGCGCCTTCGTGCCCGCGGCGATGGTCGACGACGTGCTCGAGGCGACGAAGGCGCGGCTGGCGAAGGTCGTCGTCGGCGATCCGGATGCCGACGGGGTCACCATGGGGGCGCTGGCCAGCGTCGACCAGCGCGATGAGGTCGTGAAATCCATTCGGGGACTGACCAAATCGGCGACCATCGTGTTCGGCGATCCCGAATTGGTGGAGGTGGTCGGGGCTTCGGCGGCGGCGGGGGCGTTCATGTCGCCGATCCTGTTGCGCGGCGGGGACAAAGCGGCCACCGAGCCGCACGAGATCGAGGCGTTCGGGCCGGTGTCGACGGTGCTCGGGTACGACGACACCGAGGATTTGATCGAGCTCGTCGCCAGGGGGAAGGGGAGTCTCGTCGCCTCGGTGGTGACCAAGGATGCCGCCCTCGCCAGGGAGATCGTGCTCGGGCTCGCTCCGTACCATGGGCGAGTTCTGGTGCTCAACAGCGAGGATGCGCGGGAATCGACGGGGCACGGGTCGCCGCTCGCCGTTCTGGTGCACGGTGGTCCCGGTCGGGCGGGTGGTGGTGAAGAGCTGGGCGGCATCCGCGGGGTGCTGCACCACATGCAGCGCACCGCGGTACAGGGGACGCCGAATGTGCTGACCGCAGTGGGGAACAAGTGGGTAAAGGGTGCGGACCGGGTTGCCGGTGGCGTGCATCCGTTCCGGAAGGATCTCGGCGAGTTGCGGCTCGGCGATACCATCGTCGGCGGTCCACGTCCGGTCAGTCGCGCCGATATCCAGCACTTCGCCGAGTTCACCGGCGACACGTTCTACGCCCACACCGATCCTGAAGCGGCAGCGGCGAATCCGTTGTTCGGCGGGATCGTGGCGCACGGCTATCTCGTCGTCTCGCTTGCCGCCGGGCTGTTCGTCGATCCGGCGCCCGGACCGGTGCTGGCGAATTTCGGGGTCGATAATCTGCGGTTCCTGACTCCGGTGCAGGTCGACGATTCGCTCACCGTGACCCTGACCGCGAAGCAGATCACCCCGCGCCAGAGCGCGTCATACGGCGAAGTCCGCTGGGACGCAGTGGTTGTCAATCAGAAAGACGAAGCCGTCGCGACCTACGACGTGCTGACACTAGTGGCGAAACCGGAGGAATCATGACCTATCGTATTGCCGTCTGCTACGGCAAGCCCGAGAACCCGGCGGAATTCGACAAGCACTACACCGCCGTCCACATCCCGCTCGCCCGCGCGGTCCCCGGATTGACGGAATTCACCTGGGGCAAAGTAGCTTCGGTGGATAATGGCGAGCCGCCCTGCTACGCCGTAGCCAGCCTCTACTTCGCCGACGAACAGGCGCTGCGAACGGGCATGTCATCACCCGAAATGGTCGCCACGGCAAGGGACCTGCGCAACTTCGCCACCGGCGGAGTCACGATGTTCACCCAGGAGGAACAATCCGTCAGGTAAGCGCGCCCTGCGCCGCCTGTAACACGACACAACCGAGGCCACCGAGCCGCCCCACCGAGCCCGGCGACAGCAACGTCACGTGTCGAACGAGCCCACCACAGCCGCAACGAAATCCATGACATAACACTCATCGGCAACCAGGTAACCGCCGAATTCCGCCCCCGCAGCAAAACCACCCGCCCACAGCAGCTCGGTCGGCACATCAAGTGCAGATCTCTTGTCCGGCAGGTTCAGTGTGGTCACCCACAGTGATCGCGCCGGTCGCACAGAGCCGGTCGGTCGGGTCGGCACGGACGATCATGAATGTGTACGCGGAGTCGACATCAGGCTCCACCGCATCCTGGCGGGTAGGGCCGTGTGGATCGGAGCGACGGTAGATCGAGACCTCGAGCCGGTTGCCGCGTCCGGCGTTGTCGAAACGTGTGATCCGGCCCCAAGCGGAGTCGCAGGTGTGCGAGAACAAGATTTCCAGCAGCATCTGCGGTCGGTTGAAGCTGGCGGCCACTTTCGCGTCATTGCGGCACGGCGTCTTACCGGCATCATCGCCCGTGTGCGCGGCGGGGACATCTGGCCTATTCGGCGTATCGCAGGACGAGACGAGAACGCCGGTGGCGACGTTACTGGCGGTCAGTACCAGCACCGCCGCTGCCGCCGCAAGCCACCACCTGCGTGGCACCGAACCGATCTCGAAGGCGGGCTGGACGGGTTCGTTCGTTTCGTCGCGCTTTGGTATCAGCGACTTACGCCGGGCCACCCATTGGGCGGCCTGACGCTCGTCGTTGGTCAGCGCCAGCACGAATGCCCGCACCGTTCGTTCGGTCGCCAGCGATTCCGGTTTGATCGCATTGTTCAGGGTGCTTCGGCCGACATCGATTCCACGCCTTCGCAGCAACCGCTCCATCCCCTCGTAAGAGAGCCTTGGATACAGCTGTTTCAGGGCCTTCAGGTCGGCCGCGAACGCGGCGACGGTATCGCGGGGCTCGGATTCGGCTCCGGGATCGGTTGGCTGGCTCATACTGCCCTCCCTGCCCCCGCGCCGCACTCACCTACGGCACGCTCGGCATGGACAGGCGTTCATCCAACCTGTCCAACCACCATTTTGGATGGATAACAGGTCCGCTGCACTGATCTGGCCAACATCGGCCGACCACGTAAGTAGGTATCTGACATGACAATTCATCCCACCAAGAGGCAGCGGCGACGCCTGACGGGACTGGCGACAGCCGCCGCGGCGGTGGCCATCGGGCTGGTCGGCTTGGCGCCGACGGCCGGCGCGACGGGGACGAGCTACAACAACACCGACCCCTACGCCACCCACTGCAATACGGGCGCGAGCCTTATCCATACCTACTACACCGGCGGTGGTCGCTTCGACATGTTCTATTCCGGCTCCTGCGGCACCAACTGGGTCCAGTGGACTGGACCGAATGTGTGCACGTGGAAGCGGGTACAGTCCGCCTACGGCAGCTGGACTCGATGGGAAAAGGACAAGGCCACCTGGTCGTACTCGATGCAGATCTACGCCCCCGGCACGACAACGGTGGACGTCGAGTACGCCATCGCCAGCGCCTCATACGGCGGCGGCACCTGTGACGGCGGTGCCTGGGACTACGCCAGCCACGGTGGATACTCCGTATAGTCCGCCAACTCACGGCCCGCGCGCTGCGCGGGCCGTTCGGGATGTCGCGAACCGCGCTCGTGACATGTTGGACGGCATGGACTTTCGCGCAGCGAATGCGTTGCCGCACAACGAAAGGTGTGGGGGCGGCTACTCGATCGGCATTTCTCCCCGGGCTTTCAGCGCGGCGATGAGGTGTGGGGGTGTGAGGTCTTGGAGGAGGGCCAGGGCGCCCATGCCTTCGAAATGGGCTGCTGATGTGGTGAATTCGGCGTCGAGTCGCACTCCGGCAGCGCGCAGTTCGTCGGGGAGGCGGCGGATCACTTCGGTGATGGCGGGGGAGGGGCGGAAGTCGTCGTAATCGCGTCCGGGGGAATTGGCTCGGTAGACGGCCTCGAGGGCTTCGCCCGTCCGCCGCACCCCGGGATCGTCTTCCACCCGCTCACCTCGATCGAGTTCTTCATCGAGGTTCTCCCACTCCAGCGGATACCAGGCATCTTCCGGCGGGACCTCCGCCCGCTCGTCCGCGCCGAGCGCATGGACCGTGAAGTACAGCGGCCTGGCTTCTTCGAACCAGCGCACCACGACACGAACGAGCGCCCCCGCGGGCGGATGCGCTCGTAAGTCCTCGGCGATCGCTCGAGCCAAGGCGGTCGCGAATTCGTCTTCCGGTGAAGCCACCGGCGCAGCGTATCGACTGAAGACGGTTTTGCCGAGACGATGATGATGCGGGCACGGGCACGCGGGTCGACTATGGGCGCAGTGTGGGCTCCACAACGTCTGCCCGAATGTTCAGATGGTAGGCGATGAGGCGGATCGAGGACTGGATGGCGATGGTGTGGTCCGGGTGGTTGAGGTCACGGTAGTTGTTGAACTGCGCTGGGGGCAGGGTGGCCTGAGCGCCGGCCGCGTTACGAAACCAGTATTCGCGGGCGGTGCCGCCGGTGGTGGCCAGCGCTATGACCGGAATGTCGAGCTCGGCGGCGATTGCCGCCTCTTCGGCGGTGCCGTTGCCGCCGCCGAAGAGGAGGGCGAGCCGGGCATCGCGCAGCATTGTGTAGCGCGCGTGGGTGGGAGTGCTGTCGAGGTGCCTGATATCGCCGAACGGTTCGTAGACCGGGCCCAGTCGGGTGGAGGTGGTGCGAACGAAGAGTTTGGTTCGCTCGGAGGCATAGGTTCGGCTGTCTTGCAACGACTTCGACATCGCGTAGCAGGTAGCGACGCCGACGTAGGAACCGCCGGCCAGGAGAGTGATCGGCAGTGTGGCCAAGGCCTTCCCGAGCTCGGCGGCGACGGCCTCGCCAGCGCTGTCGGTGTACCGCCCGGCAAGGAAGATCGGCGGCGCGTCCTTGATCCAGTAGGCCTTCGCCAGCCGCGAAGCCAGCTCGGCTAAGATGCGGCGGCGACGGCGTTTGAAGAGTTCGTCGGAGAACCCCTGGTCGTTGTCTCGAACGTACTTGGCGCGCTCGGTCACGTACAGACCGTTGAACTCCTTCGCCGAAGCCATGATCGCCTCGGCGATGCGCCGGTTGATCGGATCCGAGATGGCCGAGATCTCGGTATACAGCTGCCGAACAACCCATTCGGCGAGTCCGGCGCGCGCGGCGGAGTCGGCGACGATCTCTGGGCCGGCTAATGCGATCAGGACTTGCGGCCAGTTCTGCATGGCTTCCACCGATAGGCATCGCGCGGTGCGTCCGTAGCTTTGCAGAGCGAGGTGCAGTGGCGAGTCCGTCGTGGTCATGGTGGCCAATGATGGCGTGCGTGGGGGCCAGGGTGAATGGTTCCCCCAACTTCGGCACCATCTTTTTCGCGGCTCGGTTCGTATTGTCGTCCCTGGCGGAAAGTTCCAAAGTGAGCTGCTCCAAACAGGACCGCCGAGTACACATCTCGGAAGGAGTGGTGGGCATGAGCAGCCACCGCAAGGACATCGAACCGTACAGCCGAAAGGCCGCCGCGGTGTCGGCCGTGATCGTCGGTGTATCGATGTATCTGGTGTTGCGGTCGAAGCGAATTCGGCGATAGGCGTGCGGTGGTCAGTAGGTGAGCTGCGTGTTGAGCCAGCTGCGGAACGCGGGGTAGTCGGCCTTGGTGGTGACCCAGGTGAAATGCCCCGCGGGGTCGAGGCTCATGCGGGCGTCGGTAGCCAGTGAGATCCGTCGGCGGGTGAAGTCGACGAACGGTAGCTGTAGCGCGGTGGCCAACGCGAGTGGGTCGTGCTGCATGCTGCTGGGATAGAACGCGGCAAACCAGCGATCGAGATGTGCGCGTAGCAGGCGAGCCCATGCGGGGGCCTGTGCGGCCGCGAGCAGCCGATAGGTGTCCGTGTCCGCCGTGACGGCGATCTGTTCGGTGAATGTGATGTCGGAGAGCACCAGCAGCAGGTCGGCGGCGGTGGCGACGACCGTGCGCGCGGCCGCCGGGTCGAGCCGGAAGTTGTGCTCGGCTCTGGCGGGGTCGCGGTAGTTTATCGCGCCGCCCATCTGCGTGACGACCAGTCGATTGATGAGCTCGGGCGCGGCGCTCAAGACACCGCTGAGGTTGGTGAGCGGACCCATCCCGACCCAGCGCACGTGCCGGTCGGTGCTCGCACACACCTTGCGGACCGCGTCGAGTACGTCGGTCGGCTGAGCTGGGACATCATCGGGGGTCAGACCGTCGACAACGTAGTAGAGCGTGTTGCCCAGGTCGGCGCCGGAGATCACCGGAACGTCCTGCCGGCCGTGCAGGTCCAGCAGGTAGCGAGCGAATCGCGCGCGGCCACCGTTGTTTTCGTCGGTGGTGATGACCAGGGCCAGCTCCGGCAGAGTGCGCGCGGCGCAGGT
Source organism: Nocardia sp. NPDC006044 (assembly GCF_042871115.1). Lineage (NCBI taxonomy): Bacteria > Bacillati > Actinomycetota > Actinomycetes > Mycobacteriales > Nocardiaceae > Nocardia > Nocardia sp. NPDC006044. The sequence continues at coordinate 2,913,020 of NZ_JBIAID010000001.1, forward strand.
GAGTGCGACGGCGTCGTCCGGGTCGCCGCCGATGTCGGTGTCGATGATGATCGGCGTGTGCTGAACCCGCGGCGGCGGCGGGCCACCGGCTCGCAGCTTCGCGGCCAGCGGGCCATAGCCGAGATCGGCGTACCGGTCGGCGAAACCGAGCAGCGACGACCACATCGACTCGAGCGATTCGTTCGGTTCGTCGGCGTCCGTGTCACCCATGGCTGGCTCCTGTCGACGGGTAGGTGTGGCGCACAACGAAGGCTTCTTTGTCTTCGAGCGAGCCGAGCTGCTGATAGTCGCGCCAAACCTGGGTTGCGTCGGTTTCGTCGAGGCCACGGTGTTCGATGGCGGTGCGCAGGTTCCCGACGAGGTTCTTGTCGGTCCGGCGGACGAAGGAATCGCACAGCTCCGCGAACGCCGGATCGGTCTCGCTGTTACGTGTTACCCATGATCGCACTTGGCGCATGAATGTCTCCGATTTAGTTGTCAGTTCGTTGTGCCAGTCGCCACCGGTGCGACGCTGTGCGGCGATGGACTCGGCATAGTGACCGACGGCGAGTTGATTGGCTTCCATCACTGCCAACCGCACGTTCGCGTCGAGATAGTCCGGGGCCACGTCCAGGGGGTTGATCTGGTCCAGCGGTGGTGATTCGAGTTCCTGGACTGGAATGTCATCGCGATCGAACCGGACCGCTTTGGAGAGCGGCCCACGCAGGACGTGTTCGATCGCCAGTACCGCGTCCTTCTCGGTGAAGATCGTGGCGAGGTCCGCGCTGTCCTGATCGGTGTCGGCTCGGTCGACGGATTGGTGCAGCGCGTAGCCGGTCTTGCTGCCCGGGTGTGGATCATCGGGGGATTCGCCGAAAATCAGGTAGCGACCGCGGAAGTCGACGTCGGGGAAGCTTGCGGAGAACAGCTCTTGAACGGTGCCTTTGAAACTGCTGTCGAACAGGACGATGGTCGTGCCGGGGACGCCCACGGACATCCCTCTAGATTCGAGATAGCGGGTCATTTGAGCCTTGGCGCCAGGGACGTCGTCCGGATCGACATCGGCTCGGGCGCTCCTGAATCCCTCGATGGCCTCGAAGTTCTTGCCGCCGTTGCGCTCAAGGTCCTGCACGACCGAGTCGGCGAGGCACCGTGACACCGTCACTTCGGTGCAATTGCTTTCGAACAGCTCGGGTTCGAGGGCGTACGCAGCCAGGGCGATCGGGTGGCCGTCACGACCGAGGAAACTCCCGACGGTGTCCGGTTGTGCGGCTACGTCGGCTTTGAAATCTTCGAGCATGTCGATGGTGTGGCGGACGATGAACGGCGCTTGGTACTCGTAGACCACTTCGTAGGCCTTCTCGACGGCGGCGCGCGCCTCGGCGCTGTCGACCTGGTAGCGGGTGCATACCCGGTCGATGGCCGCGGTACGGCGCAGCTCGGTCTCATCACGGTCCGATGACATCGAGTTCTCGGGTGGGACTGTGGCAGTGACGATTTCAGGCGGGTCGGCGTTGCTCTCGATGGCGGTGTCGGGGCCACGGGGTTGATTGGTCAGCACCCGGTCGGACGGATCCGGTTCGGGGTACGCGCTGGCTTCGGCGGTCGGATCAGCCGTTTCCGGCTCCTCGACGAGCTCCATGCGGCGATTAGCAGGTACGCCCTCGATCCTGTGTCGCTCGGGTGGCGTCTCGGGTCCGGTTGCGGCCGAGGTCGATTCGATGTCCAGCATGTGCGCTGCGTCGGGATGGCCCGGCCCGCTGTGCTCGGTGGCGTTCGCGGTGCCGTGCTCGGGCATGGTTTCGAGGTCGTCGGCGGGGTGGTCGCGCGCGTCGATGCTCATGAGATGTCCTGGGTTGCAGCGCTGTTGGGTTCGTCCAACAACGCGAGCGGCCAATTGGTGAGCAGCCGCAGATGGGCGGTCGCATCGCGCAGTTGCTGTGCGGCAGTGGCGGCGCGACTGCTGCGCGCAATGCTGCTCGCCAGCAAGGTGGGGTTCGTGGGTCCGGTGACGATGGTCCGGTCGGCCCAGGTGTCGGGGTGGGCGTGCAGTGAGTCGAGTTGTTCGCACAGGGTCGTGCCGGACAGCACCAGCCCGCGCGCTGCCCAGTCGTCGGTGGCCGGGTGCGGACGGTCCGGTGGCAGCGTCTGGTCCCGCAACGCTCGTTCCACATCGGCCCATCGATAGGGGCCTGCCTGCCAGCAGGTTTCGTCTCGACCGCAGGACTGGTCGGTGTGATCGAGGATGGCGACGGCATGCGTGGCGAGGTGCCGGGCGAGGAGTTCGGGCTGGAAGTAGTCACTCAGCCCGATGTATCGCGAGTCGATGCCGGTGCGGATGCGAAATCTGATGGCCGCTAGCAGGATCGGGCGTGCGTGGGCGTGGCTGAGGCGGTCCAGCCAGGTGGATTCGGGAGTCGGCGGCGGCCGGCCGACAAGGTGCGCGAGCAGCATGAGTTCTATCCATAGGGTCAGGAGCGGATCATCGGCGATGCGGTGGGCGCGATTCAGGTCCCGCAGTAACAGTGGTTGCTCGACCAGGGCGGGTGCTAGGGCGATTGTTGGTGCCGGGCAACGGGCCTCTCTGGACTGGCCCAGCGGCACGGCAATGCGCATTGGACGATCCATGCCGTCACCGAAGACGACCCCGTGACCAGTGGGAAGGGCGACTACGTGGCGCGATTGGGCGGCGGCGAGATTCATGGTCGCGCCGACGAGGTCGCGGTCCTCGGCGGCCGGTAGGCGGTGCAGGATCTTGAGAGCGGTGTTTTTTACGACGTCGGGGGTGATCTTCGTGGGGATCTGCTCGGCCACGATGAGGCCTTCGCCGTAGGCGCGGATCTCGGCGAGCAGGGCGGCGAACAATTCGACCGCGTGCGCGGCGGGCGTGCCGGGTTCCGCACGGCGCAGCAGCCGATGCGCCTCCTCGACGACGGTGACATGCCGGAGTCCGGTGGTGTTGTCGCTGCGGTGAATGCGCAGATGCTCGAAGATCCGGATCAACACCGCACCGATGAAGAACGCCTTGTCCGAATCGCTGCCGATGTCCTCGATCTCCAGGACGACGTTGTGGCGCAACAGGTCCGCCAGGTCGATGTGATAGTCGCCTTCGAAGAACCGGCCGGGGGTGCCCAATCGCAGCGCGCTGAGCCGGACATCGATGAATCCGCGGACATTGTCGGTGATTTCGCGGCCGTAGCCGATGCCGTCCACGACCGACGACGCGGTGGTCTGCAGATCGGTGAGGGTCGGGTATTTCGGGGTGAATCCGGGTCTGCGGGAAGAGCTGATGACGGTGTCCCAGCCTAGGTCGGTATAGCAGCGGGACAGTGCGTGGGAGAGCACCTGCGGGAAGGGTTCGACGGCGTCGAAGGACGCCAGGAACAGTGCGCGTACGAGGTCGATGTGTGTTTGCAGAGGGAAGCCGTGCTCCGGTTCGAGGGGGTTGATCCCGACCGGGACGGCGTGGGGGTCACCCGGGCGGATGACGATGACCGGCGCGCTGATCCGGCCGGCCATGCCCGCGTATTCGGCCTTCACCGGTTCGATCACCAGCCACGGCACACCAGACGTGTGCAGACCCTCCAAAAGGTGTCGCACGGTCTGCGATTTGCCCGAGCCGGTGGCGCCGGCGACGAAGCTGTGCCGGTTCAAGGTGTCCAGGCGCACCCGGAATCGGTCGACGGGCTGGTCGGCGTCGTCGAGGATGGCGCCGAGGTCGACTTGGCCGTCGTGTTCAGGAGTCAGGTCGAAATGGACGCGTTCCACGGCTCTGATGCCGGGTAGTTCTCGGCGTGGTGGGCGGGCGAGGGCGGCCAGAAGTTCGCTGCCGGCGACGAACGGGGACTCGAACCCGGCAGTCCGGCGGTTGCCCGAGGCCGCCCAGGTGCGGGTCAAGTCCGCTGTCGGCGAGTGCGGCTGGAGCACATACGGTAGCGCATCGAGATCTGCTGAGCTGCATAGTAATCCGGCCGCACGACGAGTGCTGAGTTCGTCGGGTCCGCCGACCAGGACGTGCACCGACCACATGCCCGCAGCGCGTGCGCGGGCCAGCTCGCGATAGCGGAATTCCCCCCGCTGCAGGGAGATTCGGTCAGGTTCGGAGTTGGCTCGGGCGCGCAGCCTGGGCAGCCGCACTTCCAGGTCGGCCAACTCGGCGTCGACGGAGTCGGGAGCGAGTGGCTCAGCGACGATGAGCCACACGAACTCGCCCGGCAGGTGTGCGATGTAGTCCTCGAAACAGCCACGCCCTCCGGCATTCTCGGCTTGTACGCCAGGCTCGCGCATCGACAGCGAATCCGGACGTCCGCCGCATCGCAGCCAGGTCGGAATTCGTGCCCACTGCTGTGGCACCGAGGGCGCCGCGCGGGCGGTGCTTCCCGGCGGGTACATGACCGCCACGTCTCCGGCCCCGGCCAGTATCGGCGGGAATCCGGGACTTCCACCGACGAGGAAACGCAAGCGGTGCTCGCCGGCCGTGCGGTCCCACGCGACCGCGAGCCCGGCATCGGTTGGCGCGGCGAGAAGTTCGGCGTGTGCGGCGGTGAGTGCCGCGAACAGCGCAACATCGGCGCCCGACGTGACGGGTGCCTCGTTATCGGCCATCGATGGAATCGGTGTCGTCAGTAGTCGGTGGAAACCGAATTCGGACAGCGCCATCATGCTGGTTTGCCGTTGCTCAGGACCTGCTCGGCGGCCACTCGGTCCAGTAACGCGATACCCGGATTACAATCTCCGGCGACCACCCGTCGAACGCCGGACCCGGATTCCACCAGGATGAACGCGGTCACCGGTAAGGACTGGAAGGTGGTCGGTTCGATCGTGTACTCGTACGCGCGGGCGTAGGTGCGCCCGGTCGAGGTGGAATCCGAGCCGGACCAACTCGTCGTGCTCGACCAGGTCGCGGCGCGCGATACCGAATCCGAGACGTTCACCGACACACCGGAGTAGCCCTCGGTTGTGGTCGAGGTCAGCGAGTCACCGCTGGTGTCGGAAGTCCCCTCGGTGAAGCTGCGCCCGATCTGATCGGAGAGCTGAGAGAGGACGAATCGATGTCCCCGTCCGACGAAATCCGCGGCCGCGCAGGCCTGCGCCGCGTTGCCCATCCGCATCAGGATCGAGGCGCTGTCCGAACCGCCGAGCAACTGCGTGAGGTCACCGCGCAGATGCTCGATCAGCAACACCAACCGCACGCCCGCCCGCCGAGCGTGCCGGGCAAGCGCCTCCACTGCGGCCAGGCCCACGTGATCTGCGCCGGCGACCACCAGGACGCTTCCGGGGCCGGAGTGCATACCGCACCGCAGTCCGTGCAGAACTCGATGAACCACCATCCGGTCCAGCACATCTTTGCGCCGGGCGTTGGTGTCCTCGGTTGCGATAACTCGCAGCCCCGCCGATGGCCACACCGCCGAGTGTTTAGTGGGCCGAGTATCGCCTTCGTCCAGCAAGCTCAACAGCCCGCCCAGAAACCGCAATTCTTCGCGCGCCGACTCCGAGGAGCCGACGGCATCGAGTAGTCGATTGACGCGGCGAATCTCCTCGCTCGATAGCGCAGTCTCATGTTCGGCCTCAGAGATGCTGCGTAGCAACCGAATTCCGGCGGCGATGCGACCGAATGTCACTGGGCCGATCAGGTTCGCGGCCACCAGCTCGACCAATTCCGCGTCCAGTCCGCGGGTTTGGGCTGAACGTGCGTCGGCAGTCCGCAGCGTCGCGACCGCCTCGGCGACGAGCTCGCCGATCTCCGCCGGGGACAGCCCATCGAGCAGGCCGAGGTTGTTCGGCAGGATCGTGACCGAGCAGGGGTGACCGCACGCGTGTCCCAACGTGGCTAGATCGACCGCGACGCGCTGCTCGGTGAAGTCGAGCACCAGCATTCGTGCGCCGCTGGCCAGCAGTGATGCGCCCATTGTGCCGAGCAGGCTCGCCCAACCGTCGGCGGTGCCGCCGAAGACGTCTACCCGCGCAGAGTTTCGAGCCGGTCGCAGTGGATGCCACAACGCGGCCGATGACACCCGTAGCTGTTCACGACGATCGTGCTCGGTGACCCGTGCGATCCATTCCGCTTGCGCTGCTTCATATCTGGCGACCTCCGTCGCGCGCCACGACTGATACTCACGGCGCGCTACCGAATACCGCCGCATCGTCTGCGCACACCACCCCGCCGATGCGAGTACGCCGGCGGGCAATACCGCCGGCCACAGCGCGAAGCCGAATGCCGCCGCCATCCCGGTCGCCCACACCGCTGCCGCCGAGCCGACCCCCAGGAGCACCGGTGCCCGCCGGGACCGCTCGCGCAATCGCGCCAACTGCGGGGGAGGCGGCTGCTCCGCCCACTGCGGCGCATGCGCGCGGACCGGGCTCGGTTTCGGCGGAGCCGGTGCGGTGAATTCCCACCCCCACCGTTCGCGCGGAACTGAAAGGCGCAGGGCAAGTTCACGATTGTCGATTACCGGTAACCGATCCACGACAACCCCCAACCTAAGGCGTGGCGTAAACCGAATCGTCGCTACAGAATACCTCCAGAAACTCGGGTATGCGCACCTACTGGGTTGAAATGTTCTGTGGCAGGGTCGTTTTCACATGCAAGGGCAGTGTGATAGGCGGTACTTCAGATCACGGAACGGTCGCGGCCGTCTACTTCGTTGATCGTGAAAATATTTGGATTGCGCAGCGAGTGCAGTGGGGACCGGGGAGTTGTGTGCCAGAACAGGTAAGTGAATGAGCGCCGAACGCAGCAGAATTCATTGCAGGAAACAGTGCACGCGCAGATGTGCTTACATCACAAAATTCCGCTGCGCCGCGTAGCCGGTCGGCGCGGAGAACTCAACGGTGATCGTCAGCGGGCCGTTGGCGGCTCGGTTCTCTGCTTGCGCGCTGTCCGTGCGCGTTTGTCGTACCGGTTCACGCGGGGTATCGGCCGGCCGGGGAGTCTGGGTGGCCAGTTGAGGTCGTTGTGGCCGACTTTGCGGGTGCCGTCTGGGCGGCGTCGAGAGAGGAAGGGCGTGGAGCGGAGGGCGAGTATGACGGTGGCGAAGGCGATGCCGAAGGTAGCGGCCAGGACCCTGGGCAAGGTTCCCATCATGGGTGCAGTGCCGCGCATTTTGCCGAGGTCCAGTACAGACGGGCGTTGTAGGGGCGTTCGTCGCCGCCGTTGACCGCGAACAGGACGATGAGAGCCATCAAGACCGCCCCTCGACCAGGATTGCCTGCATGGCACTAGCCACGCTCGACACGGTAAGGAGATGCCGCGGGCGCGAGTTGGAACGCCAGCATGACCAGGGTGCCTGCCACGATGCCTACTCGAATGCCGGCCGGAGCCAGGACGTACAGCGCGGTCGCGCCGATCATCAGCCCGCTGATCAACGTGATTGTGGCTCGGCGGGGGTGACCTCGCTCGGCGTCGACGGCGGAGAACACCGCGATCCCGAGCGCAATCACCGCGGTGAGGGCCGCGAGGATTTCCATGATCGATCACTCACCTTTCGAGTCGAAGAGGTTTCCGAACCGTTGGCCTTGGCGCCGTACGTAGACCCTGCGAAAGAGCCGATTCCACCACAGATGAGCGCGCCAACCGGCCCGCCATGGCGCCTCCGATCACTGCAGCAGCGTATGCGCCCGCCCGGCCACCCCGATCGCCGGCAATGGTCGGAAATGGTTCGACGGGTGTGCGGGTGCGTGACACAGTGGGGGACTGTGACGAACGATGAAGGGGTCAGTGCGGCGGACCTGCGGTTGATGCAGGGTTTGGCGCAGCGGATCACGGCCGGTCGTCCGGAGTTGGTGAATGATGACGCTACGTTCGGGGAGCTCGCTTGGAACTGGGGGAAGGGGCTGGCCGACGAGGGGGCGAGTTGGCGGCGTCGGTTGTGGTTTTCGGGTGGGGATCTGGTGGCGTGGGGGTGGGCTCAGCTTCCGCGTCGGGTGCGGCGCAGTGACGGGTCGGTGAAGGACGTCAACGGGGCCTATCTGGTGTATCAGGTTGATCCGGACTACGCCGAGCTGGTCGACGAGGTGATCGGCTGGTACGAAGGGGTGGCCGTGGGCATCGAGCGCGCGGTGATACCAAGTGCCGCAGACGAGTTCGGCGTCAAGCGGTGGGTAGCGCACGGGTATGTGACCGATCCGGCTTCGCTGGGCGACGGAGGGTCCTGGACTCAACTCAACGAGCGGGACCTCGTGGACGTGGCAGAGCCGGTGCTGCCGGCGGGATTTCGTTTTCGCACGGCGGAGCAGGCCGGGCCGGCGGCGGCGGTCCGGGCACATGTAGACGCTTGGGCCCCTTCGACTTACACGGCGGCGAGCTATCAGGGTGTGCGGCAGACGGCGGGGTATCGGGGCGATCTGCACCTGTTGGTCGAAGCGCCGGATTCGACGATGGCGTCCTCGACGATCATGTGGCTCGACGAAGTGAACAAGACAGTCGAGTTCGAGCCGGTCGGAACGCATCCGGGCTACCGGCGACTGGGTCTGGCGAGAGCGATGCTGCTGCACGGCATGTGGCTTGCGCGGGCGGCCGGGGCGGCGCACGCGACAGTCGCCTGCTTGGGCGCGCCGGGGCATCCGGCGGCGCGTGCGCTGTACTACGGCGTCGGATTCCGAATGCTCGTGCGGGACGCGCCGCTCATCAAGACCGCGGGCTGACGATTCGCTGGACTGTCTCCGGCCCAACGGTTTCGGCTGACCGTCACGCCTCGGCAACCTCCGCGATCACCTCCAGCATCTCCGTCAGGGTCGCCCGGTCGGTGTTCGGTGACATGAGGGATGCGCGCAAATACGGACGCCCGCCCAGCTGGAAGGACGACAGATAGAACCGCCCGTCCTGGATGAGCCGGGCGCGCAATTCGAGCTGCCGGTCACCCCACGGTTCGTAGCGGAAACAGAGGATGTTGCTGTGCGGCTGGTAGGGCGTGGTGAAGTCGGGCCGCTCCTGGATGAGGCCCCACAGCTCCTCGGCGAGGTCGTACTGCCGCTCCACGTACGCGCGCAGGGAGGCCTCGCCGCGGTAGGCGAGGGTGAGCAGGATCTTCAGTCCGAGCGGCGATTTGGAGGTTTCGAAGGTGAACTGCCCGGGATCCACCTCTTCGGCCTCCGGCCGGTAGAGGTAACTCGCATCCTGCTTGAACATGGTGTTGAGATAGTGCTTTTCGCGAAACAACACGCCCGTGCACAGCGCCGAGGTCCGCAGCATCTTGTGCCCGTCCCACACCGTGGAGTCCGCCCGTTCGATGCCCGCGAGCAGGTCCCGCAGGCGCGGCGAGAGCAGTGCGGAGGCGCCGTGCGCACCGTCGAGGTGGAACCACAGATCGTTGGCCTCGCAGAACTCCGCCACGTCGGCCACCGGATCGTATAAGCCTGTCCCAGTGGCACATCCGTTGGCCACGACGGCAACCGGACGCCGTCCCTGAGCGCGCACCTCGGCAAGCGCCGGTGCGAGCCCGGCCGGATCGATCCGGCCCAGTTCATCGGTAGGAAGCGTATAGACCCCGCGTTCACCCAACCCCATCACCGCCGCGGCCTTCCGCACGGAATAGTGACTGGTCGCCGGCGCGAACACGACGAGGTCGCCGGAATTCCCCTCCCGCCACGCGGTGGCATCGGCGTGCGAACGGGCGGCGAGCAGCGCGGTCAGATTCCCGAGCGATCCGCCGTTTGTCATTGCGCCGATACCGGTTCCGGCCCAGCCGACATTGTCCAGCATCCACCGGCACACCGCCCGGTCCACGGCCGCGGCCGCCGGAGCGAGCTCGTAGACCAGCGGGATGTTGTTGGTGACCGCCTGCAAGATATCGGCGACCACGCCGGGCGTATCCGACGGCGCGATCTGATGCGCCATATACCCGGGATGATGATGGCTGGCCGAGATATCGCTGTACGTGGTGACGAAGGAGAGCAATTCGGGCAGCGTCATCCCGCCCTCCTCGACCCACCGGCTCAGCTCGAGCCGCTTCGCCACGGTATCGATGTCGGCGGAGGAGACCACCTCGCCCGCGCCGGTCCGCACGGATTCGACATGGGCGGTAAGGGTTTCGAGGACCGCCGTCCCGACCTCTCGCACATCGTCGACCAAATCGACAGGGAGCATGATGATCCTCTCGTGGCTAGCAGTCGATCAGCGCGCGGCCGTGCCGACGGGGTCGAGATCACCGTCGATGTTGCGCATCATGATTCGGTCGATGTCGACCTCGGGTATCTGGAAGTCGTGGATCAGGAACTCCTCCATCAGCAGCACGCTGAGCAGGTGCACGTACGCGTCGCCGTACGGGTACAGGATCCGCGAGGTCGCCGATTTCGCCTTGTCCACCAGCTGATTCACCGCGTCGGGCACCAGGAAGCCGACCCGGCGAATGGTGGACGGAGCAAGCACGGCCGATACCCAGTCGTCGCCATCGGGCAGCAAGGCGCCGGAGCCGGGCACCCGCATGCCGAACTTGGGCCGGTCGACGATCTCACGCGGCAGCCGATCGGCGTAAGCCTCCCGCAGGATGTGCTTTTCGCGCGCCCCGTTCAGCTTCCATTCGATCGGCAGCGAGGCCGCGTACTCGACGACGTTGAAATCCATGAAGGGGTACCGGCCTTCGACGCCGAAGCCCGTTCCGGCGCGGTCGCCGAGACAGGTCATTCCGTAGCCGATCAGGAAGGTGTGCATGTCGAGCAGCATCGAGCGATCGACGGCCGCTCGCTGATCGAAGTCGGGGAAGTCGGCACGCAACCGGCGCAGCAGCACGGCGTGATCGTCGAACACGTCGCCGGGCGCGTCGATGAGCTGGTCGACGGGTTCGGTCTCGAACCGCCGCAGATGCGCCCCGAGGGTGAAATCGCGATCGGCGCGATCGGCGTAGAACTGGAAGATCGCGGTGGTCTTGGTGGCGTCGCTGTAGCGCATGTCGTTGAGCGTGGGCGCCAGTTCCTCGGCCGCGCCCGCGAAAGATCCCTGCCGCAAACAGCGTTCGAGAATCGTCGCCTCTTTGGCGATGTCGTAGCCGGCCAGCAGCTCGTCGGCTCCTTCGCCGCCGAGGATGACGCGCACGCCCGCCAGCCCCACCTGCTCGGCCAGCACGCCGTAGGCGACCGGCGCGGTGAAGTGCAGCGGTTGTTCGCACTGCCGTACGACATGCGGAAACCGCTCGCGAACCTGCGCGCGGGTGACCGGGATCCGGGTGTGCCGGCTGCCCAGTTGGTCCACCATCGCCTTCTGATACGGCCACTCGTCCACCGGACTGTCCGCCGCGTCGATGGAGAACGTGGTGAGCGGCTCGTCGATCAGCTCGTTCATCACCGAGGAGACGACCGCCGAGTCGATGCCGCCGCTGATGTAGGTGCCGAGCTCGTAGTCCGTGCGCAGGCGCAGCCGGATCGATTCCCGGATGACTTCCCGCAGACCGCTTTTCGCCTCCTCGAACGACTTCGGTGGCGGGCCTGCGGGCTGCCGGGCAATGCCGTGGTAGTACTTCGACAGCTCGGCTTTGCCGTCGCGAACGGTCAGGACGTGGCCGGGCGGGATGGCGTCGATGCCGGTGAAGCAGGTCTCGCCGGGGACCGGGCTCCAGTACCGCATCGCGCGCCGCACCTTGTCCGCGGCGAGCTCGCGCGGCACGCGGGGGAAGGCGAACAGGCCTTTGATCTCGGACGCGAAGTACAGTGTGCCGTCCTGCTCGGTGTAGAAGAGCGGGCGTTCGCCGAAACGGTCGCGGCCGAGGATCAGCTGCCCTTCCCACTTGTCGTAGAAGACGAAGCCGAACTGGCCGTTCAGGCGCAGCAGGGCGTCGTGTCCCCAATACGCGAGGGAATGCAGCAGCACCTCGGTGTCGGAGTTCGTCGTGAAGCGGATCCCGTAGGTTTCCAGCTCGTCGCGCAGTTCGAGGTAGTTGAAGATCTCGCCGTTGAAGCCGGCGATGTATCGATGGTCCGGCGTCACCATGGGCTGCTGGCCGAGCCTCGGGTCGATGACCGAGAGCCGGACCGTGCCGAGGGTGAACGCCGCGCTGTCGTAGAGGCCTACCTCGTCGGGGCCGCGGTGGGCGATCGCCCGGATTCCCCGCCGCACCAGATCCAGCCGCTGATCTTTCCGTAATCCGCTGTCAATGAATCCGACCACGCCACACACGAATGTCTCCTAATCCCTGCCGACTACAGATCAACTACACCGAATCCAGATACCGGTTGCGCTCCCATTCGGTCACTTCTCGCTGGCCTGCCGCGGCCTCGTTCGCCGCCACCTGGCACAGGTTCTGCACGGTCGCCGCGCCGAGGGCGCGCCTGGCGAATTCGCTCTCGCCGAAGCGGGTCGCCGCCTCCCAGATGTTCGTGGGCAGCGGCGAATACTCCGCCGAGATATAGGAATTCGCCGCGGGCGGGGGCGGCTTCAGCTCCTCGGTGACGCCCGCCAGGCCCGCCGTCAGCTGACCCGCGGCAAGCAGGTACGGATTGGCGTCGGCGGCCGCGATGCGCGTCTCCACCCGGGTGCCGTTGGCGTCGCGGACGAGGACACGCACTGCGGCGCAACGGTTGTCGAGTCCCCAGGAGAGATTCGTCGGCGCGAACGAATGGTCCGCGACGCGCTTGTAGCCGTTCGGGGTGGGAACGGCCACCAGTTGCAGCTCGGCCGCATACTTCAGCAGACCCGCGACGTAGTTCTCGCCGATGCTGCTCAGCGATCCGGTGTCCCTGTCCCAGAACGCATTCTCCTGTTCCCGCCACATGCTCTGATGGATGTGCAGGCCGCTGCCGGACAGGTCGCCGAACGGCTTCGCCATGAAGGTCGCGCGATATCCGTGCCGCGGCGCCAGCTGCTTGACCGCATACCGGAAGAACAGCAGGCTGTCCGCCGCGGTGAGCGGATCCGACGGCGTGAGGTTGATTTCCACCTGGCCCGGTGCGTATTCGGCGCCGCACGCCTCGACCTCGACGCCCGCGCTGAGCAGCATGGCGCAGACCTCGTCGAGAAACGGCTCGAGGTAGTAGTTGTCGTGCAGGCTGTACACCGGGTTGCGCTCGCCATGCGGGCGCAGGGCCTGCCCGTCGAGGGCGTAGAACTCGGTCTCCATGGCGATGTAGGGGGACAGGCCCGCCTGCTCGAGTTCGGTTACCGTCCGGCGCAACACATTCCGCGGCGAGATCGCGGCGAGGTTTCCGGCCGCGTCGATGACGTCACAGAAGACCAGCGCCGTCTTCGGTTTCCACGGTACGAGCCGCAGCGTCGACACATCGGGGCGCAGGAAGATATCGGGATATCCGTTGGCCCAGCTGTACTCGGGGGTCTCGATCACGTCCATCTGGTAATCCCAGGCCAATACCGCCGAGGACAGGCCAACCGCGTTCGACATCCCGTTGGCCGAGAACGATTCGACCGGAATTCGCTTCCCGCGGATCGCGCCGGTCATATCCGGGGTGGCGAGCTCGACCATGGTGATCGAATGCTCGGTCAGGAATTGCTCAACCGCGTCCATCTGAATCCTCTCACCCCCCGGCGGTACGACTAGTTTCCGCGACTTGTTCGGGTGGGCGGTGACTTGGCGACTCGGTCCGGCCGGCGCGGCGGACGATGCGCAACCGGCTTGGCGTGCAACGCATCCCACCCGCGTGGCAGGTCCCTACCGGCATCGTCGCACATGGGTTCAGTCTGGCAGCCCGCCCGGCGATCCGGCATGCCCCGGATGGGGGGTTGCAAATCGGATATCCAGCGGTGATCTTGGTGAAAACGACGTAGCATCCAAAGCTCCTCACCAGTAACCCATTTCGTGCTAGACATATGGGAAGCGAAGACCGTGACTGACACCTCAACCATTGTCGATGCCGTGGCCGAGCCGCGGCAAGCCCCCGGTCCGACGGGCAGGGATGCCTTCCGGGTGATGGCCGAAATGCGCCGGGACCCCTGTGTCGCATTCCAGAATCTCATCGCGCGTTATGGCAATGTCGTTCGTCTGGATGTCGCGGGACAGAAGCTGTTCCTCGTCAACGACCCCGAACTCGTCGAGGCCGTCTTCGTCGGGCGACAGGGTAACTACGTCAAGACCCTGAACGCCAAGGTCGCGGCCATGGCGCTGGGCAACGGGCTGCTGACCAACGGCGGCGAATCCTGGGCGCGGCAACGCCGGATCATGCAGCCGCTGTTCGCGCGACGGCAGCTGGACCGCTTCGTCGAATACATGATCACCGCGGCCGACCGCACCCTGCTGCGCTGGGAAACCCGTTCCGACGGAGACCAACTCGACGTATCGGTCGCGATGAACGCGCTGACGCTGGACGTGACCGGTCCCGCGCTGTTCGGCACCGATCTGTCGGACGACGCCGCGCACGTGCACGAGGCCCTGGTCGAAATCCTGCGCTGCGTAGGCAAAGCCATGACCTCGCCGCTCACCTGGTTACCCGCCCGGCTCCCCGGCGTCTCCCCGGATCTGGCGCTGCGGCTGCAAGCGCCGCGCTGGCGCAAGCTGGATGCGGCGGTCGGTGTGCTCGATGATGTGGTCGCCCGGCTCATCCGGGAACGACAGGATTCCCCGCAGGACGACCGGCACGATCTGCTCGGCCTGTTGCTCGCCGCGCGCGACGAGGCCGGGGCGTCGGCAATGAGCCCGCGTCAGGTCCGCGACGAGCTGGTGACCTTCCTGCTCGTCGGTCACGACACCACGGCCTACTCCCTGGCGTGGACGCTGCTGCTGTTGTCCAACCACCCCGAGGTTCGCGAGCGTCTCGTCGCCGAGGTCGACACCGTTCTCGGTGGCCGCCGCCCCACCCCGGCCGACCTCGACGACCTGACCTGGACCTCGGCCGTCATCGAGGAGTCGATGCGGCTGTATCCGCCGTCCTGGCTGATCGAACGGCAGGCCGCGGCCGACGACGTGCTCGGCGGCTACGCCATCCCGGCCGGCGCGACCGTGTCCGTCGCGCCCTATCTGCTGCACCACGATCCGAAGTCCTGGCCCAACCCGGAGGGCTTCGATCCGCGCCGGTTCCTGCCCGAACACCGGCCGTTCATCTACCCGGCCGACGGCGCCGAGACGAGCCGCCCACGGTTCGCGTACCTGCCGTTCGGCGCCGGCCAACGCCAGTGCATCGGACTGGGCTTCGCGCGCGTGCAAGCCAAGCTGATTCTCGCCATGCTCACCCAGCGCTACACCTTCGATCTCGCGCCCGGCGCCCGGATCGTGCCCGAGCCGACCCTGACGCTGCGGCCGCGCGACGGACTGCCGATGATCCTGCGCCGCAGAGCGGTTCCACCGCAGGGTGAGTGAACGTTCGGCCCGCTCCACCGGTGCGGGTGGCGCGCCGTTCACCTGGTCGGGGGGCGAGGCCGCGCCCACTGCCACGCGTTTCGAATCCCGCCCTCGTGGTACACAGAAGAAGTGGCGCGGGACGATGTTTCACCCCAGACGGTGACTCCGCTGGGCCCCGATTTCCTCTGGGGCGTGGCCACCTCCGGATTCCAGTCCGAGGGCCACGCGCCGGACAGTAATTGGTTGCGCTACATCGAACGGTCGAACTTCGAGCCGTTGGGCAATTCGATCGATTTCTACTCCCGCTACACCTCCGATATTCCCCTCGCCGGTGCGTTGGGGGTGCAGGTCTTCCGGATCAGCGTGGAATGGGCGCGGGTGCAGCCGAGTCCGGGGGAGTGGGACGAGGAGGCCCTCCGCTTCTACGACGCGGTGCTCGACACCATCGTCGCCGCGGGCATGCGACCGATGATCACCCTGGACCACTGGGTGTATCCGGGCTGGGAATCCGACCGCGGCGGCTGGAACAATCCGGGCATGGTCGAGGACTGGCTGGCCAATATGCGGGTGGTGGTCGACCGGTTCGCGCCGCGAAATCCGCTGTGGGTCACCGTCAACGAGCCGGTCGCCTACATCGTCTACGAGATGCGCTATACCGGGGTCGACGCGCAGACCATCGAGGAGCGGATCGCGGCCGTGCACAACGCGAGCTACGACTACATCCATCAGGTGCAGCCCGGAGCGATGGTCACCTGCAACGTCGGCTACGTGTCCGGGCGCGAGACCGAGGTGAATCAGCCTATGGTGGACCGCATCTCGGGCAAGCTCGACTACTTCGGCGTCGACTACTACTTCGGCGCGGACGATCCCGGCGAGCCCGCTCCCGAGGATCGCCAGATCTGGGAACTTCCGTTGCAGGCCGAGGGTGTCTACTACGCCCTGCGGCACTACGCGCGCCGGTACCCGGACAAACCGCTCTACGTCGTCGAGAACGGAATGCCAACGGAGAACGGGCAACCCCGTCCCGACGGCTACGACCGGGCCGACTATCTGCGTGATCTCGTCTACTGGTTGCAACGCGCCCGGATGGACGGCATGAACGTGATCGGTTACTGCTACTGGAGTCTCACCGACAACTACGAATGGGGTTTCTACACACCGCGTTTCGGCCTCTACACGGTCGACGTCCGCACCGATCCCGGCCTCGAGCGCCGGCCGACCGACGCGGTCGAGGCCTACCGCGACATCGTCCGGGCCGGTGGGGTACCGGCCACCTATCGCCCGACTCGCCCGCCGCTGGCCTGCTCCTACGTCGACCCGCCGAGCAGCTGCACGGACCCGGTCACCCTCCCCGAACCGGGCGCACGATCATAACCTGAACCTATTTCCGGCAGCTGTACCGTGCCACGGACCACGGCCTTGTCCGAAGGTGTCGGGGAAGCGGAAAATTGGTCACCGACAACGCTTCAGTGGAGGCAATAATGGTCGATTCACTTTTCGCGGACGTGTCCGAATATCAGATACCGGTAGACGACTCGTATCCGTATCAGATCTTCTCGTTACGTTCCAACGACGGCACCTACCGGGACCACAATTTCGCGCAGAACTACGCGTGGGCGGCCGATGCCGCGGACTCCGGCCGGATCTCGTGCTTCATCGTCTACATGTACTGGCGGCCGAATTGGCTCGAGACCGTCGACACCCATCGGTCGATGGTCGGTCAGGCCGGTGGCCCGCATCCGAAAATGATCGCGATGGTCGATGTGGAATCCGGCGGAAATCCCGGCGGGGACCAGTCCGACGGCATCAACCGCGCCTATTGGCGGCTGGTCGACTGGCTCGGCGCGACCCAGCGGGTGATCGGGTACGCCAACCGGTCCGACTTCAACACCATGTGGCGGGTCCGCCCGGACGGCCTCCGGGTGATCGGCGCGGGCTACGGCAGCAACCCCAACCTGCCCGGCCAGATCGCCCACCAGTACACCGACGGGCGCGGCTACGGCGGCGGATTGCCCGAGGGCGCACCGCCTTTCGGTAACTGCGACATGAACGCCGCGAACGGATACTCACCGGAGGCGTTCGCCGATGCCTGCGGGGTCGGATCGGTCGCACCGGACCCGGTCGGCGACATGTGGATCGACTTCATGGGCCTCGGCGGTAACGGCTGGCCGCAGCTGGCCGGGCACACGCTCGTGGACGGTGTCGCCCTGATCGGTGAGACGCTCGGTATCCAGGGATTCGCCGTCCCGCCGGGACCGACCCAGGTGCCGCTGCCGCGCGACACCGAGGCGCGCATCCGGGCCGAGTGGATCCAGCTGCGCGGTCCGCGGGGCGAGGGCTGGCCGCAATGCGGCGGACTGTCGCTGGTGGACGCGCTCGCGGCGATCGGCGAGAAACTCGATATCCCCGGTTTCGAACGGCCCTCCCGATAGTTCGATCGGAGCGACATGGCAACCATCTCTTGCACGAACGGTCACTTCTTCGTGGTCACCGACTGTGTGTCCCGGGGCGAGGCAGCCGCCGTCGCCGACGCGTCCGGCGGCGAGCTGGCCGACCTCACCACCGACAGCCTCGCCGAGCTCAGCTTTGCCGAGGGCGCGTTCGCGGACCTGAAACCCTGTGACGCACCGCGATCCGGGCTCATCGCCTGGTTCGACACCTTCGACGGCGGCGTCCCGGAGGGGACCGTCTATGTCATCGTCCTGGACACCGGGCAGGTCATGAACGTCGCCGCCCATCGGGCGGCGGCCTGGACCGGATTCGTGCTTGCCGAATCTCGTTGAGCATCAGCTGTGCCGGCGGATGCCGCGCAAGAAGGTGGCGAGCAGCCTGCGGCAGGTCGCGTCCCAGTCCGGGTCGGTGGGACGCGGCTGGGTGAGCAGCGCGCCGAAGGCGACGATGTCCTGATGGGTGGTGTCCGGGCGCAGCGTCCCGTCGGCGATGCCGCGGTCGATGACCTGTTGCACGAAGTCGTGGATCTCCTGGCGCAGGGCCGCGGTCTCGGGCGCGGTGACCGGTGGTCCGCCGTGTAGCGGCAGGACCAGCTCGTTGCGCTGGCTGATGGCGGCCTCGATGAAGAGCTGGAGGCAATCGACCGCGTTCGCGCTCTCCCGGTCGGCCGCTCGCGCATTGGCGAGCACCTGCTCGAACGAGCGGTGGGTCAGATGGCTGAGTAGCTCCTCGCGCGTGGCGAAATGCCGGTACAGCGTGCCGATTCCGACGCCGGCCTCGGCGGCGATGGTCGCCATCGGAACCCGCAATCCGTCGCGATAGAACGCGGCGGTCGCGGCGCGGAGCAGTTCCTGCTGATTGCGCAGCGCGTCTCGGCGCAGATCGGTCATAACCTCATTGAACCCGCTGCCCTACGTCACCGCAGGAACTCCAGCTCATCGCCTGACGCGACGGCAATGTAGACGTTGACTACTATGTAGTCGACGCCTACATTGGCGACATGACCGATAACAGATGGACCTCTAGCGATCTACCCTCCTTCGCGGGACGTCGAGTCGTCGTCACCGGTGCCAACAGCGGGCTCGGCCTGGTGGTTACCCGGGAACTCGCCCGCGTCGGCGCGCACGTCGTGCTCGCGGTGCGCGATGTCGCGCGCGGGCGCGCGGTGGCCGGGCAGATCGACGGCAGCACCGAGGTGCGCGCCCTCGACCTGGCCGACCTGGCCTCGATCCGGCGCTTCGCCGACGAATGGACCGGCGAGCTCGACGTCCTGGTGAACAACGCGGGCATCATGCTGGTCCCCGCGGGCAAGACCAAGGACGGGTTCGAAAGCCAAATCGGCACAAATCATCTGGGCCACTTCGCGCTGACCAACCTGCTGCTGCCGCACCTCACCGACCGCGTGGTCACCGTGTCCTCGCACGCGCACCGCCGCGGCACCGTCGACCTCGACGACCTGAACTGGGAAACCCGGAAGTACAGTGCGGCAGGCGCTTACGCCCAATCCAAGCTGGCGAACCTCCTGTTCACCCTCGAGTTGCAGCGCCGATTGACGGCGGCCGGGTCGTTGCGGGCGCACAGCGCCCACCCCGGCTGGGCCGCGACGAACTTGCAGAGCCACTCGGGTAGCCGGCTGTTCGACGGCGTGATGCAGATCGGCAACAAGCTGTTCGCGCAGGATGCCGCCGCCGGCGCGCTGCCCACCCTGTACGCGGCCAGCCAGGACCTGCCGCCGGCCAGCTACATCGGCCCCGGCGGGCCGTTCGAACTTCGTGGCAATCCGGTCGTCGTCGGACGTTCCGCGGCGGCCGGTGATGCCGAAAAGGCAAGGCGGCTATGGGAATTGTCCGAGCGGCTGACCGGCGTGCCCTCTTCGGTGTGAGGTCGACGGGTCGCGTCAGTCGCGTGGGCGCAGCCCCTGCATGAGTTGTGCGACCGTGTCGGCGAGCAGTTCGTCGAGGTTCTCCGCGGTGACGAATCCGGTGCCGACGAACGTGGCCAGACCCTGCAGCGCGGCGATGGCAGGCAGTCCGATCCGGATCGGATCCCCGGCCGCGACCTCTCCGCGCGCCTGGCCCTCGGCGATGGTGGCCATCGGTACCGCGAACGCGCGCTCGGCGGCGGCGGCCAGGTCCGGGCCGGAATCGGGGCTGTGCTTGCGGGTGAACATGACCGCGAGCAGCTCCGAGTTCTCGATGGCGAACTTCAGGTAGATCCGCGCGAACGCGAGCATGCGTTCCGGGAAGGTGCCCTCGGCGCCGGCTTCCTGGTTCAGCTCGGCGAGGCGCTCGAAGCCGCTCAGGGCGAGCGCGTCCAGCAGGGCTTGCTTGTCCCGGAAATGGCGGCTGGGCGCGGCATGGCTCACCCCCGCGTCACGCGCGAGCTGGCGCAGGGAGAGGCCGTCGACGCCGGATTCGCGCAGGGTTTCCTCGGCCCGCTGCAGCAGTTCCGCGCGCAGATCGCCGTGGTGGTACGAGCGTTTACGGAAGCTCACAGCGCACACGGAGTACTCGGCATACGACACAGTGTAGTCGGTGGCTACTTTGTCGCCGGCGCCCGCGAACCCGGGTCTATTGCGATCGGCCGCGGGCGTGCACGGGCCACAGGTCTACGAGTACGTCGTCCTCGACGACGTGGATGACGTCGTAGCGGTCGACGGTCGGGTCGCAGTGCGGGGGCAGCAGTTCGATATGCGCGCCGAGCCGCGGACGGTCGGGCGCGCCGGTCAGGATGAGACCCTGCTCGTCCCCGTACCAGAGGTATTCGCCGAGGTCGGTGCCCGGACGATCGGCGTCGGTGGCGAACGCCTTCAGCCCCGCGTCGATGGTCAGGGACGCCGGTTGCGCGGCGTTGATCACGGTGGCGCTCACGAACAGGGCGTGTTCGAGGCTGTCGAGCCAACCGCCGCGCACGACGCGGTACTGCACATCCAGCACGGCGTAGGAGCCGGGTTGTAGCTCGTTCAAAACGCCGATGGCGAGATCGGCGTCGAGGGTGCCGGTGCCACCGCCGGTTCGAATGGTGGTGTCGTGGCCGTGCCGGTCGAGGAGCTCGATCGCGGCGCCGAGCCGCGCCATGCCCGCGGCCACCGCCGCACGCCGTTCGGTCGCGTCCGGGAGGTGCTGCCAGAGGCCGCCGTAGCCCTGGACGCCACGCAATCCGAGCCGCGGCGACGCTTCGATCGCCGCGGCCAGCTCCAGTGCGGCGGCCGGGTTGGGTACTCCGGTGCGGTGCATGCCGACGTCGACATCGATGAGGACATCGATGTCGGTGCGGGCGGTGGCGGCGAGCGCGGCGGCGTTGTCGGGATGATCGAGGGTGACGGTGACCGAGGCGCCCGCCGCGGCCAGATCGGCCACCCGAGCCGCCACCCGCGCGCCGACGATGGGCGAGGTGATCAGCAGATCCTGGATTCCGGCGGCGTAAAGCGCTTCGGCCTCACCGACTTTGGCCACGCAGATGCCGACGGCGCCGGCCGCGAGTTGCTGACGGGCGACATCCGCGGACTTGTGCGTTTTCGCGTGCGGTCGCAGCGCGACCCCGGCCTCGCGGCAGACCGTCGCGGCGCGAACCAGGTTGCGGTGCATAGCCGCCCGGTCGATCACCGCCGCAGGCGTCGGAATCGCCTGGCGCGAACCAGGACTGCCGAGCAGCTCGAGCGCCTGACGGATGACCGGGCGATCGGCGAGGGCGCCGAGCCGGGCTCGTGGATCAGCGACGGTGCTCATGGCGCTACGTTACCCGAAGGTCGTGAGGGGAACGCCGAGTTGTAATAGCCTCGGCTGCTGCGTATTTCATGGTGTAGGTATGCGGGCGGCCGGTATCGGCAGCCCTGCGTGCTCGACGGTATGGCGGAGCAGGCGGCCCGCCGTGGTGATGTAGAGCGTGTTCTGGTCGAAGGCCAGCGAGGAGACGAAACCGTCGGGAAGGTCGATGACGGTGCCGAGGGTGCCGTCGGGGTCGAACCGTGCGATGGCGCTCGCGCTGCCGAGCGCGACCCACACGCCGCCGTCCGCGTCGACCGCCAATCCGTCGCAGTCACCGCGCGGCGCGGTGGCGAATACCCGGGTCTCGCCGTCGCGCACCGCGAGCACCCTGCTCTCGGCGAATTCGCAGACGTAGAGCGTCTGCCCGTCGGGCGCGAACCCTAAGCCGTTGGGCCACCGGATATCCGCCGCGGCGGTGCTGACCGCGCCATCCGGATCGATCCGCAGCACCTCACTGGGCCCGGCGGGCTCACCGCGCTGCGGATTGTGCCGCAGCACACCGACATACAGTGAACCGTCCGCGCCGACGGTGACATCGTTGAATCCGGTCGCGCCGTCGACGGTCAGGATCGGCCGAAGTCCGTCACCGTCGGCGTAGGACACATCGCGTCCGGTCAGGAGCAGACCGCCGGCCGCGTGCAGGGCCAGCCCGCCGATGCCTCGACGTGACTCGACCACGGTGGCGGTCCGCCCGCCGCCGTATCGGTACACCCCGCCGCCGGTGACGTTCGAGAACAGCACGCTGCCTTCCGGTTCCACCACCGGAGCTTCGAGAAGTCCCGGCGCGGAATGCAGTTCGGTCGGTGCGGTGGTTTCGCGATGACCTTCCGGCGGCGTGGTCATGGCTGCCGGTGAATCGGGTCGATCCAGTGGACGGTGTCGGGCTGCTCGACCGCGTCGATGTCGAGGTTGACGACGACGGCCTCGCTGTCGCTGCGGACCAGCACGCATTCGAGGGGTTCGTCGGTGCTCGCGTTGATCTCCTGGTGGGGGACGTAGGGCGGGACGAAGATGAAATCACCGGGGCCGGCCTCGGCGACGAACTCGAGTCGCTCGCCCCAGCGCATGCGCGCACGTCCGCGCAGGACGTAGATGACGCTTTCCAGCGCGCCGTGATGGTGCGCGCCGGTTTTGGCGTTCGGGTGGATCGTGACGGTGCCCGCCCAGATCTGCTGGGCGCCCACGCGCGCGGCGTCGATCGCGGCCGCGCGGTCCATCCCGGGCGTCTGAGCGGTGTTCGAGTCGAGCTGGTCCGCCTTGATGACGCGTACGCCGTTGTCCCGCCACGCACCGGCCGCCGACGAACTCGGCTGTGCTTGCTCCGCTGTCACGAGTCGACCTCCTGATTCGAGCTCGAAGTCTATCGGCGGCGGTGCGGGCGAGCGGTCAGCCGCGCGATCCGGCCGGCGCCGATCCCTTGCTCAGCGGAGTCAGCTCGGCGACCAGACGCTCGGTCAGCGGCATCGGCACGGCATGCCGCTGACCGATGCGCAGCAACGCACCGCCGATCGCGTCCAGTTCCAACGGCAGACCGGCCTCGGCGTCGCGTCGCATCGACGACTGGGCCTCCGGCGGAAAGTCGTCGTAGAACCGCAGTGCCGCTTCGACATCCGCGGGTACGCCGTCCGCGTCGCTCAGTGCGGCGATCTCCGCGACGAGGTCGATCAGCTGCTCGCGATGCACGCTGCGCATGTCGCCGATCGCACACCGATGGGCCGTGGTCAGCAGGGCGAACGGAGCGAGGTAGAACAGCTTGCCCCACAGCATGGCTGCCTCGTTCGCGCGCGTCCTGGCCTGCACGCCCGCACCGTCGAGCAGCGTGACCAGGTCGTCGAGCCGGTCGGGCGAGGCACTGGCACTCGCCAGATCGATCTCGATGAACGGACTCCCGTGCATGACGGTCCCCGGCGCGACCCGCGACGACGCCACCCGGATCACGCCCGGCGCAACCAGTTCCGGCCGATACCGCGCGCGCAATGCCGCCGGATGCTCGATCCCGTTGAGCAGCGGCACCACCAGCCCGTCACCCAGCGCGGCGGGGGACACCCGCTCGACGGCCGGGCCGAGCATGTTCTGCTTCACCGCTACAAAACACACATCGACGGGCGCGTGTAGCTCGCTCTGCGCCCCGGCGGGCACCGTGAAATCGCCGAACATCCCGCTGCGCACCCGCATGCCGCGCTCCCGCACGGCACGCACCGAGTCCGGTCCACCGAGAAAGATCACCTCATGTCCCGCCCGAGCCAGCAGCGCACCCACCAGTCCGCCGACACCTCCGGGTCCGAGTACTGCCACACGCCACGGTCGCTCCGAGTTCATCGCGTCCTTTCGTCAGCAGGGAAACCAGATGTCCTCGGCAGCCAGATCCGCGATCCGATATTTGCCGAGCGCGCTGATCAGGAGCCGCAGCTCGAGTTCGAACGCCGACAGCAGGTTCGTCAGTCCATCATCAGTATTCTCGTCCGCGGCCACCAGCGCCGCTCGACCGAGTCCCACCGCGGACGCCCCGAGCGCCAGGCATTTGACGACTCGTGTTCCCTCCCAGCACCTTCCGGAGACCAGCAGGCTGTGGCCGTCCCGTTCTCGGCCGGCCGCCCGGCGCAGGCACTCGGCCAGCGGCAGCCCGACGTGACCGAGGAAACCGTGCGGCGCCCAGCCGGTGCCGGCCTCGGCGCCGTCGATGGTCACCGCGTCGGCGCCGGCCGCCCAGGCGACCGCCGCCGCGTCGCCGACGTCCCGCGCCGGCGGCAGTTTCACCCAGATGCGGCAGCGCGGATAGTTGTTGCGCATCAACCGAATCTGCTGGCGCAGAATCTCCTCGGTGAACGTGCCGGGCGTGGCGCAGCGCAACACCTGGGCCTGGGCGGGATCGTAGATATCCAGAATGTCGTACTGCGCCGACAGATCCGCGCCCCGTTCGCGGGGAATCAGGGTCATGCCGCCGACGCCCGGTTTCGCGCCCTGACCCACCTTCAACTCGAAGGCCAGGCGGCCCGAGGTCAGCAGCGCCTCGCTCGCCGGGTCGCTGTACACCAGGTTCCAGACCTCGGCGTCGGCGTCCTCGGTGCTCTGCTGGACGATCACGCCGCCGGTGTTCTCGGCCGCCCGCTTGGTGTATTCGGTGAGCCGGCGCAGCAGCGAACTCTGCTGCTCGTCGGCCATCCGGCCGTACCCGGACACCGGAACGATGTTCTCGCCGATCACCATCGGCACCCCGGCGGCGCCCGCCTGCCCGGCCACCGCGACGCCGAGATCGCCGTCGGCCACCGCGGTGGAGCCGAACGCCGACACGTACACCGGCAGCGTCGAGCGCAGACCGCCGATGGTCGTGGTCAGATCGACGTCACCGGCCAGCGGTTCGCGCCCGAGATCGAACATCTTCTCCGCACGCAACGGCACGAACACCGGCGGCACCAGCCGCGCCCGGTCGATCGCATCGAATTCCGGCCCCGCCGCGGGCGGTTCCTGGCCGAACAACGTCGAACCGTACTGTGCGTTGTCCGGGAAAACCGAACCCGCCGCGGTGCGCGCCCGCGCCCGCACCTCCCGCTCGGGAAAGCCGGGCGCCGACAGCACGCTCATGGACGCGGCTCCCCGGGAATCTTCGGATACGCGGTGGCCTGCCAGACCGCGGCCAGGCCGCCGAGGAACCGGGTGAACCGCTCGACGCCGAGGCCGAATCCCGCACTGGGCGAGAGTCCGTCGCGGGCCAGGGTCAGGTACCACTCGTATTTGGCCGGGTTCTCCCCGGTTTCCCGCATGCGGGTCAGCAACGTGCGGTAATCCGACTCGCGCTCACTGCCGCTCATCATTTCGCCGAACCCGCCGGGGAAGATGAGGTCGAAGTTGCGCAGCATGCCCGGCTCGTCCGGGTTCTCGCTGTCGTAGAAGCCGCGCGAACCCTTGGGGTAGTCGGTGACGAAGAACGGGCGGGTGGCGGCCGCGGAGATGATTTCCTCGCCCTGCCATTCGATCTCGGTGTGCTCGCGCTGGTCGAAGCCGAGGCCGCGCAGCTCGGTCACCGCGGTGGTGTGCCGCTTGCGGTCGTAGGGGCCGGCGAGCACCTGCTTCAGCTGTTCGAGATCCCGGCCGAGCACCTCCAGTTCGCGCTGGGCGCTGCTCAGGACGTACTCCACCGCGTACTTGGTCAGCCGCTCGGCGATGTCCATGGCGTCTTCGCGGGAGCCGTTCGCGATCTCCACGTCGAGCTGATGGAACTCCGCGAGGTGCCGATGGGTCACCGCGGTCTCCAGCGGTTCGAGGCGCACGTTCGGGGCCACGTGGAAGATCTTGTCGAAGGCGAGCAGCGACGCCTGCTTGTAGAGAATGCCGCTCGTCATCAATTTGTAGCGGTGACCGTAGTAATCGATATCCACCTGTTTCGCGCCGCGCGCGCCGGGATCGGTCACCGGACCGATGATGGGCGGCAGCAGTTCGGTGAATCCCTCCGCGGTCAGGAATTCGCGCGCCGCGGCCAGGAATCGTGCCTGCACGGTCAACGCCGCGACGGTTCGCTTCGACGTGAGGTGCTCGCGCGGTAGTGGCGGCGCGGTCGGTTCAGTCAATTCAGGCAAAGTCCGATCCGTTCAATAGTCGTGCGAGGGTTTCGGCGGTCCGTATCCGGCATCCGCCGTCCGTATGTGACAGGCGAATTAAATCACCTGATATCCGACGATCCCTCGTATGCAATTGGTCCAATATCGGCTACCGTATATATCCAAGTTCCCTATCCTGCGAGTCGTCGACTTGAATAATCGGTAACTGGCGGGAAACCATTATGTGACGGTTTTCGTCGAACCCCCCGATCCCGTTCCACTCTGCGGCATACGCACTGGTTGCGGGCCAATTCTCCCTGTCGCTAAAGATGCTGTCCACCCCCCGGATAGGGGGTCGCGTCTATCCCCCCGAATGGGGGGTTGCTGCGTTGAAGATCATTTAGGACGTGTCGCGGAGGCCGTTGGGGGCGGGTGGCCGAACAATTGCTGAAACCATGCCGCTGGGGCAGCTTATACTCCTTTGACAGCGACCGGAAGTCCATGTAACTTTGCTTTAACAGGGCCGGGAGTTGTACGGGGTGCGACTTCCGTTGGAAGCATCTGGGGGGTACAGCTTCGGGTGTGGTAATTCTGAGAGGGTGGTCTTGGAGTCAGCTGTTGTCTGAATTGATACCGATCACCTGCTTATGCCTCCGTTGCGATACCGGAAGTGAATCCCGATAACAATGAACTACGACCGCACGAACTTCGCCCCGCTGTCTGCCGCACGAAACATCGACGAGGGACAGTTGAGGTTCCATTGGTGTGCGCCGCTGGACAGCGGACAGCAAAAAGCGACCGAGAAGTACCGAGTCGGCGAACTCGACTTCGACGGGATGGTGGACTTCGTCCAGGAGGCGGACGCGCTCGGCGTCGACTCCCTGCTGATGGGCATCGCCGACTACATGCCCGACCCGCTGCCGATGATCGGCGCGCTGGTCCGAGAGACCCAGAACGTCACGTTCATCCTCGCCTACCGCCCCGGCCTGCTCTCGCCGACGCTGTTCACCCAGGT
This sequence comes from Nocardia sp. NPDC006044, assembly GCF_042871115.1. Classification (NCBI taxonomy): domain Bacteria; kingdom Bacillati; phylum Actinomycetota; class Actinomycetes; order Mycobacteriales; family Nocardiaceae; genus Nocardia; species Nocardia sp. NPDC006044. The sequence goes on from NZ_JBIAID010000001.1 coordinate 2,939,982, forward strand.
GGTGAACACGATCTCGTGGATGTCCGACGGCCGGATCTCGCTGAACCTGGTGGCCGGCATCTCGCCCGCGGAACAGGCCGGCTACGGCGATTTCGTCGCGCACGACGGCCGCTACGCGCGCACCCAGGAGTTCCTGGAGATCTGTCATCGCTTCTGGCGCGGCGAGAAACCGCTGACCTACGAGGGCGACCACTACGTCATCAAGGAGGCCGCGCTCGGCCTCGGCTACAAGGGCGGCGGCCGCCCGGAGATCTACCTGAGCGGCGCCTCGGACATCGCGCAGGAGACTGCCGCCATGTACGGCGACTGCTGGCTGCGCTACGGCGATACCCCCGAGGGCATGGGCGCCGCGGCACAACCGGTGCTGGACAAGGGCATTCGGGTCGGAACCCGCATGCACGTGCTGGCCAGGGAGACCCGCGAGCAGGCGCTCACCGATCTCGCCGCCATGCAGGAAGACCCCGACGAAGCGCACCGCGCGTGGGTCGCGCAGGTCGTCGCCGCGTCGGATTCGGTGGCGGTGAAGACCTCCTTCCGCCTCGCCGAAGGCGCCGACGGCGACTGGCTCTCGCCGATGATCTACTCCGGCTTCGTGCCCTACCGCGGCGGCCCCGCGCTGTGTGTGGTCGGCAGCTACCAGGAAGTCGCCGACTACCTCTACCAGTACAAGGCCGCCGGGATCAGCGAATTCATCTTCTCCGGCTGGCCGACCCGCGACGAGATGCGCATCTTCTACACCCACGTGCTGCCGCTCATTCGCGCACACGAGAGACAGCTGGGATGAAGGCACGGGCGGTGCCTGAACACCGGGGGCCGGGGGGCGGAGCCGACGGGATCGGTAAGGTCAGCGCGCTCTTCGCCACCGGGGTTCTGCTCGGACTGATCGCCGAACAGGTAGTGCTGTTCGCGGTGCCGCTGTTGATCTTTCACGACACCAAGCAGGTCTCCACGCTCGGCTTCGCGTTCGCGCTGGAGTGGCTGCCGTCCCTGATCGCCTACCCGTTCGCCGGCCTGCTGGCCGACCGGGACGGGGGCGCACGGCTTTTCACCCGGGTCGCGGTGATGCGCGCGGTCATCCTGGTGGTCGTCGTGCTGATCTGCCTGACCCGGCCGGGCTGGATGGTGCCCGCGCTGATGACCGGCGGGGCGTGCCTGTCGCTCTGCGTGGCGCCCATCCGCATGTCGATCGAGCGGATGGTCCCGCAGATCGCCCGCGACTCGCAGATCGCCACCGTGCAGTCCCTGGTGCAGAACATGGAATTGCTCGCCATGGCACTCGGACCCGCCCTCGCGATCCTGGCCGCGGCGTTCCTCGGCAAGCTGTGGCTCTTGCTGGTCGCCGCGGGCGCTTTCGCCATCAGCGCGCTGACCTGGCTGCCGCTGCCCAGGCCGAAGGTGCGCGCCGCCGTGGGCTGGGCGGCCCGGCAGGTGTTGCCGGAGTTGGCGATCGGCTGGCAGCTCATGGTGCGCATCCGCCCGGTGCTGCTGCTCGGCATCCTCAACTTCACCATCAACCTGGTGGTCGGCGTGCTGATCGTCTCGAACGCAGCCCTGGTCACCGACGTTTTTCAGGCACCCGACTCGGCTTACGGCGCGCTCAACGCGGCCGTCGGGGTCACCGGGCTGCTGAACCTCTTGCTGATGCCCGCGCTGCTCCGCCGCGTCGGCGTCGGACCCATCGGTGTAACCGGCTTCTGGCTGATGAGTGCCGCACTCCTGATCGCGGCCCTCGCACCGTCCTACTGGGTCTATGCCCCTGCCTTTGTCCTGATGCTCGTCGGCGACGCGCTCTACAACATCTACAACCGCACCCAGCGGGTGAAGGTGATTCCCGGCGAGCACCTCGGCAAGGTCATGGGGCCGTTCTATCTGCTCAACCTGTTGTCCTATCCGATCGCGGGCCTGCTGATCGGTGGCCTCGGCGCCACCATCGGCCCCCAACGACTCGCGCTGGGGCTGGGCATCCTGCTCTGCCTGTTCGGCGCGGTATTCCTGCCGTTGACCATGGCCAGCTTCCGTAAAGCGTTGCAGGCCCGCGAGATCGCTAACGTTGAGGTCGTGACATGAACGTTCCCTTCCGGTGCGTGCTGTGCACCGTGGAGTCCGATTCCCATCTCTGGAACCTGGTCTACCTGCAAAAACTGCTCGAAGAGCACGGCGCGTCGGTCAACAACCTCGGCACCTGTACGCCGGTGGAGAACGTGGCCACCGCCATTCGCGCGGACCGGCCCGACCTGCTGGTGGTGTCGAGCGTCAACGGCCACGGTTTCCACGGCGCGCAAGTCCTGCTGACCCACCTGAAGGACAGCGGGCTGGAGGTGGCCTGCGCCATCGGCGGCAAGCTGACCACCGCGGTCTCCGACGACGACCGGGTGCGCAGCGAGCTGCTCGAGCTCGGCTTCACCGACGTGTTCCTCGGCGACGACGCCATCGATCGTTTCCAGGACTTCCTGAAATTCGGCCTGGCGCACGGCTTTTCCGCCTGGCGCGCGGACCCGGCGCTGATCACCCCGTGGGATCAGGACGCCGCGACCCGAGAGGTGTACTGATGCACATCGTCATCGTCAATCGATGGCCACGCTTCGACGACGGGATCCGCTGGGACAACGAACTCACCCGCTACGAGGAATTCATCGATCACGACGCCAACCAGGTGAGCTACGTCGTCGACGGGCCGGGCGCCCAGGGGGTGCTGGCGGATCCGGCGAAGATCGCCTGCCAGGTCCAGGTCGGCGACGTCAACGACGTGGACGCCCTGCGCGCGGCCGTCGAGGTGATCCTCGACCGGGTCGGACCGATCGACGAGCTGCTCGCGCTGTCGGAGTTCACCCTGGAGATCGCGGCCAAGGTCCGCGAGGATCTGGGGATTCCCGGACCCGACCGCGACGAGGTCGCCGTCTACCGGGACAAGGTCCGGATGAAAGAGGTGCTGGACAAGGCGGGCATCCGGGTGCCGCGCTTCGCGAGTTGTACGAGCGCGGAACAGGTTCGGGCCTTCGCGGCGGCCAGCGGTTACCCGCTGATCCTCAAGCCGGTCGCCGCGGCCGCCAGCATCGGCGTGCGCCGAGTGGGCAACGACGCGGAATTGACCGGCGCGCTCAGCGAACTCGAACTGGACGGCTACGAGGTCGAGGAGTTCATCGCGGGGGAGATCTACCACGTCGACGGCTTCGTCGACGACGATTCCCACGTCGCGTTCCAGGCGGTCTCGCGCTACATCAACGATTGCCTGTCCTTCACCCACGGGGCTCCGCTCGGGTCGGTCCTGATGAGTCCGTCGCCGCGGCGAACGCAGATCGAGGACTTCTCCCAGCAGATCGCCACCGCACTCGGCTTGCGCCGCTTACCTTTTCACCTCGAGGTGTTCATCACCCCGGCCGGCGATCCGGTGTTCCTGGAGATCGGCGGCCGGGTGGGCGGCGCCGAGGTGCCGCACCTGCTCTACCGGGTGTTCGGCGTGAACCTGTACGAGATGTTCCTGCGGGTCCTTTCGGGCGGCCCGGTCCCGCCGATCCCCGAGTCGGCCGACTCCTCCGGCGGATGGCTGATCATGCCCAAGTCCGCCGAGCGGTCCGAGCGGGTGCTGCGGGTCGCGTCCATGCGCGACCAGGTGCCGATCGTCTGGCGGGAACTGCTGCCCGCGCCGGGCCAGGTGCTCGCGCCCGGCGGCGCGTACGACGCGCTGCACCGCGGGCGCTTCATCTTGCTGCACGAGGATGAGCACGTCGTCGAGGCCGGCATCCGAAAGATCATCGAGAACTTCGACTTCGAGGCGGAACCGCTGTGAACCACGATGCCAAGGACGACCAGAAACGCTACGACCAGCTGATCGGCTTCCTCACCGAGGAGGAGCGACTAGGCGTCGCGGCCGTCGGCGACAAGTTGATCGAGGACGCCGGCGGTCTCGACGACCTCGCCGACTACAAGGTCATGGTGGCCTACGGCGGCGGCAAGGACAGCACGTATGTGGTCGCGTTCGTGCGGGCCGTGCAGCTGCACCTGCAACTCACCCACGACCGGACCTTCCTGATGCGGGTGGCGAACATGCGGCACGCCGGCGTGGTCGGCGCGGTGATGGAGAACATCGATCGGGTGTACTCGGCGCTCGGCCTGCTCGACGACGACCGGGCCGAACTGCTCACCATCGACCACACCGAGATTCGCCCGTTCCGGGTGGATCTGCCGCTGCCGGACAAGCTGGTGGCGATCAACCGGCTCGACGTCCTGATGAACGGACACCGCTCGGCCGGTGACGGACGCCCCACTTTCTGCAACAGCTGCAATCTTGCGGTCGCTGATTTCTACGGCCGGGCCGCGTGGTGGCGCGGCGGAGTCGACGCCATCATGACCGGCGACTCCCGCCGCGAACAGGCGCTCTATGCCGCGTGGATCCTGCGGCTGGCCAAGGGAATCGGCATCGACGTGCAGCGCAAGGGCATGACCTTCCAAGATCTTCTGGCGGCCTTGCGCGGGGTCGGCGACGCGTACTTCCGTGAGTTGTTCGGCGACGATCAGCACGAGCCCGCCGAACGCGAGGTCGCGGTGGGGGACCGGTCGGTGCAGCCCACCTTCGTCTCCATCTACGACCTGGTCAGCTACCGCGTGCACGACCACTGGGACCTGATCGTCGATTTCCTCGGCTTCCGCTTCGACGACCTGGCGTTCAGCTTCACCGAATCCGACTGCGCCAACCCGACTCTCATGGCGCATCTGCGCGGACTGCGGGTCGAGTACGTGGAGGGCCGGACCTACGCGGCGGGCATCACCGAGTATCTGGAGTTCGCCGAGACGATGATGCGGCGCAAGGAAATGCCGGATCGGCTCATCGATCTCGCCCTCGCGCGGTATGCCTCACCGGACAAGATCGCCGAACGGCGCGCGGTGGCGGCCGCCTATGCCGAGAGTGCGTTCGGGCTGGAAGAGGACGCGCTCGTCGCGATGGTGTTCTCGCCGTTCACCGATCAGGGTGCGCGGCTGGCGGACTTCGTCGAACGACGCCACCCCGAGCGGGTCGCCGAGCTTCCGGCATTGCACGCCGCGTTGCGCGGTGAGCCGGGCAACGACAGCGCCGGGTGGCTGGCCGAGGTGTCCGGGCTGTCCATCTCGCACCTGCGCACGCTCTACGGCAGTTCGCTGGTGGACTTCGCGTCCGGTGACACCGTGATGGCCAGGGTGCGCGCGGGTGACCCGCACAAGTCCGAGGTGCACACGGTCGACGCGCGTTCGGGACTGCCTGCCCTCGAGTTGATTTCGGGTAGGTGACGTGGCCGGGTTCTTCGACAGTTTCGTGGCGGACCGCGCCGCCGCGGGACAGCTGGTCGTCCAGCCGCGCATGGGCTTCGGCAGCCTGAAAGGCATGCGGGACGGGCTCGCCCGGGTCGCGCAGCTGGATTTCCCGGTGATCGGCACGCTTACGCTGGACAGCTACACCCGCGTCGGCGACTACCGGACGCCGCTGGAACGGCTCGCCGCGGGAGAGGAGCTGAACGGGTATCCGATCGTCTCCCACCCGGTCGAAGAAACCCGGAAGTTGTTGTCCGGCTTGTACAAACCCACGTTTCCGGTGCAGGTCCGGCACGGCACCGCGCTGCCGTTGCGGGTCTTCCAGCGGTCGGTCGAGGTCGGGCTGGACGCGACCGAGGGCGGCCCGGTGTCGTACTGCCTGCCCTACAGCAGGCTGCCGCTGCGCGACGCGGTCGCGGCGTGGGCCGAAAGCACCCGGTATCTGGCGGATGCCGCCGAATTCGGGCACATCGAGAGTTTCGGCGGCTGTATGCTCGGCCAGCTGTGCCCCCCGTCGCTGCTGGTGGCGATGGGGGTGCTGGAGGGGTTGTTCTTCCGGCAGCACGGCCTGCGGTACATGTCGTTCAGTTACGCGCAGGGCACCCTGGCCGAACAGGATCGCGGTGCGCTGCGCGCGCTGCGCACCCTCGCCGCCGAATACCTGGGCGATGTGACCTGGCATGTGGTGCTCTACACGTACATGGGCCTGTTCCCGCGCACACCCGACGGCGCGACTCGGCTGATCCGGGACAGCGCCCGGCTGGCCGCGGCGACCGGGTGCGAACGGATGATCGTCAAGACGGTGTCGGAGGCCTGGCAGATACCGTCCATCGCGGAAAATATCGCGGCGCTGCGAATGGCGTCGGAGGAGGCGGCCGGGCCGCTCGACCCGGCGTCGCCGAGCGAGGGGCAGTACTTCGCCGAGGTGCTCGGCGAAGCGCGGACCCTCATCGACACGGTGCTGAATCTGGACCCGGACGTAGGGAAGGCGCTGCTGGCCGCGTTCTCCGCCGGGCTGCTCGACGTGCCCTTCTGCCTGCACGCCGACAACCTCGGTGCGACCACCTCGGTCATCGACGAGCAGGGTGCGCTGCGCTGGGGGAAGCTGGGCCGACTTCCCCTGCCCGCCAGCGCCGGTCGCGACGATCTCGCCCGACTCGGCTCCGCAGCCCTCTACGGGATGCTCGACCACGTGGCCAACAGTTATGACAGCCACCCCGATGGGATGCTCGATGTCCGAAGGTAATCCGTCCGTTGTCGTCCTGGTGGACGCGTTCTCCACCGGCGCGCTGCTGGCCCGGCACGCGCGGCGCGCGCACCGGTTGATCCACGTCCGGTCCAGGGCGCACCTGCCCGCGACCTTCGCGGCGAGCCTGCCCGCCGAGTTGTTCGACGAGGATCTGTCCTACGCCGATCAGGCGGACGATGTGCTGCATCGGCTCGCCGAACTGTCACCGGTCGCGGTGATCGCGGCGAGCGAGTTCGGCGTCGAGGTGGCCGACGAGATCGCCGCGAAACTGGGGTTGCGCGGCAATGATCCGGCGCTGTCGTACGTGCGGCGGGACAAGTTCTACATGTTGGAGGCGGTGGCCGCCGCGGGATTGCGCACCGCGCGGCAGCGGCGCGGCCATGATGTCGCGGGACTGCTGGAGTGGCGCCGCGCCGCCGGTCTCGGGCGGACGGTGATCAAGCCGCTGGACAGCGCGGGATCCGAGGACGTGTTCATCAGCGACTCCGACGCGGAGATCCGCGCGGCGGTGGGAGCGATCCTCGGCAAGACGAATCTGATGCTGCGGACCAACGCGGACGTGCTGGCGCAGGAGTATCTGGCCGGCGACGAATACATCGTCAATTCGGTGAGCCGCGACGGTGTGCACTGGTTCACCGATGCGTGGATCAGTCACAAGGTGACCGTGCGGGACAACCGCCGCATCTACGACTGTGAGGACCTGCTGTCCGAGGCGGACCCGCGATTCGGTGAGATTCTCGACTACGTGTCGGGTGTGCTCGACGCGCTCGGCATCGCGAACGGCCCCGCGCACACCGAATTGATCTATACCGCAACGGGTCCGGTGCTGCTGGAGACCGGTGCGCGGCTGTCCGGGCTGGCGAATCCCGCCGCGCTCGATCGCGGCACGGGGGTGAACCAGGTCGACCTGACCATGGATTGTTACGCCGGGGCAGGGCGTGCGCTGGCGGCGCAGCCGCTGGTGTACGCGCGCCGGGAACACGCGCGCTGTGTGAATCTCATTGCGCACCGGCAGGTTCCGCTGCCCGCGCAGGCGTTGCGCGAGCAGCTCGAACGGCTACCCGCCATCGAGAGCGTGCGTTTCCGCATCGCCGATCAGATGATGACCAGGCCGACAGTCGATCTCAACTCCTCGCCCGGTGTGGTGTTCCTGGTGCATCGGGATCCCGCCGAGATCGAACGGTCGTATCGGAGCCTGCGCCGGATCGAGCACGAGTTGCTGTAGCCACCGCCCCGGGGGCAGGTGCCGCCAGAAAGGCAGAGAGCTTCGATGACGAATCCGCAACTGGGACAGATCCTGCTCGCCATCCTGGTGCTGCTGCTCGGGGCGAACCTGCTCGGCCAGCTGTTCCGGAAACTGCGCCAGCCCAAGGTGGTCGGCGAGATTCTCGCCGGAATTCTGCTCGGACCGACCGTTCTCGGGAAGCTGGCGCCCGGCTTCGCCGCCGGCCTGTTCGGCACCGGCAACCCGGAATCCAAGGCGGTGGTGTTCGGATTTCTCTACAACCTCGGCCTGCTCATGCTGATGTTCGTCTCCGGATGTGCGGCAAAGCACCTGCTGGGCAAGGACAATCGCAAGGCGACCGCGTGGATTCTCGGCATCGGCACGCCGCTGCCGTTCTTCATCGCGCTGTTCGCCGCGCCCTTGCTGCCGCTCGAGCTGTTCACTGGTTCCGCGGGCAGCGAGCAGGCCGTCGTGCTCGTCTTCGCCGCCGCGACCGCGGTCACCTCGATCCCGGTCATCACCAAGATCTTCTACGACCTCGGCATCCTGCACACCCGCTTCGCCAGCCTCCAATTGGGTTCGGCCGTACTGGAAGACATCGCCCTGTGGGGTGTGCTGTCCGTGGCGACCGCGATCGCGGCCGCCACCCTGAACAGCGACGGCGGCACCCTGACCGCCGCCATCGGCGGTCACATGGCGGTCAACGCGGCCTACGTGCTGCTCGCCCTCACCGTCATGCCCGCTGTGCTGCGCACGCTGTCGCGGGCGAGCTGGAATGTGGTGGCGCGCAACTCGCCCATCGCCTGGATGCTCACGGTGTTCCTGGGCTACGTGTCCCTGGCCGCCGCGCTCGACGTGACCCTCGCCTTCGCCGCCCTGCTGGCCGGCTTCGGCGTCATGGGTGGCATGCGCGGCACCGAGCAGGAACGTTTCCGCGACCCGATGCAATCGCTCAGCGACATCTCCGGCCACTTCTTCGTGCCCCTCTATTTCGCGATAGTCGGCTACCGCCTCGACCTTTCGAAGACCTTCGACCCGCTCATGCTGGCCGGCTTCCTACTCGGCACCTCCCTGGTCGTCTTCCTGTCCGTCGGCCTCGGCGCGAAGCTCGCCGGCATGAACCGCCTCGACATCATCAACCTCGCCGTCACCCAGAACGCCCGCGGCGGCCCCGGCATCGTCATGGCTTCCGTCGCCTTCGACGCCGGCATCATCAACGCCACCTTCTACACCACCCTCGTCCTCACCGCCGTCCTCACCTCCCAGGCCTGCGGCTTCTGGCTCGACTACGTCCTGCGCAAGAACTGGCCCCTTCTTTCCGGCGCCGACCTCCGCCGCCGCGGCCTCGACCCGGCCCCCGAGGAAACTCCCGCGCGCACAGCGTGATTGCGACACGGCGCTGCTCAGGTGAGTTCGAATTCGGTCAGTTCGCCGTAGCGTCGCGTCACCCACCGGCGGGTGCGGGTTCGGCCGCGCAGGCCACGTCTTGCCGCGGACGCTGTCCGGTGGCGAGGAAGGTCGTCACCGAGTCGTTCAAGCAGGTGTTGTGTTTGAACAGATAGGCGAGATGCCCGCCCTGATCGGCGGTCACCAGTCGAGCGCGGTCACCGAATGCTCGTTGCAGTTCGCGTGCTCCGGACAGCGGTGTCGCCGGGTCGCGCAGGTTCTGCACGATGAGGATGTTCGACGGGCCGTGGTCGTCGATCCGCACCGCGGGTTCCACCGGGTCCGGCCAGTCGGCGCACGGCCAGATATTGGCCGCCGCCGCACCGAACATGGGGTAGCGGACCCGGTCGGCCGCGACGTTGGCCTGGTAGGTCAGTTCCGATTTCGGCCACGCGGAGTCGTTGCAGATCACATGCAGCTGGCTGGACAGGTAGTTGTCCTGGTCCGGCTGCGCGGGCGGGGGGTCACCGGCCTGACCGGTGTCGGCCGCGCGCCAGACCTCGGCCAGTTGCGGCAGCGTCTTGTCGTAGTAGAGCATGCCGAAATTGGCCTGCCGGAACAGCGCACCATAGCCGCCGCCGGCCGGGTTCGGTATCGCGTCGAGCTTGGCCGTGAGCTCGTGGTACTTCGCGGTGACCTGCTCGAGCGTGCCGCCGAGGCCGTATTCGGGGTGGCCGGCGAGGAACGCCGCGAAATCGGGGAATCGCTCCTGGAAGCCCTCGGCCAGCCTGCGCGAGTGGGTGCTGTCGAAACCGCCGGGTCCGGCCGCGCTGTCCAGCACCACGCGGTCGGTGCGGTCGGGGAACAGCGACGCGTACACCGCGCCGAGGTACGTCCCGTAGGAGATGCCGTGATAGGACAGCTTCTCCTCGCCGAGCGCCGCCCGGATCCGGTCCATGTCGCGCGCGGTATTCGCCGTGTTGATGAACGGCAGCGTCGCTGCCGTCGCGGACGTAGCGCACTGGTGGGCAATGTTTTTCACCACCGCCGTGCGCTGTGCCACATCGATCGGGTCGCGGGCGTAGGGCGGGATGTTGCTCGTCTGCTGCGCCGGGGTCAGCGCGCAGGTGACCGGCGCGCTGTGGCCGACGCCGCGCGGGTCGAAGCCGATCACGTCGTAGCTGTCGAGCACGTTCCGCGGCAGGCCGAGCGTGGCGAGATCGGCCGGAAAGCTCAGCCCCGCCCCGCCCGGACCGCCCGTGTTGGTGAGCAGCACGCCCCGGCGTTGCGCGGGGTTGCCGCTGGGCAAACGCGAGACGACGATTTGGATCTGCGGACCGTCCGGGTTCCGATAGTCCAGCGGCACATCGAGAGTCGTACATTGCAGACCGGGTCCGGTCACGTCCGCGGGGCACGCACCCCAGTGCAGCGGGTCCGTCGCCGCCGCCACACCTGGAACCATCGACGCCGCGACGATCGCGACGATCGCGGATAACACAGTTCGGCGCATGCCGTTGTCTCCCAACAGAAATCGAGGCCCGATCAGAAGATCGCGACCGGGTTGACCGGAACTCCCGTCATGCCGTGGATGCGTGGTGGTGCGGCAACGAACAGGAAACTATAGCGACCGAGTTCCGCGCAGACCGCAGCGAGTTCGTCGGCGTCCACGCCGTCGATCAGCGGCATGCCGAGTCTCGGCAGTGCCACGCCGTGCATGGCCGGGGGGCCGCCCGGCTGCGGCGGGTAGGTATCCGAGAGGTCCCCGGCGTACAGCGCGACGCCGCGCTCGTGCATCCAGCGCAGTGCGTCGATGGTCATCCCGGGCATCGGGTTGCCGCGATACCGCGTTGCCACCCAATCGAATCGGGCGACCAGCGCGTCACCGGATTCGAGCCGCACGCCCTGGCGCCGCTCCGCGGCGTCGAGATCCGCGGCGGTGATCGCGCGGTCGGCGGGCACCGGACCGTCGATCGCCAGATCGAGCAGGACGCCGCGGGTCACGATCCCGGCGGCGAACGCCGCGGTCGACCCGTGCTGGACGCCGCTCATGGTGACGCTCTCGCTGAGCGGCCGCCCGGGATAGACCTGATCGTCGACGACGATGTGCGCCAGCGCATCCAGATGCGTCGACCCGATGTGGTGATTGGTGACGGTCATGATGTCCGCGTTCGCGAACACGGGGGTCCCCGTGTACTGCATGACCAGCTGAACCGGAGACGTCTCGGCCGAGTGCGGCCCCAGGGGGCCGCTGATCACCGGCGCGGGGTGGATCGGTACGGCCAGCGGCACCGAGCGTCCGGTGCGTGCCTCGCGCGCGCCTCGTTCCCGCGCCTCGTCCGTGATCAGATTCAACGTACCCCGTTCGTCGTCATCGCCCCAGCGCCCCCAATTGCTCAGCGGCGCAACGCTTCCGGCCTGTTCCGGGGCTGCGTCCGGGAATGTGGTGGTGTCGGCTGACACAGCGGTCTCCCTCGATAGCGATTGATCGGCGAGTTCCGGCGGTTGCTTTCCTCGAAGCGGACGAAGGCAGGCGCCAGAACGCAGATCAGTCAAGACCATGCCGTGGCGGCACAGTCAAGGCCGTCGTACGACGGAGAGTGGGAGACGCGCTGGCCGGCACGGGCGTTCACAGCCCGTACCGGCCTCCGTGTGTTCGACCGCACCGCTTATGCGCGCATTGCGTTGTACCGGTGCGGCTTACCAGATTACCGCCTGCCGCGGCGACGGAAGTTGAACGAGCGCGCCCCGGTGCCGACGCCGGCCAGATGCAGGGCCACGAGTAGCAGTCCGATGGTGGTGAGGGTGCCCGCGGTAATGGAGTCACCGAGGGTGGTCGTGGTCAGATCGAGCAGCAACGCGAGTGCGAACGCTACGGCGGCGGCAATGGCCAACATGTAGAACCTCCTGATAGTGACCAGGTTGTACCCCGCTGTTCCGGCCGCAACCGTATGACTTTTGTCATCGGCGATCCATGCACAACCCATCGGGTTTCGGTGACTGCGCTTACTACTGCCGCCGGTCGCGGTCCGCGATCGTTGAAGCCATGAACAGCACTCATTCGCCGGACCGCGCACAGCATTCGCGACCGGCCGACGATGTCATCACCGCCCGCGGCCTCCGCCGCACCTACGGTGCCGGCAAGACCGCGTTCGAGGCGGTGAAAGGCGTTGACCTCCAAGTCTTCGAGGGTGAGGTCTTCGCGCTGCTCGGCACCAACGGGGCGGGCAAGACCTCGACCCTGGACCTGCTGGAGGGGCTCGCCGCGCCGTCATCCGGTGTGGTCGAGGTGTTCGGCCTCGACCCGCGCCGGGACCGTGCGCAGGTGCGCGCGCAGGTCGGGATCATGTTGCAGGCCGGTGGCCTGCCCGCCGAGCTGACCGTCCGCGAGACCCTGGAGATGTGGCGCGGGACGTGCAGCGATCCGGCCACCGCCGACACCGTGCTCGCTCAGGTCGACCTGGTCGATCGCGCCGACGTCCGCGTCGGATCGCTCTCGGGTGGTGAGCAACGGCGCGTCGACCTGGCCTGCGCCCTGCTCGGCCGACCCCGCCTGCTGTTCCTGGACGAGCCGACCACCGGGCTGGATCCGGAGAGCCGCCGGGCGACCTGGCAGTTGCTGGCCGGCCTCAAGGACTCCGGCGTGACCATGGTGCTCACCACGCACTACCTGGACGAGGCCGAGGCGCTGGCCGACCGGATCGCGATCATGCACAAGGGCGCGGTCGCCCGGGCGGGCACGCTGCGCGAAATCGTCGACGGTCATCCGGCGCGGATCGTCTTCGATCATCCGGGACTGCCGTTGCCGCGGCTACGGGACGCACAGGTGGACGCGCGGGCGCGGGTCACGGTCAGCACCTACGACCTGCAGGGTCACCTGTTCGAACTGCTCGGCTGGGCCCGCGAGCACGGACTGCGCCTCGGCGGGCTCGCGGCGCACGCCGTCTCGCTGGAGGCCGTCTTCCTCGACATCGCCAACGAACCGGTCGCGCCGTCCGCGGCCACTCCCGAACTGATCGGAGCAGCCCGATGACCACCCTTGCCGCACCCGTTCCCGCGTTCCGCCGCCGCCCGCTCGCCGCGCTGGCGAGGGCCGAGTACTTGCAGTTCCGGCGGAACAAGACGCTGGTCTGGATGGCGACCCTGTTCCCGATCGGCATTCCGCTCGCCACGTATTTCATCGCGATCAAGGACGACGCGCCGACGACGACCACGGCGGCGATCGCGTTCGAGCTGTTCACCTTGCTCGCTTTGCTTTTCGTGCAGTACTACTCGGTGCTGTCGATGGTCACCACACGCCGCAGCGAAGGCGTGCTGAAGCGGCTGCGCACGGGTGAGGCCGCCGACTGGCAGATTCTCACCGCCCCGGCGGTCCCCGGCGTGGTGATGACGGCCTTCAGCACGGTCGTCGTCGCCGCGGTCATCTACGGCGCGGGCGCGCCGGCGCCGGTCAACCCGCCGGCCATCGCGCTCGCGCTACTGTTCGGGCTCGTCCTGTTCTCCCTGCTCGCGCTCGCGACCAGTGCGGTGACGAAGAACGCCGAGGCCGCCCAGATGACCTCGCTGCCCATCATGGTGGTCGCGATGGTCGGCCTCGGATCCATCCGCACGATCCTGCCCGACCGGCTGGCCACGCTGGCCGACTGGACGCCGTTCGCGGCCATCTCCGACCTGGTTTCCCTCGGCGCGTCCGGCAAGCCGTCCACCGCCGCCGCAACCGACGTGGCCCTCGATTTCGCGGGCACTTTCGCCGAACTCGGCCGGCCGTTTGCCACACTGGCGATATGGACCGTCCTGGCGCTCGCGCTGACCCGCAAGAGCTTCCGCTGGGACGATCGCGGTTGAGCCGCTTGACCTCCTGGTGGGACGCGTTGTCAGGGCCGGACAAGTTCCGGCTCTACACGCGCGTCACCATCCAGATCGCGGTGCTGTCCGCGATCGCGGGGATGTCGCTCAGTGCGCGCGGACCGTGGCTGACTATCGGGACCGTGGTCGCCGGCGTCGCGTCGGTGGTCGCGCTGGAGGTGCAACCGGACTTCGCCGGGCCGTCGGACGCGCGGTGGCGGCGGTGGGCGTTGCCGGCCTCGAGCCTGGCGCTGGTGGGGGTCTGGCTGGTCTTCGCTCTGGTCGCCAGGTTGGCCGGCAGTGATTCGGTGGTGGAGCAAGCGCGGGTCGGGAGTCTGTTCGCGGCGGTGCTCGGCATGCTCGCCGTCGTCTCGTTCCTGCGGCACAAATGGTGGATCGTGCTCGGCGTCAGCGTGGCCACCGGGTTGCTCATCGGTTCGGTGCCGCTGATGGTGCTGGTCTTGGCCGCCGTGACCTACGTCGCCGGATGTTTCGTCGTCGCAACGACATTGCTGACCGCGTGGGGTGTGCGGGTGGTCGACGAGCTGGACCGGGCGAAGGGGGTCGAGGCCGAATTGCAAGTGGCCGAAGAGCGTTTGCGCTTCGCCCGGGATCTGCACGACATCGTCGGCCGCGGCTTCTCCGCGATCGCGGTGAAAAGCGAACTCGCGGCGGTGCTTTCGCGATCCGGCCAGGACGATCGGGCGGCCGTGGAGATGGACGAGGTCAAGACGCTCGCGGTCGAGTCGATGGGGCAGATGCGAAAACTGGTGCGCGGCTACCGGGGCATCGATCTGATGGGGGAGGTGGGCGGCGCGCGCTCGCTGCTGTCGGCGGTGGGCTGCCGGCTCGACGTCGAAGGCGATGCCGCCAAGGTGCCGGCGCGGTTCCACGAGGTCGCCGCGTGGGTCGTGCGCGAGGGCACCACGAACATCGTCGAACACTCCTCGGCCACCTCGGCGGTGCTCACCCTCGGCGACGCGGGCATGTCGCTGCGCAATGACCGGCCGGACGGCACGCCGGGGGAGCGATCCGGCCTGCGCGGCCTCGGCGAGCGGCTCGCGGCGATCGGCGCGACCCTCGACGTGACCGCGTCACCCGAGCGGTTCATCCTCGAAATCCATTGGGAGAACAAATGATTCCGGTGTTTCTCGCCGACGATGAGACGCTCGTCCGGGTTGCCCTGGCGACCATGCTCGATCTGGAGGCCGACCTCGAGGTGATCGAGCACGTCGGCTCCGGCGAGGAACTGCTGGCCGCCTGGCGGCGGCGCGCCGAAAGCGGTGCGCCGGTAGCGGTGGCGGTCATCGACTTGCAGATGCCCGGCATCGACGGCATCGAGACGGCCATCGAACTACAGCGGCTCACCCCCGGTGCGGGCACCCTGATCGTTACCAGTCACGGCCGTCCCGGCTACCTCAAACGCGCTCTCGCCGCCGGCGTGCGCGGCTTCCTGCCGAAGACGACCTCCGCGGCGACCCTGGCCGAGGTGATCCGCACCGTGCACCGCGGCGGCCGATACGTCGACCCGGAACTGGCCGCGGAAGCCATCAGCGCCGGCGACACTGTGCTCACCGCCCGCGAGGCCGACGTGCTCGAGTACGCCATCGACGGCGCGTCCGTGGAAGACATCGCCCGCCGCGCCCACCTCTCCGCCGGCACCACCCGCAACTATCTTTCCTCCGCCATGGCCAAACTCGGCGTCGCCAACCGCTACGAGGCCGCCCTCAAGGCGCGGGAGAAGGGCTGGATCTAGGTCAAGCCGGAGAAGTCGCGCAGGGTGACGTGGTTGCGGTCGGTGCAGCTGCCGAGGGAGTGATCGGGGTGCAGGCCGAGGTATTGGCGGCGGGTGCGGGTGCTCCAGCTGCGGGCGGCGTCGGAACGGGTCTTGTAGAAGTTCGCCGTGTACCCGCCCTCGTAGATGCGCAGCAGCAGGTATCCGCCCGGATATTCCTTGACCGCCGCGACCTCGAGGAACTCCACCTCGATGCCGATGTTGGGGCGGCTGCGGCGATTTCGGTGCGTGTGGCCGCTGTGATGGAGAAAGACGCCGGGTGCGGTGCGGTAGAGGGCGTGCAGCGCGGCGGTGTTCGACGGGTCGAGGACGAAGCCGGGTCCGCCCGGATTGCTCACTGCGGCATACGATGTCGCCGGGTGGTGGCCGAATATCAACGTCGGCCGGTGCGGGTCGGCGGACAGGATTTCGCGTAGCCGATCCCGTTGCGGGGCAACGATAGTGCCGCCGGAGCCGGTCAGCCGGGTGGTGTCGAGTCCGATCAGGCGCAGGCCGCCGAGGTGGTTTTCGACCAGTCGCTGACGGCTGTGGAACACCGCGCCCCAGTGGTCGCGGGTTTCGCCATGCACCTGTTCGGGTTTGTCGTGATTGCCGCGGCAGACGAAGTAGTCCCGGCCCAGCACACCCCAGCGGTCCAATCGTGCACGTACGGCCAGTGATTGGTCGCGCGTGCCGCTGTCGGTGAGGTCGCCGGCGATGATGAGATGATCGGCGGCGCGGTCCGGACTGCGCACATCGTCGAGCAGGGCGTCCAGCATGAATTCCGGGTACTGCGCGGTGTCGTGGCGGACCCCCGTCGGCAGACCGCTGACCACGAGTCCGCTGGTGTGCTCGCCGTAATGCACGTCGTTGGCAAGTGCGATGGTGCGCAGCAGCCGGCCCGGCGGGGGTGTCGCGGTGGTGAACGTGCCGGTGGATTCCGGTGTTCCGGATCGACGGGTCACCAGGGTGCGGGCGGGAACGGCGCGGCGGCCGTTCGAGTACGCCTCGAACCGGTAGGCGCGGCCCGGCTCCAGTCCGGTGATTTCCGCGTAATGATATGCGGTGCACCGGGAATCGAGGTGGTAGGTCCGGGCGGGCGCCAGGCTGTCGGCCGGTGCGAGGCGAACTTCGGTGTCGGCGGGGGCCGGGCGCCGGCGTCCCGAGCGATCGCGGACCCGGGTCGTCCAGGTCAGGATCGCGGACCGGTCGGTCACGGTGACCAGTTCGAGGTCGGATGCATCCATCGAATCGCGTTGGGTCCGAGCCGAATCGGCACGGATCAGGGTGATACCCGGCTGCGGGTAGAGCGGTGTCCGCACCGTCACTGCGGCCGCGCCCACCGCGATGTTGGCCAGCCAGGCCGTTCTGAGTCGTGGATCGAGCATGGGGATCTCCGTCCGCCGCTACCCGTCGAACGTTACGGTCGGCAGTTGAACGGGTCGTGTGCCGGCACCGTCGCCGAAATGGCCTTAGTGCGACGAAGGCGGGTGACGCAGGACCAGCGGCAGGTAGACCTCGTCCACGATGCCGAGGATCACCTCCTCCTCGACCGGATCGCCGAACAGCAGGAAGTGGTTGCGCAACAGGTCCGGTGCGACGGTGGCCCGGCGGGAGCCGAGGATGGCGCGATCCACCTCGCCGCGTTCGACGGCCCGCTCCAGGATCGTGTGGATCGTCGCGGGACCGGCCTTGTGCACGTGTTCGCGGATGAGACGGCCGAGTTCGGGATCGCGGGTGAGCTCGGCGAGCAGGCCGCGCATGATGCCGCCGAACGGCGTGGCCATCTTCGTGGCCATCTGGCGCAGCAGGGCGATGACGTCGGTGCGGAGTTCGCCGGTGTCGGGGAGTTCGACATCGGTGATGCCGCCCAATTTGCATGCGTCCACGACCAATTCGGCGCGGCCGGCCCAGCGGCGATACAGCACGGTTTTGCTGGTGCGCGCCCGGGCCGCAACCCCGTCCATGGTGAGCGCGGGATAACCCACCTCGGCGAGCTCGTCTAGTGTCGCGGTGAGGATGGCGTGCTCCAATTCCTCACCGCGCCTGCGCGTGCCCTTGCGGTAGCCGGCCGCCTCGTCGACGGATTGCTGGAGTTTCACTGGCGGGCCTGGCTCCTGAAAAACGTTGCGTTGCTTGGGAAGACACTCTAATCTAAAAATAGAGTACTAAGAGTATCTTACGATCTCGAGGGGACCGATGACCGACACAGTTGTGACACCCCGAACCGACAACGCTCCAGCCTTTCCGAGCGACCGCACCTGCCCTTACCGACTGCCCGAGCAGTACACGCAGCTGCGCGACGAAGCGGCCTCGCTGCGAAAGGTGACGCTCTTCGACGGAACCCAGGCCTGGGTGGTCACCAAACACGAGACCGCCCGCGCCCTGCTCGCCGATCCGCGCTTGTCGTCGGATCGCGCGCACGCGAATTTTCCCGCTCTTTCGCCGCGCTTCCGCGTTTTCAAGGAAACCAAACCCGCGTTCATCAGCCTCGATCCGCCGGAGCACAGTACGCAACGGCGCATGCTGATCAGCGAGTTCACCCTGAAACGGGTCAAGGCCATGCGCGCCGACATCGAGCAGATCGTGCACGGCTTCATCGACGACATGCTCGCCGCGGGCCCACCCGCCGACCTGGTGAGCCAGTTCGCGCTGCCCGTGCCGTCCATGGTGATCTGCCGGCTGCTCGGCGTGCCGTACGAAGACCACGAGCAATTCCAGGACGCCAGCCGCCGCCTGGTGCAGTCGACCAGCGGCGAAGCCGCGATCGCCGCGCGTAACGATCTCGCCGTGTACCTGGACGGGCTGATCACCCGGTCGCAAGCCGAGCCGGGTCCCGGCCTGCTGTCCCATTTGGTCGCGGATCAGTTGGCGCACGGCGAGATCGACCGCGAGGACCTCGTGGCCTCCTCGATCCTGCTGCTCGTGGCGGGCCACGAGACCACCGCGTCGATGACCTCGCTGTCGGTGATAACCCTGCTCGAACATCCGGACCAGCATGCCGCCCTGCGCGCCGATCCGGCCCTCATCTCGAGTGCGGTGGAAGAACTTCTGCGCTACCTCGCCATCGCCGACATCGCGGGCGGCCGTTTCGCCAAGGCCGACATCGAGATCGACGGTCAGGTGATCAAGGCGGGCGAGGGCGTGCTCGTCTCCAATTCCATTGCCAACCGCGACGGTTCGGTCTTCGCCGAGCCCGACACCTTCGACGTGCACCGCTCCGCGCGCCACCACATCGCCTTCGGCTACGGCGTGCACCAATGTCTGGGCCAGAACCTGGCCCGCCTGGAACTGGAGATCATCCTCAGCGCGCTCTTCGAGCGCATTCCGACCCTGCGCCTGGCCGTCCCCTCCGACCGGCTCACCTTGCGTCCCGGCTCCACGATCCAAGGCGTGAACGAACTCCCGGTCACCTGGTAATCGACCACGAAAGAAGCCCGCTGATGCGAGTATCCGCCGACCGCACCGTCTGCATAGGCGCCGGCCTCTGCGCCCTCACCGCCCCCACCGTCTTCGACCAAGACGACAACGACGGCCTCGTCAAAATCCTCACCCCCACCCCCGACCCCACCACCGCCCCCGAAGTCCGCGAAGCCGCCGACATCTGCCCCTCCGGCGCCGTCACCTTCACCGAATAGCGACCTGCCGGGCCGCCCGGTCAGACCAAGGCGCGCAGCCGATGACGGCGCGGCCCGGCTATCTCCGCCCGCTGCTGCCGGTAGTTGTGACGGGCTCCATCCGTTTTGCGGTTCGAGCGGTCAGGTGTCCCAAGGTATTGGGGAAATCTGGTTCGGGCTGGTGGGGGAGGGTTAGCGTCTGCGCACATCAGGGACTGCACGGAGTGGCGGAGGTGCCGCGTGGACGATCGCATGGTGCGTGGCGCGGCAGTGACGGTTGTGCGGTGTTCGGTCGCGGTGCTGGTCGGCATCTTGTCGACCGGGGTCGCGCGGGCGGAACCGGTGACACCGGAGCCTATTTCGGCTCCGGACGGCTCACATGTGGTGCGTTTCGCCGAAGGGCGGGCGGGGATCGATCTGACTGTCTACTCGGCGTTGATGGGGCGGTCGGTTGTTCTGAAAGTGCTTCGGGCGCCGGATGATTCGATGCCTGCGCCGACCCTGTATCTGCTCAACGGGTCGGATGGTGGCGCGGACAAGAATTGGGCCGATGCTACCGATGTCGCGGAGTTCTTCGCGGACAAGCAGGTCAACGTCGTTATTCCGTTCGGGGGCGGGGGCAGTTACTTCGCCGATTGGCGCGCCGACGACCCGGCGCTCGGCACTCAGCGGTGGGCCACCTTCCTCACCCGCGAGCTGCCACCCATCATCGACGCCACGTTGAAAACCACGGGCGCCAATGCCATCGCGGGAATTTCGATGTCGGGGACCGCGGTCTTCCAGCTGGCCTTGACCGCGCCCGGTGTGTACCGCGCGATCGGTTCGTACAGCGGCTGTGTGCGAACCAGTGATCCGCGCGGTCAGGCCGTGGTCAACGCCGTTGTCACCAGCCAGCAAGGCAATACGGTCAATATGTGGGGTCCGCCGGGGGATCCGGCGTGGGCCGCCAACGATCCGTACCTGCATGCCGAGAAGTTGCGCGGCACAGCGATATACGTGGCCAGCGGCAATGGCAGACCGGGACCTCTCGATACCGTCGACGGCGTCCGCGGCGATCTGGTGCAGCTGGCCTATCAGTACATGTTCGGCGCCCCGCTGGAGGCGATCGCGAACGTGTGCACACAGCAACTCCGGGATCGATTGCGAGAGCTCGATATTCCCGCGACGGTCGACCTCCGATCGACCGGCACGCATTCCTGGGGGTACTGGCAGCAGGACCTGCACAACTCGTGGCCGATCTTCAGCGCGGCACTGAATCGGTGAATGTGCCCGCAAAACAAGACTGTTGGGAGAACTCGGATGTCGGATAGGGTTCTCGGCACCCACCTGCCCGGTGCGCCCGCGGACGGCGGAATCGACGCCTGGCTCGCGTTCACCGGCTGTCTCATCGCGGTATTCATGCAGATGATCGACGTGACCATCGTGAACACCGCGCTGCCGAACCTCACCGCCGATCTGGCCGCCTCGCCGTCGCAACAGCTGCTCGTGGTATCCGGATACTCGCTCGCCTTCGCGTGCACGCTGCTCACCGCCGCCCGTATCGGCGCCATGTTCGGCCGCCGCATCGTATTCCTGGTCTCCGTGGTGGCCTTCACCGCCATCTCGGTGTGGTGTGGCATATCTACCAGCGCAATGGAATTGGTGATCGCGCGGATCTTCCAGGGCGCCGCGGGCGCCGGGATGGCCGCGCAGACCATCGCGATCCTCATCGCCAGCTTCCCGCCGAATCGCCACCAGCAGGTCTTCGCCCTGTACGGCGCGACCGCCGGCTTCGCGGGCATGCTCGGCCCGATCGTCGGCGGGGCGCTCGTCACGGCCGATATCGCCGGGCTCGGCTGGCATTCGGTGTTCCTGATGAACCTCCCGATCGGCCTGCTCGCCTTCGTGCTCGGGTTCCGCTACCTGCGCCTGGGCCGCCCGGAGAACCGAGACCGGCTCGACCTCGGCGGCGTCGCGCTGTCCACCGTGAGCCTGTTCGCGCTGCTCGCCGCGCTCGCGGACATCCAGCAGAACGGCTGGCGGCCAGGGCCTTCCGGAGTGATTGCCGCGTCGCTGGCCGTGGGTGCGATATTCATCGGCTACGAGCGCAGACTGACTCGGCGCCGCGGCAGCCCACTGGTACGCCTGGATCTGTTCGCCGACCGCGGTTTCGCCCTCGGCTCCGGTCTGGTGGCGAGCTTCTTCGGCCTGTTCACCGCATTCGTCTTCACCGTGTCGATCACCCTGCAGGACGAACTGCACTTCTCCCCGCTGCGCACCGGCATCGCGATGACGCCGTTCGCCCTGGGCGCGGGTGCGGGCGCGCTCGCCTCGCCGTTCCTGGTAAAGCATTGGGGGGTAAAGGTACTCGCGGCCGGTATCGCCGTATACGGCGGCTGCGTCGCGATCGGTGCGGGCTATCTGTATCTGACGAACGGGAACGTGAACCTTGCCCTTGCCCTCGGCCCGGTCTTCATCGCGGGGCTGGGCGTCGGCCTGTTCGGCGTTCAACTCCAGCCGCTGATGCTCGCCGGCCTGCGCGAACGGCAGATGGCCGAGGCATCCGGCCAGCTGCCCACCATCGAACAGATCGGCAACGCGGTCGGCCTCGCGCTGTTGAGCGTGGTGTTCTTCCGCGCCCACACCCTGACCGGCAGCGTGATCATGTTGTCCGCCATCGCCGTCGGCGCGCTGGCCGTGGCCCTGCCGACCCTCGCCCTGCCGGACCCCGCCGAGCGGCTCACGTGATCAAGTGCGGACCGCCCAGCGCGGACGACAACGGCGCTTCACCGGCCGGTGCCCCGACGAGCAACTGCTTGAGGATCTTTCCGGTCTCGCCGCGCGGAAGCGTCGCGAGGAAGGTGACGTCGCGCGGCACCGAGAAACGGCTCAGCCGATGCCGGATATAGGACCGGATCATGTCCGAATCCAGCCCGGACCCTTCGCGTTTCACCACGAACGCGGCGAGCCGCTGACCGAATTCCTGATCCGGTACGCCGACCACCGCCACCTCGCTGACCTGCGGCAGGTGCGCGAGCGCCTCCTCGACCGGGCGGGGGAAGACATTCTCGCCGCCGGAAATGATCATCTCGTCGTCCCGGCCCGCGACGAACAACCGCCCCGCGACATCGAGATAGCCGAGGTCGCCGGTGTCGAGCATGCCGTCGGCCTCGGCCGGCGGAGCCGAGTTGACGTATCCGTCGAACAGCATGTGGTTGCCGACGAAGATGTGCCCGGTGACGCCCACCGGAACCGGGCGCTGATCCGGGCCGAGCACCGCGATCCTGGTACCCAGCGGCGGCCTTCCCGCGGTGGTCGGCGCGGTCCGCAGGTCGTCCGGGGTGGCGATGGTGGCCCAGGAGACCTCGGTGGAACCGTAGACGTTGTAGAGGATGTCACCGTAGGCGTCCATGAAGTCCAGCACCGTCGCCCCGGCCAGCGGCGCACCGCAGCTGACCACGGCACGCAGGCTCGAGGTGTCGTAGCGGGCGCGTACCGCCGCGGACAGGTCGAGGATGCGGTTCACCATGGTCGGCACGACGATCATGCTGGCGACCCGGTGTTCGGCCACCAGCCGCAGACACTCCTCGGCGTCGAACCGTTCGGGCAGCACCACCGTCGCGCGCAACGGTGTGCTGATCTGCAATCCGGCCAGACCCCAGGTGTGGAACAGCGGGGCGGGGATGAGCATGGGTTCCGCGACCGGCAACGGAATCCGCGACAGCAGCGCCGCGATGGTGCCGAAACCCTTGGGCTGCGGGCGGCGCGCGCCCTTCGGCGTGCCGCTGGTGCCCGAGGTCAGCACGATCAGCCTGCCCGCGCGGGTCGGCAGCCGAAATCGCTGCTCGCCCTTCGCGATCAGGTCGTCGATGGTGATCCGGCCCGGCGCCACGTTGCGTCCGTCGGTATTGAAGCGCGGCAGATCCGCGTGCAGATAGTGCACCAGCCGCTCGAGGTCGCCGTCGACGAACAGCGCGGCGAGCCGGTGTCGTTGCACGATGTCCTCGATCTGCCGCCCGGACAGCCCCACGTTCAGCAGCGCCACATCGACGCCGAGTTTCCCTGCGGCGACCATGCATTCGACCATCCCGGCGTGATTGCGCGCGAGCAGTCCGATCGTGTCGCCGAAGCCGAGGTCGAGCCCGGCCAGCGCACCGGCCAGCGCGCTGGTGCGCGTGTGCATCTCGGCGAAGGTGCGGGTGCCGTAGTCGTCGATGACCGCGATCTGGTCCGGGGTGTGCGCGGCCGCGGTCGCGTAACCGCCGGCCAGGTTGAAGCCCCATTTCGCCAGGGACCGTGCCTGTTTGACGCCGGTCGCGAGGTTCGCGGTCCGGCCGACGCCGGCGGTGACCATCTGCTTGGCCACGCTGACCTGCCGCCGCACCGGGGAATTCTCCGCGTTGATCACGGTCGAGGTCCGCGCGCCGCGGATGACGTCGACCGCGCGCTTCAGTCCGGCGTTGACCCACGCCACCACGGCGGCGTTCGATCCGCCGTCGATGGACGGATGCAACCGGCCCGGCGCGAACACGGTGACGGTGACCTTGGTGCGCTCCTCGTCGCCGCGCAGCCGGACCGACACGAAGCTGCCGGTGCCTGGGCACTGCAATTCGAAGCTCTCGTACCAGCGCCACACCGTCAGCAGCAGCTGATGCGTGCGGACACCGGAGCCGGCGGTGCCGATGCGCACCTGCGCGATCCGGCTGTCCGGGCGGGCCTCCACCAGTTCACAGGCGCCGATTCCGGCGAACAGCCGCGGGTAGGTCTGCGGCTCGAGGAGCAGATCCCACAGCGCTTTACGGGCGACCGCGAAGTCCGCCCCCACATCGATGATGTCGGTAACCAACTCATGCACTTCTCGTCGGCCGGTTCGAACAGCTCGGGGGCCGGCGGGTGCCCCCCTCGACCACGGGTCACCCGGCTGGCAGCACCAGCGCCGGCGACCTGCAATCGATCTCAGTATGCGGCGCGACGGCGCAGTTGCTCACCATTTACTCCTACATTGTGCGCTGCCCAAGCCGGCGGGCACTCGGATGTGAATTCGCCCAAAGTGCAACGGGATTGCGGCGCTACCGGCCGGCCTGCCAACCGGCGAGTCGCTGCCCGATCTCGGTGACCGGCGGTTCCCGGTAGAGCCATTCGCGGGCGATTCGGTGCCAGTTGTTGGTGGTCTCGATCTGGCCCAGCGCGGCGAAGGTGAACAGGTCGGCGCGGCGGGAGAACACATGCTCGGCGGGCAGTCGCTGCTGGCGCATGCCGCGGAACTCGGCGGCGCGCGGATCGATGGCGAGAATCAATGCGCCGGTGGCCAATTCGGGCGTGATGGTGATTTCCTCGTCGCCCAGGTGCCAGCCCGCGGCCGCCCAGACGTACTCCAGGACCTCGGCCGCGTCGACGCCGGACTCCGGATCCATGATGTCGTGACTGACCCATAGGTCGTACAGATCGTCGGCGCGGTTCTCGCTCGCGGCTTGCAGGCACGCCCGCTCGAGCTCCACGTGCACCGGGTTCATGCTGTGGTACAGGCCGAAATCGACGAAACCGAGCCGCCCGTCGCCGGCCAGCATGATGTTGCCCGGATGCGGGTCACCGCAGAATTCGAAGTCGGTGAACAGGGAGCTGATGTAGAAGCGGTAGATCAGCTCGCCGATGTGGTCGCGGTCCGCGCCCGGCAGCTCCCGGATCTGTTGATACGGCTTGCCTTCGAGGAACTCGGTGACGAGAACGTGTGGGCCGCAATGTGCTTCGATGCTGTCCGGCACCGTGACGAACGGATGATCGCGGTAGCGCGCGGCCACCCGGTGCTGGGTCTGCCCCTCGCGGACATAGTCGAGTTCGCTGCCGATATTGCGCGCGATCTCGTCGAGCACCTCGGCGTCGGCCGCGCTGGGCAGCATGGACTTCCAGAGCTTGCTGAACAGCGCCAGATTCCGCATGTCCGCCTCGACGGCGTCGTCCACACCGGGATACTTGACCTTCACCGCGACCGCTCGCCCATCGTGCAACCTGGCCCGGTACACCTGACCGATGGACGCCGCGGCGATCGCGGTCTCGTCGAACTCGGCGAACACGCGCGCCATCGGCCCGAGATCGCCCTCGAGCACCTTCCGCATGGCCGGGAACGCCACGGTCGGCGCCTGATCGCGCAGCTCGGCCAGCTTGACCCGGAACATCTCCCGATGGGCCTCCGGCAGCAGGTCGACGTCGAGCACCGAGAGCATCTGGCCCAGCTTCATCGCCGCGCCCTTGAGCCCGCCGAGCACGGTGACGAGTTGTTGTGCCGCTTGCAGAGTCGATCGTTCGGACAGTCGCTGGCGGGCCTGCTCGGTGCGCCCGATCATGGACAACCGGGTGCCGACCCCGCGCACCGCCTGTCCCGCGGCCAGCCGGCCGAGCTTGCCGCCGCGCGCGAGGCGACCCTTCGGTACTCGATCGCCCACTGTCGCACCTCCATTGGCGAACCTGCCGCGTGATGGCACCCACTCTTGCATACTCGAGCCGGACTAAACTGAGCAAAGCTCATTTTCGAGCACGAGCAGGCAAGGAGTACCCGATGCCGCCGAAAGCCGCGGGGGAGCGCCGTCGTCCGACCCAGGAACGGGCCAAAGCCACCCGCGAACACATCCTGGACACCGCCGCGCAGCTGTTCGGCGAACGCGGCATCGCCAACACCTCGACGAACCGGATCGCGACCGCGGCCGGGGTGAGCATCGGCACCGTCTACCGGTACTTCACCGATCGCTCGGTCATGGTCGAAGAGCTGCTGCGGCGCCTGCTGGAGAACATCGAACGCCGCTTCTCCCAGCGCGTGTTCGGTCTCGGAGAAAAGCCGAGCGATGAGGTGATCTACGGGATCCTGGAGGTCATCGCCGACGAGCTGGTGGAGAACGCCCTGCTGGTGCGGGCGCTGGTGGCCGGCGTGCAGTTCTACAACAGCGGCATCCCCGAGTTCGAACCCCGGCTGCGGCTGCTGGTGAAGGTGCTGGTGATCCAGATCCTCGGTCCCGGCGACGACCACGAGTACGACGTGATGACGTTCGTGCTGATCAACACCGGTTTCGCGGCGGTGCTGCGGGCCAGCGCGCTGGAGGTGGACGCCCGGTCGCGCGCGGAGTCGCTGCACATGACCGCCCGGATGATGGCGGCCTGGGTGGACACCGAAATTCGCGCCGTCAAAAAGTGAGCACCCCGCTAGGTACCCGTTCGCTTTGCCTGACCCGAACCAGGCGCAGATTCGATGATTCCCCTGGTAAGGGGCTATTGATGCGGCCGTAACCCGGCGGGCAAAGAGGAGTAGAAGGTGAGCGCTGGCTCGGTTTACCGTTGCTTCCAAGTGCAAAGGCAAGGAGGCCACCGGTGACGATCGAAAGTCTCGACCGACCCGAGCTCGGTGCGCTCGGGCGACAGATTTCTTTGTCGGCGCGGGATATCGACGCGCTGACCCGAACCGTGATCGACCATGTCGCGGCGGCGGGGCCGTTCTCCGGCGCCGCGTCGCACGGCGAAGTCAAGGTTGTCGTGCGGATCTGCCTCGACTGGCTGATCCAGCGGTTGAACGGAAATCCGGGGCCCGCGGGCGCCGACGGCCTGGAGGCCGCGGCGGCGACCTGCGCGCATGCCGGAATTCCGATCGACACCGTGCTGCGGGCGGTCAACGAGGCGTTCAAGGCCGGACTCGACCTGATCGCCCGGCCGGAACCCGCGGACACGGTCGGTGTGGTCACCGGGATCGGGCGCGTGGTCGAGCTGTCCAAGTTGGTCACCGGTGCGGTGAGCAAAGCGTACGTCCGGGAGTACAAGGCCGACGCGGCCGAGCAGCAGACCGCCACGCACAACCTGACCTCCGCGTTGCTCGGCGGTCACCCGCCGGCCCACGATTTGCTGGTTGCCGCAGAGTATTTCGTGCTCGCCCTGGCACTGCCCGCGCATCCCGACGAAGACCGTCCCGGACTCGATCGGCAGGTCGTCGCCCGGCGAAAGCTGCGCAGGCTGCAATCGGCGCTCGCGGCGCTGCTCGACGGGGAGGCGCTGTCGTTGCTTTCGGTCGACGGTGGCACCGTGCTCGTGCCGTGTACCGCGAGCACCGACGCCGAACTCGACGCACTGGTGCGGGATTTGGCCGAGGCGGCGCGGGTGCCCATCACCGCCACCGTGGTGAACGCGCGCCCGGACGAGGTGCCGACCGCGGCTCGGCAGGCGCACGAACTGCTCGATACCGCGCAACGGATGGGCCTGGACCCCGGCCTGCACCGATTCGCCGAATTGGCGTTGCAACACCAGCTCAGCCGTCCCGGGATCGCTCGTGAGGTGCTCGGCAACCATCTCACGCCGCTGGACGAACATCCGGAACTGCGGGACACCCTGCAGATCTACATCGACGCCGATCTGAGCCGGTTGCGCGCGGCCGAACGTCTTGGCGTGCATCCGAACACGGTCGACTACCGGCTGCGGCGCATCGGCGAGCTCACCGGGTTCGATCCCGCCAGGGCGAGCGGATTGTGGTATCTGCGTTCGGCATTGATCGCGCGACGGCTCGCCTGATACCGCGGGGGCCGTAGGCAACTGTGCCAAAGCGACCGGCCCGATAGCTGTGAGCTATCCAGTTCCGTGCCGTGCGCGGGCTTCTCCGGCCTGGTGATCGTTAGCGTCGAAGCCGAACTGGAATTCGGTCACCGGCCGGCAGGAGGACATGTGCGTACTGCGTTCCGCGACCCCGTGATTCCCGATGGTGAGAAGTCGGTGTACGCCATCGGCGGTCCCGATCAGGCGGGCTCGTTCGAGCTGACGAGCGTGATGGCGCGGGCGGCGCACGACTATCGCTCGACCGTCGAACTCCGTGCGCGCGACGGGAATCCGACGATCACCGTCGAACAGCGGTTCAGCCGGGCCGGCGGTTGGCTGCGGGCCGCGGACTACCGGGCCGAGACGCGTTCGCAGAACACCGTGGTGTCCCGCGAGGAGGCGCATTTCCTCGACACCACGCACCTCCGATTCGGCAGTGGCGTAGGCCCTTTTCCGCCCGACGTCGTGCCGTTCGTCGGGGGACTGACGCTGCTGCGGGGTCTCGATTTCGCCGAGGGAGCCGAGACCTCCCTGGACCTGTGGCTGGCCTTCTCCGTGCACTGGCCGGTCACGGCCCGCGTGCTGAAGCAGACCACCGTAGACGTCCCCGCCGGCCGACTACCCAGCTGGCCGGTGCACCTACGCCCCGGCTTCGCCCACGTGAACAGCCTGCTGGACAAAATGATCGGCGGTTTCATCCCCTCCGCCATCGCCTACTTCGACACCGAACCCCCACATCGCCTGGTCCAGTTCACCTTCCCGACCGAACCGACCGCCACCCCCCGCGGCCTGATGGAACTGGTTGCCTGACATCGCCTCCCGCCTTCGGAGTGATGCGAGAAATTGCGCAGATCGATCGTGCGTTCGGGTCTAGATTAAACGCAACGTTGCGTCTACTCTAGCGGGATGACCAACACCTTGCAGAGTGGAGCGGTGCGGAGTGTGCTCGAGCGGTTGTTCGCCGCGGCCACCGTCGAGGACGAGAATCCCTTCCCTTGGCCCGCGGGCCGTTCGTATGCCGAGGCCTCCGCGCAGGAACGTGCGGATGTGCTGGAAGGCGTCCTCATGCCGATTTCTGCGCGCGGCGGCACGCTGCTTTACGCGCTGGTTCGGGCGGCCCGGCCGGAGACCGTGGTCGAGTTCGGTACTTCGTTCGGGATTTCGACCATCCACCTGGCTGCCGCGGTTACCGACAACGGCGTCGGCCGCGTGCTGAGCACCGAGCTCAGTGCGGCGAAAATCGCTGCCGCGCAGGCGAATCTGGCGGAGTCGGGGGTGGCAGACGTGGTGACGATTATGCCCGGCGACGCGCTGTCCACCCTGGCCGAGGTGCCGGGGCCGATCGGCTTCGTGCTGCTCGATGGCTGGAAAGACCTGTGCCTGCCGGTATTACGCCTCCTGGAGGACCGGCTGGCACCCGGCGCGCTCGTGGTCGCCGACGACACGACCCTCGCCTCCATGGGCGAGTACCTGGACTACGTCCGCGATCCGGCCAACGGCTACGCCTCGGTCGACTACCCGGTGGAGGACGGCATGGAGATCAGCTGCCGCACCGCCTGACCACCCGCGGCGCCCGGTCGCTCCGATAATCGGTCGCGCTCGGCACGGCCTGGTTGCTACCGTGCCGCTATGCAGGTCAATTCACGTACCGCCGCTGCCGCGCGAGCTCTCAGCTCGCCGGTCGCTGCCGCTTGACCTTTCTCCCCATGCCGGCGACCGGAAACGGTCCGCTGGTGTGCGTCGGTCTCGTTGCCGGACTTGCCATGTGCGGTCGCTTCCGGTCGATTTCCTATCGATGGAGCAACCACCATGATCACGACAGACCAGACCGTTCAGCTCTTCCTCGACTTCTTCCGCGAACGCGGGCACGAACTCACGCCAGGCGGGTCGCTGATTCCTTCGGCGGGGGACCCGGTGCTGTTCACCACCTCCGGAATGCACCCGTTGACCCCGTATCTGATGGGCCGGCCGCACCCGCTGGGGTCGCGGCTCACCGGTCGGCAGCGCTGCCTGCGCACCACCGATCTCGACGAGGTCGGCGACGACACCCATCTCACCGTGTTCGAAATGCTCGGGTCCTGGTCACTCGGCGACTACGACGGCGCGCAGAGCCTGCGCTGGGGATTCGAACTGCTGCGCGACGGCTTCGGCATCGATCCCGGGCGGATGCACGTCACAGTCTTCGGCGGCGACGAACAGGCCGGACCGGACCACGAGTCCTGGCGGACGTGGAGCGAGCTGGGCCTTCCGGTCGAACCGACGACGGACGAGAACTGGTGGTCCAACGGCCCGACCGGGCTGTGCGGACCCGACTCCGAGATCTTCGTCTGGACCGGAGACGAAATACCGCACGGCACACCGACATCCGACGATCGATGGGTGGAGGTGTGGAACCACGTCATGATGGGCTACCTCCGCCATTCGGACGGCAGCCTCGAACCGATGCGCAGGCCTTGCGTCGACACCGGCTTGGGTCTGGAACGGCTGGTGGGAATTCTGCGAAATGCGCGGTCGGTCTTCGAGATCGACGTCTTCCGGCCCTGGCTGACCACCCTGCCTCGAATCTGGAATCCACTGGACGAGCGGTCGCTGCGTCTGCTGTCGGATCATCTGCGCTCCGGCATCGTCATCCTCGGGGACGGAGTCACGCCGTCTCCGTCCGGGCGCGGTTACGTCCTGCGCCGTCTGATTCGCCGCACACTGACCACGCTGTGGCGCGACGATCCGACCCGAACCCTGTCCGACCTGCCGATCGAGCTGGTGCGACACACCCTCGATCACTTCCGGCAATCCACTGACCCGCATCAGATGCGCACCCTCCTGCTCGATGAGGAACGCAAATTCGGCCAGCTGCTCCAGCGAGGACGAAAAGTCCTGTCCCGCAGCCGGTTCACCGGACCGCTGACCGACGCCGACTACCACTACCTGCACGACACCCACGGCCTGCCCCGCGACCTCGTGGTGTACCTGAACACCGAAGCCGGTATCGGCTGACCGGTCGGCGCGATAGCCCGTGATGGAATGGGCGAATGGACGAGATCATCTTCCGGTCCGCGACGATCGACGACCTTCCCGCGCTGGTGGCGATGCTCGCCGACGACGCCCTCGGCAGCGTTCGCGAGTCCACCGACGACCTGAGCCCGTACCGCGCGGCCTTTGCCGAGATCGACAACGATCCGCGCCAGGAGCTGGTGGTCGCCGAACGCCATGGCGCCGTGGTGGGCACCGCGCAACTGAGCATCCTGCCCGGACTGGCTCGCCGCGGGTCGGTCCGGGCCCAGATCGAGGCGGTGCGGGTCGACCGGCCGCTGCGCGGCAACGGTCTCGGCGCGCAACTGATCGAGGAATGCATCCGACGCGCCCGCGAATACGGTTGCGCCCTGGTTCAATTGACCTCACACGGCAGCCGGACCGACGCCCACCGCTTCTACGGCAAACTCGGATTCGAACCCAGTCACGTCGGTTTCAAACTGACGCTCACCGACGGCGCGACGTCATCCTGATTTCGCTGCGTCGCCAGAGGCGGCGAGAATGATTTCATGGTCGACATTGTGCTGGTCCAGGGAGATATCACCGAGCAAGCGGTGGACGCGGTGGTGAATGCCGCGAATTCCTCATTGCTCGGTGGTGGAGGTGTGGACGGGGCGATTCACCGCAAGGGTGGTCCGGCGATCCTCGATGCCTGCCGCGATCTGCGCGCATCGCACTATGGGAAGGGCCTGCCCACCGGGAAGGCGGTCGCGACGACGGCTGGGAATCTGCCCGCGCGCTGGGTGATTCATACGGTGGGGCCGGTATGGTCGGCGCAGGAGGATCGGTCGGATTCGCTGGCCTCCTGCTACCGCGAATCATTGCGGTTGGCAGATGAATTGGGTGCGCAGACGGTGGCGTTCCCGGCCATTTCCACCGGCATCTTCGGCTGGCCGATCGATGACGGCGCCCGGATCGCGATCGAAACTGTGCGGTCTGTCGACACAACGGTACGAGAGGTGCGTTTCGTCCTGTTCGGCCCGGAGGCCTACGCCGCCTTCGCGGCAGCGATGTGAATTCTGCGCGGCATCCACACCGAGCGCACCTATCTGCTCGAACAGGCCGTCCGGCCAAGCAAATTCGGTACACTCGCATGCGGTGAAAGGGGTGCGGAAGTCACCTCTGTTCGGCCGGGGGACGCACCAGGATTCCTTCATCGACCGCAGCTTAGACACCCTTATTCCGAGTGCAGGGGAACGATATGAGCATCAGCGAACAGATCAGCGCCGGCGAACTGGACAATCTCACGTTTCACGGCAAGCTCGAGGACGGGCACCTGGTGCCGGGCGGCCTGCTCGGCGACCAAGCCGCGATCGACGACATCGAGGTCGGCATCTACGTGCTGGAGAAGGACGGCACGCTGATCGCCTGCAACAAGACCGCGATCGGCGCCTGGGGCCGCACTCCGGAACTCGGCGCGAGCGAGAAGTACTGCGGCGCATACCGTCTGCGTTACCCCTCCGGTGAGGTCATGCCGCACGAGGCGGCCCCGCCGTCGGTGGTCATCAACAACGGCGGCACTGTCCGCAACGCGGATGTCATCTGCGAACAGCCCGACGGTTTCCGGTTGCTCGCGCTGGTCAACGTCTTTCCCATTCGCGACGAGTCCGACGAGGTGGTCGGCGCGGTGAACATCTTCCGCCACAACACCACCAAAACCGTGCCCGGTCTGCTGGAGTCCGCCGGCGCCAGCTGAGCACCGTTCACCCAGCGCCTCTCCCTGTGAGCATCTCTGGCAGAGAGAGGCGCTGGTTCGTGTTCAGGGGGAACGAAGGGTGCGGTCGCCGGCTACCGAGGTGAATACCGCCCGCAAGGTCTGGAGGTAGCGCTCTACGGAATCGTGCGCCACCGGGGTGTCCGGAAAGATGACGCTCAGTGAGGTTTCCGAGGGCATCCGGTTGATCCAGAGGAGAACCTCCTCGGAGGCGGCGCGGTTGGCGTAGATCCCGCCGTTCACCAGGTCGAAGAATTCGTGTCCGGCGAAGTCGCGGGCGTCCACGTAGGAGATCATCGGGGCCGCCCAGCCCTGACGCACGTTCAGGTCGGTGTCGGCGGGCAGCAGTTCCAGAACCCGGTGAAATGACGTGGGCGCCAGCCGGATTCCGTTCTCGTAGGCACGTTGTGCGACCGGTGCCACGCGGTCGAAGGAGGTCGTCGCGATCGGCAGGGCGACCGGCACGAGGGTGACATACCAACCCACCGAGGCCCGTTCGGCGGCCGACGTCCGGGTGCTGATCGGGGTCATGCCGAAGTAGTAGTCGCTGCCGGTCAGTTCGGCCTCGGCCAGCGCCGCGGCGGCGAAGATGCCGCCGACGAATTCCGCGCCGTGCGCGCGGCAGACCTGTTCGAATCGGCGAGCGTCGGCCTCGGTGAGCAGGGTGATGGTGCGATGCGCGCTACGGGTGTAACCCGCCGAACGCTTGCCGAGATCCAAAGGAAAAGAAGGCAATTCGCCGTCGTTGCCGCGGATGAGTTCCAGCCATTTCCGAACACCGGCCGAGGTGAGAGTCAGCTGGGCGGTGTGTTCGCGCTCCGCCGTGCAGTATTCGAGATAGCTGGCGGCGGGCTCGAGGATCTCACCGGCATTCCACGCCTCCCGCGCGTACAGGTAAGCCAGGTCCGAGCAGGACAGATATTGCCCGAGCCCGTCGGTGTGCAGGTGGTCGACCGCGAGGTAGACGGTGGTCGACTCGCCGTGCGCGATCGCGCCGAAGGAGAAGCAATCCCATTGGAACGGACCGGGAGTCGTCTTCTGCACGTGCTCCCGGATCGCCTCCGCATCGTCGAATTCCCCGCAGTCGACCGGTGCGAAGTCCACCACCTCCGCCTCGATCAGGTGCCGCCGGATCGCGCCGGCGGAATCGATGCCGAACCAGGTCCGAAAGGTGTCGTGGCGCAACAGAAAGGCGTTGATGGCGCTGGTCATGGCGGCCTGGTCGAGGTCGCCCATGGGGATCTCGACGGTCACCAGGCACAGACCCGAATAACGAAAGTCGGCCGCCGCGTGCCGATCCGCCAACCTCAGATACTCCTCCTGCTGGTGCGACGGCGGCGCGGGATGCACCGGCGCGGCGGCGGCGCGCGCCACCGATTCCGGGGTGGCGGTCCAGGTCACCAGCCGCCCCGGCGCCGGGTTCCATTCGTCGATCAGTCCCAGGTCGATCACAGCGCGCCCACCGGCTCGGAAATCGGTTGCGGCCTGCCGGGTTCGGCGGCGAGCACGAGTTCGGCCACCTTCGGCCCGGCCTGTTCCAGGCTGAACGAGCGACCCATCTGCATCGACATCAGGTCGATGCCGAGGGTCTTGGTGACCCGCGCCCCGAGTTCCACCGCCATGAGCGAATCCAGGCCGAGTTCCGGCACCGGCACCGTCATATCGATCGAGTCGACCGCCACCCCCATCACCACGGCCAGTTCCGCGGCCATCTTGCGGGCGATGAACGGTCCCCGCTTGCTGTCGTCCAGTGCGACCAGTTCGGCTCGCAGCCGGGCCAATTCGGAGGTGTCCTTCGCCGACGCCTTGGCCAGCTCGATCGTCCGCCCGGTGCGCGCCAGCTGCGGGAAGGTGCCGGTGAGCTTGGCCCAGTCGGTCGGGATGATCGCCGCCCTGGTGTCCGTCAAGCGCAGGGTCTGCTCCAGATACGCGGTGGCGTCGGACATGTCGATCGGCCCGAAACCGACCAGGTCGAGATATTTGGTGGCCGTCGCGTCGGCGGCCATCCCGCCCGTCGCCCCGGAGAGGTGACCCCACCCGACGCACAGCGCCCGCTCGCCGGCCCTGGTCCATTCCTCGGCCAGCGCCTCGACCGCGACATTGGCCGCGCAGTAGTTGTATTGGCCGTAGATGCCGTACATCGAGCCGCCGGAGGAGTACAGCACGAACATGTCCAGCCGGATGCCCGCGTCGCCGACCGCGCGATGCAGTGCGCGCGCACCGTGCACCTTCGGCCGGTACACCTGCGCCAGCTGGTCGTGCGCCATGAGGTCGATCCGGTTGTCCGACACCGAGCCCGCCGCATGGAACACCCCGCGCAGCGGGTGCTCTGCGGTGTGCGCCCGGGCAATCACCGCGGCCACGGCGTCGGCGTCGGTCACGTCGGCCAGCTCCTCGATCACCTCGACCCCGACGGTGCGCCACGCCTCGAGCTGCCGCCGGGCCGTCTCGGTGCGCGCACCGCCGCGACCGAGCAGCACCAGCCTGCGCGCCCCACGCAGCACCAGCCAGCGCCCGGTGGCCATGCCGAAGCCGCCGAAGCCGCCGGTGACGAGATAGGTTGCGTCGCCGTGGATCTCGATGTCCGGCAGGTAGGGCCGAACCGGGGGCTCCGGTGCGTCGACGCGCAGCGCGATCCTGGTGAGCCCGGCGGAGCGGATGACCTCCTCGAAGGCGGCTCCCACGTCCTCGGTGCCGAACATCCGGTACGGCAGCGGCCGGTACACACCGGCCAGCACGTTCTCGTACACCCGTTGCAGCAGACCGGCCAGCCGCTCCGGCCGGATCGCGACCAGGCGATCGAGATCCATCGAGTAGTAGGCCACGTTCTTGTCGAAGTTGGCCAGCTCGAGCAGCCCGCCGGTGTAGATGTCGGCCTTGCCGACCTCCACGATGCGACCGAATTCGGCGACGGCAGTGAAGTTTTGGCGCAGGATCTCACCCGGCGCGCTGCTGAGCACGACCTCGACGCCGACCCCGCCGGTCAGCGCGAGCACGTCGTCGACGAAGTCGAGCGACCGCGAATTGATCGCATGGTCCGCGCCCAGTTCCAGGATGTGCCGCCGCCGCTCGTCGGTGCTCGCCGTGCCGATGATCCGCGCGCCACGCGCCTTGGCCACCTGGATGGCGGCGGTGCCGACACCGCCCGCCGCGCCGTGGATCAGCACCGTCTCGCCGGGCTCCAGCCGCGCCAGCTCCAGCAGTCCGTACTCGGCGGTGGCGAAAGCGATGGCGCTGGTGCAGTATCCGGGATCGGTGTCGGCGGGCAGCGGGATCACCAGCTGCCGATCGATGAGGGCGTAGCGCCGCATCATGCCCTTGGCCGCGACCGCCACCAGGTCGCCGACGGCGATGTCCTCGATGCCGTCGCCGACCCGGACCACGGTGCCGACGCCCTCCATGCCGGGCACGGTGCCGAAATAGGTCGGTGCCAGCTCTCGCTCGCCGAGCAGGCCGATGACCTTGAGCGGGTCCTTGTAGTTGAGCCCGATCACCTGCATGCGCACCTCTACCTGACCGGGGCCCGGCTGCCGGCGCGGGCAGGCGCGCCAAGCCAGCGCCGACAGCAGGCGAGTGCGGGGGAGTTCGAGCTCGAAGTTGGCCTCCGGGTCGGTGAGCGGCGCCGCGGTGTCGTGCGCGGCCAAGCGCTCGGGGAGCGGCTTGGTCACCAGGGGCGCCCAGCGCTGACCGTCGCGCAACAGGACCTCGTCGGCGTTGTCGTAGGAGAACGCCCCGGGCACAGCCAGTTCCGTGAGCAGCTCGGCGATGGTGGTGTCGGGGTCCACGTCGATCAGACGCCAGCGCAAGGGCGTCTGCTCGTTCAGCAGGACTCGTCGCGCTCCGGCCAGCGCGGACTGACGGGAGTCCGGTGGAATCGTGCTGTCCGGCAACGCGAATGCCCGCTCGGTGACCAGGGTGGCATGCACCGAACCGTCGCCGAAGACCGTCTGCGGCGTCTGCTCGTCCGTCTGCGGGTTCGCGAATGCGTGGATCGCGACCGCGATCCGCTTCAAGGTCCACAGGTCCGCCAGATCGTCGCCACCCGCACCGGCGACCACGCAGACGTGCAGTCGTGCGGTCTCCGCCGTTCTGGCCTGCCGCAGCACGTCGACCAGGTCGGCCTCGAACTCCGCCGCGTCCGGATCGACGCGGAACAGCCGGGCATCCGGGACGGCGGCGGCCAATTGCCCGGCCCGGCCGCTCTTCCCGAGCGCGACTACGACCAAGGTCGCCGAGCCCGCGTCGGGCAGGGCGGACGGATCGATGGGGTCGCACCGCTGGATGGTCTCGCGATAGTAGAACTCGGCCATCCGGTGCAGCGGATCATCGCCGGGCTTCAGCGCGCCGATCTGCAACCCGGTCAACCGCAGGACGAGGTTGTGGTCGGCGTCCAGAACGTCGACATCGGCCCGCAACCGCGCCTTCGGGTCGCGCCGGGCGACCACGGTCGCCTGCTCCGGAATCGGCGCGAGCAACCGCACCGCGGCCAGCCCGACCGGCACCAGGACGCCTTCGTTGATCCGCTCGTCGGCGAAAAGCATTGCCGCGGTCTGCATTGCCGCGTCCACCACCGCCGGATGCGCGAGATGTCCCGAGTCCGCGGCGATCGTGCCGTCGACCGTCGCCACCGCGACGTCCCGGCCGACCCGCACCGAGGTCACCCGGCGGAACGCCGGGCCGTACTGCAGGCCCGCCGCGGTCAGCCCCGCGTAGAACATCTCCGGATCGATATCGACGCCGACGTCGATCGGGGGAACCGTGGCCTTCGTGGGCGAGTGGCTGCCGGTCAGGGTGCGGCCGTGGGCGTGCACGGTCCACGCGGTGCCGGTCGCGTTGCGTGAGCGGATCAGGAAGCGGCCGCTGGACTCCTCGATGCTCAACGCCATGAGCGGCACGTCCGGCGCGGCCATGATCAACGGTGCGACGAAGCGAACCTGCTCCAGCGCAACACGTTTGACCCCGAGCCGGGTCGCGGTCGCGCTGAGCGCGGCGTCCAGGTACGCGGCCCCCGGCATGATCCGCACCCCGTTCACCACGTGGTCGGCCAGCCAGGGCAGCAATTCGGAACCGACCTGCAGCAGCCAGTCCGGGCGTCCCTCGACATCGGGATCGCCGAGCATGGCGTAGCTGTCCGGGGTGCCGAGCCGGGCCTGCTCGAACAGCGGCAGCGTCGAATGCAGTCGCGTCCGCTGCCACGGGTAGCGGGGCAGCGGTACGTGCGCGGTGACGGGACCGTCGTCCGGGAACAACTGATCCGGCTCGAGCACCCCGGCACCGTAGAGACCGACGAGCGTGCGCCGGACGCTCACGGAATCGGGTTGCTTGCGATCCAGGGTCGGCACCGTCGTGCCGTGCACGTCCGCGTCCACCAGGGTCTCGCGAATGTTCCCGGACAGCACCGGATGCGGGCCGACCTCGAGGAACACCCGGCTGCCCGCGCCGATAGCCTTCGTCACCGCGTCATGGAACCGCACCGGCTGCCGGACGTTCGCGCACCAGTACTCGGCATCCCACCCGTCCGTGGTGACGAGCTCCCCGGTGACGGTCGAATACAGCGGCACGCTCGGCGACCGCGGCGAGAGGTCGGCAAGTTCGGTGCGCAGTGCGTCCAGGATCGGATCCATCAACCGGCTGTGATACGGCACCTCGACCCGCAGCCTGCGCGCGAAAGCCGCCTCCTCGGTGAGCTTTTCGGCGATCTCGTCCAGTCGTTCCGGATCGCCCGAGAGGGTGAGCGAGGTAGCGCTGTTGATCGCCGCGATATCCACGCGCGGGTCGTCCGCGATGAGCTCGCGGGCTCGATCGAGCGGCAGCCCGATGGCCAGCATGCCGCCCGATCCGGCGGTCGTCGCCTGCAACCTGGCCCGGTGGTAAGCGACCCGGACCGCCTCGGGCAATGTCAGCATCCCACTGACATACGCCGCCGACACCTCGCCCACGCTGTGGCCGACGATCGCGGCGGGCGAAATCCCGTACCGGGCAAGCTCACTCACCAGCGCCACCTGGACGAGGAAGTTGGCCGGCTGGGCCACCTCGGTACTCGACACCCGGGACTCGGCCTCGGGTTGGCGCAGCGCGTCGATGATCGACCACCGCGCGAGCTTGCCGAACTCGGCATCGACCTGTGCCGCGGTCTCGGCGAATGCACCACCGGCACAGAGCAATTCCCGGGCCATGCCCCACCACTGAGGCCCCATGCCGGAGAACACGAAGACCGGCTCCGCGACGCGCGACGCGACGGTGCGTACCGCGTCCCGGCCCTCGCCCGCCGCGAACTGCCGCAGTTCGTGCAGTGTGTCGTCGGTCGCGCCGACCAGCACGCCGGTGCGGAACGGGTGGTGCGCCAGCCGGGTCCACGCGGCCTCGGCCAGCCGTTCCGGATCGGCGCCCGCCCCGATCAGCTCGGCGAAGCGGCCGGCGATGGCACGGGTGGCGCCGGTGCTGCGTGCGGACAGGGGCAGGATTCCGAGGTGGCGCGCGGGGCCGGTGGCCGACGCCTGCGGCCCGGAATACTCCTGGAGGATCGCGTGGCCGTTGGTGCCCCCGTAACCGAAACCGTTGACCGCGATGGTCATCGGCCCGGCATCCGGCGGCAGCGGTTCGGCGTCCACCTGGATGTGCAGCCCGAGTTCGCCGAACGGGATGTCCGGATTCGGCTTGTCGAGCCACCCCTGCGGCGGAATCACCCGGTGCTGAATCGCCAACGCCGCCTTGATCACGCTCGCGATCCCGGCCGCGGCCTCGGTATGACCGAGGGTCGCCTTGACCGAACCGACGCCGAGCGAACTCCGCCGTCCGGCCGGGGCGCCGAAAGCCCGTCCGAGTGCTCGCAATTCGACCGGATCGCCGACCAGGGTGCCGGTGCCGTGCGCCTCCACGTAGGTGATCGCGTCCGGAGTCAGGCCAGCGCGGGCGCATACCGTGCGGGCCA
The DNA here is from genome assembly GCF_042871115.1 of Nocardia sp. NPDC006044. Classification (NCBI taxonomy): domain Bacteria; kingdom Bacillati; phylum Actinomycetota; class Actinomycetes; order Mycobacteriales; family Nocardiaceae; genus Nocardia; species Nocardia sp. NPDC006044. Next base: position 2,979,574 of record NZ_JBIAID010000001.1, read on the forward strand.
GCGACTCCTGCGACTCGGCGTTCGGCACGGTGATCGCCGTCGTGCGCCCGTCCTGATTGGCCCCGGTCGCCTTGACCACGGCGTAGATCCGATCACCGTCGCGCACCGCGTCGTCGAGCCGTTTCAGCACCACCATGCCCGCGCCCTCGCCGCGGCCGTAACCGTCGGCGGCGGCATCGAAGGACTTGCACCGGCCGTCGGCGGCGAGGAAGCTGCCCTTGCACATCAGCACGAAGGTTTCCGGTTGCAGCATGACGTTCACGCCGCCGGCCAGCGCGATGTGGCAGTCCTCGTTTTCCAGCGCTTGGCAGGCCAGATGGAAGGCGACGAGCGAGGACGAGCATGCCGTGTCGACGGTGAGCGCGGGCCCGGTCAGATTGAGCGCGTAGGCGATTCGGTTGGACAGCATGGTGTAGGACGCACTCGCCGGGGTGTGCATGTCGGTGTGGAACAACGCCGGTCCGACCACCCCGATCACCGACTGATCCACCACGAATCCGCCGACGTACACACCGACCGGCGCGCCCGCGGCCTGTCCGGCGACTCCCGCGTCGTCGAGCGCCTCCCAGGTCACCTCGAGCAACAGGCGCTGCTGCGGGTCGAGCACGGTCGCCTCGCGCGCCGAGATGCCGAAGAAGTCCGGGTCGAACTCCCACGGATCGGTTGTCATGAACGCGCCGTGCTTGGTGTAGCTGCGGCCGGGCGTGCGCGGTTCCGGATCGTAGTACCGGCGGTAATCCCAGCGGTCCGGCGGAATCTCGACGACGCCGTCCCGTTTGTCGAGGACGAAATCCCAGAACGCGTCCGGCGAGTCGATGCCGCCCGCATATCGACACCCGATACCGACAATAGCGATATCCGACACGTAGGTCCTCCAATACGGTCGTTCTGCGCCGCCGCACGAATCGGCGATGCGTAAAACAGAGTTCAACACAATAGGCACACCGGACTCGATCGTATCGACGCGATAACCGGCGTCCGGAAATCCTGGAGATCGCCGTACAGTGATGGGCGGTCGTCTGTGAAATGTCCTGATTCAGTGCCCTTTACGGCGATGCCGGGCGCTGAGCGGGTGTATGTAGGAGGGCCATAGGTACAGTTCACAGCCCGGCTGATGCCTCAGTTGTGCGCTGTCGGAATCTCCGATGACGTTTGTTCGGACCCTGGTAACCCTTGGTACGTTCCAGGCTGTTCGCCGGACGCCACCGCGCGTCGAGCAATTCAACGCACGGATTAGGAGCGGCCGTTGTTCGCGGATTTCTCGCAGTGGGCGGAGGTGGTCGTCCGGCGGCGATTCGCGGTCATCGGAATTGTTGTCTTCGTCCTGTCCGCGGTCGGTGTGTACGGACTCGGACTCGGCGCCGAATTGAGTTCGCGCGGCTGGGATGATCCCGGATCGGAATCCGCGCGGGCGACCCGATTGCGGGACGAGGCCTTCGGTCGTGACGTCAGCGGTGACGTGATACTGCTGTTCCACGCGCCACCCGGCACGACGATCGATGACCCCGGCTTCGGCGCGCGGATAGTCGGCTATCTGAACGACCTGCCGCAGCGCTTCCCGGACGAGATCGCGAAGATCAACGGCACCTACTGGCCGACCGCGACCGGCCTGACGCTGCCGGATCTCTTCGGTTCCAAGGATCGCCGGCACGCGTTCGCCTCCATCGCGGTGCGCGGCGGCGACGACACGGCGTTGCTGCGCAACTATGGCAAAGTCGCTGACCGACTGACGATTCCGGGTGTCGACATGGAGGTCGCGGGCGGGCAGGCGGTCGCGGGCGCGCTCAACGACACCATGGTCCGCGATCAACGGCGGATGGAGCTGATCGCCGTCCCGGTGGTCGCGGTGCTGCTGTTCTTCCTCTTCGGCGGTGTCGTCGCGGCGGCCCTCCCGCTCGTCGTCGGCGGGCTGACCGTGGTTGCCGCGTGGGGTGTCATTCGCGCCATCACCACCGTGACGGAGGTCAATTCGTTTGTCTCGCCCGTCGTTTCGATGATCGGCCTCGGTTTGGCCATCGATTACGGGCTGTTCCTGGTGAGTCGATTCCGCGACGAGCTCGCCGATGGTCACGAGGTTGCGGAGGCGGTGCGCCGGGCGGTGACGACCGCGGGCCGGACGGTCGTGTTCTCGGCGACCATCGTGGTCGTCGCGGCGGCGGGCGTTCTGCTGTTCCCGCAGGGCTTCCTGAAGTCGTTCGCCTACGGCGCGATGGTCACCGTCGCAGTGGCCGCGCTCACCTCGATCACGGTGCTGCCCGCGCTGCTCGCGGTGCTCGGGCGCCGGGTGGACGCGTTCGGTTTCGACTGGTTCCGCAGGACCCGATCCGCCGACGACATACGGGACAACGTCTGGGGACAGATCGCGGGCGCGGCGATGAAAAGGCCACTGGCCGTAGTGATCACGGTGTGCGCCGGCCTGCTGCTGCTCATCGCGCCGATACAGCACATCGGCTTCGGCGGCATCACCGAGCGTTTCCTGCCGCCGGACGACCCGACGAGATCGGCGCAGCAGCACTTCGACGAGATCTTCCCGCTGCGCCGGATCGATCCGGTTCAGCTGGTCATGGTCACCTACCGCAGCGCGGACATAGCCGCCGTTGTGGCGCAGGCGAATCACGCGCCCGGACTGGCCGCGCCGTTCCCCGCTCCGATGCAGGGCGCGGCGCCTTTCGTCTATGCCACCGACACCGTGCTGACCGGCTCGGACGCGGCGGACGCAACCATCGACTACCTGCGATCGATGGAATTGCCCAAGGGGACAACGCTGTTGGTCGGCGGCGATCCCGCGGCGAAGCGCGACAGCATCGACGCGCTGCTCGACCGGCTGCCCCTGATGCTCACGCTGGTCTTTCTCGCGACGACCGTCCTGCTGTCGCTGACCTTCGGCTCGCTGGTGCTGCCGCTGAAGGCCGCGGTGCTGAACCTGCTCGGGCTCGGCGCCACCATCGGCGTGCTGACCTGGATCTTCGTCGAAGGGCACGGCGCGGACGTGCTGGGCTACACGCCACAGCCGATCATGCCGCTGATCCTCATGCTGATCGTCTCGGTGATCTACGGCCTGTCCACCGACTACGAGGTGTTCCTGCTCGCCCGCATCGTCGAGGCGCACCGGGCCGGGGAATCCACCGCCGCGGCGATCCGTACCGGCGTCGCCCGCACCGGGCGGATAATCACCGCCGCCGCAGCGATTCTCATCGTGGTTACCGGTGTTTTCGCCCTCTCTGATCTGTTGATGATGCAATACATAGCCCTCGGCATGGTGACCGCCTTATGCATCGACGCGACAGTGCTGCGCCTGCTGCTCGTTCCCGCGACCATGAAACTGCTCGGGGAGGCATGCTGGTGGGCGCCGAACTGGATGCGCCGCCTGCACCGGAACGTTATGGTCCGGGAGCCGTCGCTGGTCCGTGCCGGGCCGGCTGATGGATGAACCGGACGACGAAATGGGTTGTGTCCAAACGCATATCGATACATCCGCACGGTGAGCGCGCGTATCATCGAGGGCATCCGCACCGACCCTCCGCCTGAGCCGGAAGAATTCATCCGCTTCTGCGTGCCGGGCACACGGACCGCCGCCGACCTGTTGTGCCGGCTATCGGCCCGGCACAAGTCGATCCGGGCCACGGCCCGGTGGCAGGCGAGCGTAATGGCGGCATAACGGCCCGGCCGAGGTCGTAATATTCTGGTAAACGTCTGAACAAAATTGAACGTTCAGAACGCTTTTCCGGCGAGGGCCGGAACCATAAGTCGCGGCGATATCGGGCAGGCTCGGGGGGAGTCGTCGCGACGACGCGATGACTTTGCCGGATCGATTCTGGAAGCCAGGTGCGACTCGGCGCGCGGGCCGGTGCCACCGAAAGCTACCCGGCGGTTGGTAGCAGGAGAATCAGCAGCGCCTGGCCGCGATTCGAGGGCTGCCGCGGGCGTCGAGGGCGGCTCGGCGACAGCTTCGACGGGGCTTGCGGGCCGCGCTTGCTGACGCTGTCGTTCGTGACCGATGCCGCGCTCGTGTTTGTGCTCGCGCCCCCTGAGCGCCAACGGATTCCGCATGCTGAAATCGCCACCCTGACGCAGGGTCATACTTGTGAGTATTCAATACTTGCCGGTATTGCGGGGTGTCAGGACCGGTGCTAGCTTTCCACTCATCCAGGGGTAAGTCGGTCGAAGAAGCTCGAATCCCGGGACTTCCCTCCGTCTGAGCAAGGGCTGAAGCGTGCGCCAAATTCAGGAAAACGGGTCATCGGTAGAGCAGCGAATCCGGATCTGGCTGACCGGCCGGATCGCGGAGATCATGGTCGTCGACGCGGCCGCGGTCGACACCGAAACCAGCTTTGCCACATACGGTCTCACCTCCGCCGACGTCGTCGGCCTGTCCGGCGAGCTGGAGGAGATGCTGGGCCGCAAGCTCCCCGAGACGTTGCTGTACGAGCATCCGTCGATCAGCCGGCTCGCCCGCGCGCTGGCCGATCCGCACGCGGCGCCCGCGGCGCCGCCCGGGGTGGTCGACGAAACGCCGGACAGCAGCGACGATCCGCTCTGCGTCGCCGGCCTGGCCTGCCGCTTTCCCGGCGGCGCGAACACTCCGGCACAGTTCTGGCAGAACCTGATCGACGGTGTCGACGCCAGCGCCGAGGTGCCCGCGCAGCGCTGGGACGCGCACTCGTTCTACGACCCCGATCCGTACGCGCCGGGCACCGCGTACACCACCCGCGGCGCGTTCGTCGACGACATCGCGGGCTTCGACGCCAAGTTCTTCGGCATCTCGCCGCGTGAGGCGCTTCGGCTGGATCCGCAGCAGCGCATGCTGCTCGAGGTGGCGTGGTCGGCACTCGAGGACGCGGGCATCCCGGCGGACCGGATCCGGGGCAGCCGCACCGGCGTGTTCGTCGGCATGATGGCCACCAGCCAGTACGCGAACCTGCTGACCGACCGGGGCGGGCCGGCGATGCTGGACGACCCCTACGTCGGGCTCGGCACCTCGCCCAGCGTGCTGGCCGGGCGGGTCTCCTACCTGCTCGACCTGCGTGGCCCGAGCCTGGTGCTCGACACCGCCTGCTCGTCGTCGCTGGTCGCGCTGCATCTCGCGATGGCCAGCGTGCGCAACGGGGAGTGCGACCGCGCGATCGTGGCCGGCGTCAGCGCCATCGTGCATCCGGACATGTTCCGGCAGGCGTGCAAGATGCGCATGCTCGCGGTCGACGGGCGCTGCAAGACCTTCGACGCCGCCGCCGACGGATTCCTGATCGGCGAGGGCTGCGGCTCGGTCGTGGTCGAACGGCTGAGCACCGCACGGCTGCACAATCATCGGGTGCACGCGATCCTGCGCGGGTCGGCGGTGAACCAGGACGGCATGAGCAACGGGCTCACCGCGCCCAACGGTGCGGCGCAGGTCGACGTCATCCGCGCGGCCCAGCGCCGCGCGGGCGTCCGGCCGGACGAGGTGGACTTCGTCGAAGCGCACGGCTCGGGCACACCCCTGGGCGACGCCATCGAAATCGGCGGTCTCACCGAGGTTTTCGGCGGCACGGAGCGGGCGTCGGGTCCGTTGGCGGTGGGTGCGGTCAAGACCAACGTCGGTCACCTCACCGGCGCCGCCGGAATGGCCGGGCTGATCAAGACCATCCTGGCCCTGGGCCACCGGATGATTCCGCCGAATCTGCATCTGCGCGAACGGAATCCGTCGATCGACTGGGCCGCCGCGCCGGTCCGGCTGCCGGACGCGCCGACGGCCTGGCCGGCCCGGGACACCGCCCCGATCGCGGGCGTCAGCTCGTTCGGCTGGTCCGGGACGAATGCGCACATCGTCCTCGAAGCGCCGCCCGAAGCGCCACCGGCACCGGATGATTCGGCTCCGGACCGTTGGCATGTCGCGCCGCTCTCGGCGCGCACCCCGACCGCGCTGGCCGCGAGCGCCAAGGCGCTGGCGCATCACCTTCGGACGCACGGCGATATCGCACCGGCCGCGCTCGCCTACACCACGCAGTTCGGGCGCAGCGCGCTGGAATATCGCACCGCCGTCGCGTTCCGATCGATCGCGGAGGCCGCGGACCAGCTCGACAGTGTCGGCACCAAGGTGCCGACCGCGCTGGTGCAGCGTGGCGAGACCGCCGAGGTGAGCTTCGTGTTCCCCGGAACCGGGGACCAGTTCGTCGGCATGGGCCGCGGGCTCTACGACACCGACGCCAGTTTCCGGGCCGCCCTCGACGCCTGCGCGGAGCTGGCGATCCCGTTGCTCGGCACCGACTTCCGCACGGTGCTGTTCGCGCAGGCAGACGCGGAGCAGGCGGATCTGCTGTCCGCATTCGGGCGCGGCGGCTCGGGCGCCGATTCGCCGTTGACCAGCCGGACGGAGCTCGCACACGCCGCGGTGTTCGGGCTGGACTACGCCGCGGCGCAGATGTGGCGCAGTCGCGGCATCGAGCCGGCGGCGTTGATCGGGTACAGCCTCGGCGAATACGCGGCCGCCTGCGTTGCCGGCATCTTCGCGCTGGAAGCCGCTGTGCCCCTAGTTATTCGGCGCGCACAGCTGGTCGCCGAGTCGGAGCCGGGCGTGATGCTCACCGTCGGCGACAGCGTGGAGCGCCTGTCCGGCTATCTGAACGCCGAGTTGTCGCTGGCCGCGGTGAACAGTCCGTCGGCCTTCGTGGTCGCCGGACGCGAGGCGGCGATCGCCAGGTTCGAGGCGGTGCTCGCCGCCGAGGAGATCGTCTGCCGCCGGGTACCGACGAGCCGGGCCATGCATTCGCATCTGCTGCGGCCACTGCGTGACCGGTTCACCGCGATGCTCGCCGAGGTCGAGCTGAAAGCACCTGCGCTGCCGCTGATCTCGAATGTCACCGGCACCTGGATGACCGCCGAGCAGGCCCAGGACCCGGGGTACTGGGTGGACCACATGTGCTCCACGGTCCGGTTCACCGACGGTATCCGCACCCTCGCGGGCGGCCACCCCGGCGTCGTTCTGGACCTCGGCGCGGGTCAGACCGGCAGTCTCGTCCGGCAGTCGCTGACCGGCCACGCGGACAGCACCATGGTGCTGCCGACACTGCGCGCGTCGGCGATGCGCGAGCCCGAGCCCGCGCTGGTTGCCCGCACCACCGGAAGGATGTGGACCCGGGGCGTGCCGGTCGACTGGCGCGCCGAGGGCGGCATCGCGCACCTGCCGACCTACCCGTTCGAACACGTGGAGTACTGGCCGGACGCGGCGGCCGGGCGCGAGGTCGAGCGCGCGGCAGCCCCGAAACAACCGAGCTCGGACACCGGATTCGCCGTCCTGCAACCGTATTGGGAACCGGAGCTGCCGACCGGCGGCAGCGTGGCCGGGCCGCACCTGATCTTCGCCGATCAGCAGGGCCCGGGGATCCGGCTGGCCGATCGGATGCGCCGCGTGCTGGCTCCGTCCACCCGGGTCGTCACCGTCGTGCCCGGCACCGCCTTCACCAAGCTCAACGAATCGACCTACGAGATCCGGCGTGACGAACCCGGCGACTATGGGCGACTGCTGGACGCGCTGGCCGACGACGGTGCGCTGCCGCGGGTCGTCACCCACCTGTGGTCGGTCACCGGGCCATGCCCGGACCCGCGCTCACCGGAGCGCGTGGCCGAGCATCAGCGGATCGGTTTCGACAGCGTCCTGGCGCTCGGAAACGCACTGGGCGCCAAGGTGGTGCACGGAGTCCGGCTGATCGTGGTGACCGATTACGCCGAGATCGTCGACGGCGACGATCAATTGCACCCCGGCAAGGCGACCATCCAGGGCCCCGCGCTGACGCTGCCGCAGGAGTATCCGAGCCTGGCCGTGCGCACGGTCGACCTCGAGCCGTCCGCCGACGACGGCGCCGAATGGGACATGCTCGCCATGCACCTGCTGAGCGAGTTGCGCTGGCCGGGCACGGCTACCTCGATCGCCTATCGCGCCGCGAAGCGCTGTGTCAAACGGTTCCGGCCCGCGGCCCTGCCGGCCCGCCCCTTCGGATTCCGCGCCGGCGGCACCTATGTGATCACCGGCGGACTCGGCAAGATCGGTCTGCGGCTGGCGCGGCACATCGTCGGCGCCCAGCCGGACGTGAACGTGGTGCTGCTCGGCCGCACCGGGCTCCCGGCCGATCCGGCCCCGGCGTCGCAGGACGCGCAGCGCAAGCGGGCCGTCGCCGAACTGGCCGCGGCCGGCGCCCGAATCCTCGTGCTCGCCGCGGATCTGGGCGATCCCGACGCCCTGCGCGCCGCGTTCGAGCTGGTCGGCGAACAGTACGGTCCGATCAACGGTGTCGTGCACGCGGCCGGGCTCACCGCCGCGGAAACCTTCGCGACCGCGAACAAGCTGACCCCCGAACTGATCGCACCGCACTTCGCCCCGAAGGTGCACGGCACCGTCGCCCTCGCCGAGGCCCTGGAGGGCCAGGCGGACCTCGAGTTCGTGCTGCTGATGTCGTCGATGTCGGCGATCCTCGGCGGGCTCGGCTTCACCGCCTACTCGGCCGCCAACGCGTTCCAGGACCGGTTCGTCGAGTCCGCGGATCTGCCGGTCCCGGCCGCGTGGCGGTCGGCGTGCTGGGACACCTGGCAGGCCACCACGGCGGGCGAAGCCGTTGCCGGCGTTGGTGATTCGCTCAACCGCTACTCGATGACCACCGAGCAGGGCCTGGCGACGCTCGACCGGCTGCTGGCCGGTGCGCCGAGCCGGGTCATCGTCTCGGCGGGCGAGCTGACCAGCCGGATCGCCGCCTGGGTGCCCGGCCGCGATCCGTTCCACGGTGTGCCGGAAACGGGGGAGCAGCGTCCCGGCGCCGCCGAATCGGCCGATCGCCCACACGCTTTCGCCGGCGAAGCCGTCGGCCTGCAGGAGTACCAGCGCAGGCTGGCCGCGCTGTGGCGGACCGCGCTCGGTGTCGAACAGGTCGACCTGTACGACAACTTCTTCGAACTCGGCGGCAATTCGCTGGTCGGCCTGCAATTGGTCAACTCCATCCAGAAGGAGTTCGGCGTCACGGTGCCAACGCTGGCCCTGTTCGAGGCGCCGACCGTGGCCGACATGGCCGCCTATCTGCTGCCGGACGTCCCGGCGCAGCCGCTGCCGGAGGACATCGTCGCGAGCGCGCCGGTTCCGTTGTCCGACGGTCTCGTTCGTCGCGACGGCATGCTGATCGAGGACATCGCCATCATCGGCATGGCGGGCCGCTTCCCCGGTGCGAACTCGGTCGACCAGTTCTGGCAGAACGTGCGCGCCGGTGTCGAGTCGATCAGCTTCTTCAGCCCGGAGGAGCTGATCGAGGCCGGCGTGCCGGCCGAGGTGGTGAACCAGCCCGGCTATGTCCGCGCCCGCCCGGTGCTGGACAACATCGAGGATTTCGACGCCGAGTTCTTCGGGTTCACGCCGTTCGACGCCCGGCTGACCGATCCGCAGCAGCGGCTGTTCCTCGAGGTCGTCTGGGAGTCGCTGGAGAACGCCGGGTACGCGCCGCGGTCGATCGGTAAGCCGGTCGGTGTCTTCGGCGGCGCGAACATCAGCACCTATCTGCTGCGCCGGATCTCGCAGGATCCCGACATCATCGACATGATCAACGACTACCAGCTGGTGATCAGCAACGACAAGGACTCGCTCACCACGGCGGCGTCGTACAAGCTCAACCTGCGCGGGCCCGCCGTTTCGGTGCAGACGTTCTGCTCCACCGGTCTGGTCGCGGTCCACCTGGCCTGCCGCAGCCTGATCGGTGGCGAGTGCGACATGGCGGTCGCGGGCGGTGTCTCGGTCCGGGTGCCGGACAAGGTGGGTCATCTGTTCCAGGAGGGCGGCATGGAGAGCCCCGACGGGCACATCCGCACCTTCGACGCGAAGGCCAAGGGTGCGCTGTTCGGCGACGGCGCCTCGGTGCTGGTGCTCAAGCGGCTCTCCGACGCACTGGCGGACGGCGATTCGATCACCGCGGTGATCAAGGGCTCGGCGATCAACAACGACGGTTCGCAGAAGGTCGGCTTCACCGCGCCCAGCATCAAGGGACAGGCCGAGGTGGTGGCCAAGGCGCTGAGCATCGCGGGCGTCGACGCGAACACCGTCGGTCTCATCGAGGCGCACGGCACCGCAACGGAATTGGGCGATCCGATCGAGGTGGCCGCGCTCACCCGGGCGTTCGGCGACACCGAACGCAAGCAGTACTGCGCGATCGGCTCGGTGAAGACCAATATCGGTCACCTGGACCGGGCGGCCGGCTCGACCGGGCTGATCAAGGCCGCGCTGGCGGTGCGCGACGGCGTCATCCCGGCGTCGCTGCACTACGAATCGCCGAACCCGGAGATCGATTTCGAGCGCAGCCCGTTCTATGTGAGCACCGCGTCGACGCCGTGGCAGCCCGCCGGGTTGCCCCGCCGGGCCGGGGTGAACTCGCTCGGCATGGGCGGCACCAACGCCCACGTCGTGGTGGAACAGCCGCCGGTGCAACAGCATTCGACCGACGGCGGCCGGCCGAATGTGCTCGTGCTCTCGGCCCGCACCAAACTGGCGCTCGACGCCGCGACGAAGAATCTGCGCGCGCATATGGACGAGCATCCGGAGCAGTCCATCGCCGATATCGCCTACACCTTGCAGGTCGGCCGGGAACGTTTCGAGCACCGCCGGGCGGTGGTGGTCGCCGATCGGCTGGACGCGCTCGATGTGCTCGACGGGGCGCGGCCGGATCGGTTGGTGGACAACCGCGATCGCTCCGGCAACCGGCCGATCGGCTTCCTGTTCGCGGGTACGGAAGGCATCCGGCCGGATGTCACCGCCGATCTCTACGCCGGTGGCGGAGTCTTCGCGACGACGGTGGATGCCTGCGCGGAGCTGGTGAAGCCGTTGACCGGCCGCGACATTCGCGACGCGCTGCTAGACGTCGACCAATCACTCGCCGCGGGCGGATCGCCCAGCGGGCTGCCGCACGCCTGCGCGTTCGCCGTGGAATTCGCTCTTGCTCAACAGCTTTCGGCGTGGGGACTGCGTCCCCAAGTCATGCTCGGCCGTGAGATCGGCGAGCTGGTGGCGGTCTGCCTGGCCGGCATGATCGGCCTTCCGGAAGCGCTGGCGCTGGTTGTCGAACGCGCCCGCCTGCTCGACGAAGCCGGCCCTGAGCCGACGGCACTCGACGGAGTCGCCCGGGGCCTCGCCGATTGGGCTGCCCGGCAGTTGAATCCGGCCGAGCCGACCGTTCGCTGCGTCTCGACCGTCACCGGCACCGGACTCGCCGCGCGGGACCTCATCGACCCGGAGTACTGGGCCGGACATGTCCGCGGACCGGTCGCCTTCGCCGCGGCCGCCGACGAGATCCTGGCCGAGCCGGAGCGAATCCTGCTCGAGCTCGGACCGGCCGGCTCGGTCGGCGATCCGATCGCCGAGCGGTGCCCCGCGGAACGCCGCCGGATGATCGTCGCCACCGCACCGGCCGAGTCCGATCCCACAACCGGAACGGCGCGGCTGGCCGAAACGCTGGCGGCGCTGTGGGTCACCGGCGTCGCGATCGACTGGAAGTCGGTCCACGACGCGCCGCGTCGGCGAATCGCGCTGCCTACCTACGCGTTTCAGCGGCAGCGCTACTGGATCGAGGAACGCCCCGCCGGCGCGGCGCGGGACGACGGCATCAGCACCGCCGACGTCGCCCGCGATCCGGCTCGCGCCCTCGCCACCCTGGCCCGCCGACCGGCCGGCGAGTGGTTCGCCATCCCGGCCTGGCGCCAGTCCGCGCCGACCGCCGCGGATCCGGCCCGGGTGGACGGCACCTGGCTGCTGCTCACCGATGTCTCCGTGCGCGCCATGGAACTGGCCGAGTCGATCACGGCCGCAGGCGGATCCGTGGTGTCGGTGACGGCGGGCGCGGAGTTCGCCCGGTGCGGGGACGGTTCGTTCACCGTCGAGCCGGGTTCGACCCCGGACTACCTCGCGCTGCTATCCGAACTGGTCGCGGAAGGTTCGGTCCCGCAACGGATCGTGCACCTGTGGTCGGGCACCGAGGACGGCACGGCCGCCGACGTGAACTCGTCCTTCCACAGCCTGCTGGCCTTGGCGAAGGCCGTCGCCGAGACCGGCCTCGGCGACGTCGGCCTGGACATCATCACCACGGGCGCGTTCGATGCCACGGCAGCCGACCGGGTGGACCCCTATCAGGCCATGGTCACCGGTCCGCTCAAGGTGATTCCGCTGGAGTATCCGGCAGTGCACGTGCGGCACATCGACATCGGCGCCGGCGATCTGAACGCCGACCTGGTGCTGCGCGAATTGTGCACCGCCACCGCCGATTCGCAGGTCGCGCTGCGCGGACGCCGCCGGCTGATCCCGCACTTCGAACAGCTCGTCGCGCCCACCGTCCCCGCGCCCGAACAGGTCCTGAGCGAGCGCGGGGTGTACCTGATCACCGGCGGCCTCGGCGGCGTCGGGCTCGCCATGGCGCACCGGCTCGCCGAACATGTCCGGGCGCGGCTCGTGCTGGTCGGCCGCACCGGCCTGCCGGACGAGTCCACCTGGGACGATCTGCTGGCCGACGAGGCCACGCCGGCCGAACTCGCCCGGCGCATCCTCGAGGTGCGTGCGCTGGCCGGGGCGGGCGCGGAGGTGCTGGTGCTGGCCGCCGACGTGTCGAGCCGGGCGGACATGCGCAAGGTCGTCGACGAGACGCTGGCCAGGTTCGGTCACATCGACGGCGTCCTGCACGCCGCGGGGCGGCCCGGTCAGGGGCTGATGCAGTTCAAGACCGACGAGCAGATCGCCGAGGTGTTCGCGGCCAAGGTCGCGGGCACGGACGTGCTGCGTGACGTGCTCACCGGCGTCGACCTGGACTTCCTGCTGCTGTTCTCCTCGATCGCCGCGCTCACCGGCGGCGGCCCCGGACAGATCGACTACTGCGCGGCCAACGCCTATCTCGACGCGGTCGCCCACGCGAGCAGCGACGCCTACCGGGTGATCTCGATCAACTGGGGCGACTGGCAGTGGAACGGCTGGGACGACGCCCTGGCCGGACTCGACTCGGGCGCAATCGAATTCCTGCGCGCGAACCGGGCCAGGATCGGCATCGACTTCGACGACGGGTGGGAGTCGATCCTGCGCGTCCTCGCACTGGACGAGCCGCAGGTCTCGGTGTCCACCCAGGAGATGAACACCCTGGTCGCGGTCACCGCGGCGCTGAGCGTGGCCACCCTGGCCGGCGCCAGCGGCCGGCCGCGCGGGGAGAAGCATCCGCGACCGGATCTGGGCATGCCGCTGGTGGCTCCGGACACCGACCTGACCCGCGCCATCGCGGAGATCTGGCAGGACGCGCTCGGGCTGCTGGAGGTCGGCGTGCACGACAACTTCTTCGAACTGGGCGGCAACTCGCTGCTCGGCGTCGACCTGGTGACGACCATGCGCAACCGGCTGAAGCTGCCCGCGCTGCCGCCACACGTGCTGTACGAGGCCCCGACCATCGCCGATCTCGCCGAGTTCATCGATGACGCGGGGGACAGTCCCGCCGAAGAGGTCGGCGCGGGCAATGATCGGGGCGCGCTGCGCCGGGAAGCACTGATGAACCGGCGGCGCAATGGATAGCCGCCAGGAGCCGCCGCCGTTCGCCGTCGCGATCGTCGGCATGGCGGGCCGGTTCCCGGGCGCGGAGGATGTCGACGCGTTCTGGCACAACCTGCAACACGGTCGGACGGCGATCCGGCAGCACAGTCCGTCGGAAGCCGTGCTGCGCGCGGCCGGGGCGGACGGGGCCGGACCGGTCACCGCCGGCGTCCTCGGGGACGCGGAGTGCTTCGACGCCGCGTTCTTCGGGGTCGATCCGGCGGAGGCGCTGATCACCGATCCGCAGCATCGACTGTTCCTCGAATGTGTCTGGACCGCACTGGAATCCGCGGGCTACGACCCGGGCAACTCCGGCGTCACGACCGGGCTGTTCGGCGGCTCGTGCTTTCCCACCTATCTGCTCGGCCTGCTGGCGCAGCGACCGGACCTGGTCGCCGAGCACGGGTTGATGCCGATCACCGTGGCGAACGACTGCGATTCGCTGACCTCGTGGGTGGCCTACAAGCTGAACCTGCGCGGCCCGACGATGACGGTGCGGACCTTCTCGTCGAGTTCACTGGTCGCGGTGCATCAGGCCGCCCAGAGCCTGCTGTCCGGCGAGTGTGATCTCGCCGTCGCGGGCGCGGCGGCGGTGAAGTTCCCGCAGGCGATCACCTATCCCGGCGTGAGTTCGCCCAGCGGGGTGTGCCGTGCCCTGGACGCCGGCGCGGACGGCTCGATCGTCGGCAACGCGGTGGCCGCCGTGGTGCTCAAGCGCGCCGCGGACGCGATCCGCGACGGCGACCACATCCACGCGCTGATTCTCGGCTCGGCCACCAATACCGACGGATCGCGCCGGGCCTCCTACACCGCGCCAGGCGTCGCGGGCAAGACGGCGGTCGTCGCCGAGGCGCTGGCCAACGCCGACGTGCCGGCCGGGAGCCTTGGCTACCTCGAAGCGCACGCGATGGGGACCAAGCTGGGCGACGAGGTCGAGATCGCCTCACTGGCAAAGATATTCGGCTCGGCCAAGGCGGCGCAGCCGTGCGTCGTCGGCTCGGTCGCGGCGAACGTCGGTCATCTGGACGCGGCCTCCGGCATCGTCGGCCTGATCAAGGCCGCGCTGGTGCTCGAGCACGGTCGCCTGGTTCCGCAGCCGAACTTCCGCGCGCCCAACGCGGCGCTGCGGGCGTGCGCGAAGCTCGCGGTCTCCGCGCAGGGCGGGGAGTGGAAGGGCGACGGGCCGCGCCGGGCCGGGGTGAGCTCGTTCGGTCTCGGCGGGGTGAACGCGCACGTCGTGCTCCAAGAGCCGCCCGCGGCACCGGCCGGGTTGCCGGCCGGCGAACCTGAGTTGATTGTTCTGTCCGCCCGCACGCCCGCGGCGCTGACGAAAATGACCGAGCGACTGCGTAACTGGGTGGAGCGGCGGCCGACGACGTCGATCCCCGACCTCGCCCATACGCTGCGGGCCGGTCGGCCGGAGTTCCGCTACCGGCGGGCCGTGGTCGCGGCGAACCATCGCGAGTTGCTGTCCGCCCTCGATGATTCGGCGCCCGTCACCACCGACGATGGCACCCGCTCGCGATTGGCCGCCATGGGGGCCCGCTGGGTCGGCGGCGACGCCCTGGACGACCTGACCGGGAACGCCGCAGCGCGCCGAATCCCGCTACCCACATATCCGTTCGAACGCACCAGTTTCGCACTGTAACCCTCCGCTGCGCGCTGGTTGACCACCAATCCATTTCGGCAATGGCGCCTACTCGATCGAAAGCAGCAGGTATGAAACAAATAGGAGTTGTCGGGGCCGGCATCATGGGCACCGGGCTCGCCCAGGATCTCGCGGCCCACGGTCTCGAAGTCGTGCTGGTCGACAATTCGCCGGACCAGCTGGCGAAGGCCGAAGAGGAGGTGGCGCGGTTCTACCGCACCGGGCGACTCTTCGGCAAGGAGACCGACCGATTCGGCGACATGACCGAAAAGGTCACCTACACCACGGATGTGGAGCTGCTCGGCTCCGCCGAATTCGTCATCGAGAACATCACCGAGAACTGGGATCTGAAGGCGCGGGTGTATCCGGAACTGGACCGGATCTGCGCGCCGGAAACGGTGTTCGCCGCGAACACCTCGTGCATCCCGATCACCAAGATCGCCTCGCTCACCGGCCGCCCGGATCGGGTGGTCGGCATGCACTTCATGAACCCGGTGCCGATGAAGCCGACGGTCGAGGTCATCCGGGGTTTCCACACGTCCGAGGCGACCATCGAGGTCGCCGGGAACCTGTTGAGCAGCATGGAAAAACACGGCATCGTGGTGAAGGACATGCCCGGCTTCGTGTCCAACCGGGTGCTCATGCTCACCGTCAACGAGGCCATCTTCCTGCTGCAGGACGACGTCGCCTCGGCCGCGGACGTCGACGAGATATTCCGGTCCTGCTTCGGCCATGCCTCCGGCCCGTTGGAGACCGCCGACCTGATCGGGCTGGACACAATACTTCTGAGCATCGAAGGGTTGTACGAGTTCTATGCCGACAGCAAATACCGGCCATGCCCGCTCCTGAGAAAGATGGTTTACGCGGGGTTGCACGGACGGAAGACCGGTCAGGGTTTCTACACCTACTCCTGAGCTATTGGACGCCACTACCGAACGAAACAACTGGGAGATCGCACATCATGTTCACCGACGCACGCACGGAAATCCGTAACTTCACCGCCCGCCGCTTTCCCGACGGGATGATCGCCGACGACCGGGACATCTTCGAAAGCGGTTTCGTCAATTCGCTGTTCGCGATGGAACTGGTCATGTTCATCGAGAAGAACATCGGCGACCGCATCCCGAACGACGAGGTCCGGCTGGACAACTTCCGCACGATCGACTCGATGACCGCGCTGGTCTCCCGGCTGCTGGCCCGGACCGCGAAGCCGGCGGAGAGGTCGGCATGACCCTGGTCGCCGGCCTCGAGCCGGACCTGGCCGACCGGCCCACCAGGGCGAGCTTCCGCGCCGTGGTCGATCGCGTCGTGGTGCCGCACGCCGCCGAGTTCGACCGGGCCAGCCGGGTCCGGGCCGACGTGCTGAACGAGTTCGGCGCACACGGGTTCTGGGGTGCGGTGCTGCCCGAGCGGGCCGGGGGCACCGGCCGGGGCATGCGGATGTTCGGCGAGCTGCACGAGGAGGTCGGGCGCGGCTGCTCGTCCATGCGCAGTCTGCTCACCGTGCACAGCATGGCGCTGTACGCCCTGGACCGCTGGGGCAGCCCGGCGCTGCGCGAACAATGGTCGGCGGCAATGGTTTCCGGCAAGCGCCTGGGTGCGTTCTGCCTGACCGAACCGCACGCGGGCAGCGATTTCACCGCCCTGCGCACCTTCGCCGCCCGCGACGGCGACGGGTACCTGCTCAACGGCCACAAGCTGTGGGTCACCGGCGGCCAACTGGCCGATGTGTTCCTGGTCTTCGCCCGCACCGACAAGGGGCCGTCCGCGTTCTTCGTGTCGGCGGATCAGCCCGGCGTGCACCAGATCGCCGTGCCCGAGATCATGGGCACCCGCGGCAGCCAGCTGGCGGAGATCACCTTCGAGGATTGCCACGTCGGCCCCGACGCGCTGCTCGGCGCCGAGGGGATGGGACTCGCACTCGCGACGAATGTGCTCGACATCGGCCGGTTCAGCGTCGCCGCCGGCTCGGTCGGCATCCTGCAGGCGTGTCTGGAAGCCTGTGTGAGCTATGCGAATTCGCGCACGCAGGGCGGGTCGCTGCTGCGTGAGCATCAGCTGATCCAGCAGATGATCTCGACCATGGCGACCAACACCAGGGCGGCCAGGCTGCTGGTCTGGCAGGCGGGGCTGCTGAAGGACCAGGGCGATCCCGACACCATCATGGCCACCTGCATCGCCAAGCAGTTCGCCGCGACCGGCGCGGTGGCCGCCGCGAACGACGCGGTGCAACTGCATGGCGCGCTCGGGTGCAGCGACGCCTACCCCGTCGCACGCTACCTGCGCGACGCGAAGGTCATGGAAATCATCGAGGGCAGCACACAGATGCAGCACGTGCTCATTTCCGCCGACGCGTGCCAGAACCGGGCGCGCATCGTTTCGATCGATGAACATTAACTCGCAAAGGACACCCGGATGAGTGCACAGAGCGCACCGGAATCGACGCGCACGTCGACCATCAAATGCGTGGTGTGGGACCTGGACCACACCCTGTGGGAGGGCATCCTGCTCGAGGACGGCGACCAGGTGCGGCTGCGGCCGGAGGTGGTCGACACGATCGTCACCCTGGACCAGCGGGGGATCCTGCATTCGGTCGCCAGCCGCAACGACCACGAGACCACCATGGCCAAGCTCACCGAACTCGGTGTCGCACAATACTTCCTGTATCCACAGATCGGCTGGGACGCCAAGTCCGAGTCGGTGGCCAAGATCGCGACGTCGCTGAACATCGGCATCGACGCGCTGGCCTTCATCGACGACCAGCCGTTCGAGCGCGAGGAGGTCGCGTTCGCGCATCCCGGCGTGCTGTGCATCGACGCGGTGCACGCGGGCGAGCTCGCGTCGCGGCCGGAGTTCACGCCGAAGTACATCACCGAGGACTCCGCCGCCCGCCGGGCCATGTATCTCGCGAGCATCGACCGGACGAAGGCCGAGGAGGAGTTCACCGGGAACAGCGAGGGGTTCCTGGCCACCCTCGGCATGGAGTTCACCATCAGTCGTGCGCAGCGCAAGGACCTCGGCCGCGCCGAGGAGCTGGTGGTCCGGACGAATCAGCTGAATTCCACCGGCATCATGTATTCGGCGGAGGAGCTGGCCGAGCGATGTGATTCGGATCGGCACCTGTTGCTGATGGCCGAACTGACCGACGTTTACGGCACGTACGGCCAAATCGGCCTCGCCTCGGTCGAATTGGGCGAGCGCGAGTGGAAGCTCGAGTTGCTGCTGATGTCGTGCCGGGTGATGTCGCGCGGGGTGGGCACGGTGTTGCTCAACCACACCGTACGACTGGCGCAACGGAACGGCGCCCGCCTGATCGCCGAGTTCGTGCCGACCGGACGCAACCGGATCATGTACGTCACTTACCGTTTCGCGGGCTTCGAGGAGCTCGGCGAGCGCGACGGCGTGCAGCTGCTGGGCGCTCCGGTGTCGGCGCCGCCCGAGCCGCCGGAGTACCTGAAGCTCATCACCGGTCCGGGGGTGTGAGGATGCCGATCGCCGTGACGTCGCCGTGGCTGCCCTATCCCGCGCCGGCGGCGCCCGCGGAGCAGGTGACGCTGTACTGCCTGCCGCACGCGGGGGCGGGCGCCTCCGGATTTCTGGAGTGGCGCCGCGTGCTGCCGCCGCAGATCTCGGTGGTGCCGCTGCAACCGCCCGGACGGGAAATGCGGTTCCGGGACCGGCCGTTCGAGGATGTGCATCCGCTGGTCGACGACCTGCTCGAGGCGATGGCGGGCCGGTGGCGCACGCCGTTCGCGCTGTTCGGGCACAGCATGGGCGCGCTCATCGCCTACGAACTGGCCCGCAGGCTGTGCGCCGAGGGGCACCCGAAACCGGCGCATCTGTTCGTCTCGGGCCGGCGGGCGCCGCAGGTCCCCGCGCGGGTGCCGCTCATCCACGAGGCCGACGAGGCCGAATTCGCCGACGTCGTAAGGAGTCTCGGCGGAACCCCCGATCAGGTGCTGGCGGACGAAACGCTGCGGAGGAATCTGTTCACGCTGCTGCGCGCGGATTTCGCGGTGAACGAGACCTACCGTCATCGGCCGGGGCCGCCGCTCGACCTGCCGGTCACGGTGTTCGGCGGCACCGCGGATCCGAAGGTATCGCCGGGTGAGCTGGCGGGCTGGCGCGATTGCGCGGCCGGGCCGGTGGGCGTGCGGCTGGTCGCCGGCGATCATTTCTTCGTTGTCTCGCAAAGAGCAAGTGTGCTCGACCATATCGCGCGCAAACTGATTCGGACCGAAGCCACCCGCGCCGAACCTCTCGACTGCTCCAGGAGTGCCACGCAATGACCATCGAACTGCAAAACACCGGCCGCGCAAGCCAAGTCGACGATCCGGATTGCGCCGCCGCCACCACCCTGGTCGAGCTGCTGACCGCCAGGGCGCTGCGGCAACCCGACGACACCAGGTTCATCTTCCTCGGCGACGGCGAGAACGAGACGTCGACGCTGACCTACGCCGCGGTCGACACCGCCGCGCGCGCCATCGCGGCCCGGCTCGGTACCGTTGCGCGCCAAGGCGATCGGGCGCTGCTGCTGTACGCGCCCGGCCTGGACTTCGTCGAAGCGTTCTACGGGTGCCTGTACGCCGGCATCATCGCGGTGCCGGTCGCGCCACCGCAGATCAGCAAGCTGGAGAGCTCGCTGGCCCGGCTGGCCGCCATCCGGGCCAGCGCCGGCGCGCAGCTGATGCTCACCACATCGGACATCGCTGGCCAATTGGCCGCGATCCCAGCCGGATTCGACGGATTCGCCGGACTGGAGACGCTCGCCACCGACACCATCGACCGCGGCGCGGCAACCGATGCCGAGTTGCCGGTGGTGGCCGCCGATTCGGTGGCCTACCTGCAATACTCCTCGGGCTCCACCGGCCAGCCGAAGGGCGTCGTGCTCACCCACCGCAATGTGCTGAGCAACAACGCGCTCGTGCGGGACAACGCCGAACTCGGCAGGCAGAGCTGGGGTGTGTCCTGGTTGCCGACCTACCACGACATGGGGCTGCTGTCGGCGGTCACGCAACCGGTCTTCAGCGACTCCACCATCGTCAAGATGTCGCCGCTGTCGTTCGTCCAGCAACCGGTCCGCTGGATCGCCGCCTTGGCCAAGTATCGAGCGGTGATCACCGCCGCGCCGAACTTCGCCTACGCGCTTGCGGTGCAGCGGGTTTCGGCCGAACGGGTGGCCACGTTCGATCTCTCGCACCTGAAGATCGCGCTGTGCGGCGCGGAGCCCATCCGGCCCGCCGCCATGGCCAAGTTCGCCGCGCACTTCGCTCCCGCCGGGCTGGACGCGCGGTCGTTGTTCCCCTGCTACGGCCTCGCCGAGGCGACCCTGTTCGTCACCGGCGGTCCGCTCGGCAGCGGCGTGCGCACGCGCAAAGCGGATCCGGAACAGCTGGCCGCGCACCGCTTCGTGCCGGACGAGGCCGACGGGCGCGAGATCGTGTCGAGCGGCCGGACCAACCACGGGTTCACCATGGCGATCGTCGATCTGGAGACGCTGCGCACCCTGCCAGACGGGCAGATCGGCGAGATCTGCATCGCCGGAGACAGTGTCGGCCAAGGCTATTGGGAGTCGCCCGAGCTGTCGGCCGAGTCGTTCGGTATCCAGCTCCCTGACCGCGACGGCAACTTCCTGCGGACCGGCGACCTGGGTTTCCTGCTCGACGACGAGCTGTACGTGACCGGCCGGCTGAAGGATCTGATCATCGTCGACGGGCACAACCACTATCCGACGGATATCGAGGCGACGGTGATGGCCAGTCACGACGCGCTCCGGCTCGACCGGTGCGTCGCCTTCCAGGTCGACGGCGCGGCGAACGCGGGCATCGTGGTGGTAGCCGAGATCGATCGAGGCTGGCAGGTGGTGGACGATGTCGACGACAACGCGGCGGAGGTCAAGCAGGTCCGGGCGAGCGAGGTCGACCGGGCCGTCCGGGCCGCGGTCGGGGAGAAGCACGGGCTGCGCCCCAGCGACGTCGTGCTCGTCGCGGCGAGCACCCTCCCGCTGACCTCCAGCGGAAAGTTGCAGCGCTACGCGGCGAAGGCCACCTACGCCGGTGGCGGCTTCACGAAGCTGGGTTGACGTCTTCCTCGTCCGGGGCACAGGCCAGCTGCAGGATTCGGCCGAACAGATCGCTCTGCACTGTGCCCTGGTCGGGGATCTCCTCGATGGACAACCCGTTGGACAGCGCGAGCGCGACGATGCCCATCTCATAGGGGCTGATCCGCAGGGTCAGGTTGCGCCGCAACGCTTCTGCCTCGACGAAGTCGGCGATGGTCTGGCGCAGCTGGCGGCGCAGCACGCGGAACTGCTCGGCGATCCGCGGATCGCGGACCACCCGCAACCAGAATTCGACGAACAGGATCTGCCAGTCCTGCTCGGAAACCAGCGCGTCGTTGATCTGCCGGCCGATCGCCGCGGCCGGATGCGGGCCGCCGGCATCGTCCATCGACCGCTCCAGCGCGGTCTTCGCCGCGGCGATCCGGCCGATCACCTGCTCCTCGAGCAACGCGAAGAACAGCTCGTCCTTGCTCGAAAACCGGGAATATACCGCGCCTTTGGTGAAGCCGGCGGCCGCGGCGACCTCGTCGAGGCTGGTCCGGTCGAAGCCGTTGCGGGCGAACTCGGCCGCCGCGGCGGCCAGGATCCGGCTGCGCATCTCCTCGGAACTCAGCCGACGCCGAATTTCCGGTCGTGGCATTGACACCACCCTCCTGCCGGTCGATACTCATTGGTATCGAATACTGGCGAGAATCGTACCACCGGCGCACGAAACGTCAGATGGGGATCATATGCCGACACCAGTCCGGGGCCATGCAGCACCGGCGCGGGTGCTACTCACCGAAGTTTCCAGTCTGACCGCCCGCGAGTTCCTGTCCGTGCTCGGCCCGGCGGGGTATCACCTGGAAGCGTTGTCCGCCAATGCCTTTGCCCTCGGCCGCTGGAGCGTGTGGCTCGACCGGGTGCACCGCGGCCCGGCCGCGGGCGCCGATCCCGAGGGATTCGCCAGGGCGCTCACCTCGGTGACCCGGGCCCGCGCGTTCGACGCCGTGCTCGCGACGCACGAGGATGTGGTGCTGTTCGCCGACCGGCGTTCGCTGTTCCCGGCCGACCTGCCGTTGGCGATCGCGCCCGCCGCGAGCGTGGCCCGCGTGGCGAGCAAGCTCGAATTCGCCCGGCTCGCCGATGATCTCGGCCTGCCGCAACCCGACTGGGTGCGATTGACCGAAGACCGGCAGTCGTTCGAATACCCCTACTACGTCAAGGCCGCGTTCGGTACGGCGGGCAACGGCGTGCGTTTGGTGACCGACGAGCGCAGCCGGGTGCGTGCGCCCCGTGATCTCGCGCAGCGCGGCCCGCTGCTCGCGCAGCGGCTCGCCCGCGGGGAGTACGCGCAGGTGCAGGGCATGTTCGAGCACGGGCGGCTGGCCGCCGTGCACACCTCCGAGCAGCGGGCGATCGGGATCGGCGGCAGTGCGGCGGCGCGGGTCAGCGTCGATCACGCGTTGCCGCGCAAGCACATCGCGTTGCTCGGCGACGCGCTGGCCTGGCACGGCGGGCTGACCATGGACTACTTCCACGAGGACGGCGTGCCGCAATACATCGAATGCAATCCGCGCACGGTGGAGCCGTTCAACGCGGTCGCCAGCGGCGTCGACCTGCCGGTGCTGGGCGTACGGCTGGCCCGCGGGGACAGCCTGCCCGCCGGAGTGCAGGTCGGCAGGCCCGGCGTCCGCACGCACAGCCTGGCCGCGATCAGTCTCGGCGTCGCCGCCGCGACGGGCCGGCGGCGCGCGGTGCTCGGCGAGCTCAGGGCGGCGCTGGCCAAGCGCGGAACGTACCGGGACAGCACCGAAGCGCTGACCCCGCCTGCCGATCCGCTGAGCCTGTTGTCGCTGGCCGTGATCGTTTCCGGCGTGCTGCTGCGTCCCCGCCTCGCCGACACGTTCGCCGCCCGCGCGGTGCGCAACTACGCCGTGCTACCCGCCCGCCGCGACGCCGATCCGACTCACTCCTAGGAGCACCGCTTATGGCCCGCCTGCTGTACACCCTCGGCGCATCGTGTTTCCGGCATCGGTGGGTCGTCGTGTCGGGGTGGCTGGTCCTGCTGATCGCGACGGGTGTGCTCGCGCTGGTGCACGGTGGCACGCCGACCAACACCTTCGTCGTCCCCGGCACGGAGGCGCAGTCGAGCATCGAGTTGATCAAAACCCGGATGCCGCAGGCGAATGCCGGGGGAGCGACCGCGCGGGTGGCGATCCAGGCGCCGAAGGGGGAGCGGGTGACCGGCCCCGCGAACGCGGCCGCTGTCGGTCAGGCGGTCGGCGCGATCGGCGCGCTCGATCACGTTGCGTCCGTGCGCAGTCCGCTCGATCCGCAGAATCGGGGGATCTCGCTCGACGGACGGGTCGCCATGATGGTGGTGACCTACGACATCACCTCCGGTGAGCTGACCGCCGCGGATCGGACCGGGCTGGACCACGCCGTGGCGCCGCTGCGGGATGCCGGTCTGGTCGTCGAGATCGGCGGCACCGCACGGGAAGAGCCGATACCGACGTCCCCGCTCGAACTGGTCGGGCTGGTCATCGCGCTGGTGATCCTCACCGCGACCTTCCGCGCGGTGCTGGTGGCGGGGGTGAACATGCTGACCGCGATCGCCGGCGTCGGCGTCGTCACCTTCGTCATCATGGTGACCAGCTCGTTCGTCGAATTGCACCTGACCGCACCGGTTCTCGCGACGATGATCGGCCTGGCGGTCGGCATCGACTACGCCCTGCTGATCCTGTCCCGGTACCGGGCGGAGATCGCCGGTAGCCCCACTCGCGCGGAGGCGGCGGGGCGCAGTGTGGCGACCGCGGGCAGTGCCGTCGTGGTCGCCGGGGTCACGGTGTTGATCGCGCTGGCCGGCCTGGCCGTGGTCGGGATTCCGTTCCTCAGCGGGATGGGGTTGGCGGCGTCGATCGCGGTCGCGGTCGCGGTGCTCGTCGCGCTGACCCTGGTACCCGCACTGCTCGGTATCGCGGACGCGCGGATCTCCCCGAATGTGGTGTCCGATGCGACATCTCGCGGGCGGGACGGGCGGTGGATCCGGTTCGTCACGCGCTTCCCGGTCGCGGTCATCGTGGTCTGTGTGGGGCTGCTCGGGGTGCTCGCGGTGCCGATCGGCAGCATGGCCACCGGGCTGCCCAACGATGAGACGACGCCGCCGAGTTTCGGACGGCACAAAGCCGCCGACATTCTCACCTCCGGTTTCGTCGCCGGGGTCAACGGCCCGCTGATCGTCTGTGCCGATCTCGGCAAAGTTTCCGATCCCGCGAACGCGAGTTCGCGGATCGCGCAACGGCTTCAGGCGCTGCCGGGCGTGGTCGCGGTGTTGCCGCCGCAGTTCGACGCGGGAAACGACCTGTCGATCATCACCGTGATCCCGGCGACCGGGCCGTCCAGCAAGGCCACCAGGGATCTGGTCGACCGGATCCGGGACACCGCGCCGGATGCGCTGGCCGACAGCGGTGCCCGGGTCTCGGTCACCGGGGATGTGGCCCTGGCGATCGATACGTCGAGGAAACTCGGGGACTCGCTGCCGGTCTATCTGTTCATCGTCGTCGCGTTGACCCTTGTGCTGCTGACCCTGTTCTTCCGCTCGATCTTCGTGCCGCTGATCGCGGCGGCCGGCTTCCTGCTGACCGTGGGTGCGGCGCTGGGCTGTGCGACGGCGGTGATCCAATGGGGTTGGCTGGCCGCGGTATTCAGCGTCGACCAGCCGGGGCCGCTGATCTGCGTGCTGCCGATCCTGGTCACCGGTGTCCTCTACGGGCTGGCCATGGACTATCAGGTGTTCCTGACCACCCGGATCAGCGAGCAAAGACGCGGTGGCGCAACCCCTTCCACGGCGGTGACCACCGGCTACTCCCGCAGTGCGCGGGTCATCGTGGCCGCCGCCGCCATCATGGTCGCCGTGTTCGGCGGATTCGCGTGGTCGCAGGACCAGATCGTCCAGGCCCTCGGATTCACGCTCGCCGTCGGTGTCCTGATCGACGCGTTCGTGGTCCGCCTGACCCTCGTACCCGCGGCGATCTTGGTACTCGGCCGCCTGGCCTGGTGGCTACCGACCCCCCTGACCCGACTACTACCCGAACTCGATCTAGAAGGCGCGCATTTCGACCACCGCAAAGCAACCCCCGCCCACGTCACCGAAACCGAGCAGAAGGCATCGAGAAGTCCGGGCACCCCGGATTCCTGAGATCGCTCTGCTCCGCTCGCCCAATCGCGGCGCTCTGTGGTCGCGAGGTCGCCGTCGGTCCGAAACCCAAGGCCCGAATAGTTCGGGTGGGGGTGGGTATGGCGGGAGGGTGAGCTTCGACTTGACACCGACGGCGGCGCAGCATGATTTGGCGAAGCGGGCGCATGAGTTCGCGCGGGAGTGTGTTCGGCCGGTGGCGGCCGAGTATGACCGGGCGCAGGAGTTTCCGTGGCCGGTGCTGGAGGAGGCGGCGGAGCGGGGGTTTTATAGTCCGCTGTTCTATCGGGATCTGATCGGGGATCCGACGGGGTTGTCGCTGCCTATGTTCATGGAGGAGTTGTTCTGGGGTTGCGCGGGCATCGGATTGGCGATCGTGATGCCCGCGCTGGCCTTGTCGGCGATCGGGCAGGCGGCCACGCCGGAGCAGATGCTGCAATGGGCGCCAGAATGTTTCGGCACGCCCGGTGATCTGAAGCTGGCCGCGCTGGCGATCTCGGAACCGGAGGGTGGCAGCGATGTGCGAAATCTGCGCACCCGGGCGGTGCGCGACGGGGACGACTGGATCATCGACGGCCACAAGATGTGGATCGGCAACGGCGGCATCGCCACGGTGCACGTGGTGAACGCGGTCGTGGACGAGGAACTGGGGCATCGCGGGCAGGCGCTGTTCGTAGTACCCGGCGGCACACCGGGATTGGAGCTGGTGCGCAAGCTCGACAAGCTGGGCTGCCGGGCATCGCACACCGCGGAGTTGAAGTTCGACGGCGTCCGGGTGCCGAAGGAGAACCTGCTGGGCGGCGTGGACAAGCTCGAACGCACGCTGGCCGAACGACGAGACGCCGTCCGCAGCGGCGGCCGGTCCGGTTCGGTCACCCTCGGTACCTTCGAACAGACCCGCCCGATGGTCGCCGCGCAGGCACTCGGAATCGCTAGGGCCGCATTGGAATACATGACCGGCTACGCGAAGCAGCGGGAAGCCTTCGGCGCGCCGATCCTCGACAACCAGGGAATCGCGTTCCCGATCGCGGACCTGGCCACGCAGATCGACGCCGCGCGGCTGCTGACCTGGCGCGCGTCCTGGATGGCCGCCAACGGCGTGCCGTTCGAACGCGGCGAAGGATCCATGTCGAAGCTGGCCGCCAGCGAGGTGGCGGTGAAGACCACCGAACGCGCGATCCAAACCCTGGGCGGCTGGGGTTACATCAGCGACCATCCGGTGGAGAAGTGGTATCGGGATGTCAAGCTGTACACCATCTTCGAGGGCACCAGCGAGATCCAGCGCATCGTCATCTCGCACGCACTCGGCGCGGCCGACGGCAGGCCGCCACTGCACGTCGACCTGGAACCCTCGGGTGGCCCGCTGAACAAGGTGTTCGGGCGCGGCACCGAAGCCAGAAGCAAGGCCGCCGCAGCGGCTTTGAACATGCGCGACCGCGTCCCGAGCCCGGTCATGAAGGCCGCGTTGAGATTTCTCCGCCCGCCTCGCTGAAACCCGACCCGCCGAAACGCGGGAAAACAAAACCAGGCCGATCGCGAACGATCGGCCTGGTTCGGTGGAACTCGATCAGCGCAGGTCGAAGCGGTCGTTGTTGACGACCTTCACCCACGCGGCGACGAAGTCGTCGACGAACTTCGCCCCGGAGTCCTGCTGGGCGTAGACCTCGGCGATCGCGCGCAGTACCGAGTGCGAGCCGAAGACGAGGTCGTTGGCGGTCGCGGTCCAGATGGCCTTACCGGTGCGGTCGTAGCCCTGGTACACGTTCTCCGCCGACTCCGCGGCCTTCCACTCGGTGTTCTGGTCGAGCAGGTTGACGAAGAAGTCGTTCGTCAACGTACCCGGACGATCGGTGAACACCCCGTGCTCGGTGCCGCCGTAGTTGGCGCCGAGCGCGCGCAGGCCGCCGATCAGCACGGTCAGCTCCGGCGCGGTCACGTCGAGCATGTATGCCCGCTCGAGCAGCAGCCGCTCCAGCGGAGCCTTCTCGCCGGCCCGCACGTAGTTGCGGAAACCGTCGGCCCGCGGTTCGAGCACCGCGAACGACTCCACGTCGGTGCTCTCCTGCGAGGCATCGGTGCGACCCGGCGCGAACGGCACCGTGACCTCGTGCCCCGCGTCCTTGGCCGCCTTCTCCACCGCCGCGGATCCCGCGAGGATGATCAGGTCGGCCAGCGAGACCTTCTTGCCGTCGGAGGCGGAACCGTTGAAGTCCTGCTGGATCTGCTCCAGCACGGGCAGCACCTTGGCCAGCTCGGCGGGTTCGTTGACCTCCCAGCTCTTCTGCGGTTCGAGCCGGATGCGGGCGCCGTTGGCGCCGCCGCGCTTGTCGGTGCTGCGGAAGCTCGCCGCGGACGACCACGCGGTCTTGACCAGCTGCGGAACCGACAGGCCGGACTCGAGCACCTTGCTCTTCAGCGCCGCGATGTCCTGCTCGTCGATCAGCGCGTGGTCGACGTCCGGCACCGGGTCCTGCCACAGCTGCGGTTCCGGCACCCACGGCCCGAGGTAGCGGCTGACCGGGCCCATGTCGCGGTGCAGCAGCTTGTACCAGGCCTTGGCGAAGGCCACGGACAGCTCCTCCGGGTGCTCCAGCCAGCGCTGGGTGATCTCCCGGTAGATCGGATCCTCGCGCAGGGCCAGGTCCGAGGTGAGCATGGTCGGGGTCCGGCCGGGGCCGCCGAACGGATCGGGGATGGTGCCCGCGCCCGCGTCGTCCTTCGGCTTCCACTGCCACGCGCCCGCGGGGCTCTTGGTCAGCTCCCACTCGTAGCCGTACAGGTTCTGCAGGAAGCCGTTGCCCCACTGGGTCGGCGTCGACGTCCACACGACCTCGAGACCGCTGGTGATGGCGTCCTTGCCCTTGCCGGTGCCGTAGGCGCTCTTCCAGCCCAGGCCCTGCTGTTCGATCGGCGCGCCCTCGGGTTCGGCGCCGACCAGGTCGGGGTTGCCCGCGCCGTGCGTCTTGCCGAAGCTGTGCCCGCCGACGATCAGGGCGGCGGTCTCCTCGTCGTTCATCGCCATGCGACCGAACGTTTCCCGGATGTCGCGCGCGGAGGCCACCGGGTCCGGCTGACCGTTCGGGCCCTCCGGGTTCACGTAGATCAGGCCCATCTGCACCGCGCCGAGGGGGCCGGACAGTTCCCGGTCGCCGCTGTAGCGCTCGTCGCCGAGCCAGGTGTCCTCCGGACCCCAGAAGATCTCCTCCGGCTCCCAGATGTCGGGGCGGCCGAAGCCGAAGCCGAAGGTCTGGAAGCCCATCGAGTCGAGCGCGACGTTGCCGGCGAACACCAGCAGGTCGGCCCAGGAGATCTTGTTGCCGTACTTCTGCTTGACCGGCCACAGCAGCCGGCGCGCCTTGTCCAGGTTCGCGTTGTCCGGCCAGCTGTTGAGCGGCGCGAACCGCTGCGCGCCCTGACCGCCGCCGCCGCGGCCGTCGGCGATCCGGTAGGTGCCGGCCGCGTGCCAGCTCATCCGGATGAACAGGCCGCCGTAGTTGCCGTAGTCGGCCGGCCACCAGTCCTGCGAATCGGTCAGCACCGCCGCGACATCGGCCTTGAGCGCGTCGACATCGAGCTTGGCGAACTCCGCGGCGTAGTCGAAGTCCGCGCCGAGCGGGTTGCCCTTCGGCGAATGGGCGTGCAGCACCGACACATCGATCTGCTCCGGCCACCAGTCGCTGTTGGTGTGCGGGCGCTGATCGGTCTTGACCGTGGGGGACGGGATCGCCGGGTTCTCGCTCTCGCTTTCGCTGCGAGTCTCGGAGTCGGGGGTGGGTGGGCGGCTGTCGGAGGTCACGACATTCCTTCCTGGATGGTTATGCGGGCTGCGATCAGGGACGGACGGCGGCCGGTGCGGCCGCACAATCGGGGCATAAGCCCCAGTAGATGACCTCGGCCTCGTCGATCACGAAGCCGCTGTCATCGGACGCGGTCAAGCAGGGGGCCTCGCCGATCGCGCAGTCGACGTCGGCGATGGCGCCGCACGTGCGGCAGACGACGTGATGGTGGTTGTCGCCGATCCGCGTCTCATAGCGGGCCACCAGGCCGGACGGCTGGATGCACCGGATCAGGCCGACCGCGGTGAGGGTGTGCAGCGAGTCGTAGACCGCCTGGTGCGAGACCGCGGACAGGCGCGCGCGCACGGCGCGGATGATCGAATCCGTGTCGGCGTGCGGATGTTCGTGCACCGCGGTCAGCACCGCGACCCGCGGCGCGGTCACGCGCAACGAAACTCCGCGCAGCATCTGCTGGAATTCGGTGGCCGTGGGCACGCCTGAAGTCTTGCCGGTCTTCTGGAATGAGTCAAGCATTGACATCGGCGGCCGGGACACCCATGGTGACCAGTCGTTGTTGTGTGCGAACGTGGACGCGGGTACTTTTGCGGACAGGTTCAGACACGAGCCAACGGTAGCCGCTGTCTCGCGCATGCCCGCCTCGGCGGAGCCCGAGCCGGGCTACACCCGATCACGCTGGGCGGCAGGTCCGTTCGCGCTGAACCGGAGCGTTGTGCATGGCGAATCAGGTGAGTCCGCGACGGCCGCGAATGTCCCGACGGCTGCTCTCGCATAACCATCCACCAGCAAAGTCCAGCGTGTTCTCGCACGGGCAGCTTCGTATCAGGGGCGAGACGCCCCGGCCGGGCCTGCGCCTGCTGTCGGTCGTCGGTGAACTCGACCTGGCCACCGCGCCGATACTGGATCGCGTCGTGCGCGACAGTGAAGGCGTTGCGGCGATGGTGGTGGACATGAGCGGGGTGACCTTCCTGGGCTTCGCCGGGGTCGATGTGCTGGTGCGCGCCGCCGAACGGGCCGACGACGGCTGGCGCCGGTTCGCGGTGGTGGTGTCGACGCGGCCCACGCAACGAGCGCTCGACCTGGCCGGTGCCTACGCGCGGATGGGGTGTCATCCCCGATTGGATCTGGCGTTGCGCGCGGTCGCCGACTAGCCTGCGGCCAGGCGCTATCTTGCGCCGCCCCAACACTTCTGGCAGGTTCGGAGGTGGTCACCGCGCGTCGCGCCGCGAGGTCGGCAATCGGTGGCGCCGGGACCGGCCGGTGGCAGCGTCTTCGGTCTGCCGGCGGATCCGACGAATGGTGAGGACGCCATGGACTCTGCGCTGATTTCGGTGGGTTTGCCGCTGGTACTGATCGTGATCATGTTCGGGCTGGGGCTCTCGCTCACCGTCGCGGACTTCACTCGAATCGCCAAGAACCCCAAGGCCGTTGCCATCGCGCTGAGCTGCCAGCTGGTGGTGTTGCCGTCGATGGCCTTCGGGTTGGTGCTGCTGTTCGATCCGTCGCCGGTGCTCGCGATCGGAGTCCTGCTGCTCGCGGCGTCGCCGGGCGGGACGGCGGCGAACCTGTTCAGCCACCTGTTCCACGGCGACGTCGCGCTGAATGTGTCGCTCACGGCGGTCAATTCGGTGATCGCGGTGGGCACCGTGCCGCTGATCACCAACGCCGCCATCGACTACTTCGACCCCGACGGCGCGGCCACGGTGGGGTTGCAGTTCGGCAAGGTCGTTCAGGTGTTCTCGATCGTGCTGATACCGGTCGTGCTCGGCATGCTGGTCCGGCGCTGGGCGCCGGACTTCGCGGACCGGATGGACAAGCCGGTGCGCATCGGCTCCGCGCTCACCCTGACGCTGGTGATCGGTGCCACGATCGTCGACCAGCGCGCCGACATCGTCCCGTACGTCCGGGCGATCGGCGTGGCGATGATTCTGTTCTGCGTGATCAGCCTGACCGTCGGCTATCTCGTCCCGCGCGTGCTCGGCGTCGAGGGCCGCCAGGCGATCGCCTGCTCGATGGAGGTCGGCATCCACAACGGCGTCATCGCCATCACCATCGCCATCAGCGTCCTGGACAGCACCGAAATGGCCATTCCCGCAGCGGTTTACGGCGTCGCGATCTTTCCGCTCGCGGCCGGCTTCGGCTGGCTGGTCACCCGCCGCAACCCGCGGCCCGATCCCCATGATGTTCCCGAGGTCTCCGCCGCGACCGGATTCGGCCCGGTGGCCGGAAGTCCCGAGGCGATGCTCGGCGAAGCCGCGTCGTACCAGCCGTTTCCGAGCGCCGAGGACGACTCGAAGTCATCGAGCTGACGGCGTCGTTGCGCGGTCTTCTCCGCGACGAACGTTGTTATGATCGATTCGATTTCGTCAGGGTGGCAAGCGGGCCCCGCGGCTGCGTCGGGTCCGCCGGACAGTGGACAGGGGGTCGGCCGAGTCCGCTTCCGCGGGACCGGCTGCGCCGCAATGGAAATACTCATCTTGGGTCCGGTCGTGGTGCGCGCCGGCGGCTCGGTGCTCGCAGTGGATCGACCGTTGGAGCGGGCGGCGTTGGTCTGCCTCGCGCTCGGGCGGGGGCTGCCGGTCTCGGACGGCAGGCTG
Organism: Nocardia sp. NPDC006044; assembly: GCF_042871115.1. Classification (NCBI taxonomy): domain Bacteria; kingdom Bacillati; phylum Actinomycetota; class Actinomycetes; order Mycobacteriales; family Nocardiaceae; genus Nocardia; species Nocardia sp. NPDC006044. The sequence continues at coordinate 3,011,409 of NZ_JBIAID010000001.1, forward strand.
GCGGCCGGTTTGTGGGGCGATGAGGTCCGGGGCCGGCCGGTGGACCGGCTCTGGAGTGTCGTATCGCGGTTGCGCGCGACACTGGGGGCGCACGCCGACGTCGTCGAACGGACCGCCGCGGGCTATCGGTGCACGGCGACCATGCCGGACCTGCTCGCCGCCGAGTCGGCGTCGGCCCGCGTGCGCGCCGCTGAACTGACCGGCGATCATGCGGCGGTGCGGGCGGAAGCCGCTGCGGCGCTGGGCTACTGGCGCGGACAGACGCTGGCGGACGTGCGGTCCGCGCCGCTGGTGATCGCCGAGGCGCACCGGCTGGACGCCTGGCGTCTGGAACTCGCCTGCGCCGGTTTCGCGGCCGCCGTCGAGTCCGGCGATGCCGACGAGGTGGTGACCGAGTTGTCCCGGCTGGTCGCCGCGCACCCGGTGCACGAGCCGCTGGCCCGGCTCTATGCCCTCGCCCTGTATCGGTCCGGCCGCCAAGCCGACGCGTTGAGCAGCCTCGACCGGTTGCGCCGGGCGGTGACCGACCGGCTCGGCGTCGCGGTGACCCCGGAGACCGCCACGCTGGAGCAGCGGATGCTCCGGCACGACCCGCTGCTGCGTCCGTCGCCCACGCGCTGCGCGGCGCGTCTGACCGAGGCCGAAACATCCACTGCCGTCGACGTTCCCGGGCCGCTCACCTCCTTCCTCGGGCGGGAACGGGAAATGCCCGAGCTGCTCCGTCAGCTGACCGGGCCTGCGCCGGTCACGCTCACCGGCGGACCCGGATGCGGCAAGTCACGGTTGGCGCTGGAGGCCGCCCGCGTCCTGGCTCGTGGCGGTCGCCGGGTCGTCACCGTCCAGCTGGCCGCGGTGCGGCAGGGCGATCTGGTGGGGCAGGCGATCGCCGAGGCGACCGGCGTCGAGGCCGCGCCGGGTGACGAAATACCCTTGCTGGCCGCCGAATTGGACGGCGCGCTGCTGCTGATCGACAACGCGGAGCATCTGGCCGACGAGGTGGCGGTTCTGGTCACCGCGCTGTCCGAGGCCGCGCCCGCCCTCACGCCGCTGATCACCTCGCAGCGACCGATCGGGTGTCCCGGGGAGGTCGTCCAGCTGGTCAGCGCCCTGGATCGCCGCGCGAGTCTCACGCTGTTCGTCGATCGGGCCGAGATCGCCCTGGACGAGTCCGTCCAAGCCGACGTGGTCGCGATCTGCGCGGCGGTCGATTGGCTGCCGCTCGGCATCGAGCTGGCCGCCGGCCTCACCCGCACGCTGTCGCTGAGCCAACTCGCGAAACGCATCGTGGACACCCTGCGCCTGCTGGTCGGCGGGGCCAGGGACGGTAGCAGCGATCGGCACACGTCGCTGCGGATGGCCTTGGATTGCAGTTACCAGATCCTGGACCCCACAACGCAATCCGTGCTGCGCGGGATCGGGGTCTTCGCGGGCGGCTTCCCGCCGGCCGCGGTCGCCGCGGTGCTGCCCGCCGACCTCGGCCAGGACCGGATCGCGGCGGCGCTGGCCGAGCTGGAACACCGCAACCTGATCGCGGTGCTGACCGACGGCACGTATCGGCGGTGCCTGCTGCTCGAGACCGTCCGCGGCTACGCGCAGAGTCAGCTGGCGGCCGAAGGCGAAATCGCCGCCGCACGTGCGCGACACGCGCAATGGTGCCTCGATCACGTGCGTACCGCCGCCGAGACGCACGGCGACGGCAGCGCGGAGGGGGCGGCGGCCGTCTTCGCCGAGTGGCCCAACATCGCCGAGGCACTGGATCGGGCGCCCGGTACGCCCGCCGCGGGCACCGCCGTGCGGCTGGCGATCGCCATGCACCGGCCGTGGCTGATGCGTTCCTGGTACGCGCAGGCCGGCCGCTACTACGGTCCGCTGTTGACCGGCGCCGACATCCCGGCGACAGACCGCGCGGAGGCATTGAGCCGCTGGGCCTTTCACTGGATGATGATCGGAAGACTGGACGAGGCCGCCGATCTGCTCGACGAGGCGGCGACCCTGATCGACCCTTCCGACAGCGGACTCGTGGCCATATCGGTGTACTACTGCCGTGGCTGCATCGACGTCGAACGCGCGCGCTACCGGCAGGCGATCCGCACCTTGCTCACCGCGGCCGAGTACGCGCGCCGGGCCGGGAACCTCCAGCGCGAGTCCGCGTGCATCGATGCCTGCGCCTCGGCCCAATTGTTCGCGGGTGACGCGCGATCGGCGGTGGAGAACTATCGACGGGCCGCGGACATCGATCGCGCCGAGGGCGACGAGCACGGCCTGGCCCGGGGGCTCAGCAATCTGGCCAAGGCGTTGCTCGGCGTGGGACGGATGGACGAGGCGCTGGCGTGTGCCGCCGAATCCGACGGCTACGCCAAGCGTTTCGACGACAGCCACATCCTCGCCCTGACCGAGCAGGTGCGGGCCGGGATCGCCGCGGCCGCAGGCGATCTCGACGCCGCCGAGGTGCACTGCCGGACCGCGCTCAGCCGGATGGGGGAGGAGATCGGCACGGCCGACATAGATCTCGCGGATGTGCTGATCGAGCGCGGCGCGCTGGCGGAGGCGCGCGAGCTGCTGGATCGCGTCCTCGACGACTCCGCCCCCGGACAGACCACCTGGCTCGCCGCCCTCCCGGTGTCGGCCGCGCTGGCCTGGGCGGAGGGCGATTTCGCGGCGGCGGCAACCCTGGTCGACGAGACGACGGCCGCACACGCCGCCTCCGGATTCGGCTGGCCGCGATACGTCGACCGACTGGACACTGTCCGTCGCCGCCTGGCCGACCGTCAGCTCGCCGGGCAGTGAAATCGGATTCCGTACGGAGTCAAGAGAGTTGGAAGGCCTCGGCTTTGGGCCGGCGGGTGGCGCGCCAGTAGCTGGTGCCGGTGCCGGGCCAGGACTGGCGGTTGCGGCCGGTGTGGTCGAGGAACCAGCTGTGGCAGCCGCCGGAGACCCACACGGATCGGTCGAGCTTGCTGTGCAGCCAGTCGTTGAAGTCGCGCTGCACGGTGTCGTGCACCTCGAGTCGCGTCGAGCCCCGATCGTCCATCAGCCGAAGGCATTGCACGATATAGCGCACCTGGGACTCGATCAGGAACAGGATCGATTGCGCGCCGCCGCCGGAGTTCGGGCCCATGATCATGAAGAAGTTCGGGAAGCCGGCCACGGTCATGCCCAGGTAGGCCTCCATGCCGTCGCGCCAGGCGTCCTGGATGGTGAGCCCGTCGCGGCCGACGATATGTTCGGTGGCGCAACGGTTGTCGGTGGAGAAGCCGGTGCCGAGCACGACCACGTCCGCCTCGTGCAGTTCGCCGTCGACGGTGCGGATCCCGGTCTCGGTGAACTCCTCTATGCCTACGGTTACCAGGTCTACGTCGGGCCTGGCCAGCGCCGGAAAGAAGTCGCCGGAGAACAGGATGCGCTTACAGCCGAAGGTGTAGGTGGGGGTGAGCTTGGCGCGCAGCTCCGGGTCGGGAACCTGCTTCTTCAGATGGTGCAGCGCCATTCGTTTCAGCAGGAAGTTCCAGCGAGGATGGAAGTACCCGTAGACCGGCGCCTCGTGCAGCCAGAACGCGGCATTGCGATAGATCTTCATCGCCCCGGGAAAGAGCCTGAACAGGCGTTGCTCGACCCCGCTGACCGGGCGATCCAGCTTCGGCAGCACCCAGTGCGGGTTGCGCTGGTACACCTCGACATGCGCTGCGGCATCGGCGATTTGGGGCACCAGCTGGATTCCGCTGGCCCCGGTGCCGATCACCGCGACGCGTTTGCCGGTCAGGTCCACCGAGTGATCCCAGCGCGCGGAATGGAACACCGGACCGGTGAACTTCTCCCGCCCCTCGAACTCCGGGATGTGCGGCTTGTGCAGCGCGCCGTGCGCGGCGATCACCGCGCGCGGACGGTACTCGTCGCCGTCCGCGGTGCGGACCACCCACCGGTCGTTGTCGTCGTCGAATTCATACGACACCACTTCGGACTGGAAGCGGATATACGGTTCGAGTTCGTGGTCCTTGACCACGCGCCGGATGTAATCGAGGATCTCCGGCTGTTCGGCATACATCCGGGTCCAGTCGGTATTGGGGGCGAACGAATACGAATACATCATCGACATGATGTCGCAGGCGCAGCCCGGATAGGTGTTGTCCCGCCACACACCGCCGACACCGTCGGCCTTCTCCAGCACGACGAAATTACGTTCGCCGGATTCCAGCAGTTTGATCGCCATCCCGACCCCGGCCAATCCGGTGCCGACGATGAGGACGTTCGGCTGCTCCGGGCTCACGTTGTCGCTCGATGCCATGATTCCCTCTCACTGCTCGACGCATCCAGGCAGCCGGTGCGCTGTGCTGCCGATGCCCAGACGGGTCGCCCTCGACCCTCGATAAAAGCAAATTGCCAGCGAATGATTCGGCAACGAGCACCGACACGATTACACCACAGTGGAACGCACGACGTACAGAAAAATGTTCATGCGCGTGCATGCGAGGGACCGAGGTTCACACCGCCAGGCGGTTGCCCGGCTCGGCGAGCCCGGCCGGGTCGCCGGCTTTGCGGGCCGGCTTGGGCGCGGGCACGGTGATGGCGCCCGACTTGACCATGCCGGGGACGAATCGTCGTGCGCTGATGGGGGTTCGGCGATCGGTGCCGAGCCCGGCCGTGTGAATGAGCGATTTCGTCGGCTGCCACAGCCGCAGCAGCGTCTGCTCGTCCGGTACATCGGCCCCGCGAGCGGCCGGTTCGCCCGCCGGCTCGCCGCCGGCGTCGGTGAGCCGCTTGGCCGCCAGGAACAGCTCGGCGACCATCCTGAGGTCTTCCTGGTCGTCCTCCTCGACCGTGTTCTCGATCAGGTCGTCGATCGTATTCGGCAGCGGCAGTACATATCTGGCTACGATCTCGGCCGCGTCGTGGATCTCCATCCGCCGCCGGTGCAGCCGCTCCTGCGGCGAGACATTCCAGTTGTCCGCCCGTTTCAGCTGGAAGACGACCTGCGGCGCGGCTGAGGTCAGATCCCGCCAGAGCGGATACATCCGGCGCGCGGCGCGCGATTCGCGATCCAGTCGCAGCTGCTGCACGACGGCCTGGACCGCGGACGGCACGTACACCGTGACCAGTGCGGCGAAGACGAACAGGCCGGGCTCGCCGGAGGCGAATCCGTCGGCGACGAGCGCATAGGTGTTGCGCGTGAACGCGTTGCCCGCGCCCACCGCGTCCAGCACGACCGAGACCGCCATCATGCACACGGGCAGCGAGCTGGCCACCCCGAAGCAGACCAGGGCGGCGACGGTGATCCGCTCCCACAGCGAGGTCGTCCGCCACACCGTGCCGCGGACCTTCAGGATGTAGTAGTAACCCGAAACAATAACGGGCAGAGCGGAATACAGCCCGATATAGATGCCGTATCGCCAGCCGCCGTACTCGGCGACCGAGGTCATGCCCTGGCTGCGGGCGGGCGCGCTGAGGAACACGAAGGCCAGGCCGATCACCGCCGAGATCCCGATGACGATCTTGAACTGGGAGCGGTAGCGCACCGGTCCGTTCTCGTGCAGCAGCGCCATCCCGAGCCCGCAGGCCCAGGCCGTCACGGTCAGCCAGTGCCAGGTGTCGAACACCGTGGGCAGGCCGCCGGGCACGAATTTCGCCACCTGGCGGGCGAAGACCGGTTCGCGTAGCAGGGCCGCCGCCGAGTCGAAGCCGAGCAGGGTGTTGATCATTCGCCCGAAGACCGAGGTGTGCAGGGTCAGGGCGAGCCGAATCAGCGTGATGACAACGATGAACACCGTCGCGGAGATGGTGATCCCGGCAGGCAGATGATCATGTGGCCACATGCGTTACAGCTCTTTCAACATCGGGTCGCGCCGCGGGCCGACGGTCCGGGCGCGGAAGCCGATGAGGGTCGCCAGCAGCTCGGCCTCGTACTCTTCGATGGAGGCGTAGCTGGACGCGCCGCGCGCGGCCCGCACTGTGGAGAGGTCGATTTCGTGATTCAGCGCGACTCCGCTCGTCAGCGTCGACCACTCCACCGCGGAGAGCGACGTGTCCTGTCCGTGGTCGAGCAACATATGGCTGACCTCGTGCAAAGCTACGTGCAGTTCGACCGCGGGATCGGAGGATTGCCGAAGAAAGATCACGTCGTAGCCTTTGCAGGCCAGCCACAGGCCACACAGGCCGACCGGCGCGGTCGGCGGCAGCAGTAAGCGAACGATCCGCCGCCCCCGGGTGCGCTCGACCGAGGCGATGAATTCCTCGATGGTCCAGTCGGCGGGCAGTTCGAGGCTGTCGACCACCGCCTGCAGCCGGGCGCGCGTGGAGATCTTGCCTCGGGTGGGCTTCCATCCGAGGCCAGAGACCTTGCGGCGGAACAGTTTCAACATTTCACCAGCCCCCTCGTCCGAACGAGGCGATCCGCGCCGGTGTGGTCCGGCTCGTCGGCATGAACGCTGGTCCGAGCTGCTGCGACAAGGCCGGTGGAATGCGGATCGTCTGTGTTCACGATTTCCTCCCCCGAGCACCTGGAGATCACACCTTGTTATCGCGCGCAACAGCGGCATCGTTGCCGCCGGCGCAATGTTGTTCGTCGAAGTCATCCGCTCAACGGGGAGCGCGACATTCTCCATTGTCCGGATAACCTCGGTGACCCGCATGTCGACATACGTCGCCTCGTGATAGTCGACTTGCCGGGCTGGCTTATACCCTACCTGTCACCCGGACTTCACGTAGCCGTAGTTTTCCCGTCATGGCCCCTAGATTACGCCCTTGACCTGCTCTTATGTGCGGGATTGGCAAGTCTGGAATGACTTCAAGTCGAATGTTGAAAGGGCAAGTCCCCGAGCGAATTTCAGGCCGCGTCCGGCGATGAACGGGGGTGCTCGGGGGTGGTCGCCGACCTAGCTGAGCAGGGGTTCGGGAGACACCGACCGGTATGTGACACGTGCTCGAATTATGTTGTGTCTCAAATACTGCCGGAGACACGACGGAAACACCGCGTCAGAGAATGTCGTCTCCGTCGGCGTCGTGGCCGGACGGTCCGGGCTCGGCGGTGTTCTGCAAGGCCTGCAGCAGCCGGTCGATCGCCGTCTTGGGGAAGATCAGCTGATAGCCCTCGGTGTGGCTGCGCGCCCGCTTCAATTCGATGCCGAGGCGATCGAGTTCGGTGACCAGATCCACGACCGAGCGGTGCTTGCGGGTCAGGTTCTGCAACGCGCTGACGCCGCTCTCCACATCGTCGTCGTCCAGCGGGGCCGCGGGCGCGGACGGCTCGGCGGCGGGCGGCATGAGCACGCCGCCGTGGTAGAGGGCCGAGGTCGCGCTCCCGGCCGGCAGGCCGAGCGCCTCGAGCGCACGGTTGTACTTCGCCTCGGTGGTCGCGCTGATCGTGTCCACCTGCCCGCTTTCGATGCGGGACTGGACATTACGCGTCGGACCGCCCAGGTCGTGGATGTGCTGGTGGGTTACCAGATCATCGGGAAGATTTCGCTGCCGGAACGCCTTCAGCTGCCGTCCGAACCGCTGTCCAGCCGACTCGACTTTATTACGCTTCACGGTCTCGCTGGCGCCCAATTCGTCGCCCATGGGAAGGATCGTACCACTTGTTTGCGCAGAGATGGTCATCGTGCCCACGCATCACCACTCATGCATGGTCGCAATAGCAAGATCATGCCCTTACGGCACGCTTGGGGTCGCAGTATCGTCCACGACGATGCGCATCTGCGGCGTGTGAACGCACACCGATGCACACGAATGTGTTGACATGAGTGCTTGTGGTCGTTAAATTCGGTACATGAGTGCGGATCTGGGCACTAGGCGTGAGGTGGGCACCGATCATGTGGAAGTTCAGCGCGATTAGCACGACTTCCAGTGCCATGATGCCTGCCCGCGCTCATCGGTCCAGCCGGCTCATTGCCGATGACTCGCCGCTTGCTCGGGGCTCGAACAGCTCGGCCCGACCGCCGAGGGCTCGTTCGAAGGGGGCCGACATCGCAGTCGGCAATAAGGGGAGTGTCATGTTCCTCGAGGGGGGAACATGACCGTCCGCACAATATCGGCAACCGGTCGGAAACTCGACAATCAAATCAGCCTGCTCGATATCGCCTCGCTTTTGCGCTCGATGCCGCGGTTGCGCGCATCGCCACGCTGAGCGGGACTGGTCGATACGGATCCTGATCGACTCGCGGGCAACAACTTCGACGTTGCCCGCGGTGTCGATAGATGTGTGTTCACAAACGAAGGTAATGCGATGGATTCTGTGCACAGCTCCTCGAATGAGGCCGAATCGACCGCTCACGAGGGCATTGCCATCGTGGGAATCGGTTGCCGATTCCCCGGGCAAGTTTCCGATGTAGGCGATTTCTGGCAACTCTTGCTGGACGAACGGGATGCCGTTCGGGAGGTCCCGGAGGATCGGTGGACAGGCGCCGCCTTCTACGATCGCGACGCGGCGCGCCCCGGCCACCTGCGCACCCGCGACGGCGGCTATCTCGACGACGTCTCCTCCTTCGATGCCCAGTTCTTCGGCATCACCCCGCACGAGGCCGCGCGGATCGACCCGCAGCAGCGCCTCTTCCTGGAGACCACCTGGGAGGCGCTGCAGGACGCGGGCATCGTGCCCGAAGACCTCGCGGGTACGAAAACCGCTGTCTACGCCGGTGTTTCGGGTCACGACTACGGCATCATCCAGCTGAACCCGGAGAACCGGTACCTCATCGGCGGCCACACGATGACCGGCGTCACCAATTGCATTGTGGCCAACCGTGTCTCGTACCTGCTCGATCTGCGCGGCCCCAGCATGACGGTGGACACCGCGTGCTCGTCCTCGCTGATCGCGATCCACCTCGCCTGTCGCAGCATCCGCTCCGGCGAGGCATCGATGGCGCTGGTCGGCGGCGTCAGCACGCTGCTCATTCCCGAGGCGACCATCGGCTTCAGTCAGGGGACCTTCCTGTCGCCGAACGGTCGCTCGAAGTCGTTCAGCGACACCGGTGATGGCTACATCCGCAGCGAGGGCTCGGGCACCATCGTGCTCAAGAAGCTGTCCGCGGCCGTCGCCGACGGGGACCGCATCTACGCGGTGATCCGGGGCAGCGCGACCAACCAGGACGGCCGCACCAACGGCATGACCGTGCCGAGCGAGGACGCGCAGGCGCAGATGATCGCCGACGCCTGCCGCGACGCCGGCGTGGTGCCGTCCGATATCGGCTTCGTCGAGGCGCACGGCACGGGCACCGCGGTCGGTGACCCGATCGAGGCCCGCGCACTCGGCAAGGCGCTCGGCATCGGCCGAAATGGCAACGGGCCCTGCATCGTCGGCGCGGTGAAGTCTAACCTCGGCCACCTCGAGTCGGCGGCGGGCATCGCCGGCGTGATCAAGGCGTGCCTCGTGCTGCAGAACGGCGTGATCCCGGCGAACCTGCACGGGGCGGTGCCGAACCACGAAATCCCGTTCGAGGAACTGGGTCTGGAGCTCGCGCAGTCCCGGCGGCAGTGGCCGGATGGCCGCCCGCGTCTGGCCGGAGTGAACTCCTTCGGCTTCGGCGGTTCCAACGCGCACGTGATCCTGGAGGGCGCGCCGGAAGCGATCGCGCAGCCGCAGGCCGACACCGCGAAAGCGGAGCGGGACAACGGCACCGAGCAACTGCCGGTGCTGTTCACGCTGAGCGCCAAGACCAAGGACGCCCTGCGGGCCTACGCCGACGACTACGCCGACTTCCTGGAGGAGTCGACCCTCGCACTGCCCACCATCGCGGCCGCCCAGGCCACGTCGCGGGCACACTACGACCATCGCCTCGCCGTGGCCGCCGCGTCCACCGGCGAACTGCGCGACACACTGCGTGAGGTGGCCCGCGGTTCGGCTCCGGAGACCGTGCGCACCGGCGTGAAAGCGCCTGCCGCGCAAGACATCGCGTTCGTCTTCTCCGGCCAGGGCCCGCAGTGGTGGGGCATGGCGCGCGAACTGCTCGCGACCAACGAGGTGTTCCGGCAGACGGTTCAGCGCATCGACGCCGAACTGGGCAAGTATGCCGATTGGACCGTGTCCGAGGAACTCGGTCGCGACGAGGCCGACAGCCGCATCGGCGAAACCTTCATCGCCCAGCCCGCCGTCTTCGCGGTGCAGGTCGGTCTGGCCGCCGTGTGGCAGAGCTGGGGCATCGTCCCGGCCGCCGTGGTCGGTCACAGCATCGGCGAGGTCGCGGCCGCGTATGTCTCGGGCGCGCTGTCGTTCGAGGACGCGGTGCGGGTCATCTTCCATCGCAGCCGGGTGCAGCAAAAGGCGTCGGGCAAGGGCAAGATGCTCGCCGTCGGCCTGCCGCTCGCCGAGGTCGAGCAGCGGGTCGCCGGGTACACCGGACGAGTCGCCATCGCGGCGCTCAACGGCCCGGAATCGGTTGCCCTGGCCGGTGATCCGGACGCCCTCGAGGAAATCGAGCGGGAGCTGAGCGCGGAGAAGATCTTCGCCCGCATGCTTCAGGTCAGCGTGGCCTTCCACAGCCACCACATGGATCCGCTGAAGGACGAGCTGATCTCCTCGCTGGACGGCCTCACCTCCGGCCCGGCCACCGTCCCGATGTACTCCACGGTCTCCGCCGACATCGTGCCGACCGGCGGCCTCGACGCCGAATACTGGTGGCACAACGTGCGCGAGCCGGTGAAGTTCGCGCCGACCATCGATCGCCTGATCGAGGACCAGCACCTGGCGTTCATCGAACTGGGCCCGCACCCGATCCACGCCACCGCCATCGGCGAGCTGCTCGAGCAGCGTCACGCCGAGGGCCTGGCCGTCCCGTCGCTGCACCGCAAGCAGAGCGACCGTGCCACCCTGCTGTCCTCGCTGGCCGCGCTGTACGTGGCCGGCTTCGAGCCCGCGTGGGCCGGCCTGTTCGCCGGGATCGACGACCGCGCGCAACTGCCGTTCTACCCGTGGCAGCGCGAAACCTATTGGCTGGAATCGGCGACGGCCAGGGAGCGGCGCTTCCCGCCGCTGAGCCACCCGCTCGTCGGTGAGCAGGGCCGGGTCGCGGACGAGCCGGACAAGCACGTCTGGGAGATCGTGCTCGATCCGGATCACTTCCCCTGGCTCGACGATCACCGCGTGCAGGGCCCGATCGTCTTCCCGGGCGCGGCCTACCTGGACATGGTGCTCGGCTGCGCGCAGGACGCGTTCGGCGCCGGCCTGTACACCCTCGAGGAGGTCGAGTTCCGGCGCGCGCTGTTCGTCTTCGACGACCGTCCGGCGCCCGTCGTACAGGTCGTGCTGACCCCGTCGATGCACTACTCGGTGTTCAGCCGCCAGGACGGCGACAAGGACTGGACGCTGCACTCGGTCGGCACCCTGCGCCGCGGCGCGCCCGACACCGAACTGCCGGTGCCCTTCGATGAGCTCGAGGCGGAGTGCCCGTTCGAGATCGAGCCCGCGAAGGTCTTCGCCAAGCTGCGCAACAACGGCCTGATGCTCGGCCCGACCTTCAAGGCGATCACCAAGCTCGGGTACGCCGAACTCAAGTCGCTCGGGCGGATCGACACCCCGGCCGCCCTCGCGGACGAGGCGCCCCGGCACGCGATCCACCCGGCGGTCCTGGACTCCTGCTTCCAGTCGCTGTCCATCTCCATGGGCAACGACCCGAACAGCGAGGACAAGACGCTCTACCTGCCGGTCGAGGTCAAGCGGCTCAGCTTCTACGCCAAGGCCAAGGGCCGCGTGTACTGCTACGGGCGCGCGCAAGTCAGCGACGACATTGCGTACTGCCACGGTGATCTGTGGATCGTCAACGAGGACGGGACGCTCGTAGCAGAACTCGAAGGGTTCCGGGGCAAGTCGATCACCACGACCGCCGACGACGGCGACGCCCTGCTGCAGTGGCTCTACGAATTCCGCTGGCACCCGGAGCGGGTGCGGACCAAGACCCGCACGCCCGCCGAGTTCCTGCCCGCCCCTGCGGATCTCGATGCCGCGGTCGCCCCGCTGGTGGACGAGCTGCGGGACTGGCAGGTCAACCGCGACTACCACGCGGTCGCCGAAGCGGAGATGAACGAGCTGTGCATCGGTTACGTGACCGAGGCGTTCTACAAGCTCGGCATGCAGTTCGCGGTGGGCCGCACGTTCAGCCTGGACGAGATCGCGGCCGAGATGGGCGTGGCCGACAAGCACCGCCGCTACCTGGCCCGGCTGCTGGAACTGCTCGCGCTGCACGGGGTTGTGGAGAAGTCCGGCGACGCATGGCGGTCGCTGGTGGTGCCGGCCCGGGTCGATACCGCGGCGATGCTGGCCGAGCTGCGCACGAAGTACCCGGACAAGTACGAGCCCGAACTCGCGGTCCTGCGCCGCTGCGGCACCGAGCAGGACGCGGTGCTGCGCGACGACGTCAACCCGATCGAGCTGATTTTCCCGGAGGACGAATTCCAGTCGGTCGCCGACCTTTACGGCCCGTCGTTCTCCTTCGGCAAGGCCAACCGGATCGTCAGCAAGGTGGTCTCGGAGTGCGTGCGCGATCTGCCGGGCGACCGGCCCATCCGGGTGCTGGAGATCGGTGCGGGCACCGGCGGCACCACGCCGTACGTGCTGTCCGAATTGCCCGCCGACCGTGCGGAATACGTGTACTCCGACATCACGCACCTGTTCCTCGGTAAGGCGCGGCACCGGTTCAGCGACTACGACTTCATCGACTACCGGGTGCTCGACATCGAGAAGGACATCGAGGAGCAGGGCTTCGGCCTGCACTACTACGACATCGTCGTGGCCTCGAACGTCGTGCACGCCACCCCGAGCCTGTCCGCCACCCTGGCGAACGCCCAGCGCCTGCTGACCTCGAACGGTCTGCTGCTGGTCGTCGAGGCGACGGTGCCGCCGCACTGGGTCGACCTGACCTTCGGCATGACCGAGGGCTGGTGGGCGTTCGCCGACCACGACCTGCGCCCGGACTACCCGCTGATGCGGGAGGCGACCTGGCGCGAGTTCCTGCCGACCGTCGGTTTCCACGACGTGCAGATCTTCTCGGACATGGCCACGCCGGAGGAAACCGGTAACTCGGTGATCCTGGCCCGCGCCGAGGCCGTCGAGCTGGAGCCGCATCAGCCGCGCATCGCGCAGGCGCCCTGGGTGGTGCTCGCGGATGCCGACGGTGTCGGTGACGGCTATGCCGCGCTGCTCGCCGAGGCCGGTGCGTCGGGTGTGATCGTTACTCGCGGTGACGAATTCGAGCAGGTCGATGCCACCAACTTCCGGGTGCGCGCCAACAGCAGCGCGGATCTGCAACGGGTGCTCGAGCAGGTACGCACCGCCGATGGTGACGTGGCCGGCGTCCTGCACCTGTGGAATCTCGATTTCGCCGAGGCCGAGCTCACCACCGCGGCGCTGCCCGCGATCGAGTCCGACGGGGCCTACAGCGTGATCGCGCTGGCCCAGGCGGTCGAGGAGCTGGAGTGGACCCAGGCGCCGCGGCTGTGGATCGCGACGTCGGGCGCCCACGTCCTGGATCGAGCGGAACACGTTGCGCTGAGCCAGGTTCCGAGCTGGGGCATCCTGCGTGTGCTGTTGAGCGAGCACAGCAGCCTGCGGGCGAAGATCTTCGACTTCGATCCGGCCGCCCCCGCCGCCAAGCGGGCCACGCAGCTGTTCGACGAGCTGCTGCACGTGGACACGGCCGACGAAGAGGTCGCGTTCCGTGGCGACACCCGGTTCATCGACCGCCTCGAGCACGTCTCGCTGGCCGAGTTCGAGGCCTCGGTCGCGATCCCGGCCCGGGTCTCCGACGACACCCCGTTCGCGCTGGCGGTGCCCACCGAGCCCGGGGTCGAGCAGCTGCGCTACGAGCGGCAGGAACTGCCGTTCCTGGATCGCGGCGAGGTGGCCATCCGGCCGCTGGCCACCGGCCTGAACTTCCGCGACATCATGTTGACCCTCGGAATGCTCTCGGCCGGTGCGACATTCGGCGGTTTCTACGAGAACAACCTCGGCGTGGAATGCGCGGGCATCGTCACCCAGGTCGGACCGGACGTGGACGGACTGGCGCCCGGTGACCGGGTGGTCGCCTTCGCCCGCGGCTGCTTCGGCAACCTGGTGGTGGCCGATGCCCGGCGGGTCTACACCGCGCCGGAGAAACTGTCGGACGTCGAGGCGGCGACGCTGCCGATGGCCTACCTGACCGCGTGGTACGCGCTGGTCGAGGTGGGCAGGCTGCGCGCGAGCGACCGGGTGCTGGTGCACGCGGCCGCCGGCGGTGTCGGTCTGGCGGCGGTGCACATCGCCCAGTCCCTCGGAGCGACCGTCGTCGCCACCGCGGGTAGCGAGGAGAAGCGGGACTACCTGCGTTCGCTCGGCGTCGCGGATGTCTTCGACTCGCGTTCGCTCGACTTCGCCCAGGAGATCAAGCAGCGCTACGACGGCGTCGACCTGGTGCTGAATTCGCTTCAGGGCGAGACGATTCCGAAGAGCCTCGAGCTGCTGCGCCCACGCGGGCGTTTCCTCGAGATCGGCAAGAAGGACATCTACGACAACTACAAGCTGGGCCTGAAGCCGTTCGGCAACAACCTGAGCTACTCCGCGATCGACATCGATCGACTGCTGGAGGAAGACCCGGCGCTGTGCCGCGAGGCGATGACCAAGGTGCTCGAGGCCGTTTCCGCAGGGACGCTGCCTGCCCTGCCGCACACCGATTTCGACGCCACCGAGGTGGCCGCCGCGTTCCGGTACATGGTGACGGCCAAGCAGATCGGCAAGATCGTCGTCGAGTACCAGCCCGACACCGAGCTGCTGATCCACCCGACCTCCAGCGGCGAGGACGTGGTCGACGCCGAGGGCACCTACCTGATCACGGGTGGTTACACCGGTTTCGGCCTGCGGACCGCGGAGTGGCTGGTGGAGAAGGGCGCTCGCACGGTCGTGCTGGTCGGGCGGCGCGCGCAGATCGACGAGGAGAACGAGGAGCCGATCGAGGCGATGCGGACCCTCGGGGTCAACGTGGTGCTCGAACGCGCCGACGTCTCGATCGAGACCGAGGTGGTCGGGCTGCTCGAGCGGATCGCGGAACTGCCGCCGCTGCGTGGGATCTACCACGCCGCAATGGTTTTGACCGACGGCCCGCTGGCAGGCATGACCGAGGCGGACTTCTTGCGCACCGTGCGGCCCAAGGTGGACGGCGCCTGGCACCTGCACAACCACACGCTGGACCTCGAGCTCGACGCGTTCGTCCTGTTCTCCTCGATGAGCTGGAACGTCGGCACCCCCGGCCAGGCGAATTACGCGGCGGCCAACGGCTTCCTGGAGGCCCTGGCGACGCATCGCCGCGAGCTCGGACTGCCGGCGCTGACGATCAACTGGGGTGCGATGGCCGAGGTCGGGTTCGTCGCGCGGAACAAGCTCGACACGCTGGCCCGGCTCGGGTGGACACCGATCTCGCCGGACCACGCGCTCGACTTCATCGGACGCTGCCTGGCCCAGGGGGTCACCAGCACCAGCGTGTTCGGCGTCAACTGGGCGAAGATGAATCAGGTCATGCCGATCATCCGCAGCTCGCCGCGGCTGGCCCACCTGGCCCTGGCCGACAGCGTCGGCGCCGCCAGCACGGGCGGCACCGAGGGATTGCGCGCCGAACTGCTCGAGCTGGACGAGGCAGCGCGGCAGCCACGGCTGGTGGAGGCGCTCTCGCAGCAGATCTCGCGGATCTTCGACATGCCGATCGACCGGCTGGCCCACGATGTCGCGCTGACCGACCTCGGCATGGACTCGCTGATGGCGGGTCAGATCCGCAACGCGCTGGCCAAGCATCTGGACATCGACTTCCCGACCATGGGCCTGATGCGCGGACCGACGCTCGTCGAGCTCGCCGGGGAGGTGCTGGCCCAGGTGTTCGGTGACGGGTCGGCGATGATCGCGGCGGCGACGGAAGCGGCGGGCACGCAACGCTGGATCCACACCGTGAAGGGACGTTCCAGCACGGCCTCGCTGCGGGTGTTCGCGCTCCCGTTCGTCGGTGGTGGCGCCTCGGTGTTCACCCCGTGGCCGAACTTCCTGCCCGACACCGTCGAGGTGGTGGGCATCCAGTATCCGGGCCGCGAGGACCGGGTGAACGAGGTGCCGATCGACTCGATGCCCGCGTTCATCGAGGAGCTGGCCGATGCCATGCTGCCGCACCTGGACCGCACCTTCGCGATCTACGGGCACAGCATGGGCAGCCTGCTCGCCTACGAGCTCACCAAGTACCTCGAGCAGAACTACGCCGAAGTCCCGCTGAAGCTGATCATCGGCGGCTGGCCGTCGCCGGCGCTGGTGGAAAGCTATGTGCGCAACCTCAAGCACATTCGCGACGGCTTCGACATGGATCGCGAATCGGACAGCCGGGTGCTGGAGGTGTTACGGGACAACGACCTGCTCGCGATACCGGTGGAGGACGAGGCATCGGTCAAGCCGATGATGCCCGCGGTCCGGGCGGACCTGAAGATGCTCGGCGACTACCGCTTCGAACACGGTGTCGCGCTGCGGGCGCCGATCACGGTCCTGCGCGGGGCCGACGATCATCTGTTCGAGGTTGATCAGCTCCAAGGCTGGGAGAAGCTGACCAGCGGCAGGTTCGAGCTCACCACCGTGCCGGGTGGCCACCTGTTCATCCAGAACCCCAGCGCACAGGTGATGCGAACGATCGCCGACGAACTGTCCGCCGAGGACAGCTTCCCGACCTTCACCAGCCTCGTGATCGAGGACTGAGCAAGTAGCTCGAACGGAGAAAAATGATGAAACCGGTCGAACGTTATGACGTAGTGGTATGCGGCGGCGGCCTGGCGGGGTTGACCCTGTCCCGGCAGCTGAAGCGGACCATGCCCGACCTCACGGTGCTGGTGTTGGAGCGGACCGCGGGTGACATCCCCGACGGCGCCTACAAGGTGGGGGAGGCGACCGTCGAGGGCGGCGCGCACTACTTCACCGAACAGCTCGGCCTCACCGGGTATTTCAACAAGCAGCACCTGCACAAGCTCGGGCTCCGCCTGTTCTTCGGCGACCAGCACGGCCCGTTCGAGGCGCGGCCCGAGATCGGTGCGCGACGGTTCCCCCGGGTGCCGTCCTACCAGGTGGACCGCGGCATCTTCGAGCGCGACCTGCGCCACGGCGCCAAGGATCTGGGCATCGACCTGGTCGAGCAGGCCAAGGTCACCGATGTCGAACTCGCCGACGGCGACGACGATCATGTGGTGCACTACGAGGCCGGCGGGGTCGAGCACACGGTCCGGGCGCGGTTCGTCGCCGACGCGTCGGGGCGGCACAAGCTGATCCAGCGCAAGCTCGGCCTCGGCGCCCCGAGTCCGCACAAGATCAACGCGGCCTGGTGGCGGCTCAAGGGCGAGTACGACGTCGAGGTGATGGCCCAGGCGAAGAGCCCCACCTGGCAGCCGAAAACTCAAGAGCGCCGGTGGTTTTCCACCAACCACCTGATGGGCACCGGCTACTGGGTGTGGATGATCCCGCTGTCCTCGGGCAACACGAGCATCGGCATTGTCACCGACGAATCGATCCATCCGTTCCGGACCTACTCGACGGAAACCAAAGCGAAGCAATGGATCGCCGAGCACGAGCCGACGCTGGCCAAGTTCACCGAGAACGCCGAGCTGCTCGACTTCCTGGTGCTGCGCAACGCGAGTTACGCGTCGACCCAGGTGTTCTCGCACAACCGGTGGGCCTGTGTCGGTGAGGCGGCGGTCTTCCTGGACGCGTTCTACAGCCCGGGTTCGGACTACATCGCCTACACCAACACGATCACCACCCGGATGATCGAGCTGGACCGCAAGGGTCAGCTGACCGAGGACGTCGCGCAGACCTACAACAAGCTGCTGCTCGACGACCTCTGGCCGAACTATCTGGCCATGTACAACGGCAACTACCCGATCTTCGGGCACGCGCCGGCCATGTTCACCAAGGTCATGTGGGACACCTCGTTCTACTGGGCGCTGCCGTCGCAGATGCTGTTCCGCGGCTTGCTCAAGAGCCCGGACGCGGCGGCGGAGTTCCATCCGATCGCGTCCCGGTTCCTCGGCATCCAGACCCGGATGCAGTCGAACCTGCGCGCCTTCGCGGCACAGGCCCCGCAGCCGGACAAGTACCTGTTCGTCGAGTACAGCAAGGTGCCGATCTGCGCGCAGCTGCACCTGGACCTGCTGACCGACAAGACCGCCGAGCAGACCTTCCGGGACATGCGGCGCAACGTCGATCGGCTGGAGTCCTGGGCGGACTCGTTCGAACGGGAGATCGCCGCCCGGATCGAGCTGCCGGTGCGGGCGCCGGCCGAGCCGGCCTTGCAGGCATCCGCGCAATAACCGACCAGGAGAAGGAATGTGACGCAGTTCGAGGACAGAGTAGCGATCGTTACCGGCGGTAGCCGCGGTATCGGTAAGGCGCTGTCCCTTGCGTTGGCGAGCAGGGGCACGGCGGTGGTCGTCGCGGCGAAGACGATGGAAAGCGGCGGCCGCCTGCCGGGCAGTGTGCCGGACACGGTCCGGGAGATCGAGGCGCTCGGCGGACGGGCACTGGGGCTGCGGTGTGACGTCCGGTCCGACCCGGACCTGAAGAACGTCGTCGATCGAACGATCGAGACGTTCGGCCGGGTCGATTTCCTGGTCAACAATGCCGGCGCGATGTGGATCCAGGCCGTCGAAGCTACCCCGCAGAAGCGGTACGACCTGGTGATGGACATCAACTCGCGCGCGCCGTTCCTGCTCGCGCACTACTGCCTGCCGCATATGCGGCAACGGGAGTGGGGCCACATCGTCAACCTGAGCCCGCCGCTGGACCCGGCCGTGACCGAGCACGTCGGCGGCAAGGTCGCCTACATGGCGTCCAAGCTGAACGCCACCATGCTCGCGCTCGGCCTGGCCCAGGAGCTGGCCGGGTCGGGCATCGCGTGCAACGCCATCTGGACGCGCACGCTCATCGGCACGCTGGCGACGCAGAACCTCGGCATCGGCAGCCCGCAGGACTGGCGCACCGAGGACATCGTAGTCGACGCCATTCTCGCTGTGCTGGAACAGGATCCGGCCAAGTTCACCGGCAATGCCCTGGTCGATGACGAGATCCTCGCGCACTACAAGGGCGTCGAGGATCTGTCGCGGTACCGGGTCGTCCCCGATCGGGAGCCGACTCCGATGACCTGGGAGCGCTGGGACCGTCTCGCCGACCAAGCGCGGGAAAAGTACTTCGCCGCAATGACGGCCGCGAAACCGTCGGGGCCGGCGAACCTTCCGGAGGGCGCGTAGCGTGTCGCTGACTCATCGAATCCAGTCGTACGGAACCCTCGCCCGGGGCCTGCTCGAAGGCTCCGGGTCCCACCGCACGCTGGCCGTCGAGCTCGAGCGCAGAAGCAGGCAGGCCGCTCACGCGGCGCGCCCGTTCCTGCTCTATGAGGACCAGCAATTCGACTACGCGCAGGCCAATCGCATAGTCAATCGGATCGCCCACGCCTACCGGGCCGCGGGCATCCGCAAGGGTGACACCCTCGCCCTGCTGATGGAGAACCGGCCCGAGTTCGTCTGGCACTACCTGGCCGCGGGCAAGCTCGGAGTCGTTGCGGCGCTGGTCAATACGCGGGCCAGAGGCGACGGGCTCGCGCATGCCATCTCGGTGTGCGGCGCCAACCACATGATCATCGGGTCGGAGTGCCTGCCCGCCTTCCTCGCGGTCCGGAATCGGCTGGCGCCCGGGCTGATCGAGCGCTGCCTGGTGGACGAGGACCGGAAGGTACCGGCCGGGGACGCGGCCGGTCTGCTGCGTTTCGTGCAGAGCGCGACGTCCACCGACCCGGTCGAGACCGGTACGCACGCGCTCAGCGATACCGGCGCCTACATCTTCACCAGCGGCACGACCGGACTGCCCAAGGCCGCGGTCATGAGCTACCAGCGGCTGACCACCGTCGGCCGGGTCACCGGCGCGCTGGCCTGGCGGCTCGAACCGGGCGATGTCGTGTACAACTGCCTGCCGCTGTTCCACACCAACGCCTTGGTGATCGCGTTGTCCAGCGTGCTCGCGCACGGCGCCGCGCTGGCCCTCGGGCGCCGGTTCTCCGCGGGGACGTTCTGGCACGACATCCACCGGTTCGAGGCGACCGGCTTCAACTACATCGGCGAGATGTGCCGGTACCTGGTCAATACGCCGGCCGACGATCGCGAGCGCGGACACCGGGTGCGGGTGATGGTCGGGCAGGGGTTGCAGGCCGACATCTGGACCGCGATGCAGAGCCGGTTCGAGATACCGCGCATCGTCGAGATGTACGCGTCCACCGAGGGCAATATCGCCACGATCAACCTGGCCGGGGAAGTCGGGTCGGTCGGCAAGCTGCGCCTCGGCGGCAAGCTGGCGAAGTGGGACTTCGAGCGCGACGACTTCGTGCGCGAGGCCGGACGGCTGGTTCCGTGCGGGCCCGGGGAAACCGGGGTGCTGCTCGGCCCGATCCGGAAGCGGACGCCGTTCGGCGGTTATCGCGACGAAAAGGCCACGCGCGCCAAGGTTGTCACCGACGCGTTCCGCGAGGGCGACGCGCTGTTCAACACCGGCGACGTGTTCCGCATCGACGCCAAGAAGAATCTGTTCTTCGTGGATCGCCTGGGTGACACGTTCCGGTACAAGGGCGAGAATGTGTCCACCACCGAGGTGCAGGAACAGCTGGTCCGGTGGCCGGGCATCGCGGCCGCCAGCGTGTACGGCGTCGAGATACCCGGCCGTGAAGGCCGCGCGGGGATGGCGGCCATCGTGCTCGCCGACGGTGCTCGATTCGACGGCGAGGCGCTGGCCGCGCACCTGGACGCGGCGCTGCCGCCCTACGCACGGCCGGTCTTCATCCGGATCCGGCCCACGCTGGAAACGACGGCGACGCTCAAACTGGCCAAGCTGGCGTTGCAGCGCGACGGTTTCGCGCCGCGCGACGGGGAGCCGGTCTATGTGCGGGACGCGGGCGAGCAGGTCTATCAGGAGCTCACACCGGAGCGCTACGAGGCTATAGCCCGGGACAAGGAGGCGGCCATGACGTCAGAAGGAACTAAGCGGTTATGACATTGGAACCACTGGTCATTCACCGGTCCGGCACCGGCCCGCCGATCGTGCTGGTGCACGGCGGCATGCCCGCGGCGATGACCTGGGCCGCGCAGCAGCAGCTCGCGGAGAACTGGACGCTGATCGTGCCGAATCGCCGCGGCTTCCCGCCGAGCCCGGCCGCGCCCTGGCAGGACTTCCTCGCCGACGCGGACGACGTAGCGGAGCTGATCAAGGAAATCCCTGGCGGCGCGCATCTCATCGGGTTCTCCTACGGCGGGCTCAGCGCGGTCCTCGCGGCCGAGCGGCTGCCCCACCTGGTCCGGTCGCTGACCGTGATCGAGGCCCCGTTCTGGGTCGCCGCGTCCGACGACGAATCGGTGCGCGCGCTGGCGACGCTGTCCGACCGGTTCGCCGAACACCCGGAGGACAAAGAGGCCGAGGCGGAGTTCTTCGCGGTGTCCGGGGTGGATCCGAGCATGCTCGCCAATGTCGGCGACGACGTAAGGCACGCACTGGAATTCGGCCGCAAGCTGCGTTCCCCGCGGGAGGCCACGCCGCGGTTCGAGACGATCACCGAGGCCGGCGTGCCGACGCTGATTTTTTCCGGCGATCACAACCCCGCGCTCGAGCAAGTGTGCGATGGTCTCGCCACGCTGCTCGACGCGGAGCGCGTGCATTTGCCGGGTGCCGGACATGCCGTCCAGCACGCGCCTGGTTTCAACACGATGTGGGAATCATTTCTGAGCGCCGCGGAACAGAGCCGCGGCAACGGAGGAGGCACAGATGAGCGATGAGGCAACGATCACCGGGAACGACGAGGTCCTGGACTACACGATCGAGCTCTTTCGCAGCTTTACCCCGCCCGGCGTGACCCTCCAGCTGCCGCCGCCCTCGGCGAAGGACATGGACATGCAGTTCGAGGAGTATGTGCCGAACAAGTCGCTGACCGCGACGGCCGCGGCGCCGCCGAGTTACGCGAACGCGGTCGGAATTGTGCAGGGCGGCTTCATCTCCGCGATGTTCGACAACCTGATCGGCCCGCTGAGCTACCTGACCGCGCGCGGCCCGACGACGACGCTGGAACTGACCACGCACTTCATGCGGGCGATCTTCCCCGGGCAACGGCTGCGGCTGACCGCGACCGTGCGCAAGCCGGGTCGCACAGCCATCTACATCGACGCCGAAGCACACACCGAGGACAACAAGCTGGTGGCGATCGCACGGTCCACCGTGCAGGTACTACCGATTCCCGCCCAGTAGCCGACGGTCCACCTTCGCTCCGGCGAAGGTGGACGGCTTCGACCTCAGCGAGGTTTTGCCGATGCCCTCTTTGCTCGAAATCACTGCACATTTCTTCTTGCAGGTCGCGTTCATCCTCGTGACCTGTCGCCTGCTCTGGCCGGTGTTCCGCCGCCTCGGACAGGTCCAGGTGGTGGCGATCATGGCCGCCGGGTTCGTCTTGGGGCCATCGGTATTGGGGGCGATCTGGCCGGCCGCGCAGGAGTGGCTGTTCCCCACCACCCTGAAGGTCGGCACCACGTCGATCATCCACCCGAACCTGACCGCCATCTATGTCGTCGGCCAGCTCGGTCTGGTGCTCTACATGTTCCTGGTCGGCGCCTCGTTCAAGCTGGATATTCTCCGGTCGCATCTGGGGAAGGCGGGCGCTACCTCGTTCGCCGGAATCGGTGTTCCGCTGTTGCTCGGCGGACTGGTCGGCTGGTGGATGATCACCCAGGGCGACTACTTCACCGACAAGGTCGGCAGTGTCCAAGGCGCGTTGTTCGTCGCGTCGGCGGTCGCCATCACAGCATTCCCGATGCTGGCCTGGATCATTCACGCCTCGGGTCTGTTGAACACCCGGCTCGGCACCATGTCGCTGTCGTGTGCGGCGTTCGACGACGCCTGCGCCTGGGTGCTGCTGGCCACCGTGGTCGCCACGACCAAGGACAGCATGTCCGGTGCGTTCCTCGCCATCTTCGGCGGGCTCGGCTACCTGCTCTTCATGACCTTCGTCGCGCGGCGCTTCCTGGCCAGGTTGAACACCTGGAAACCACGCGGCGGCGATACCGAACGCACCGGAGGAATGGCCGTCACGCCATTGATCATCGTGCTGATGGTGGTCCTGGTCGGCAGTTGGTTCACCGATTACGTGGGCATCTACTCGGTGTTCGGCGCCTTCGTGGCCGGCGCCGTGATGCCGCGGGGCGAGTTCCTCGACACCATCCGCGATCGTTTCGAACCGCTGGTCGCCTACCTGCTGCTGCCCGGATTCTTCATCTACTCCGGGCTCAACACCAAGCTCAGCCTGATCTTCGAGCCGAAGGTGCTCGCGGTCGCGGCGATCGTGATGGTGGTGTCGTTCGCGGGCAAGTTCGGCGCGATCGGACTCGCGGCCCGGTGGCAGGGAATGAGCTGGCGCGAGGCAGGCGCGATGGGATCGCTCGCGAACGCGCGCGGCCTGATGGAACTCATCCTGCTCAACATCGGCCTGACCGCGGGCTTGATCACCGGCCAGCTCTACACGATCCTCGCGCTGATGGCGATCGTCACCACCTTCGTCGCCACCCCGGTCATGCGGCTGTTCGAGCGCAGCGGCTGGAAGGAGGGGCTGGTCTTCGGACCGTCCGGTGAGGAGCACCGGACTCCCGGGGACGATCGGACTCCGGAAGAGCGTCGAACTCCTGGGAAGGTGCTGGAAGTCTCTGGCGTCGATGCGGCCGACGGTCCGCCATGACGCTCGGGTTGGGATCGATGCAGGAAGAGCAGCTCCGCAACGGCCGTGGCCGCCGGATCGAGCTGCGCGGTCCCGGTGTGGTCCAGCCCCGGACGCTGTTGGTCGCCTCCGATCTACCGTTCGCCAGAACGGATTTCGAGGATGCGGTGGCGGTCAGCGAGAGTTTCGCGCTGGCCGGTACCTGCGCGTGGCCCGATGTGGTGGACCGGGCCGTGCGCTGGCGACCGGATGTGGTGGTGCTCGACGCCTCGGCGGCGCGCCTGGACGGGTTGGCCGAGACGGTGGCCCGGCTGCGCGAATTGGCGCAGGCGCCGATGATCACGCTGCTGGTGGATCACGATGCGGCCAAGGCGGATATCGATCAGGTCGACGCGGTGGTGGCGCTCGACCGCGGGGTGTTCGCGGTGCTGGAGGTGCTGGAGGTGCTGATCTCGGGCGCGGTGCTGGCGATGGCGCCGCAACCGGATCGGGTGCACGCCGACGTCAGCGTGGATTATGAAGTGCGGCAGTGCCTTTCGCCACGTGTGCGGCCACGCGTGGCCAAGGATCACGAAGTGCGGCAGCGGCTTTCGACGCTGACCAAGCGGGAGCGGGAGATCCTGCGACTGGTGGTCGACGGGCTGTCCAATCGCGAGGTCGGTTCCCGGCTCTACATCAGCCCGGAGACGGTGAAGGAATACGTCAGTCGCATTCTGGCGAAGCTGAAGGTGACCAGCCGGATCGAGGCGGCCGTGGCCGCGGTCCGCGCGGAGTTCGACAATGGCGAGTGGTAGGCGCTTCCCCGTGCGGATCGGTCCGATGGCCGATCCGCACGTCGGGGATCGTCATACCCACCGCGGCTCAGGAATTCTCGTTCGCGATTCCGACGAAGAAGTCGTCCGTGGTGGTCGGGAAGCCCATTCGGCGCACGTCGGTCGGCAGTGGCTGGTAGTCGAACAGTTGCCGCTCGTTGTAGGCGAACAACTCCGTGCCCGTTCGTCCGGCGGAGTATATCGTGACGCTCTTCGTCCAGGCCGCCTCGCTCGGATCGGTTACCGGAAAATGCGCGACATTCTTGTACCGGTCCGCGTCGTCGGTGTTGCGGTAAGGCGGCCGGATGGCCGAATTGGTGTCGGCGGTCCAGTTCTCGTCACCGTAGCCGGCCGCGGCGGCGGTGAAAACCGACAGCCACGGGCCCCACGAGGTCAGTATCTCGTTCGGTGCCGGGCTGCTTTCCGCTCGGGTCTGCAATTGCTTGCCGAATTCTTCGTTCGTCGTGCGCACGTGCGGGCGGCCGGCGGGCAGGGGAGTCGCGGTGACGGAATCTTTGCCGTCGAATGCGACCACGAACGCGTCGTGCGCATCGGCGATCACGAGCTGGAACTCGGGCAGCTGTCGCGCGCCGTCCAGTGCCGGCAGCAGGCCCTTTTCGAGCAGTTCGACGGCATGCTGGGCGGAATCGGCGGTCGCACCGTCTATCGGCAACCCGCTCGGCGAAAGATATTCGCTGTCGGCGACCTTGTTGTCGTCCCAACCGGCCGAGAAGAGGCGGCAATAGACGCCGGTGCGGCGATTGAATGCGAGCCAGGTTCCGCCGTCGATGTCGAGTCCGCCCTCGACGTCGGCCAGTGCGGGGTTGTGCGCGGCTTGGATCGTGAATACGCGTTCGCGCAGATACGGGTTCACCCGCCAGTGCGGGCCGTAGGAAAAACGGTGTTCCAGTCCGAGTTTCCGGGCCGCCTCGAAACCGTGCGGTCGATAGATCGATTGGTCCCTGGCTTCGACGGCAACGAATCGCTCATTCTGTCGGTCGAGAAGAAACATACAAGTGCACATTGTATTTCCGTTTCACGTTCCCTGAGTGTCGTTCAGGGTCAAGGATATGTTGTCGATGAGCCTGGTGTGGCCGATGTGCGCCGCGACGAGGAGCCGGGCCGGACCGGAATCCGGCGCCGGCCCGAGTTCGGGGTCGCGCAATTCGAGATATTCGACGTCGATCCCGCTGGTGGCATCGAGGACCGCGCGGGCGGCGTCGAGCACCGCGGCGCCGCCGGCCGGACCCGACCGCGCACCCGCGCGCAGCGCCGTCGGCAGGGCGACCGCCGTTTCCCGCTCCGCCGGGGCGAGATACCGGTTGCGCGAGGACAGGGCCAGGCCGTCCGGCTCGCGCACGGTCGGGACGCCGGCGACGCGGATGCCGAAGTTCAGGTCCCGCACCATCTGCTGGATCAAAATCAGTTGCTGATAGTCCTTTTCGCCGAAGTAGGCGACGGTCGGCCGGACGATCTGCAACAGCTTGGCCACCACGGTCAGCATCCCGCCGAACAGCACCGGCCGGGTCGCGCCGCAGAGTTCGGCGCCGAGCGGGCCGGGCACCACGGTCGTGCGCGGGCCCTCCGGATACATGCCCGCGGGCGATGGTGCGAACACCGAACGTACGCCGGCCTCGCGGAGTAGGGCGAGGTCGGCTTCTAGTGTCCGCGGATATTTGTCCAAATCCTCGTCTGCCCCGAATTGTAATGGGTTGACAAATATCGAGACAATGACCTCGGATTTGCTTTCCCGGGCCTGCTCGACCAGTGCGAGATGACCGTCGTGCAAGGCGCCCATGGTGGGCACGAGGGCAACGTCTCGACCACTGTTCCGCAGTGCGAGCGATACACTGGACATTGCCGCGGGTTCATGATGAACGGCTAATGCGTCGTCCACATAATCGCGGTCGCTGAGTCGCTCCAACGATTCTCCCTTCCGATTGTTCGAAACGTGCTCAGGCACTTGAAACGGGGGTATGGATGAACCACTTCGACCGTACCCGAACAAGGCCGTCGGCGCATCGGTTCGGAACATCATGAATAGTTTGTTGATGAATCATCATTTGGCCTTTCAGACAAACTCGGGACTGTTGCCTGATGTGCGCTGGCCGTGATATCGTTCCTAACGGAAGAAACACTATCGGCGGCCCAGAGGAGGGCCCTGGCGGCCCGGCAGTCTCCTCGCGGGAATTAGACGGGTGCTCATGGTTACACAAGCGGAAACAAACGCCGGGAAACCGGTCGGCGATAATACGGCCGACCCGAGTCCGACCGAAATCGAATTCGAGCAGTGGCGCGCGTTGAGCGCTGGCACGGGTGCGGAATTCTATGATGGTGTGCTAGCCGATGACGCGGTGCTGGCCGTGCCGTCCCCGCACTCCTCGCTCTCGCGGCAGATCGCATTGAACGCGGTCGCGGGGGCGCCGCCGATCGAGACCTATCAGATACTCGAATTCCACGAACGCCCCTTGGGGCCGGACGGTTATATCGTCTTCTACGAGATGTACCAGAAGCGCGTAGGTCTGGACGGAATATATGCCGCCATTTCTACGGTGTATATTCGCCGGGATAATCGCTGGCAGATGCAATATCATCAGCAGACTCCGATAAATCGAGGATCGGGGGAGCAGCGATGAGTCGGAAATTCGACGTCCTGATCCTGGGCTCCGGCCTGTCCGGCAGCTCGTTGTCGCTGTGTCTGCAAGCGGCCGGTCTGCGCACCTGCCTGGTCGATCCGAAACCGCATCCGCGCTTCGCCATCGGTGAATCGACCATTCCGAACACCTCGAAGCTCTACAAACTGATGAGCATCAAATACCGGGTGCCGGAACTGGCCGTGCTGTCCTCGTTCGACAACCTCATCGGGTCGGTCGGCACCTGTGGCATGAAGAACAACTTCGGCTTCGTCTATCACGAGCCCGGCGGCATCGCCGACCGCGTACATCAGTTCCCGCTCTCGGAGATCGTGGAGACCGAGTCGCACCTCTACCGGGCCGACGTCGACCACTGGCTGGCGCTGCGGGCCGTCGACTACGGCGCCGTCCTGCTGGAGGGCATCGGCACCCGCAACCTCGACATCACCGAGCAGGGCGTGCGCTTCGAAGGCGATGAGGGAACCGAGATCTCGGCCGAATACGTCGTCGACGCGGGCGGGCGCAATTCACCGCTCGCCACCGCCCTCGGCCTGCGCACGACGGAAGGTCTTCGGACGCAATCGAAGTCGATCTTCACCCACATGACCGGCGTCATCCCGTTCGACGAGATCACCGCCGTGCACGGGCCGCGCGAATGGCACACGGGCACCCTGCATCACGTCTTCGACGGCGGCTGGATGTGGGTGATCCCGTTCGACAACAACGCGAAATCGACCAATCCGCTGTGCAGCGTCGGCATCACGTGGCGCATCGACGACGGTGACGAGCGGCCGATCGCGAACCCGCAGCAGGCCTTCGACGATTTCCTGGCGACCTACCCGGAGATCGGCAAACAGTTCGAACGAGCCGAGAACGAACGCGATTGGATCAGCGCGGGCAGGTTGCAATACTCCTCCACGCAGACCGTCGGCGATCGCTGGTGCCTCACCTCGAACGCGGCCGGTTTCATCGATCCGCTGTTCTCCCGCGGCATGCAGAACACGGCCGTCGTCGTGGATCGCCTGGCCGAGCGGCTGATCGAGCAGTTCGAGGGCGGGTTCACGCCCGAGACCTTCGACGACATCGAACACATGCAGTCCAGCCTGATCGAGGAGAACGACTTCATCGTCGGCAACGCCTTCCGCTCGTTCACCGACTATCGGCTCTGGAACGCGTGGTTCCGGGTGTGGCAGGTCAACCAGGTGACCGGCACCATGCGCACCGAGAGCCGGCTGCGCCAGGTCACCGAACTGGCGGCGGCGCGCGGCGCCGGAACCGATCCGCTGCCGAAGGCCGACGTGGCGCCGGGCGCGGGACTGGACGGGTTCATCGACGCGTTCTACCTGAAGTCCGATCGCATCATGGAGTCCTACTGGAACAAGGAAACCAGCCTGGAGACCGCCGTCTCGGAATTCGAGAAGCTGTTCGCCGACGTCGATTTCCTGCCGCCGTCGTTCGGCCTGACGGATATGTCGCAGCCCTACTTCGACATCGATATGGACAAAGTGGCCAGCGCGATCGCCTGGGCGCGCACGGCTCGGCCGGGCATCCGCGAGCTCTACCTCGGCGGACTTCCGGCCGCGGAGAGTTAGGTGGAGATGAACGGTGTAGCGGTGTCGTCGTACAGCGACCGGGTGGCGACGGCCGTCGCGGGATCGCTGAACGGCCTGCTCCGATTCGACCGCACCATGGTGACCGCACTGGACGGCCTGGAACGCGACGAATCCGAGCAGCCCATCGTGGTCATCCTGCGTGCCTATATGTATCTACTCGGTGGCGTCCGGCCGCCGGCCGACGTGATCGAGGCGCTGCGCGGTATCGATTCGGCCCGGGTGTCCGTGCTGGAATCCGCACACCTCGACGCGATCCGGCACCTGCTGCACGGCGCCTACGGCCAGGCGGGCGACACCCTGCTGGAGATCTCCCGGCAATTCCCGGCCGACGAACTCGCCCTGGCCGCCGGGCACCAGGTCGATTTCTTCACCGGCGCGACCGAGACGCTGCTGTCCCGCCTGGTCGGCAGCCCGCTGCTGACCGAGGGCGCCACCGAGAACTTCCCGTACCTGCTGGCGATGCTCGCCTTCGCCTACGGCGAAAACCACGAATTCGCCGAGGCGTACACCGCCGGTAGCCGAGCGCTGGCGCTCGCCCCGGACGACAACCCGTGGGCGGTGCACGCGTGTGCGCACGCACTGTTCGAGTCGCGGGACAACCACGCCGTCGCCGAGCTGCTGTCCTCGACCCGCAGCCGGTGGAACTCCGAGAGTTGCCTGCTGCGAACCCATCTCAGCTGGCACCACGCGCTGAACTCGATGGCCGAATCCGATCACGACGCGCTGGCCGGGCTCACCGCCGAGGTCACCCGCGTGCTCGACACCGAGTGCTCGGCCATGCAATTCTGTGACGCCGTCTCGCTGCTGTGGCGCCTGCGGCTGGCCGGCATCGCGGGTCCGGACGACTTCGCCGCCGTCGCCGACAAGGCCCTGGAAATCCGTAGCGCCTCGAACTCGGCGTTCGTCGATCTGCATGTCCTGCTGGCCGTGATCGGCGCCGATCTGCACGATCTGGCCACCCGGCTGGCGCAGGAGATCGGCGCGGACGCGACCGATACCGCGGAGCATCTGATCGGCACCCGGCGCACGGCCGTCGGCGTGGCCGAAAGTTTCTCGTACTACTGCCGATCGAACCCGGAAGCGGCGACGCGGCAACTGATCTCGGTCCTGCCCGCCGTGGTCGGCGTCGGCGGCAGCATGGTTCAGCGCGATCTCGCGCTGGAACTGCTGATCACCTGCGATCACGGCCGCGGATCGGAGCTGCTGATCCCCGCCGAGGTCGGTCTCGACAGACGTCCACTGGTGACGTATCTACGCTCGCGATAGGAATGATCGAACGACATGGTTAACGCATCGTCTCCCATCTGCACCGAAATCCTCACCGGTCCGGCCGCCTGGCGGAGCAGCGACTACACCGACCAGGACCAGTGGACGACGCCGCTGACCCCGAACGATGTGAGCGAGTTGTTCGCGGCGTTACGGCACAGCAGGCAGACCGGCAAGGAACTCGGCACCATCACCCGCGAGGACTTTCCGCTCGATCGCCTCGCCACCAAACTGGCGGCCGTGTCCCGCGAACTCGTCGATGGTCGCGGATTCGTGGTGCTGCGCGGATTTCCGATCGCGTCCGAACTCGCGCGCTCCGATATCGAACTCATGTACTGGGGACTGTGCGCCCACCTCGGGCCCGCGGTGACCCAGAACGGTCTCGGCGAAATCATGGTGCCGGTCAAGAACTATGGCAACGGCGGACTGCTGAACGCCTCCACCCGCGGTTACCAGACCAGCGAGGCGCTGCCGTTCCACACCGACAGTTCCGACATCGTCGGACTGCTGTGCCTGCGTTCCTCGGGGAAGGGCGGCGACAGCAGCATCACCAGTTCGGTGACCATCCACAACGAATTGCTCCGCCACCACCGGGAACTGCTCGGCCTGTACTACGCCGGCTTCTATTACGACCGGCGGGACGAGCAGGCCGACGGCGAGCGGCCGTACTACCGCAATTCCGTGTATGCCTGGCACGAGGGCAGGCTCACCTGCCGGTATTACGTCCGCCATTTCATCGAATCGGCCGCCGAGCGTTTCGATCTGGACCTGTCCACGGTGGAACGGCTGGCGCTCAAAACCTTCGAGTCGATCGCCGACCGGCCGGAGCACAAGGTCACCATGCAGATTCGGCCCGGTGATATACAATTCCTCAACAATAATGTCGTCGTGCACGCCCGCACCGCCTTTGTCGACACCGATCAGGTCGCCCGGGAGTTGTTGCGGGTCTGGCTCAACCCCTTCGGTGCGCCCGCCGCGCCGCCCGGACACGCGACATTCCGGGAAGGTATGCCGCAGAAGCAGATTCGCTGAACCGAAAGCACCGGACGGCGGCGCCCGCTCGCTTGTTCATCCTCGCCCCGAGATCAGGAGTACCGAATTGCAGTCTCGTCATATGTCTCGTCGCGCCCAGCGGGGTGCGATGTGAGGCGCGGTCGTTCGATTGCTGTTGTCGCGCTGACCCTTACGGTCGGCCTATGGAGCGTCGCGTGCGGGACCGGCGGTGAGGTCGGGACGGAGGCGAGCAATACCACCCAGTCGGCGACGCCGCCGGACGACCAGCTGAACCTGAACGGCACGGCGAACGTCCGCTTCGCGCTGGAGCCGGTCAGCCTGAACACCTTCACCACGGCGGGCGTCGCGCTCGATCAGGCCTTGCTGGACAACGTCTACCAGGGCATGGTCACGGTCGACGGCAACGCCAAGGACAAGATCGTGCCCGCGCTGGCCACCTCCTGGGACCAGTCGCCGGACGGCCTGACCTACACCTTCCACCTGGTGCAGAACGCGAAGTTCCACGACGGCGCGCCGCTGACCTCGGCGGACGTCGTGTGGTCGTTGCAGCAGGTGACCGCGCCGGGCTCGAAGTCGTTGCGCGCGCAGGACTTCACGTCGGTGGCCGAGGTCTCGGCGTCAGACCCGGCGACCGTGACGATCCGGTTGAAGCAGCGCGACACCAACCTGCTGTGGAATCTGACCCAGCGCGGCGGCATCGTCTACAAGACCGGCACCGACTTCGCCGCCCTGGACGGCGCGGACAACGGGTCCGGGCCGTTCCGGGTCACCCAGTGGAACCGCGGCTCCACCCTCACCCTGTCCCGGGTGGACGGCTACTGGGGGCCCGCGCCGAAGGTGGCGAAGGTGGTGTTCCACTACATCATCGACGGCAACACCGCGAACAACGCGGAGCTGACCGGGCAGACCGACATCCAGACCGCGACCGATCCGACGCTGCTGTCGGCGTTCACCGGCAACGATAAATTCGGCATCCTGCGCGGTAACAGCACTGACGAATACACCCTCGCGTTCAACGAGGCCAATCCGATCTTCGCGAATCCCGATGTGCGCCATGCCATCCGGCAGGCGCTGGACAAGAAGGCGATCATCAAGGCGGTCGGCGCGGGCATCCAGATCGGTGGCCCGGTGCCGCCGCAGGACCCCTGGTACGAGGACCTCACCTCGATCGACCAGTACAACCCGGACAACGCGAAGAAGCTGCTCGCGGCGGCCGGCTACGGCAACGGCCTGACCCTGACGCTGGAGTTCCCGAACCATTACGTCACCGCGCTCAGCGACGTCCTGGTCTCCAACCTGAAGGACGTCGGCATCACGCTCAACGTCCGCTCGGTGGAATTCCAGACCTGGCTGTCGAAGGTGTACAAGAATCACGATTACGAACTCAGTGTGGTCAATCACGCCGAAGCGCACGACGTGAACAACTACGCCCGCGCCGACTACTACTTCGGTTACAACAACCCGCAGGTACAGCAGTGGTACAAGGAGGCGCTGACCGCGGAGACCGAGGACGCCCGCAACGCGCTGCTGAAGAAGATGACCCGGCAGATCTCTCAGGACGCGCCCTGCGATTGGTTGTTCCTGGTCGAACTGAATACGGTGGTGCGCAAGGGTATCTACGGAGTCCCGCAGCACGAGACCAACAACCGGTTCCCGGCGACCAAGCTTGCGGTGGCCAAGTGACGGAGGTGTTTTGCTCTGGTATGTGATCCAGCGAGCCGGGCTGTTCCTGGTGTCGCTTGCGGTGGCGAGCGTGCTCATCTTCGGGATGCTGCGCTTGCTGCCCGGCGATGTCGCGGCCACGGTGGCCGGCTTGCAGGCGACACCGGAGCAGATCGCGGCCATCCGGGCCGACCTCGGCCTGGATCGGTCGCTGCCGGCGCAATACCTGTCCTGGATCGGCGGGGTGTTCAACGGTGACTTCGGCCATTCGCAGCTGAACGGGACCTCGGTCGGCGCCGAGCTGGAGCAGAAGCTGGCCGTCACCGGTCCGCTGATCCTCGGATCACTGCTGATCGCCCTGGGTCTGGCGATCCCGCTCGGCACCTGGGCCGCCGTGCGGCATCGCAGCCGGACCGGCGAAGCGGCCAACGCGCTGTCTCAGCTCGGCATCGCGGTGCCGGGTCTGTGGCTGGCCATGCTGCTGATCCTGGTGTTCGCGGTGGAGCTGAAATTCCTCCCGGCGCAGGGCTTTCCGGCTGATCGCTGGGCGGACCCGGGCGACGCGATCCGCAGCCTGATCCTGCCGTGCGTGACGCTGGGCATCTCCGAGGGCGCGGTGCTGTTCCGTTTCGTGCGCTCGGCGATCCTCGGCGTGCTGTATTCGGAGTATCTGCGCACCGCGCGCGCCAAAGGACTGACCCGGACACAGGCGTTGGTGCGGCACGGTTTTCGCAATGCCGCGCCCTCGGTGGTGTCGATCCTCGGACTGCAATTCGCGGTGCTGATCGTCGGGGCGGTGGTGATCGAGCGGGTGTTCACCCTGCCGGGCGTCGGCAGCATGCTGCTGTCCGATGTGGCGAACCGGGACCTGGTGAAGGTCCAGGGTGAGGTGCTGCTGATCGTCAGCGCGGTGCTGGCCATCGGCTTCGCCGTCGACATCGTGCACCGGCTCATCGACCCGCGGCTGGAGGCCACGCTGTGATTCACGCCGTCAACCGACCCAAATGGCTGCGCAGGCGGCGCGCGGTGCAGGTCGCGCTCGGCGCGTTGATCCGGCGGCCGAGCGGGATCTTCGGCCTCGCCGTGGTCGGCACGCTGGTGGTCGCCAGCCTGATCGCGCTGTGCTGGACGCCGTACGACCCGCAGGCCACCAATCCCGGTAAGGCGTGGTTGCTGCCGTTCAGCGACGGGCACCTGCTCGGCACCGACCGGGTCGGGCACGACGTGTTCAGCCAGTTGCTGGCCGGCGCCTGGCAGACCCTCGCGGTGGCGTTGGTGGTCGCGGCGATCGCGGGCACGCTCGGTCTGATCCTGGCGCTGAGCGCGCAGCTGACGCCGCACGCGGTCGGCTCGGTGGTGGTGCAGCTGATCGACATCATGATCGCGTTTCCGGCGCTGCTGTTGGCGATGGTGCTCGCGGCGGTCTACGGCGGATCGATGCTGACCGTGGCGGTCGCCATCGGCATCAGCTCCGGCGTCGCCGTGGCGCGCGTCGCGCGCGGTGAGGTAGCACGGGTACTGACCAGCGATTTCGTCCTCGCCGCGCGGGCCGCGGGCGCGTCCACCGCGCGGATCGTGCGCAAACACCTGCTGCCCGCGATCGCGCCGACGCTGATCGTGCAGCTGTCCTGGGTGATGGCCCTGGCCGTGCTCGCCGAGGCGGCGCTGACCTACCTCGGCTACGGTAGTTCGCCGTCCGCGCCGTCCTGGGGCGGCATCCTGCGCGCGCAACAGGACTACATCAAGGTGCGCCCGCTGCTCGTGGTGTGGCCCGGCCTGGCGGTGGCGCTCACCGTGCTCGGCTTCAATCTGCTGGGTGACGCACTGCGCAGCGTCACCGATCCGCGGCTGCGCAAGGGGGTGCCGACGCGATGACGCTGCTGCGCGTGACCGACCTGACGGTCGAGATCGACGGCCGGGTCCTGCTGGACAAGGTCGAATTCGGCGTCGAGGCCGGCGCCCGGCTCGGGCTGATCGGCGTTTCCGGATCCGGGAAATCGCTGCTCGCCCTGGCGATCATGGGCCTGCTGCCGGAGGAGGCTCGGGTGCGCGGCAGCATCCTGCTCGACGGCGTCGAGCTGATCGGGCGCAGCGATCGCGCGCTGTCGAAGATCCGCGGCAGCCGGATGGCCATGGTGTTCCAGGAACCGCTGTCGGCGTTGAATCCGCTGATGCGGGTGGGCAGGCAGATCGCGGAACCGCTTCGGCTGCACCAGGGTATGGGCCGGCGGCAGGCGCTCACAGCGGCGACCGAGCTGGCTGCCCGGGTCGGGCTGCCGGATCCGGCGAACATCGTGCGCGCCTTTCCGCATCAGCTCTCGGGCGGGCAGCGTCAGCGGGTCGGCATCGCGATGGCCCTGGCCGCGAAGCCCGCGCTGCTGATCGCCGACGAGCCGACGACCGCCCTGGATGTCACGGTGCAGGCCGAAATCCTCGCGCTGCTCGAGGATTTGGTGGACGAGGAAGGATCGGCGCTGCTGTTCGTCACGCACGATCTCGCGGTGCTGGCGCAGGTGACGCGGCGCGTGCTGGTGCTGGGGAAGGGGCGGGTGCTCGAGGACGGCGACCTGACCGAGATCCTGCACGGGTCGGACGATCCGTATCTGCGCACCCTGCTGGAGTTGGCGCGGGCCACGTCGTTTCGGCGGACGAGCACGCTCGGCGTGGACAGCGGTTCACCGGAGGTGGTGTCGTGATCCTGCTCGAGGCAACGGGTTTGAGCCGATCGTTCCGGCTGCCCAGGACCAGCCTGCGGCATTCTCCGCCGATCCGGCATGCCGTGCGCGAGGTCAGCCTGTCGCTCGCCGAGGGCAGCCACCTGGGCATCGTCGGCGAATCCGGTTCCGGGAAGTCGACGTTGCTGCGGTTGCTGCTCGCCCTCGATCGGCCCGATGCGGGGCAGGTCCGATATCAGGGCAGGCCGGTGGCCGGTCGCGATCTGGCCTGGTTCCGCCGGGAAGTGCAGGTGGTGCTGCAAGATCCGCTGAGTTCGCTGGATCCGCGGATGATCGTCGGTGATTCGATCGCCGAACCCCTGGAGTGCCTGCGGATTCCGGGCAGTCACGACTATCGGGTGGCCGAGCTGCTGGTCGCGGTCGGACTGGAACCCGATGCGGCCCTGCGCTATCCGCACGAGTTCTCCGGAGGCCAGCGGCAGCGCATCGCGATCGCCCGCGCGCTGGCGCCGAATCCGAAGGTCCTCGTCGGTGACGAACCGTTCTCCGCCCTCGACGCCTCCACCCGCGCCCAGATCATCGAACTGCTGCGCGATCTGGTGAAACAGTTCGGCCTGTCGTTGATCCTGGTCTCCCACGATGTCGGCGTCGTCCAGCAGCTCTGTGATCAACTGCTGGTGATGAAGGACGGGGAGATCGTCGAGCGCGGCGCCACCGAAACGGTGCTAGACCATCCGGGCCACCCATACACCCAGGCCCTACTTAACGCGGTCCCTGTCCTACCGTTCTGACGGCAGCCACGCGCACGTTCGCCAGTCGCGCACGACTTGGCCCGCCGAAATATGCGTGGGGGGTAATGAGATGCGCGGGGCCACATTACGCTTTCCCGCGCACGAGTTGGCCTGCTACGCGGGGAATCGCTGGGCGCGTGTGGGTTTGCCTGCTGCGCATCGAGTTGTCCGCTGGTTTGAGCGCGGGGGAGAATTGGTGCGCGGCGTTGAAGGGTTAGTTGCTCAATGCGGTGATCACGATGCGGGCGCCGCGGGCGGGGACGTTGGTGATGTTGCGGACTCGGCCGCGTTCGGGGGCGCCGGGCAGTGTGAGCTGGTAGCGGGTCAGCACCTCGCGCAGCACCACGGCGCCCTCCATCAGCGAGAACCCGGCTCCGATGCAGCGGCGAACGCCGCCGCCGAACGGCAGCCAGGTGTTCGGCGCGACCGAGCCGTCGAGGAAGCGGTCCGGTTGAAAGCGTTCCGGCGCAGGGTGATTCGCCGGATTCTGGTGCGCGAGCACGATCGAGGTCGACACTCTGGTGTCGCGGGGCAGCGGTACACCGCCGATCGTCATGTCCCTGGTCAGCTGGCGCTGCACCCGGCCGATCACCATGCGGTGGCGCAGGGCCTCTTTCACCACCGCCTCCAAATACTTGTCGTCCCCGTCCCTGGCCGCCTGCCTGGCCCGATCCTGCACCTGCGGCGCGGCGGCCAGCTCGTGCAGCGCCCAGGACAGCGCCGACGCCGTGGTCTCGTGCCCGGCGAGCAGCAGCGTGACCAGCTGGTCGCGCAGCTCCGCGTCGCTGAGCGGTTCGGTGGCGGGGTCGTTGCCGGAGCCGACCGCGAGCAGCCGGGACAGCACGTCGGCGCGCTGATCGACCTCCGGATGGGCCCGGCGGCCGGCGATTTCGGCGTAGAGCAGCTCATCGATGCCGGCCAGGGTGGCGCTGAACCGCTGCCACGGCCCGAAACGTTGCAGCCACGGCCATTTCCAGCCGAGCAGCACCACCGGGCTGATATTCGTGACCCGGCGCAGCTGCGGGGTCAGCGCGTCCCGGCGCTGCTCGTCGGCGACGCCGAAGACCACCTGGGTGATCACGTCGAGCGTGAGGTCCTCCATGCGGCCGAGGATGTGCTCGGTCGTCCCGGCGTGCCACCGCTCCACCTGCGTCTTGGCGATGTCCTCGACCAGGGCGCGATACCCGTTGAGCGCCGCGTTGTTGAACGCGGGCATCAGCAGCCTGCGCGCGCGGGCGTGTTCGCCGCCGTCGGTGAGCAGCACCGAATGCTCGCCCATGATCATCGCGAGTTCCCGGTACGCCTCGCCCGCGTGCAGATCCGCCGGGTCGGAGGCGAAGATCTCCTTGATGTGCTCGGGCCGGGAGAACACCACGATCCGGGCCGGATACGGCGGCAACAGCCGCACGGTGAACACATCCCCGAAGCGCCGCGCCTGCGCGCCGAGGAACTGGGCATGCCGCTTGGTGTGCAAAACGGTCTGCAGCAGTCGCGGTAGCCGAGGGGCCGGTGGGAATGCGCCGGTCATGGGGTGGTCCTTTCCGCCGAGTCGTGCTGGAGCCGTTCCGTCGCCGGCCCGCGCCGCCCGAGGACCTCGATGACGAGGAGGGCGACCGCACTGAGTGCCGCGGCGGCGATCGGAAGGGCGAAGGGACTGAACAACGCCAGGGTGATGCCGCCGGCGATGCTGCCGAGGGTGACGCCCAGATAGGTGGAGGACGAGTTGAGCGCGAGCACCTGGGTCGCCGAATCCGGTGCGGCATCGAGCAGCATCGTCTGCATGGCGGGGGTGTTCCAGTAGAGCGAGAACGACCACACCAGCGTCAGCGCCACCAGCACCAGCATCGGGATGGGGGCGAAGGTGGTCAGGACGGCGAAGACGATCATGGTGCTGAGGAACAGGCCGAAGCCGATGCGCAGTGCGGTCGACGCGCCCTTCTTGTCCACGTAGATGCCGCCCGCCACCGAACCGATCAGGCCGGCGATACCCGCCACCGCGAACAGCAGACCGCGTTGGCGCAGTGACGAATTCGAGAAGTCGGCGGCGAACGGGCCGAAGTAGGTGAACATCATCAGCGCGCCGCCGAGCAGGATCGTGTTGCCCAGCAGCACCGTCAGCACCGGCCTGCTGGACAACGCCGTGAGATGCGTTCGGGCCGAGACCAACTCGCCAGGCACCCGCAGCTGCCCACGTACGCAGAACAACAGCGCCATGGACAGCACGCTCAATCCGGCGAAGGCGACGAAGTTGCCGCGCCAGCTGAAGATGCTGGCGCAGAGCGTGCCGAACGGGACGCCGACCGCGAGCGCGCCGACGATGCCGGTGGACACGATCCCGATGTAGGCGCTGCGCTTCTCCGGCGGAGCCAGCGTGGGCGCCAGGGCGAACATCGCGGGCAGGCACGCGGCGGCCGCCCCGGCGGCGATCACCCGCAGGATCATCAGCTGCCAGAACGAATCGACCACGGCGGCGAGCAGATTGGCGACGGTGAAGACGACCGAGGCGCCGACGAAGACGCCGAGCCGGCTGCGCCGGGCCGAGGCGAACGCGATCAGCGGCGCGCCGAGCACCAGCACCAGCGAGTAGGCCGAAACCAGCTGTCCCGCCGTGGATTCGGAGATGCCCAGGTCGGCGGCGAGTTCGGGGAGCACGCCCGCGATCATGTAATCGTCGGTGTAGAAGACGAATACGGCGAAGGTGATCGCTATCAACCAGAACGGCATCGGGCCTCCAGTGGGACGGGTGGTCAGGGAATCAGGTAGTCCATGGCGATCGTCCGCGGGTCGAGGCACAGAGACCGCTCCCGCATTGTCGCCGGAACGTGGGTGCCCGCGGTGAAGATCGCCGCCCAATCCCGGTGATACAGCGGATCGCCGTCCCACGGCCGCCAGGCGATGTGCGGGGTCAGCGTGACCCGCCCCTTGTCGGCCCAGGGGCGCAACAACTCCGCGCGGTCCTCGCTCTCGACGTCGGTGGTGAGCCTGCCGGTGCCCGCGGCCAGCCAGTGCAGCAGCGCGTCGACGTCGACGGGGGACGATCGCGCCGGATTGATCAGGTGACCGTCCAGGCGCAGGCAGCGCAGCAGCGCGTCACCGATGAAGCCGGTGACCTCGGGCAGCCCGGGCAGCGCGACCACCATGAGGTGCGCGAATCGGTTCGGCAGCCGCTCCAGCGCTGTCGCGTCGGTGCTGCCGAAGGGATGCGCGGTGCGGGAACGCGGACGAACCACGGTCACGGTGGCACCCAGTCCGGCGAGCGTCGCCGCGACGGTCTGGCCGAACGCGCCGTACCCGACCACGAGGGCCGCGCGACGATGGAAGGGCTTCGGCACATCCTCGAACGTGTCTCTGGCGCAGTGCAGTACGTGCTGGGTGATCACATACTCCGACAGCGACGGCGCGTAGGCCCGCGCGCTTCTGGTCACCAGGTTGTTCCGCGCAAGCGCGGGAATGTGCGGATAGTTGGGTCCGGACGAGACCAGGTGTACCCAGGAATCCGTGGTCGCGGCCGCGGTTTCGGCCAGCTCGGCGTCGGTGAGGTCGTGTGCGGCGAGCGCGACCATCTTGTGCGCGAGCACCGTGCCCGCCGCCACCGGTTCGACGCGCACCCCGAGCACGCCCAGCTCGTCGGCGACGGTGGCCGCGTCCGTGGAGGCGCCCAGGCAGTAGAGCGTCGCCGGGTCGACCGTGACGGCGCCCATCAGCGTCCGCTGGTCAACGCCAAGGGAACTCGGATATGTCCGTGCAGGACAATCGAATCCCGCCATTGCCGGCCCGGCAGCAGCCGGGCGTCCGGATACGCGGAGAGGAAGCTGCCGACCGCGACCTGCCCCTGGACCTTGGCCAGGGACGCGCCGAGACAGCGGTGCACGCCGGTGGAGAAGCTCATACTCGTTCGCGCCGAAACATTCTCGACGTCGAGCCGGCCCGGATTCGGATAGGCGCGCGCGTCGTGATTGACCGCGCCGACCCAGATCAAGGCCCCGGTGCCGGGCGCGACGACCCGATCGCCGATCTTGGTCTCCACCCGTGCGGTGCGATGGGTCAGCTGGATGGGGGAGTCGTAGCGGAGCAGCTCCTCGAACCAGGGGTCGGTCAGGCGCCCGTCGGCGAGCACCTCGGTGCCGAGGCCGTGTTCCAGCACGGTGACAATGGAATTCGCGATGAAGCTGACCGTGGTCTCGAATCCGGCGGCGAAGACGAACCCGACCAGGGTCAGCAGTTCGGCGAAGCTGAGTTCGCCGCCCGCGTGCATCCGGACACAGTCCTTGAGGAAGCCCTCCTGGAGCATTTCCGGGTCTTCGGTGCAGTCCACCACGAACTTGGTGAACTTGCGCGCCTCGGTCATCCCTCGCCGGTATTCCGGGAAGGTGATGCCGACGTCGAGCAGCTTGGCGCCGTGCCCGCCGAGCGAGTCGAGCATGTCGTCGCCCAGGTCGGGGATGCCGAGGAAGTCCGAGATGACCCGGATCGGGATCTTGCGCGCGAAATCCGCGACCAGATCGATGTTTTCGCGGCCGTCGAGCTCGGCGAGCACCGCATCGGTGTGCTTGGTGATGATGTCGACCGAGCTGGTCACCGCGCGGTGGGTGAACATCGGGAAGACGAGTTTGCGCAGCCGGGTGTGCTCGGGCGGGTCCATGAAGACCAGGGCGGGGGCGTCGAGGGCGATGGGTACCGAACGCTTGGTCAGCCAGCGGTAGAACCCGGCGGTCGGCGGAATCGCCACGGGCTGGTCGGCTGACCAGTCGTTGCTGCGCAGGATCTCCTCGCTCTCTTCGTATCCGGTGATGACCAGACCGGCCGCACTGTCGTGCACGCCGGCCGACGCCCCGATCTTCGTCAGGGTCGCCCGGTACGGGTCGCCCTTGGCCGGTGGCCGGAGGAAGAGCCGTCCGACATCGTCCGCGTCACCGAGCATCGAGTCGGGCAGCAAGCGGAGCGGGCCGTGTAGCAGGAACCAGCGAACAGGATCAGTGACCACCGAGTTCACGGAGGACAACGTCGACACCCCCTTGGCGTTGCATTGCGGCATAGAAGTTCTCGCGCTCGAACCGGAACAGCGCGGCCTGCTTGTGTGGCAGATCGATCTCGCCGAGCTCGTGGCCGTCCACCACCTTGCACACGCTCCGGTTCAGCGTGCGCACCAGCTGATTCGCGGCGGACGGGTCCGAGATCACGCCGGTGCACTCCGGATAGGTCTCGAACAGGCCGGCGATGAGCGCGACCCAGAACGGCAGGGCGTAGCCGAAGTAGTCGGGTTCGCCGATGCAGCCGTGCATGCCCATGTCGTGTTCGGGCGTGTCGTAGTAGTCGGCGACCACGTCGAGCGCGGCGAAGTACAGTTCGGCGTATCCGCCGTGCTGCCCGTCCTGCCCGACGAGGAAGGGCCGGGTCTTGTTGTCGGAGAACTGGAATTCGATCTCGTCCTGCCAGCCCGCCCGGTCCCAGTCCTTGTGCATCGCGAACTGCACGTGCGGTTGCGCCATCCACTCGACCACCTGGTCGATCTCGGCTGCGGTGTTCGGCGTGACCGGGGTGAGCTGCCAGGGTGGCGGCAGCGTCGGCACCTTCCATTCCTGGAAGGCGAAGTCGGTCAACGGTTTCCCGCGCCGCCGGGATCGATCTATGGGCCTGCGCTCAGTCGCCACTCACGGCACCTCGTTCGCGGTGGCCAGCAGCTCGAGCGCGGCCAATACGGCGTCGGTGCGGCCGGTGAGCCGCGCGCGTCCGCCGAGCCGGATCCGGTCGAATGTTGCTTCTACGGAATGCGTTTCGATGAGGCCGGCACCGGCGATCGGCTGACCGACGCGCCACATCCAGCCGCCCGAGGCGTCGGCGTCGGCCTTCGGTTCGTCCCAGCCGAGCCCGGCCTGCACCCGGAGATTGAGCAGTTCCAGATCGATGCCGGTGATGATCCTGGACTGGAACGGCACCTCGCCGCCGGACGCGCGAGCGCATACCTCGCTGACCACGACATCCTCGAAAGCGGCACCGCTGGAAAGGTATTCGACGTGCGCGGTGAACGTCCCGTCCAGACCGAGCGCGGTGCACGTCCGGATCGCGAGGTCGGCCAGCTTCGCCTCGGTCGCCGGGTCGGTCCTGGCCGAGCCGGAGCCGCCGCCGCGGGTGAGGTCGAGCAGCGAGCGGATGTAGAGACCCGAGAACAGATGTGTCGCAGTGCCGTTCACCACCAGCACTTCGGAATGGTATTGCGGGCCGTCGAGCAACCGTTCGACCAGATCGTCGCTCAGTGCGGTGAGATCGACGGCGCCGAACTTCTCGGTCCGGATCCCGCGCAGGTTCGCCTCGGCGGCGGGTTTGACGATGACCAGCTCGTCGTCGGCGAATCCGGTGCAGCCGCCCGCCTTTTCGACGCTGCCGGCGGCGACGATCAGGGTCTCCGGCACCGGAATGCCCGCCGCCTCGAGCGTCCGGCGCATGACGCCCTTGTGCCGGTAGTTCTCCAGCGAGCCCGCTGGGATGGGTGTCGGCAGGCCCAGATCGCCGCACAGCCGCGCGGCGACGCCGAGTAGATACTCGTCATTGGTGACGATCGCGGTGGCTCCGGCCGGGATCAGCGACGCCCACTCGTCGATGCCGGCGATCCGTTCGTCGCCGATATCGTGCAGTGCCACATCGCCTTCGCGGATCAGCGGCACCTCGCCGGTCCGCAGAATCCGTAGTTCGGCGCCCGCCGCGGTGACGGCTGAGCCGAACTCGGCCAGCCCGACCGTGCCGAGCGACTGCTTCGCCTGTAACAGGACCACCGTTGCGCGATCACCTGATGACAACACGCCTCCATGCCTCTAGGTGCTGGTCGACGCGCTGGCAGCCGGTGACGATGGCTTCCGGATCGCGCGCCAGCGAGATGCGGATCAGATCGGTGCCGAGCTTCGGCTGGGCCCAGTAGAACAGTTCGCCGGGCAGCACGTGCACCCCGATCTCACCGAGTTCGGTGTAGAGCGCGCTGGCCTCGACGCCTTCCGGCAGCCGGAATGTATCGACGGAGATCCTGGATTCAGGATAGGCCGGTGCCAGGTTGATGTGGTCGCGGGCCAGGGTGCGGTTGCTCTGGAGGCCGCCGCGCAGCCGGTCGTAGCCGCCGTGGCGGCCGTCCTCGGCGAACAATTCGACGATCCGCAGGATGAACGGCGACGCCGAGAGCATGTGATCGGAGTACATCCGGGCCAGCGGGAGCGGGTTGCCGGCATTCCAATTCAGGAAACCGGCCTTCAATTCCTGTAGCGGCCAGAGCTTTCCGGTGTCCTCGATGGTCGCCCAGTCGAGATCGTACTGACCGAGCACGGCGTACATGTCGTACTGGGCGCGCAGATCCTGTGCGCGGAAGCAGGAATCGATGACCAGCACGGTGTCGCGATCGGCGCACGCGGCGGCGATCTGGTGCAGGCGATCGGCGTCGATCACCGCGCCCGTCGGGTTGTTCGGCGAGACGGTGAACAGCACACCGTGCGCGGGGATCACGTCTTCGAGTGTGCCGCCGGCCAATTCGGACTCGGCGACCGAGTGAATGGACAGCCCGTGACCGGCCAGCAGGTCGTGCAGATTGTCGAAGGTCGGCTCGACCATGGCCACCTGACGGTCGGCCAGGCGAATCGCCTTGCCGATCATGTCGATCGCGGTGGAGGAGGAGTAGCAGCTGCGGAAGACGACGTCGTCGGACAGCGCGGTGTGCTGCCCGATCGAAGACAGGAACGCGTTGCGCGCACTGCGCTCGACCACGTCGACCGGGAGCTTGCGCGTCTGCGCGAAGACCTCCGGGAAGCCCGCGACGATCTCGGACTGACTGGCGGACAACGACATTCGCGGATGACCGTCGGACAGGTTGACACCGTCGACCAGCGCCTTGACCTCCAGGTCGGTGATGTTATCAGGCATGCAAACGACCATCCTGTTGCGTCTTGGTCCGCCGGGCGGCAGCGGCCATGGTCATGATTTCGAAGATCACCGCGACACCGAGATGCGCGGTGATGTCGGCGGAGTCGTACGGTGGCGAGATCTCGACCAGCGATACCGTGCGGATATCCGGCAGGTCGAGTTCGCGCAGCAGTCGCAACGCGAACGCCGAGGAGGGCCCGCCGACCTCGGGGGTGCCGGTGCCGGGGGCACACGACGGATCCACGAAATCGATGTCGAAGGTCAGCGCGACCGGATTCGACCCGACCCGGTCCCGCACGATCCGGCCGAGTTCGCGCGGGCCGATGTCCAGCGCGTCCTCGCAGTGGATCACGGTGAAGCCGAGGCCGTCGTCGGCCAGGTCTTCGCGGGGCACGCTGCCGCGCATGCCGATCTGGATACTGGTCGTGGGATCGATCAGGCCCTCTTCGGCGGCGCGGCGGTACACCGTGCCGTGAAAGTGCTTCATGCCGAAGTAGTTGTCCAGCACGT
This sequence comes from Nocardia sp. NPDC006044, assembly GCF_042871115.1. NCBI lineage: Bacteria > Bacillati > Actinomycetota > Actinomycetes > Mycobacteriales > Nocardiaceae > Nocardia > Nocardia sp. NPDC006044. The sequence continues at coordinate 3,055,980 of NZ_JBIAID010000001.1, forward strand.
CCCGGTGCGCGTCCAGCTGCACCAGCGACAGCGGTCCGTGTTTGCGTGCGGCCGCGCGTAATTCGGCGATCGCCAGACTGTGGTCGCCGCCCACCAGGATCGGCAGTGCGCCGACCTCGTGCACCGCGCTGACGCTGCTCTCGATCAGCTCGAGGGTTTGCAGGTGGTAGCCGGGGACGATGTGCACGTCGCCGCCGTCGACGACGGTGAGCAGGTCGGTGATGACCAGGTCGCGTTCCCGGCTGCCCAGCCGGCCCAGCGTGCTCGCCGAGCGCACCGCCTCCGGCCCGAAACGGGCACCGCTGCGATAGCCCGTCGCACCGTCGGTCGGCACGCCGAGGATGACGGCGTGCACCCCGTCCTCGGCGGTCAGCTCCCGGATCGGCCGGTAGGGCAGGCGGAAGAACGTCCGCGGCCCCGAGCTCAGCCGGGAGACCGCCTGGCTGTCGGTATAGTCAGTCATCGCCGTTTTCCTTGGCCCGCAACAGCATTGCGGTCACGATCCCGGTTTCGTCCAGGCCGGGGGTGTCGACGTCGTCCACCACCACCTCGAGTCCCGCGCTGTCGTAGAGGTCCGCCCAGTACTGCTTGGGCGCCAGGCGCTGGTCGGTGAACGGGTGCAGCAGGAAATAGTGGTTGTAGTAGTTCGTGCGGTGCGGGTCGCGCATCTTCTCCGCGTCGTCCCAGCAGTAGTCGATATCGATGACCAGCAGTTCGAGGCCGGGGTTGTTGTCGAAGAGCGTCCGGAGGAACTTCCGGACGCCGTTCTCGCCCTCCTGGCCGAGGATTTCGTGGATGACGAAACTGATGATGCCGAAGTCGTAACGCGCGTCGGTCTGTTCGAGATGGCCGATCGCGTCCGCGTTGACGATCTCGATCCGGTCGGCGTGCACCGATCCGGCGACGAATTCCACTGCGGCCGCGGCGCCCTCGGGGCTCGGCTCGATGCCGGTGAGCCGCATGTCCGCGTATTTCTCGGCCAGCGTGGTCAGGAAGATGCCGCTGCCGCAGCCGAGATCGATGCCGCTGCGGTAGCTCTTGCCCCGCTTGTCGAGTACTCGGTACATCAGCGGAATCGCGTCGTGCACACTGATTTCGCAGCTGCCGACGCCGACCATGCGGCCGTCGCGCGGCACCGCGGCGGGATCGGCGAAGCCGCGGCCGATATCCAGGAAGGTCCGGCCGTAGCCGCCGATCATCATCTGGTACCAGCCGCGTGCCTCCCAGATCCGCACGAGCTTGTCGGTGGCCCGATCGTTGTCGATGTATCCCGCGGTGCGCAGGAACAGTTGCAGCGCTTCGACCCGCTCGGGCGTCGTGACCACCGACTCCAGCGCTTTGCGCGCCGAGACCTCGTTGACCACGATCTGTTCCAGCACACCGTGTTCGATCAGGTTGTACAGCACTGCCGACTGCACGTATCCGCTGAACGGCTCCAGCGCTTCGATCAGGCGATTCCGGTTAAGCATGTCGTTCATACCTCTCTTTCGGTCGGTGCTCCGCCGGTCAGCCAGCGGCGAGCCGATCGGGATCACCGACGAAGGCCAGCTCGTATTTGTTCTGTCGATATCCGTAGGCGCCCGAGGAAAGGTTGGTGAACAACGTCCAATCGGAGAGCTGCGGTGCCGCGGGAATGAGGCCGTGCTGCGTCGTGCGGCCGGGTTTCGGGCAGATCAGGTCCAGTCCGGCGATCTGCGCGAGCAACGTCGAGGCGCCCTCGATGCGCTCGGTGAAGTTGCCGATGCCTTGCAGCAGCATGCCGCGCTCGGCGGCCCAGAAGCCGTAGCGTTCGTCGAAGCCGGCCGAGTCGAGGGCGGCGCGGAAATCGCGCTCGGTGCTCGCGGCGAACCGGCGCAGTTTCGCCAGCACTACCGCCGGCTCTTTGACCGAGGTCCGGCCGCCGTCGAGCACGCGTTGCGCGAGCGTGTAATACATCTCGGCCTTGGCGGCCATCCGGGCGAGTGCCTGGATCCAGGCGGGATGGGTCATGCCGGTGCCCGCGCGCAGGTTGTTGCAGCGGTCGATGGATCCGTCGATGAAGACGCGCGAGTTCGGCACGAAGGCGTGGTCCAGCTCGATGATCGCGTCCTGTTCGTCGAGCGCATCTATGGACTGGTCCGGCAGCTCGTGCGCGCCGCGGAAGCCGGCCCGGGAGTGCACGGTGACGCCGCTGCTGTCGGGTTCGATGGCGACGCACAATGCGGTGTAATCCTCGGCCGGGGTCAGCTGGCGATAGGGGTAGATCAACAGCACGTCGGAATAGAGCGCGAGCGTCGCCAGCTGTTTGAAACCGCTCAGGTAGATACCGTCGGCGTCACGTGCCACGACTTTCAGCAAGTGGTCTTCGGAAATGCGCCCGCGTTCGGAAATATCGGAGATCGCGTGGGTGAGAATCCAATTGCTGGCCCGGCATTCGCGGTGGAACTCCCGGATCGCGTCCGCGCCGTCGCCGAAATGGCCGGCGTTGGCGGCCCAGGCGGAGACGATGCCGGCCAGGAAGTCCGGGCTGCGCCCGAGTAATCCGCCGCTGAAGGTCGCGAATCGGCGTAACTGTCCGGCGTATTCGAAGAATTGCTCTCGTGTTTCCGGTGGGGTCCAGATGCAGTCCCAGAACAACTTCATATCCGGATTGGTGCGCAGACCGTCCAGCGTTTTCGCGAACGGGGTATCGGTACGCTCCGCAAAAGTGGCCGAAATGTTTTCGGTCGGGCAGCTGATCTGCTGAGTTTCCACGGGATATCCTTAGTGCTGCGACCTGGCGGCCGGAAATGTAGCTGAGCACGACTTCGGTCGGAAACTGCTGGTGGCGTAGGCATTCGGGCGTCCGAGTAATCGGCCGACTACCCCCGGGTAAAGTTCAGGCAATGTAGACCTCTGATCAATTAATTCGAATTCATAACACCTCGGCTTCAGGGTGGGCAAACCTGTAGCCCACCCCGCCTTCAAGGTAGCCGACCTACCGGTGTGTAACCATTGAAGTACCTGTGACGCTGCTCACATCGTAGCATTTCACGATTTTCCGCCGAGCGGTCGTTCCGCTTTATCTTAATGGCAGTAGGCGGGCAGTTTGTAAACCCCCCGATCGGGGGGATCGAATTGGATGAGTAGCCCCCTTATTGGGGGGTTGCAGATCTCATCCATGACGAGAGAATGTGACCTGAAGTGAGCTTGCAGCATACCCTTTCGCAAACGACTCTCAGTCAGTTTTGCGCTGGTCGGGAGTATGCGATAAGCGGCGTTGCGAGGTGGGTGTGTCGGTGCTAGATTCGGGGCCACCAGGGGCTGAGCTCTCCCTGATCGCATTCAGGCCGTGACCCCGATGTCTGAAGGGCGGTATTGGTGGAGACGAATCGGGTGGGGTCCGGTGGCTTCGATCGGCAGGCGATCGAGGAATGGGTGGCAGAAAAGATAAGCCAGATCATCGGAATGAATCCGGCGGCTATCGATCGCACCACCACCTTCGCCGCGTACGGTCTGACCTCGGCGGACGCCGTCGGGCTCTCGGGTGAGCTGGAGGAATGGCTGGGTCGGAGCCTGCCGGAAACGCTGCTCTACGAACATCCGACGGTCGAGCAGCTGAGTGCCGTGCTCGTCGGCGCCGCTACGCGAATAGATACTGCCGCAACGGAATTCGGTGAGTTCGATCAGGCGGCCGGATCGAAAACCGACGCGCGCGAACCGGATTCCGACGATCACGCGGTGGGTATCGCGGGCATGGCATGCCGGTTTCCCGGCGGGGCGAACACGCCGCAATTGTTCTGGCGCAACCTGGTCGACGGCATCGACGCGGCGGCGGACGTGCCCCAGCAACGCTGGGACGCACAGCAATTCTTCGACCCCGATCCCTATTCCCCGGAGACGACCTACACGACCAAGGGCGCGTTCGTAGACGACATAGCCGGCTTCGACGCCCAGTTCTTCGGCATCTCGCCGCGCGAGGCGATCCGGATGGACCCGCAGCAACGGATGCTGCTCGAGACGGTGTGGGCGGCGCTCGAGGATGCCGCCATTCCCGCGGACCAGATCCGGGGGAGCCGCACCGGGGTGTTCGTCGGCATGATGGCCGACGGCCGGTATGCGAACGTGCTGGTCGACCACGGTGGCCACGGCGAACTGGACGACCCGTACCTGGGTCTCGGGAGCGCGTCCAGTGTCGCGGCCGGGCGGCTGTCCTACCTGCTCGACCTGCGCGGGCCGAGCCTGGTGGTCGACACGGCCTGCTCGTCGTCACTGGTGGCATTGCACCTGGCGATCAACAGCATTCGCAACGGCGAGTGCGATCGGGCCGTGGTCGCGGGGGTCAGCGCGATCGTGCATCCCGACACCTATCAGCAGGCCTGCAAGATGCGCATGCTCGCCGCCGACGGCAAGTGCAAGACGTTCGACGCGGCCGCGGACGGGTTTCTGCTCGGTGAGGGGTGCGGCGCGGTCGTCGTCGAACGGCTCGCCGACGCGCACGCCCGCCGGCATCGGATGCTCGCGGTGGTGCGCGGGTCGGCGGTGAACCAGGACGGCATGAGCAACGGTCTCACCGCGCCGAACCGCGCGGCGCAGGTCGCCGTGCTGCGCGCGGCCCAGCAGAACGCCGGAATCAGCGCCGGCAGCATCGATTTCGTCGAGGCGCACGGCTCGGGCACCCAACTCGGTGACGCGATCGAAATCGGCGCGCTGACCGAGGTTTTCGGCGCCGCGCGGACGGAAACCCGGCCGCTGTACGTCGGTGCCGTGAAGACGAACGTCGGTCACCTGACCGGGGCCGCCGGGATGGCCGGGCTGATCAAAACCGTGCTCGCACTGAACCGGGGCACCATTCCGCGGAATCTGCATCTGCGAGAACCAAATCCGGCCATCGACTGGTCCGCGAGTCCGGTTCGGTTGCCGCACGAGAACATTCCGTGGCCACGCGCGGACCAGCGCAGCGCCACCGCCGGCGTCAGTTCGTTCGGCTGGTCCGGGACCAACGCGCATGTCATCGTGTCCGCGCCGGCGCTCGACCTGCCTGAGCCGAATCCCGAGGAACGCTGGCACATTCTGCCGCTGTCGGCGCGCTCGCCGGAGGCGCTGACCGACACCGCGCACGCGATGTCGGAGTATTTGCGCAGCCATCCGCGTCTTGCCCCTGCCGACGTGGCCACCACCGGGCAGACCGGGCGCGAGGCCATGCCCTGCCGCACAGCGATCCCGTTCCGGACATTCCTGGACGCCGCCGACGCGCTCGACGAGGTCGGCCGCCGGGTTCCGGTCGCGACCGTGCCGCGCGGGGCGCGGCCGACCGTGCGATTCGTGGTGCCGGGCACCGGCGATCAGTTCGCCGGGATGGGACGCGATCTGTATCGATCGCATCGGGTGTTCCGCGACGCGATAGATCACTGTGCCGAGATCGCGGCCGAATCGCTGGGTATGGACTTGCGCACGGCCCTGTATCCGGCTTCGGCGCCGGCGGCGTCGGACCCGTTCGCCGCATTGCGTGGCGGTGCGGCCGCCGCCGGCGAACTGGTCACCCGAATCGACCTGGCCCATGCGGTGGTTTTCTCGCTGAGCTACGCCGCGGCCCGGATGTGGCAGAGCTACGGCGTCGAACCGAGCGGCCTGCTCGGCTACAGCCTGGGCGAATACTCCGCCGCCTGCGTGGCCGGAGTGTTCGAGGTCGAGGTGGCGCTGCCGCTCGTGGTGCGGCGCGCGCAACTCGTCGCCGATGCCCGGCCCGGCGCGATGCTCACGGTCGCGACCGCCGTGGACCGCGTCGCCGAGTACCTCGGCCCGGACCTGTCCTGCGCCGCGATAAACGGTCCCGGCACGGTCGTGGTGGCCGGCACCGAGGGGGCGATCGCCGGGCTCGAGCAGCGCCTCGCCGCGGACGAGATCGCCGCGCGGCGGGTGCCGACCACCCGCGCCATGCATTCGCCGCTGCTGAATCCGTTGCGAGAGCGGTTGATCGAGCTGTTCGAGGGCATCGAGCTGCGCGCCCCGCGAATTCCGTTCGTGTCCAACCTGACCGGGGCCTGGATCACCGATGCGCAAGCGCGGGACCCGCATTACTGGGCGGACCAGATGTGTTCGACGGTCGAGTTCGCCGAGGGGGTGTACACCCTCGCCGAATCGGATCCGTGCGTGGTGATCGATTTGGGCGCCGGTCAGCTGGCCAGCCTGGTCAGTCAGGCGCGGGTCCGCTCCGGCGGCGCCCCGGCACAGCCGACTTTGCGGGGCTCCGCGACGCGTGAGCCGGACGAGATGATCGTCGCGCGCACACTCGGCCGCCTGTGGGCCGGGGGAGTGGACGTGGACTGGTCGCGCGCCGGATCGCCGGGCAGGTCGCTGTCGCTGCCCACGTATTCGTTCAAGCACCAGCAGTTCTGGCCGGAGCCGAGGAATGACCGGGCCGAACCGGCCAGGGCACTCGGCGCGGCGACTCTCGCGACGACGGAAGTCCTCGAGCCGCAGTGGGTCACTGTTGCGGCCCCTGCGGCTTCGCCGGACCGGCAGGGCCCCTACCTCGTCTTCACCGACCCCGACACGTGCAGTGCCGAACTGGCCCGGCACTTGGCCAAGATCCTGGACGGCGTCGACTGGGTATCCGTCGCTCCGGGAACCGAATTCGGCATCTCGGGCGCGGACGGCTACCGCATCCGGCCTGACCAGCCGGCCGACTATGCGGAACTGTTCGCCGCGCTGGCGGAGCGGGACCTGTTGCCGCGCACCGTTGTTCACCTGTGGTCGGTGAGCGGTCCGAACGCGGATCCGCGCGACAGCGTGGCCACGCATCGGCGGCTCGGGTTCGACAGCCTGATGGCACTGGCCGGACAGCTGGGCCGCCACGCCATCGACGGATGCCGGATATTGGTCGTCACCGACCACGCACAGCTCATCGACGCCGAGGACGACCTGCATCCGGGCAAGACCACCGTGACCGGGCCCGCGCTGACCACGGGACAGGAGTACCCGGGCCTGGCCGTGCGTACCCTCGACGTCGTCACTCCAGCCGACGACGAGGACGGCTCGTGGGATGAGCTGACCGAAGCCGTTGTCGCCGAGCTGGATTGGCCGGGCAACGACACCGCGATCGCGCGCCGCGGCCGGCGCAGACTGGTGAAACGCTTCAGGTCGCTCACCCTCGACGCACCCACGCCGTACGTGCGTGACCGCGGCGTCTACGTGATCACCGGCGGGACGGGCGGCATCGGCCTCCGGGCCGCGGCCCACCTGGCCGCCGCGGCGTCCGAGGTGAAGCTGGTCCTGCTCGCCAGGACGCCGCTGCCGGATCTCGGCGACGCGGAATCCGTCGCCGGGGCAGACGAGGCGTCCCTGGCGAAGGCGGCCGCCGTGCGTGAGCTGACCGCGGCCGGTGCCGAGGTGCTGGTGCAGTCCTGCGATATTGGTGACCGGGCGGCGACGATCGAAGCGATCGCACACGCCCGCAAACGATTCGGCCCGATCGACGGCGTGATCCACGCCGCCGGCGTGCTGTCGCCGGACGCGTTCACCACGATCGCCGAGACCACCCCGGAGATCAGCGCGGCCCACTTCCGCGCCAAGGTCGACGGCACGATCGCGCTCGCCGACGCACTCCGTGGCGAGCGTCCCGACTTCGTCGTCCTGCTGTCCTCGATGTCGGCGGTGCTCGGCGGCATCGGCTTCGCGGCCTACGCCGCCGCCAACGCGTTCCAGGACCAATTCGCCGCTACCCGCGGCCTGCCCGGCGGGTCCGCCTGGCGCTCCGCGTGCTGGGATACCTGGCAGGCGACCGTCCGGCACGGCGAAAACCCCGGCGTCGCAGCGTCTCTGGACATGTACTCGTTCGCCGCCGCGGACGCGCTCGCCGTGCTCGACCGGCTCATCGCGAGCGGTCCACGCCGCGCGGTGGTCTCGGCGGGGCAGTTGCCGCAACGCATCGAGGCCTGGACCGGCGGCGGAGATCCGTTGCGCGAGCGCGCCTCCACGGCGCCGGAGGTCACCGCCGCGCCGCCCGAGCGGACGGTCGAGGACTACCGGCGCCGCCTGGCCGAACTCTGGCAGCAGGCCCTCGGCGTCGATCAGGTCGGCCCGCACGACAACTTCTTCGAGTCCGGCGGCAATTCGCTGGTCGGCCTGCAACTGATCAATTCGATCAAACAGCAGTTCCGCGCCGTCATCCCGACGGTGGCGCTGTTCGAGGCGCCGACGATCGCCGACATGGCCGACTATCTGCTCACGGCGGCCACAGACGAAAGGAAGGCACGGACATGAAACTCGTCGGAGTGATCGGGGCCGGCGTCATGGGCACCGGCCTCGCCCAAGCCCTTGCGGCGCACGGCATCTCGGTCGTACTCGTGGACCGTTCGCGCGAACAGCTCGACCGGGCCGAGAGCGAGGTGGTCCGGTACTCCCGCACCGGGCGGCTGTTCGGTCACGACACGGAGAAGTACGGCGACCTGACCCAGCGGGTCACCTACACCACCGATATCGGCGAGGCGGGCCCGGCGGAGTTCGTCATCGAGAACATCACCGAGAACTGGGCGCTCAAGGCCGAGGTCTATCCGGAGCTGGACCGGATCTGTTCGCCCGAAACGGTTTTCGCGGCCAACACCTCGTGCATCCCGATCACCAAGATCGGCGGCGTGACCGGCCGCCCGGACCGGGTGATCGGCATGCACTTCATGAACCCGGTGCCGATGAAATCCACCGTCGAGGTGATCCGCGGCTGGCACACCTCCGAAACCACCATCGCCACCGCGATGCAGCTGCTCGCCGACCTCGGCAAGCGCGGCATCCTGGTCAACGACATGCCCGGCTTCGTGTCCAATCGCGTGTTGATGCTGATGGTCAACGAGGCGATATTCCTGTTGCAGGACGGCGTCGCCGCGGCGGCGGAGGTCGACGAGATCTTCCGGTCCTGCTTCGGGCACGCGTCGGGACCGCTGGAGACGGCGGACCTCATCGGGCTCGACACCATCCTGTACAGCATCGAGGGTCTCCAGGAGTTCTACGGAGACAGCAAATATCGCCCGTGCCCGTTGCTGAAAAAGATGGTGGACGCCGGACTACACGGCCGGAAAACCGGCCAGGGCTTCTTCTCGTACACATAGGGAGAGGGCTCGCACCACCGAACCATGCCCCCTAACCGACAGGATCGCAGTTATGTTCTCCGATGCCCGTGCCGAACTCCGTGCCTTCGTCGCCAAGCGGTTCCCCGAGGGGAAGCTGCGAGACGACCACGACATCTTCGAAAGCGGCTTCGTCAACTCGCTGTTCGCGATGGAGCTGGTCATGTTCATCGAACAGAACCTCGATGCCCGGATTCCCAATGACGAACTGACGCTGGACAACTTCCGCACCGTGGACGTGATGACCGAGCTGGTCGGCCGGCTCGGCGATGGTCGTGGCACGGTCACCGAGGTGGCCTGATGGCCGTGCGGACCGAGGTGCGCCACGACTGGTCGCGGGCGGCGATCGCCGCCTTCGTCGACGAGGTGGTCGCGCCGCGGGCGGCCGAATTCGATCGCGCGGCGCGAATCGACCCGATCATGGTCACCGAGTTCGCCGAGCGCGGGCTGTGGGGTGCGGTGCTCTCGGCGGCCGACGGCGGTACCGGTGCGGGCATGATCGCGCTCGCGCGGGCGCACGAGGAGGTGGGTCGCGGCTGCTCGTCCCTGCGCAGCCTGCTGACCGTGCACTCGATGGCGTTGTACGCGCTGGATCGGTGGGGCACCGAGACGGCGAAGCGGCGGTGGAAGGCCGATATGGTCACCGGCGCCGTGCTCGGCGCGTTCTGCCTCACCGAGCCCGAGGCGGGCAGCGATTTCGCCGCGTTGCGGGCCACGGCCGAGCGGGACGGCGACGAGTGGGTCATCGACGGGCACAAGCTGTGGGTCACCGGTGGCCAGCTGGCCGACGTGCTGCTCGTGTTCGCCCGCACAGAGCGCGGGCCGGCCGCGTTCCTGGTCGACGCGGCGAGCCCGGGGATTCGCCGAATCCCGGTGTCGCACATCACCGGAACGCGCGGTAGTCAGGTCGCGGAGATCGTTTTCGAGCGCTGCCGGGTCGGGGCCGACGCGATCATCGGGCCCGAGGGCATGGGGCTGGCCATCGCGACGGGGGTGCTCGATATCGGCCGGTTCAGCGTCGCCGCCGGGTGTGTCGGCATCCTGCAGGCGTGCTTGCAGGCTTGCGTGAGTTACGCCAACGCACGACACCAGGGCGGAGCGCTGCTGCGCGACCACCAACTCGTGCAACAGATGATCTCCACCATGGCGACGAATACGCGGGCGGCCCGGCTGCTGGTTCGCGAGGCGGCGCAGCTGAAGGATGCCGGTAGTCCCGACACCATCATGTCGACCTGTATCGCCAAACAATTCGCCGCCACCTCCGCGGTCGCCGCCGCCAACGACGCCGTGCAGCTGCACGGCGCGCGCGGATGCAGCGACGAGTATCCGGTCGGCCGGTATCTGCGCGACGCGAAGGTGATGGAGATCATCGAGGGCAGCACCCAGATGCAACACGTGCTCATCGCCACCGACGCCTGCCGCAATCAGGCTCGGGTCGTCGAGGTCGATTGATCAGGGAGGCCAGGGAATCCGATGACAACAGACGTGCGTAAGCGTCCCCGCTACATCAAGTGCGTGGTCTGGGATCTGGACCACACCCTGTGGGACGGGATCCTGCTGGAGAACGCCGCGGTCACCGAGCTCAAGCCGGGCATCCGGGAAACCATCGTCGCGCTGGACGAGCGCGGCATTCTGCATTCCATCGCCAGCCGCAACGATCCGGACATCGCCGTCGCCAAGCTCACCGAGCTGGGGATCGCCGAGTACTTCCTGCATCCGCAGATCAGCTGGGACAACAAATCCGCCTCGGTCGCGACCATCGCCGAGCGGCTGAATATCGGGATCGACACCCTCGCGTTCGTCGATGATCAGGCGCTGGAGCGCGACGAGGTCGGGTTCGCGCATCCCGAGGTGCTCTGCATCGATGCCGAGGAGGCGGCGGGGCTGCCGGACCGGCCGGAGTTCCAGCCGAAGCACGTGACGGCGGATTCGCGGGTGCGACGGCACATGTACCAGGCGAGTATCGAACGCTCGACGGCCGAGGATCAGTTCTCCGGAACGAACGACGAGTTCCTGGCCACCTTGGATATGCGGTTCACCATCAGTCCGGCCGGCCCGGCGGATATCGGCCGGGCCGAGGAGCTGGTCGTGCGGACCAATCAGCTGAACTCGACCGGGGTGATGTACTCGGCGGAAGAGCTTGCCGCGCACGCGGATTCCGATGATCATGTGCTGTTGATGGCCGAGCTGGAAGACAAGTACGGGACCTACGGGCAGGTCGGTCTGGCGCTGGCGCAACGCGGCGCCGAGCAGTGGCGGCTCAAGCTGCTGCTGATGTCGTGCCGGGTGATCTCGCGCGGAGTGGGGACGGTATTGCTGAATCATGTGGTCCGGCTGGCGCAGGCCGACGGTGCCCGGCTGGTCGCGGAATATGTGCCTACCGAACGGAATCGGATCATGTACATCACCTATCGATTCGCCGGGTTCACCGAAATCGGTGAGCAGGACGGCGTCACGTTGCTGGCCGCGTCGCCGGCACCGCCACCGCCGCCACCCGCCTACCTCACTGTGCAGGCGCTCGCCGCGGAGCACCGGCGATGAACGCGCCCGCGATCGACGCGCGCAGATGGATGCCGTACCCGCCGCCCGGCGGCGCGGCCACGACGCTGTATTGCCTGCCGCATGCCGGGGCCGGTGCGTCGACGTATCTGCCGTGGCGTAAGCAGCTGCAGCCCGAGGTGGACGTGGTGCCGCTGCAACCGCCCGGGCGCGAATTGCGGATGCGCGACGAGCCGTTCGAGAAGCTCGGACCGCTGCTCGACGACCTGCTGGCCGTGATGGACGGCGAGTGGCGCGAGCCGTTCGTGCTGTTCGGGCACAGCCTGGGCGCCCTCGTCGCGTACGAGCTGGCCCGCAGGCTCAGCGCGGGCGCGGGACCCCGGCCCGCACACCTGATCGTGTCGGGACGGCGGGCGCCGGACAAGCCGTCGCGGCTGCCGTGGGTGCGCATGGCGTCGGATTCGACGCTGCTGGAGATCGTGTACCGCCTCGGCGGCACGCCGGAGGAGGTGCTCGACGACGCGCAGATGCGTGCGCAGGTGCTGAATCTGATGCGGGCGGACCTCGGCGTCGACCAGACCTATCGATACGAGCCGGAGCCGCGCCTGGACGTGCCGATCACCGTGCTCAGCGGCAGTTCCGACACTCACGTGTCGATGGCCGAGCTCGAGCCGTGGAACGAGTGCGGTTCGGCCGGGGTCGACATCCGGCTGGTGCCGGGCGGGCACTTCTTCCCGATCACCCACCGCGACACCGTGCTTCGACGCGTACGGCACTGCGTGCTCGGCTCGTTATGAGCGGCGACACCGCCCCGCGCCGGACGATCGCGCCCGACGGTGTCGCGCTGTGGTGGTTCGGGCTGAGCGGGAAGTGTTGCGCCGGTGACCGTCTGGTGTTGTCGGCCGAAGAACTCGCGCGCAGCGAACGATTCGACAAGGCCGCGTTCGCCGCCGACTACATTCGCATCCGGGCGACGATGCGGCGCGTGCTCGCCGCCTACGCCGGAACTCCGCCCGAGGACTTGGTGTTCACGGTGGGGGAGCACGGCAAGCCGGGATTGGCTTGCGCGGCACCGGCGTTCAATCTCACGCACACCGGTGGGCTGGCCGTCATCGCGATCGCGGGGTCCGGCTCGGTCGGGGTCGATGCCGAAACGCTCGACGCCTATTTCGATCTGGCCGGATTGTCGGCGCGGGTGCTCACGCCGCGCGAGGTGGAACGGGTAGGCGCGGACACCGGACGGTTTCTGCACCACTGGGTGGCCAAGGAGAGCTACCTGAAATGGCTGGGCAGCGGACTGACGGTCTCGCCCGACACGATCGAGCTGCGCGCCGATCCGGCCGGGCGCGCGGTGGTTTCGGGTGTCGACGGCGTCGATCTGCCCGCGCGATACGTCCATCATTTCGGCCTCGGCACCCGGTACGTCGGGGCCGTCGTCGGCGACCGGGTGCCACGTCGCTACCCGCTGCGCCCGGCCGAATCAGCCAGTGCCGCAGCGCCTGTCCGGCACCGGACGTCAGGAGTGCAAACATGACAACCTATTTCGCGGCCGAACCGGCCACTCTCGCGGAAATGCTCACCGCCCGCGCCGCCGCCACGCCGGACGCGGTGCGGTTCCATCACCTCGGTGACGGCGACCAGGTCACGGCGACCATGACGTTCCCGCAGCTGGATCGCGCCGCCCGCGCGGTGGCCGCGCATCTGGCGTCGGTGGCCAGGCCGGGGGATCGGGCGTTGCTGCTCTACGCGCCCGGTCTGGAATTCGTGGCCGGCTTCTACGGATGTCTCTACGCCGGGGTGATCGCGGTGCCGGTCGCGCCGCCGCAGCCGAACAAGCTGGCCGACAGTCTCGCCCGGCTGGCGTCCATCACCGGCAACTCCGGTGCGCGCCTGCTGCTCACCAGTGCCGATATCGAGCCGCTGCTGACGCCCGTGCTTTCGGCGGCCGAGGGTTTCGCGGGGCTGCGCACGGTGGTGACCGACCGCGTCGAGCTGTCGGCGGCCGAGGACTACCGAGATCCGGGGATCACCGGTGACACCATCGCCCACCTGCAGTACTCGTCCGGCTCGACCGGGGAACCGAAGGGTGTCGCGCTCACGCACGGGAATGTGCTCGCCAACCTGCGGCTGGTCACCGGGCAGATCGGCGCGGGCGTCGGCGTGGCCTGGTTGCCGACGTTCCACGATATGGGCCTGCTGAGCATGGTCACCTATCCGGTGTACAGCGACTCGACCGTTATCAGTATGTCCCCCTTGGCGTTTGTGCAGCGACCGGCGCGCTGGATAGCGGCGATGTCCGAGTTCGGCGCGACCCATACCGTCGCGCCGAACTTCTCCTTCGCGCTCTGTGTGCGGCGGGTGCCCGCCGACCAGGTCGCGAGCTACGACCTGTCGCCGCTGCGGGTGGCCCTGTGTGGCGCGGAACCCGTTCGCGCGGACACCATGGCATCCTTCGCCGAGCACTTCCGCCCGTCCGGCTTCGACGCGCACAGCCTGTTCCCGTGCTACGGCCTCGCCGAGGCGACGCTGCTGGTGACCGGCGGTCCCCGCGGCAGTGGGCTCACCACCGTCGAGGTGGATCCGACCGCACTGGCCAAGGGCCGGGTGGAACCGGTCTCGAGCGGCGGCCGCCGCCTGGTCGCCAGCGGCGAACTCAACGACGCCTACGAATTCCTCCTCACCGACCCCGACACGAACACCCCGCTGCCGGACGGGCAGGTCGGCGAGATCTGCTTGCGCGGCAACAGCATCGGCCTCGGCTACTGGGACGCCCCCGAGGCGACGGAGGAGACCTTCGCCGCCACCGTCACCGGCCGCGACGGTCATTTCCTGCGCACCGGCGACCTCGGATTCGTGCACGAGGGACAGCTGTACGTCACCGGCCGCCGCAAAGACCTCATCATCGTCGACGGCTACAACCACTACCCCTCCGACATCGAAGCCGCCGCGATGGATTCCCATCCCGCGCTGCGCCCCGACCGCTGCGTGGCATTCCAGGTTCTCGACCAGGATGAACCGGCCCTGGTCCTCGTCGCCGAGCTGACCCGAGACCGAGATGCCGAAGCGGTCGACAAGGCCGAGATCGGCGCCGCCGTGCGCCGGGCGGTAGGCGAGCACAACGGATTACGGCTCGACGACGTCGTGCTGGTGACCTCGGGCTCAATTCCGCTGACCTCCAGCGGAAAGGTCCGCAGATACCGCGTTCGCGAACTGTATCGAGACGGCGCCCTGACCGAACTGACCTGAGTCGCCTTCGACATCTGCTGTACCTCGATAATCGTCGACTGAATCGAATTATGCTGGTGGGTCACGTGTTTCGATCAACGATGATTGAGGGATAATGGCCGAGATCCGATGTGGGCAGACCGTCCGTGACTACGACGAACTGCGGGCGCGCGTGGCGCGGGTGGCCAGTGGGCTTGCCGGACAGGGCATTGTCGCCGGTGATCGGGTGGCGATCTACCTGCACAACGACGTCGCGTTCGTCGAGGCCAGCCTCGGGGCGGGGTTGCTCGGCGCGATACCGGTTCCGGTGAACTGGCATTGGAAGGACGCCGAACTCGCTTTCCTGCTCGACGACAGCGGCAGCCGGGTCATTTTCGCGCATACCGATCTGGTCCCGACCGTCGAGGCCGTCGCCGGCGATCGGGCCGTGATCGAGGTGCGCCGCGAATCCGCGCCCCCGACCGGCCGACACCTCGACTACGAGGACTGGCTCACCGGTCAGCAGCCGTGGTCCCAACCGCCCACGCAGGCACCGCAATCGATGATCTACACCTCGGGCACCACCGGCCGGCCCAAGGGCATCATCCGGAATTCGACCACGCCCGAACAGAGCCAGGCCCTCGCGCGACTGGTGTTCGGCACGTTCGGCCTGGAGCCCGGGATGCGCACCCTGGCCCCCGCGCCGATCTACCACACCGCGCCCAACGTGCAGTGCCTGGTCAGTGCCGCGGCCGGCATCGACCTGACGATCATGCCGAAGTTCGACCCCGAGGAACTGCTCCGGCTGATCGAAGCCCACCGGATCGACCACTTCCAGGCCGTCCCGACGATGTTCGTGCGCCTGCTGCGCCTGCCCGAGGAGGTGCGCAACCGCTACGATCTGTCGTCACTGAAGGTGATCGTGCACGCCGCCGCCCCGTGCCCACCGGAAATCAAGCGCCGCATCATCGACTGGTTCGGCCCGATCGTGCGCGAATACTACGGCGGCTCCGAAACCGGCGGCTGCGTCGCCTGTGACAGCAAACAGTGGCTCGACCACCCCGGCACGGTCGGCGCGCCGATCGCGGACGCGGCGATCCGCATCTACTCCGAAGCCGGCGATCTGCTGCCCGCCGGCGAGTCCGGCCGGATCTACATGCGACCACCGTCGAGCTGGCCGAACTTTACCTATCACCAGAATCCGGGCAAGCGGGCCGACATGGAACGGGACGGCTTCCTGGACATCGGCGACATCGGCTACCTGGATCACGACGGCTTCCTCTACCTCAACGACCGCAGCACCGACATGATCATCTCCGGCGGCGTGAACATCTATCCCGCCGAGATCGAGGCCTGCCTGCTCGAACTCCCCGGCGTCCGGGACGCGGCGGTATTCGGCGTTCCCGACAGCGATCTCGGCGAATCGGTGGCCGCTCACGTCGAGGCGGACGGCATCACCGCCGATGCGGTGCGCGAGCACATCCGGGCCAACCTGGCGGGCTACAAGGTGCCCAAAGTCGTTGTCTTCGACGACAATCTGCCCCGCGAGGACACCGGAAAGCTGTTCAAACGCAAGATCCGCGCACAGTACTGGCCCTGACCGGCGCTCAGATCCCGGCCGTGATGATCCAGGCGCGCGAGCCGAACCACACGCCGTCGGCGGTGTGGTGGGCGGTCATGATCGCGCGAAGGCGGTCGAGTGCTCGCTCGGTTTCGGCGGCGTCGAACTCGCTGAGCAATTCGCCCGCCATGCGCAAGGCGAGCACGGAATCGACGCCGGCTTCGGGATCCTTGCCGTAATAGACCGCCTCGGAAGCATCGGCGATGTCGATGTCGGTGAATCCGGCCGCGGTGAGCATGCGCCGTGCCGCCTGCGGATCGGCGAGGGAGAACGCGCCACCCTCGGGTGCGGCGATCGGTGCGCCCGCGAGCGCCGTCCGGATCGCGACGGCCCACTCCTGCTGACCACCGTCCTGCCAGACCAGTTGCACCAGACGCGCACCGGGGCGCAACGCGCGGCCGATATTGCTGAACGCCGCGACCGGATCGGCGAAGAACATGGTGCCGAATCGGCTGACGGCGAGGTCGAACTGGTCCGGCGGGAACGGATGGGTCTGCGCGTCCGCCTGTTCGAAACGCACGTTGTCGACCTCCTCGGCGGCGCTGAGCTGGACCGCCGTCGCCAGCATCGTCGTCGAGATGTCCACGCCCAGCGCGCCGCCCCGATGCGCGAGCCGGGCGGCGTCCCGGGTGATCTGCCCGGTGCCGCAACCGATGTCGAGCACCTGGTCCCCGGGTTCCACCTCGATCGCCGCGCGCAACCGCCGATGGTACAGACGCAGTTCCGCGTCGTAATCGAAGGCGTTGCTCGAGACCGGTACGTCGGGATTCGCGCTATCGACCATGGCCCAATCCTGGCAGTAGTGCCGGGCACGCGCAGCCGGAATAACCGCCGCCGCATGCCGCGCGCTCATCCGGGAGGGCGGTGCGGCGGAGACAACGACCTGATTGCGCCGTCCGACACGCGCCGGCAAACCCACTGGAATTGGCTTGACCTGCGGCTACAGTCGGGCCTACGGCACAAACAACAGGCGGGAGCTGACGGATGTGGGCGGTCGTCGACAGGTGGTACGCCGGTAGGTACGAGGGCTTCGGGGTCCTGATCACCGAGGACTGCGAGGAAGTCATCGCGCGAGATCCGGTGGTGGACAGCGATATTCCGTTGAAAGCGGGCGATCGCGTGCTGATCGACTACCTTTCCTGCGCGGACGGCGCGGGCACGATCAAGCTGGTCAAGGTCCAGTAGGAGTCATCCCATCGTCCTACCCTGGTGTGGTGTTCGACTCGCAAACCTTCGATCTGGCGCCGTACGCGGACTTCGCCGACCTGCCCGCGCATGTGCGGCGCACGTATTGCAGCTGGCACGACGCCAGCTGGCGGTCGTTGCTCGTGCAGACGTTCGACCACGCCGCCGAGGCCGAAGACGTCGCGCTGCCCGGAGTGGCCGACCTGCACCTCGTGCTGTGCGTCGCGGGCGACGCGGTCATGCGGACCCGCGCGGACGAGGACTCGGTGCGCCGCTGGGTTCCGGGCACGCTGGAACTCATGGTGCCCGGCCGGGCGAGCGTGGTCGGTTATCGCGGAGCATCCGCGCTGCGCACGGTCCAGGTGCATATTCCGGCCGCGGCCATCGATCGGGCCGCGGCGCAGGCGGGCCGATCGCGGCCGGACTTCGAGGCGCTGGCGGCGAGGTTGCGCACCGGTGACGCACTCGTCGAACAGCTGGTTCGCGCCCTGCCCGGCGTCGAACCGGAGCACGATCTCTACGCCGAAAGCGCCGCGGCCTTCCTGGTCACGCACCTGCTCACCGAGGGTAAGCGGGACCGCCTGGCCGGTCCCGAGCACGCCGCGGTCCGGGCCGCCACCGCCATCATGCGCGACCGGCTGGCGGAATCGCTGACGCTGTCCGACATCGCCGCCGAACTGCACCTGAGCGTGTTCCACTTCATCCGGGTCTTCCGGGCCGCGACCGGCGAGACGCCGCACCGGTACCTCACCCGGCTGCGCATCGAGCACGCGCGGCGGTTGCTGTCCGGCACCACGCTCACCGTCGAGCAGATCGCCGGCCGGTGCGGATTCGCCAGTCCCGGCGCGCTGTCCACGACGTTTCTGCGGCACGTCGGTGTCCGGCCGTCGGTCTATCGCAGCAGGAACTGATCGATGTCCGGCAATCTCGCGACTGGTCCCCGGCCCACCGCCCGCTTAATTTCGAAGCGGCGCGGCAACTCTCGCGTCTCGGGCCGGTGCCGCCGGTGAACGAAAGGATCTCCCGCCATGCAGAGCTATGACGCGACCGCGACCTCGAGTGCCTCGCCCGCCGACATCTGGCGCTTGCTCATCGACGCACGCACCTGGCCCGACTGGTCGACCGTCGACGCACTCGACACCGAACGCTCCAGCGGCCTCGATCCCGACGGCCGGGACCGGGTCGGCACGGTCCGCGCGTTCCGCACCGGGCGAATCGTGACCGCCGAGCGGCTGATCGGCCTCGACGAGGAGAAACGCCTCACCTACGAGGACGAGTTCAACTGGGCCATCCGGGACTACCAGGCCGTTGTCGATCTGTTGCCGGCGGCGAACGGTGGCACCACCATTCACTGGTACGGAACCTACACCGCCCGTTGGGGATTGGGCTGGCTGATGCGCACCGTCATGCGCCGCACCATGCAGCGGATGGCCGACGGACTCGCCGCGCACGCCACCGTGCAGTCCTCCGGCAGCAAGACCCCGTAGTCCGCGGCGGAAAGCGTTCGATCCGGGCTATTGCGCAGGTATCCGGTACCGGTAGTCTGGGCAATGTCAGAGCTCGGTCGCGTTCAGCGTGGTGAGGAACCTCATGCCATCGAATTTCGCTCTCAAGACGATGAATACGGCGCATCGGGTGCTGTTGAAGGTCAGTTGCGGGAAGTTGGGCAACGACTTCGGCGGGATGCCGTCGGTCGAGCTCGTGACCACCGGCCGCAAGTCGGGACGTCAGCACGCGGTGATGCTGACCGCGCCGATCGTCGACGGCGACACCTACGTCGTGGTCGCCTCCCGCGGCGGGGACCCGACCCATCCGGCCTGGTTCCTGAACCTGCGGGACAACCCGAACGTCCTGGTCTCGGTGCGCAGCGGACCGCGCGTGCCGATGATCGCCAAGGTCGCCGACGCCGCCGAGCGGGCCGCCCTGTGGCCGCGGGTAACCGCCGCACAGAAGGTGTATGCCGGTTACCAGGAGAAGACCACGCGCGAAATCCCGCTGGTGCTGCTGAGTCCGGCCGCGGATCCCGCGTCTAACTGAGAGTCGTTGCCGGCCGGGCGGTTTCACGTCGGCGACGGCTCAGTGAGCTGCCCGAGAGCCGGTAGACGAGCAGGACGCCGATCGCATTGGCGGCGAGGGTCAGCACGCCTTGCTCGCCGAGCCACAGCCAGGCCTGCGAGCCCGTCGTGTGCGGGTCGAACACGCTCTGGATCACGCTGTTCCAGGATGCGTGCAGCACGACGGCGGGCCAGATGCTGCCGGTGTCGAGCCGGAGCCGGGCGAACACGTACGACACCACCGTTACCTGAACCACGAAGAGCGCGGCGATCACCGGCACCGACCCACCGTTGCCGGTCAGGTAGCTGCCGCCCAGGATCAACGGCAGATGCCAAGCGGCCCAGATCAATCCGCTGACCATGATCGGCCGCGGCACGCCCGCGTCGATGAGCCGGGTGAGCAGATACCCGCGCCACCCGAGTTCCTCGCCCAGCGCGAACACCAGCCCGATCGCCGTGCCCAGCCCGAGGCCGACGAGGAGTTCGCCGCCGAAGGCGATCCATCCGGTGGCGGCGCCTTCGGGGGAGGTGTACTGGGCCAGCCCGCTCGCCCAGCCCACACCGTAGGCGGCCGCCGCGACGGCCACCGGATAGCCGAGCCCGATCAGCAACGCCCACCAGGTGCGCCGGCCGCCGAGGCGCAGCGAGATGTCGCCGAAACCTTCCCGCAAGACCAGCCGGCTGATCAATCCGGCCATGCCGGGCGCCCACATCAGGAACAGGACCGCGATCTCGTTCCGCGCGATCACCGCGTAAATCATGGCGGGCGCGGACAATACGACCAATCCGACCAGGAAGACGCCCACCCCCCGCTGCGCCGTTCGACGCCGATCCGACGTCGACAGATCCGCGTGCCGCCCAAGTGTCATGGATGCACAGTAGGCAGCACCGGCCGACCCGGTCGTCAGCCCGGAGGGCGGTATTCGCCTCCGGGACAACCCTGACCCGGCCCCTAGGCGATCAGCTTCTCCTTCTTCAACCAGTCATACGCCACGTCGGCGGGATCCTCACCGTCGATATCGACGCGCCCGTTGAGTTCCTGCATCAGCTGATCGGTCAGATGTTCGGAGATCGTCCCGATCAGGGCGCGTAACTGCGGGTAGCGGTCGATGATGGCGCCGCGCACCACGGCGGTGCCGCTGTAGGGCAGGAAGAATTTCTTGTCGTCTTCGAGGACAACGAGATTCAGGTTCTTGACCCGCCCGTCGGTGGTGTACACCATGCCGAAATTGCACGGCGCGCCTTTAGACGTCGCGGTGTAGACGACACCGGCATCCATCCGGGTGACGTTTCCGGAGGGAACGCCGTTCGGATCGTTATAGGGGACACCGTATTTCTGTAGCATCGGAATGAAACCGTCGGAGCGGCTGAAGAATTCGTCGTCCACGCAGAACGTCCGGTCGGGCACCGGTAGCTTCGCCACATCCGAGAGCGATTTCACTTGCAACCGTTCGGCATTCGGCGTCGAGGCGGCGAACGCGTAGGTATCGTTGAAGTTCGCCGGCGGCAGCCATTCGAGATCGTGGTCGCGTTTCTCGACCGCGTTGACCCGCTGCCAGAGTTCCTTCGGGTCCACGATCGTCTCGGTCTCGTTGTGGTAATTGACCCACCCGGTGCCGGTGTATTCCCACAGGATATCGGCGTCACCGTTGAGCTGGGCTTGGCGCGAGGACGCGGAACCCGGTGCGCCCGTGAGGTCTTTGACCTCCGCGCCGGCCGCCGCGAGATAGGTCGCGGTGATCTTGCCCAGTAGCACACCCTCGGTGAAGCTCTTCGAGGTCACCACCAGTTTCGCCCCGTCGAGCGGCTGATCACCGCCGGGCAGGTGCGCCTCGTGGAACGTCCCGGACGAGCTGACCAGCCCGCACCCGGTTAGCAGCGTGACGAGCAGAGTGGAAAGCAGTACGGCGCGTGTCGATGTCATGAGATCCCCCGCGGGGTCGCGGCGAGTTCCACCAGCCGGCCGAGCCAATCGATGGTCAACGCGAGCAACCCGACCAGAATCGCCCCGGAGATGAGTAGTTTCGGCAGGAACAGCGTGACCCCGGTGGTGATCAGCGTGCCGAGGCTGGTCGCGCCGATGAATGTGCTCAAGGTCGCCGTCCCGACCAGGATCACCAGCGCCGTCCGCACGCCGTTCAGGATCACCGGAACCGCGAGCGGCAACTCCACCTGAAACAGCGTGCGGCTGCCCGAATATCCGATCCCGCGCGACGCCTCGATGGTGCGGTGATCCACCTGCCGCAGCCCGACGATCGTGTTCTGCAAGATCGGCAGGATCGCGTACACCACCAGACCCACGATCGCCGTGCGGAATCCGGTGCCCAGCCAGAAGGTGAACAGCACGAGCAGGCCGACCGCGGGTGCGGCCTGACCGACATTGGCGACATTCACCGCGATCGGTTCGAGCCGCTTCAACGCGGGGCGGGTGAGCGCGATGCCCAGCGGGATCGCGACGACGACCACGATCAGCGTGGCCACCACGGTCAGCTTGATGTGCGCGAGGATCGTGGTCTGCAAGTTGTCCCAGCCCAGCGACGCGCGCTCGGTCGGCGTGAACGTCGTCGACCGATACCAGAGCAGATATCCGATGCCGATGACCGCGATGATGATGGGCTCGAACCACACGTCGATCGGAACGCGGCGGCTCATGACGGCTCGGCCGATCCGGGCTCCTCGTCGGCGGCCACCACCGGGGTCGGCGCCGGATCCGTGCCGTCGACGTAGGTTTCGTAGGACAGGTCCGCCTCCGCCGAGCGCACCTCGGCGAGCTTGGCCTGGATCGTCTCGGTCACCGACCCGATGCTGAGCGAGCCGACCACCGCGCCGCGGCCGTCGGTGACCAGGGCCGCGCCCTGGCTCGCGGCGAGCATCGCGTCGAGCGCGTCGTTGAGTGTGGAGGACCGGGCGACCACGGGCAACCGGCGATCGAGGAAGTCCGAAACCTCCGGCTTGGTCGCCACTTCCGTCAGTGACGGCCACGATCGCGGCCGTCCCGCGTCGTCCACCACGACAACCCAGGTGTGCCCGGCCGCCTTGGCGCGGGCGATCACCGCCTGTGCGGATTCGCCGACCCGCGCGGTGATCACCTTGTCGTAGTCGACGTCTCGCACCCGCTGCACGGTCAGGTAGGCCAGCTTCGCGCCGGATCCGACGAACTCCTCCACGAACGGCGTGGCCGGATCGGTGAGAATCTCCTCCGGCCGGGCGTACTGCTCGATGTGCCCGCCCTCGGACAGGATGAGCACCTTGTCGCCGAGCTTGGTGGCCTCCTCGAAGTCGTGGGTGACCACCACGATGGTCTTGCCGAGCTCGTGCTGGATCGCGATCAGGCTGTCCTGCAGGCGAACCCGGGTGATCGGGTCGACCGCGCCGAACGGTTCGTCCATCAGCAGCACCGGCGGATCCGCGGCCAGTGCGCGCGCGACGCCGACCCGCTGCTGCTGGCCGCCGGACATGTCCTTGGGCAGCCGATCGGCGAACGTGCCCGGATCGAGCCCGACCAGATCGAGCAGATACTCGGTGCGCTCGGCGATCCGCTTCCTGTCCCATCCGAGCACTCTGGGGATGGCACCGACATTCTTGGCCACCGTCCAGTGCGGGAACAGGCCACCGGACTGGATGACGTACCCGATCGACTGCCGCAGCTTGTCCGGGTCCTCGCGGGTGACGTCACGGCCACCGATGAAGATCCGTCCCTCGGAGGGCTCGATCAGCCGATTGATCATCTTGAGCGTGGTCGTCTTGCCGCAGCCGGACGGCCCGACGAACGCGACGATCTCGCCCGCGTCGATCTCCAGGTCCAAGCGCTCGACCGCCGGAGTGTCCTGCCCCTTGTATCGCTTGACCACCCCGTCGAGCTTGATCGCCGCGCCGGTCACATTGCGCTCCGCCGCCGGAGCGGGCGGGTTGGTCACTTCAGGCCCACCCGCCGCCCGGCCGCCACCCCTCACGGAATCGCTACGCGATGCTTCAATCATATGAGTCCCTTTGCGATCGTGAGGCGTCCGAGCAGGACGAGGAGCGCGTCGAACACCAACGCGATGAGGACGATGAGAATGGTGCCGGTGAGGGCCATTTCGATGGCGTTCGCGCCGCCCAGGCGGGAGAGTCCGTTGAAGATCAGCGAACCGAGGCCGGGGCCGAGGACGTAGGCGACGATCGCGGCGACGCCGACGATCATCTGGGTGGACACCCGGATACCGGTGAGAATTACCGGCCAGGCGATGGGCAATTCGACGGTCAGCAGAATGCGCCAGCGGGAAAACCCGATGCCGCGCGCGGATTCGATCACCGAGGCCGGCACCGACCGCAGGCCGACGATGGCATTGCCGATAACCGGCAACGCGGCGAAGAACGCCAGCATGATGAACGACGGCACGACGCCGAGCCCGAACGGCACCAGCAGCAGCGCGAGCAGGGCGAGCGAGGGAATGGTCAGCGCGACCCGGCTGGAGGTCAGGGTGAGCGAGGACAACAGCGGGAGCCGATAGACCGCTACCGCGACGATTACCGCGACCACCGTCCCGACCAGCACCGTTTGAAAAGCCAGGGAGGCATGCTGATACGTGAGGAACGTCAGGAATTCACCCCGTCCCCGGACGTAATTCCATAGATTCACGCGATTCCCATCGTCAGGCGAAGTCGTTTACCTGTTTTGTGCCTAGTCACCGGGCGTGAGCCGTCAAAGAGTAATCGACATCGCGCGTTCGGCTCTGGATGACGCGCGGCGTTCGAATCGGCGGATTGCCGATCCCGCGCTTGCGTTCCCCGGCCACCGGCCGTCAAACAAAATGGTGCGTAGCAACTCACAATGGGTTCGATACATCGAATCTGGGTAGCGGCAAACGGTTTCGCGACGTCGGTCCCTCCGACGACGGAAGCTACGCTGCCCCTTTCAGGTCGACGGCCGAGTAGTACTCGGCATTGCCCGCGATCACCGTGCTCGGCGAGCCGTCGACGCCGACCGGAATGTTCCCGGCCAGGGTGATTCGGGTCAGCCTGCGGTGTTCACCGCCGTCGTAGTCGTCGATGGCGTAATGCTGGGTGGCGTGGTTGTCCCAGATCGCGACGTCACCCAGCGACCAGTCCCAGCGGGTGGTGTTCTCCAGGCGGGTCACCCGGTCCTGGAACAGCCGGAACAGCGCGTGTGATTCGCTGCTGGACAGGCCGACGATCTGCTTCACGAAGCAGCCCAGCAGCAGGGCGCGTTCGCCGGTCTCCGGGTGCACGTGCACCACGGGGTGCTCGGTCTCGAAGTAGGTGGACTCGAACTCGCGCCGGTAGGCCTTGCCGTTCTCGTCCAGGCCCGCCTCGGTCTCCGCGGCGTAGTCGTACTGATTGGTGTGCCGCGCGCGCAGGCTCTCGGCCAGCGCCTTGAGCGGCGCCGGCAGCGCGTTGTACGCGGCGACGGTCGAGGCCCAGGTGGTCGAGCCGCCGTAGCTGGGCAGTGCGACCGCGCGCAGGATCGACGCCTTCGGCACCCGGTCGACGAACGTGACATCGGTATGCCACACGTTGGAACGACCGTGCTTCGAATCGATGGCCAGGCTCTTCACGCCCGCCGAGGTGAGCGTCGGATGCGGGCTGGTCGGGTTGCCGAGCAGCTCCGCGAACTCGTACTGCCCGTCCTCGGTCAGATGCTGCTGGCCGCGGAAGAAGATCACCTTGTGCTCGTGCAGCGCCGCGCGAATGGTCGCGACGGTCGCCGCTTCCAGGTCGGCGCCCAGCCGGACTCCCTCGATCCGTGCGCCGATGTGCGCGCCGAGCTTGACCACCCGCACGGCGGTATCGGTCTCCGGCAGGTGATCGACGGACATACGAGGGCCTTTCGTTCCAGCCTGATGGTCTCGTCCGACGAAACCATCCCGGATCGGGCCTGGCCAGTATTACGGTCACCCAGATCGAAACGGGCGCCCGCGCCGCGGACGACTCAGCCGCCCGTGGCGCGGCGGGCGCGGAAAGCCGCTGTCTTCGACCGGTTTTGGCACGCGGTGCTGCAAAAACGCTTGGTGCCGTTGCGCGAGGTGTCCAGGTAGACGCGGTCGCAGTTGCCGGCCGAGCAGACGCCGATCCGGTCGGCGTGTTCGCTGCCGAGCACGAAGGCGAGGCCGACCGCGGACGCGGCGGCGATGCCGTCGACGAGCGCGGCGTCGGGTGCGTGGAAGTGCAGGTGCCAGGGGCGCGTGCCGTGCCGGATAAGCGTGGGCCTGGCGCCGTATTCGGTGATCATCGCGTTGACCTGCGCCGCGGCGCGGTCCATGTCGTCGTCGGCGACCGCGTCGAACACCTCGCGCAGTTGTCCGGCGGCGCGGGCCATGCCGTCGGTGTCGCCGGGCCGGACGAGATAACCGTAGGCCGCGACCACGCTGTTCAACCGTTCGAGCAGCTCGGCGTCGTCGGCCGCCGGGGGATAGGGCCTGCCACGGCGTTCGCCGGGCACGGTGACGTTCACCAGTTCGACTCCGTCTCGGACCACGGCCAACGTGTGACTGTCTAAATGCACTTGATCAGTCACCTCACTCTCGTTATAGTCGTTACTGTCGTTGAAGATTATGACAGTAACGGGAGTTGCCATGTCGCTCACACCCACCCTCGCCAAAGCCTGGATCGATCGCTGGGATCGTCAGCAGGAGGGTTACCTGCCCGATCGCGAGACCATGTTCGCGGTCATCGCCGACGCGGTCGCCGCCAACACCGATCGGCCCGATCCGCTCGTGCTCGATATCGCCTGCGGCCCCGGCTCACTCGGCGCTCGCATTCGCGAACGGCTGCCGCATGCCCGGGTGATCGGCGTCGACGCCGACCCGGCGCTCCTCGAATTAGCCCGCACCGCATACGGATTCGAGCTTGTCGACCGCAACCTCGCCGACCCGGCCTGGACCGCCGAGCTACCCGCCGAGCCGGTCGACGCGATCGTCAGCACCACCGCACTGCACTGGCTCGACCGAGACCAGCTCGCCGCGCTCTACGCCGAGTCCGCAAAGCTGTTGCGCCCCGGCGGCATTCTGCTCAACGGCGACGACATGGTTACCCAGGCACCGGATATCGAGCGGCTGCACGAGGTGATCGGGAACCGCCAGGTCGAACGCGAAGGCGTCGGCGATCGCGAGGGCTGGGCCGAATGGTGGACGGCGATCACCGCCGAACCGGAGCTGTCCGCCGCCGTCATCGAGCGTGACCACCGCCGCTGGGAGCACCCGGCCGACAACGGCGTCACCTTCGATCAGCACGTGAACCTCTTGCGCGCGGCCGGATTCCGGACCGTGGAAACGATCTGGCAATACGGCCGCCGGCGGATCGTCGCCGCCGTCAACTAGCGGGTTAGTTCCTTCGGCTTCGGGTAAGCGCCTCGTGTCAACCATTTATCGGATTGTGTCGGAGGTTTTGGTGTCGGAGCATGAAAGCGGACCCCGCGAAGGGATCGAAGGTGTGGTCGAGGACGTGAAGGGTAAGGCCAAGGAAGCTGCTGGCGTCGTCACTGGAGACGAGAACCTCAAAGGCGAGGGACAAGCACAGCAGGACAAGGCCGAATCCGAACGCGAAGCCGCGCAGAAAGAAGCCGCGGCGGAGAAGGCCCGCGCCGAGGCCAAGGTCGACGAGGCGAAACAGGCCGGCTACCAGCACGACCAATAGCCGCCGAGGACACCCGCCGGACCCGCGTCGGTTTGACGCCGGGTTCGCGGGTTATCCGGCGGGCAGGAGGTGTGATCATGCCGAAGGAATGGACCGCCAAGCAGGAACGTCAGTACGAACACATCCGCGATTCGGAGAAGTCGCAGGGCAACAGCACCCGGGAAGCCGAGGAGATCGCGGCGCGCACGGTCAACAAGATTCGCGCGCAGGCGGGTCAGACCAAGACGGCCAGCCGGACGTCGGTGGAAGACATGAAACCGCAGCAACGCGCCGCCCTGCGCGCCCATCAGCGCAACGCCCCCACCGGCCCGACCCGCGACCAGCTCTACAACGAGGCCCGCCAGCGCGGCATCGAGGGCCGTTCCAAAATGAACAAGAGTCAGCTGGCCAAGGCGCTGGACGCCAAGAAAAAGAAGTAGACCACTGACCGAGTCGCCGCGAGTGACCGTCGCAGGGCTCGACCCCGGCCGACCGCAGGGCCGAGCGATGAAAAGGGGTTATCGCATGAGCAGCACGTTGGCCGCCACCGTGGACGTCGAGGTACCGGTCCGCACCGCGTACAACCAGTGGACGCAATTCGAGTCGTTCCCCGAATTCATGGAGGGCGTCGAGGCGGTGCAGCAACTCGACGACCGGCACACGCACTGGAAGATCCATGTCGGTCCCTCGACCCGCGAATTCGACGCGACCATTACCGAGCAGCACCCCGACGAGCGCGTCGCCTGGAAATCCGACAACGGCCCGCAGCACGCGGGTGTGATCACC
Source organism: Nocardia sp. NPDC006044 (assembly GCF_042871115.1). Lineage (NCBI taxonomy): Bacteria > Bacillati > Actinomycetota > Actinomycetes > Mycobacteriales > Nocardiaceae > Nocardia > Nocardia sp. NPDC006044. Next base: position 3,084,023 of record NZ_JBIAID010000001.1, read on the forward strand.
TTCCATCGGCTCGATGACACGCACACCCGGATCACCGCCCAAATGGAGGTCGACCCCGAGGGTTTCGTGGAAACCGCCGCCGATGTCCTCGGCGTGCTGAAGCACCGGGTGAATGGGGATATGCAGCGCTTCAAGCAGTTCATCGAGAGCAGGCACCACGAAACCGGCGCGTGGCGCGGCGATATCGCGCGTCCCGACGCCTGACCGTAGCTCCACCGGACCGACGCAAGGAGGTGCCGGCGTGCCGGCAGACAACCACCCGGGCCCCGAACGGGTCGTGATCGTCGGCAGCGGATTCGCCGGCTTCACCTGCGCCAGGAAACTGTGCCGCATCCTGGCCAAGGCCGATCGCGACGTCGAGGTCGTCCTCGTAACGCCCACCGACTACATGCTCTACACGCCGTTGCTGCCGGATGTGGCAGGCGGTTTGATCGACCCGCGGTTCGTCGTCATCTCGCTGGCCGACGCGCTGCCCCGGGTGCGCTTGGTCGTCGCGAAGGCGGAATCTGTTGACCTGCAACAGAAGACGCTCACCGTGGTCAGCGAGTATCACCCGCCGCAAGAACTATCGTGGGATCGGCTCGTGCTCACCCCCGGCTCGGTGACCAGACTGTTCGATGTGCCGGGCCTGGCCGAGCACGGGCGCGGGTTGAAGACGGTTGCCGAGGCGCTGTACCTGCGCGAGCAGTTGCTGCGCCAGCTCGAATTGGCCGACCACGAGGACGATCCGGAGGTGCGCGACGCACGCCGCACCGTCGTTGTCGTCGGCGCGTCCTATGCCGGAACCGAATTGATCGCACAGCTGCGCGCCTTGGCCGACGCCTACGCGCACCGCCGCGGCTTCGATCCGGGCGAGATCCGTTTCCTCCTCCTGGATATGGCCGATCGGGTGATGCCCGAGGTCGGGGAGAAACTCGGCGACAAGGCGTTGAATGTGTTGCGCGGGCGCGGAATCGACATCCGGCTGAAGACCTCACTGAAAGAGATGACCGACCGTCAGGTCGTGCTCACCGACGACACCGTCGTCTCGGCCTACACCGTCGCCTGGGTGACCGGCGTGACCGGCGCGCCGCTGCTGGAGACGCTCGGCCTGCCGCTGGAACGCGGGCGTTTGGTGGTCGACTCGAGTCTCGGCGTGCCCGGCCACCCCGGCGTCTTCGCGGGCGGCGACGCGGCGGCCGTGCCGGATCTCGCGGCGCCGGGCAAAATCACCCCGCCGACCGCCCAGCACGCGACCCGCCAAGGTAAGGCGCTGGCGCGAAATGTGGCCGCCGGCTTGGGGATCGGCCGCGCCGCCCCGTACAAGCATCGGGACATGGGCCTCGTGGTAGACCTCGGTCCTGGCTTCGCGGTCGCGAACCCCTTGGGCGTGCACCTATCCGGTCGGTTGGCCAAGCTGGTGACTCGCGCCTACCACACCTACGCGGTGCCGCGCGGAGTCAACCGCTGGGCGATCTCACTGACCTACGCTACCAACGCGGTAACGCCGCGCCCCCTCTCCCTCCTCGGCCTGGTCAGCCCGGAGGAAGCCAGTTTCGTTGGCAGCGAGGGGATTCCGAGCAAGTAAGGAGAACGCGATGAGCCAGCGCGATATCGTGCACGCACTGCTCGAACGGGCAGGCACCAGCTACGCGGCCGAGGCGGGCATCACCCTCGACGACAAGCCCGCACCGCTGTTCCAATTGCTCATGCTCACCGAATTGCTGAGTGCCCGCATCACCTCGGATCTGGCCATCGCCGCGGCCAGAGAGCTGATCGACAGCGGGTATCGCACTCCGCAGCGCGTTGCCGACGCGGAATGGCAGGAACTCGTCGACGCGCTCGGCCGGGCGCACTACAAACGCTACGACGAAAGCGCCGCGACCAGGCTCGGCGCGAATGCCTGCCTCGTGCTCGAGAAATACGACGGCGACCTGCGCAACCTCGCCGCGGCGGCGGAAAAGGATCGCCGGCGCGCGGCGTCGCTGCTGCGCGAATTCCAGGGGATCGGCCCCACCGGCAGCGACATATTCCTGCGCGAGGTGCAGAGCGTATGGACCTGGGCGCGACCGTATTTCGACGAACGCGCCTGCCGGGGCGCCGAACGGATTCACCTGCCGACCGATGCGCACCGCCTGCTCGGATTGGTGCCGGACCAGCGCGCCGCCGAACTGGCCGCCGCCTTGGTCCGCGTCGCGGGGGACGACAAGATCGCCGAACAGGTCCTCGCCGACGCCGGATGACCCGGCAGCGCTGTTTCGGGTGCGGTCGGCCGGGAAGGCTATATGGATGAAGGATGTAGTAGAACGCGAAACGAAATGGGAGGTCGACCGGGAATTCACGCTGCCGCCGATCGACGACATCGTGCCGGGCGGGCGTGTCGAGGAAACGTCGGTCGAACTCACCAGCACCTATTTCGACACCACCGCGCATGACCTGCTCACGCATGATCTGACGTTGCGCCGCCGGGCCGGGGACGACGAATCGGGGTGGCAGCTGAAGGTTCCGCAGGCCGACGGGCGTGTCGAGCTGGTCGCCGATTGGTCCGACGACATGCCGAGCGAGCTGGCCGACGTCGTCACCGGCGCCGCGCTCGGGCAGCAGCTGCGCGCGATCACGACAATTCACACGCTGCGCAATCGACACCGGCTGCTCGGTCCGGACGGTGACCTGGTGCTCGAGCTCGACGACGACGTCGTGCGCACGACTCCCGTCGATGCCGACGCGGACGCCCTCGCCTGGCGCGAGATCGAGGTCGAACTGGGCCCGCACACCGACGCCGTCCCCGCCCTGCTGGTGGACCGGCTCGCCGAGGCGGGCGCGTCCAGGGCGCAGTACCCTTCCAAACTCGCGCGCGCAGTGCCGAAGCCGGGCGCGCCCGTCCCGGCCTCGAAAGCCGAGCGCGCGATCCGCGACTACCTGACCGCGCAGATCGACACGATCTTCGCTGGTGACGTCGCCCTGCGCCGCGGCGAGGATCCGATCCACGACACCCGCGTCGCGACCCGGCGACTACGCAGCACGCTCCGGGTGTTCGGCACGGTGCTGGACCGCTCCGCTGTCGACGGCATCGCGGACGAGCTGAAGTGGTACGCGGGCCTGCTCGGTGCGGTCCGCGACTGCCAGGTGCAGCGCAGCCGGCTCGCCGCGCAGGTCGGTGCCCTGCCGCCGGAACTGGTGCTCGGCCCGGTGGCCGCGCGCATCGAGACGACGCTGCTCGAGCGGCAGCTGGCTGCCCGCGCCGTGCTCGCCGAGGCCATGGATTCGCCGCGCTACCTGGCCCTGCTCGCCGCGCTGCAATCCTGGAAGCCGGAGCCGCCGTTCGCGATTCGGTCGCGCAAGCGCGAACTCGTGCGGCGCGCCCGGCGCGCCGCGCGCAAGGCCGACAAGCGGCTCGCCGAGGCGATGCGCACTGGGCGCGACGATTCCCTGCACCGTGCGCGCAAGGCGGCCAAGCGCGCCCGCTACGCCGCCGAACTGCACAGGCCGGTGCGCAAGCGGGCGGAAGCGAAGTCGAACATCAAGTACTACAAGCGGCTTCAGCGCGTGCTCGGCGACCACAACGACGGTGTGGTCTCGGCCGAATTCCTGTGGCGGACCGCGACCGCGGCGGGCACTGCGCAAGGGGAGAACGGCTTCACCTACGGCCTGCTCTATGCCAACGAAAAGCACGCGGCCGAGCGCGCCCGAACGGCCGTCGCGGCGGTCGCCCGACGCCGATAGGGGCAAACCGCATGGCAGGAATGTGACGTAGCAATAAAGCACGGATTGCACTCGCGCGGTGATTCGCGGGCGAAATACTGGGAAAAGCACTGGTATCGGCGTTATTTCGCTGTGATCCGGCACGACGGCAGATCCTCGATTTTGTTATACCCGTCTGCTATTGATGCGGCATTGACAACTGCCGCATGGATGCTGAATTCTTTCCGGGTGACGGGGAATGGGCCGAGCCGGCGAAAACCGCCATCGCACGTGTTAGGAGAATTGATGACTTTGCCGCAGTGGCCGGACCAGGACATCACACAGCTACGTGAGGTCGCGGATCGAATCGCGACGCTCATCCAGCGCAACACCGAAGGTAGCGGGGGACTGCCGCGTTTCGTCGACGCCCTGCGCCAGAGCGGGCCGATCGCGGAACTGCTGATCGAATACTCGGTCCGCTGGTTCAACGACAGCAACGGCGAGTCTGTTCTGCTCGGGCCCGAGTTGTACTGGGTGCTCACCGAGACGGTTCCGGTCGAGGAACAGGTCGCCGCCGGCGAGGGCTTCGGCCAGGCGGGTATGAACTGCCATCCGGTCACCCGCACCCGGCAGATGCTGTTGATCTGCGTGCTGGAAAAGCTGTCGACCCGGCCGTGGCGCCCGGAAACCCCGGAGCAGGCCGCGGCGATGGTCAAGCGGCGCTACAGCGACAACGCGCGACCGGTGCTGCCCACTCGCTCGCCGGAGCCGGTCGGCGTCGAAGGCGTGATCTCGACCTCGCAGTTCCCGTAATCGTTCGGCGGCGAAAGGCTCTGTGGCGCAACGGGTAATCGGCTCGCTTGTCGGGTTCGCCTGGGGCAGGGCCGCGTTCGTTATCGCGATTTGCTCGTCGACTGCGGCCACACTGTTCGTGTTTTGTCGCACGGCACGCATGACGTCAGTGGGATAGCGTGCGGGACTATGGGTTTCGCGCGCACTGCGGCTGCGATCGTCGCTGCGATATTGCTCGCGCCGACGGGTGTCGCGCACGCGGCGGAAGATCCGGGCAGCTGCCGCGATCTGCGCATCGGGGTGAGCGGCGGAGAGCTGGGTGCCCGGCTGTGTCTGCCGGAACAGGCGACCGACACGCTGCTGGTGCTGATCCCGGGCGCGGCGATCAATGCGCGGTACTGGGATTGGCCCTACGAACCGGAGACCTACAGTTTCCGGCGCGCGGTCAATGCCGCCGGTTTCGCCGTGCTCTCGATCGACCGATTCGGCGCCGGTAACAGCTCCCGGCCGCCGAGCGGCACCGTCACCTCCGCGCGCGAGGCCGACGCGGTCACCGGAATCATTGCCGGACTTCGACGCGACGGCATCGCCGGACATGCGCCGTTTGCGAAGATCGTGCTCGGCGGGGTGTCGCTGGGCGCGGGCATCGGGGTGCTCGCCGCGATCGGCGGCGCCCGGCTCGACGGTCTGCTGCTGACCGCCTACTCCCATTCGGTGACCCCGTCGAACACCATGGCCGTCGCGGAGACGTTCCGTCCGGCGGTCACCGATCCGGACCGGCGTTTCGCCGGCCACGACCCGGGATACCTGACCACCGAGCCCGGTACGCGCGCGGGCAGTTTCGCCGTTCCCGGCACCGATACCGCGCTGCTCGCCGTCGATGAGAGCCAGGTGAAAGACACGTTCTCGCTCACCGAAATGATCACCGGCCTGGCCGCGACGACCGGGCCGTCGACCCGGCAGATCGCCGCGCCGGTGCTGATCGTCAACGGCGCGCAGGACAAACTCTGTTCGGTGTGCGCGACCAGCGAAAGCCTGTACGCGGCCGAGGCGCCGTACTTCGGGCCCGCCGCGCGATTGCGCACCTTCGTGCTGCCCGATGCCGGGCACGCGCTGGTCATCGCCCGGAACACGGGCGCGCACCAGGCGGCGGTCGTGGACTGGCTGCGTTCGCTCGGCTGATTGCCGGTCCGGCTCCCTTCGGGCGGCGCGAGCGCTATCGTGAATGCGCCCCACACCTGTCCTGCCCATTGCAATTCGAGGTGATGGTTTCCATGCGCGCATCCGGTGTCACCGCAGAGATCTTCCGGCGAGACATGCGCGAGTTCGCGCGCTTGGCCGAAACCCGTTACGACCCTGCGGTCGTCGACAGGGTGCTGGACGCGCTGGGTGACATGTGGGCGGACGCCTGGCTGGCGGTGCGCACCACGACGCATCCGGCGCCGGTTCGGCAGGTCAGTGCGCGGTTCATGAATCTACCGGCGGCGGCCGATCCGGTCGGCAGGTTGCGTGCCGCCGGGTTGCTCGAGTTCGTCGGGCACCCGATGGAGGAGCTGCTGGCGCGGGTCTCGGCCGCGGTGCCGGTGGACTGGGGCGTCGACCTCGCCGTCGATCGTGGCGTGCAGAAGATCTGGACCGCCTTTCCGGATCTGATCAGCGTCGACCGCATCGTGAGTTTTGCGGGCATGCCGAACTCGGCGCGTGCGCACGCCGAGTTGTTGAAGCGCTGGGGTGGTGGCGGAATTGCTTTGATGGCAGTCGATTTCGTCAACCGGACGCTGAATCTGTACACCCAGATCCTGGCGCCGGGGCAGCTCACCGCCGCCGGCATCGCGACGATCCTGCGCGAACTCGATTTCGTCGCCGCCGATGAGGGCGAGCTGGCCGCCGTGGGGTGGCCCTTCACGGTGTACGCGACCTTCGATTGGACCGCACCGAGTATTCAGCGGATCTGCTTCCCCGCCCGCTACACCGCGGAGAGCTTTCCGCCGATCGATCCGGTGTTGAGTCGCTTCGTCGAAGGCGCGCCGTTCGCCGGGCCGGGGCCGCGCGGATTCGCGTTCTATGCCGCCTATGGTCCGACCGGGCGGTACTACAAGGTCCAGGCCGACTACACCTCGGCGGCGCGGCAGACGCTGCCGGGTGGGGTCGGTGTGCCGCAGTCGCGGTAGCGGTCAGGCGCTGGACGGCACGTCCACGAGTTTCTCCATCCGGCGGATGACGTCGATCTGCGCGGGGTTGTACAGGTCCTCGACGGCGGCGCTGATCGTCCGGCCGGCGAAGGGCCTGCCGTGCGGGGCGTCGGTGATCGGCGCTCGAAGCCGCGGGTGGCCGTCGAGCAGCGTCTGAAAGGCGGGGGCCAGACGTTCGGCCAGCTCGGTGCGGGTCTGCTGATCGGCGTCGGGCGGCAGCCGATCCAGCTCGAGCACGCCGGGGTCGGCGTAGTAGGCCTCCAGGGTCTCGGCGTACAGCCGCAGCGTCGAGGGACCGAGCACCCGGGCGAGCACGACGAGCAGCGCCCGGTCGGCGTCCGGGATATCCGCCGCCGTGCCGGCCGCGGCCAGTACGCGCGGCAGATCGGTCGGGGTGGTCTCGCGCATGGTCAGCGCGAGTTCGGTCCGAATTCGTTGCAGCCGTTCGATGTTCGCGGCCATCTCGCTGTCCAGCGCGCGCAACTCGGGTTCCGGATGCGCGTCCGCGTCACCCAGCTCCGCGATCCGCGTCAGGGAGAACCCGAGATCTCGCAACCGTTTGATGCGCAACAACCGCACCAGGTGGGCTACCCCATAGCTCTTGTAGCCGTTGGACTTTCGCTCCGGCTCGGCCAGCAGGCCCACATCGTGATAGTGCCGCACCGCCCGCAGGCTCGTCCCCGCGAGCTCGGCGACCTGACGAGTACTCCACGCCACGACAACCTCCCTGGCTCGGATCCGCCGGCACGGTCATGCCGACGCGCCACCAGTCAAAACCATGCCCCCGCGTCACGGTCAAACCCCGTGGTCACCCGGCTCGACCCGGCGGAATTCAGGGAAGAGTTGGGGGATCATCCCGATACCCGTTCCGGCCCGACCGGATGAGGATCGATGGATCAGCTGATTCGGGAGGGATCCGATGTCGTCGACCACGGATGAACGGGCACGGACCGTGCCGGGCGGAAGGACGAATGCGCTACTGCTGGTGGCCGGTTCGGCCTCGATCATCTTCACCATCGGCACCGCACTGCAAGCGTTCGTGATCGTCAATCACGACACCCTGACCCACATGATGATCCTGGCCCACGCCGATCCCGGCGGCGCGGACGGATTCCTGACCGCCTTCCGTCTGGTCGGATGCGTCTACCTCATCGGAAACGCCGTGGGCATCCTGGCCCTCCGCCGCCGCCCCGTACCCTGGCTCTTCTGGCTCGTACTCGCCGTGAACGCCACCCAGGCGGCCGGCCTGAAAGCCGTCCCCCCGGAAATGTTCACCGCCGCCCGCGCCGAATTCGGCTGGCCCGGCCTGCTCCCCTCGCTGGTCACCGACGCCGGCGGCGCCCTCCTCGCCCTGACCCTCTTGGCGGCCTTCGCCATAACCCGCACCACCTGGGGCCAAGCGCGCCGCCGAGCTCAGCACTGAGAAGGTGTTTTCGAACTCCGACACCGGGCGCCGCCTATCACCCCGCTACCATCTGGATACCGGTAGCGGGGCGAAGTATGACCGGGGATTGCTCAATTAACTCCGGGCTCTCCCAATTCGAGTTGAGATCCCTTCGTGTCAATTGACGTGAGTCTGCACGGTGACGCAGGCCTGGAGCGGCGCGAGCCCGACGACTGTCACACGCGCAGTGACCGGAACGTCGTTTCCGGACAAAATATCATTCGGAGTGATGGTGAAACGGACAGTAACCTGCTGTCCTTGGGCAATCATCGAGGCCGGAAGAACCTGATTGATGTTCTCGGTGGTGTAGCCGAGATATGTCGACGTGACCAGCAAGGTCGCCGCCAGTGCGCTGACAGAAGGCGTCAAATCGATCTCGAAATCGTAACGCGCACCAGGGTTCATGCTCACTACGGCACCGGAACTGTCGGAGACGCGGACATCGTTGACCGTTCCGGCACTGCCGCAGTCGGTGAAGTTCACGGAGCCGGCATTCGCTGGGGATGCGAAAATCGCCGACAGTGCTACAGCCAGGAATAGTGCAGCAGCCGAAGCTGCGGACCTGGATTTGAGGAGAGACATGTCTCAGATCTTTCTTTGCGAGTTCGTTGTTTCTTACCGGATGTCCTCGCAATTGCTGCCCCGACTCGGCATGATCCATTTCATATGAATCGTGAGGCAAGGCGGATCGAGTGCGTCAATGTCTAGATTCGTCTTTCTGGAGTGGTTGTCACGTGCTGACGTATCGAAATCCGGACAAATGACGCTACTCGCAACCAATCGTTTTAGCTACCGTCCGGCATATTGCAAAACGGCTACGGTTCACTCGATTTGCGGGCCGTGCTGCCGGCCAACCGGGTGGCGGCCGCGGAGGAGGTAGCCGGCCACGCGGGGATGAAGGTGACGCGCGTCGCACCCGTCGCGCGAGATTCGGCGGTCGGATAGTGTGTGGCGCGAGGGGCGGCCGCGGGGGTTGATCGGGGTCGCCGAATAGTCATTGTTGCCAGTTTCGGGCAGGCATGCCCGGGCCGGTTGGGGGAGATTCGCCGCGAATCGCCACACGGACAGGTCGTTGGCTGGCGTACGAGGAGGTTTTCGTGCCATACGCGGTTGTGGGTCTGTTGACGCTTGCGTTGTGGATCTACTGTTTGATCGACATCATCACCTGTCCTGACGTGGGGATTCGGCATCTGCCGAAGATGGGGTGGCTGATCATCGTCATCCTGCTGCCGACCATCGGCGCGCTGCTCTGGTTGATCGCGGGTCGCCCGCTCAACGAGACTGGACCGCGCTCGACCACCAGCTATTCCGAGTACGACCGGCCCGGCCGGTACGTCGCCCAGGACCCCGAGGCCGACGCGGAATTCCTCCGCGGCCTCCGCGAGCGGGCCGAACAACAGCGCGCCGAAGCCCGCCGCCAGGAAGCGGCCCGGCAGAGCGATCTGGACCGCCGGCGCGAACAGGGCGAACAGCTCTAGCCGGGTTTCTCCTCGAGCCGGTCGCGCGCTCCGCCGACGCGCAGATCGGGCAACCGCGTCGCGATCTCCAGTGCGGTGATCACCGAGCCCTTGCCGTGCTCGGCGAGCTGCGGCGAAATGCCGAGATCGTGCCACTGCTCCGCGACGCGACGGCGAAACATCGAGCTCAGCACCGACCCCATCACCGCGACACCCAGCGCCACACCGACCTCACGCGTGGTGTCGTTGACCGCCGAACCGACCCCCGCCTTGTCCGGCGGCACCGTGCTGATCAACGCGTCCGTCGCCGGCCCGGTGGTCAGCGCCAGACCGACCGCGACGATCGACATCGCCAGCACGATCGGCCCGAAATACGGCGCGTCGACCGCGATCACGGTGGTGATGAGGAAACCGGCGCACATGCAGGCCAACCCCGAGGCCACCACGATCTTGTTCCCGATCCGCCGGGTGAGCACGAGCGCGACCGGCGAGACGGCCGCGACGCAGAGAGCGAACGGCAACGTCGCCACCCCGGTGCGTAAGGTGCCGTAGCCGCGCACGATCTGGAAGAAGAACATGATCATGAAGACCAGCCCGACCAGCCCGAAGAACGCGGTGGCGATGGCACCGCACGCCACGGCGAAGCGCGGATTGCCGAAGAGCGAAACATCCAGCAGCGGTGCGGGATTGCGCCGTTCCCAGCCGTAGAACACCGATAGCAGCACGGTCGCGGCCAGGAATGCGCCGACCGTCGTCCGGCTGGTCCACCCGTGTTCCGGCGCCTCGATAATGGCCCAGACGAACACGGTCAACCCTCCCGCGGCCGTCAGCGCGCCGAGCACGTCGAAGCGGCCGGGTCGCGGCGTCCGCCATACCGGCACGACGATCAGTGCAGCGACGATCGCGACGGCCGCGACCGGCACCGTGACCAGGAATACCGAGCCCCACCAGAAGTGCGCGAGCAACAATCCACCGGTCAGCGGGCCGAGCGCGATCGAGACCCCGGAAACCCCGGACCAGATTCCGATAGCCAATGCCTTTTCGCCGCGGTCGGTGAACACCGCCGCGATCACTGCCAAGGTGGTCGGATAGATCAGGGCCGCCGCGACGCCCATGGCCGCCTGCCAGCCGATCAACGGCCCGATACCGGTGCAGGTCGACGCCGCCGCCGACGACACGGCGAAGCCGGCCAGTCCGATCACCATCACCCGCCGATGACCGTACCGGTCCGCGAGGTAGCCACCGACCAAAAGCAGGCCCGCGAACGCGAGCACATACGCGTCGACCACCCATTGCAATGCCGTCGTCGTAGCGCCGAGTTGAATGCCGAGCTCCGGCAACGCGATATTGACGATGGTGTTGTCGATCCCGATCACCAGCACCGCCAGGCATACCGTGACCAGGATCAACCAGCGCGACGACCGTTCCAGTCCCATCATCTGCGACCACCTGATCGTCCGGTACGGATCGGTCCCCGGTCACCTCGACCGGCTGGTCTCACGGAATCGCAGCACCCATGCTATGCGGTATTTGCTGACCATTCGCCATTTCGGTGATCTGGTGCGGGACTCGGCGTCGGGGTGGCTAGGCCGAAGGCCGATTCCAGCGCCGTGCCAGTTCGTCGAGCCGATCGCGGATTCGCCGGATTCGTTTGTCCGGTGGCGTTTTCCAGGAGAACAGCGAGACCGTCAGGGGATTCAATCGGGTTCGCGCTGGATGTGGCACGTCCGGGCGTTGGAGAATGCCGCCGAGTTCGGGGCCGTAGCCGAGATCGACCACGATCTGGTCGGCGCGGTATTCACTGCGGGCGACGATCGGCCGCACCGCCAACGCGGCGATCTCGGGTAGCAGGCGCAACAGCAAGGCCGGCGCGAGGCCGACGATCACCGTGGCCGCCGCGAGTGTCGGGCAGGCGACGAGCACCCGGCTGAACACGGTCCATCCGGCTCGGAAGATCCGAGAACTCCGCCCGGACATCCGCCGCGCGATCGCATCGCCGATCGCGACGAGGCCCAAACCTGACAGCAAGGCGCGCTCGATCCACACCACCGGCAGGTTGTAGTGCCGGAAAGTCAACTGCCAGAACGCCGCTCGACCCTGAACGCGTTGCGCGAGTTGATGCGCGAGCGCCGCCTCCAGTTCGCGCGGGCTCAGCCGTCGCAGCGATTCGGGCGATGTGGTGATCATCCGGCTCGGCACCACGAACTGCCGGTCGGCCTCCTGAATCCACAGCGTGTACGACGCCGCGGAGACCCCGCCCTTGTGCGCGACCCGCGCCCACGCGGCACTCATCTTGCCTTGTTCCTCATCCGTCGGCTGCCGCACCCGGAATATCCGCGGCAGCCAGCGACGCGGCGGCGTCCGGAAGCACACCACGCTCCAGACGAAACACACCACAAACCACGCCGCGGGCAACGCGCCGGGTACGCCGACGCCGAGCGCGCGGCCGAGCCCGTAGAGCAATACCGTCATCGACGCCGCGGACGGTATCGCAGACAACAGCAGCACGATCGATGCCCGCACGCGGTCCGCGTTCGACCGCCGGGCAACTGCAGTTCCGCCTGGGTAATTCGCCTTGGCGATCACTTCGGAGGTCATGCCCGACCGTACAGCGGATTCCGGCCACACCGTTAAACCACCGGTGTGCACCCGGTGGCCGGCGGCTGGCCATCAGTGGCCGGGAATCGCCCCGTGACCAGGGCGGTCGAGCGGCTACCCTAATTCGCCGGCCCTGGCATCGGAGGTGTTCGTCTCACTCTGGACCGCGGCGGCATCGTCATTGCTGCCCGTCCCGTAGCGCCTGCGCAGCAGGTGGTGCGCGACCGCGAGGACGACGGCTGCCACTACGACGAGTGCGGCGAGGAAGGGGCTGATGTCCTTCGACAGACTCTGTGCGGGTTCGGACCGAAGTCGCCAGATGGCAAGGGGGACAGCGTAAGCCACGGCCAGCGCGGCGGCTAACCAGCGCAGTGGGCGCAACCGCGCGTCCCGCAGCGTGCCGATCAGCGCGATGACCACCGGGATCACGGCCACCATCGCGAACTGGCCGATGATCAGCACCGGCACCGCCCACGCCGAGATGAGGACGGATCGAGCGGCGGGATACCCATCGGCGCGGTCGTGCCGCGGTGTTCTGGTGAACATGTGCTTCTCCTCCGACTCGAGCTGCCTACAGCTGGACGCCGAGCGATCCGAGCAGCACATGGGTGTCCGAATTGACCCAGTACTCGACAATCAGGTTCCGCTCGATGCGCAGAATGTCGATTCCGGTGAAGCGGATGGCGGTGCCGACCGGGGCGGTCGCACCGGGAAACCCGCCGCCGTAGGTGCCCACGGCAATCCAGCGGAGCGCCAGCTGATCGCGGTCGATGACGGGGCCGACCTGCACGGTGAACACCAGCTCGGTGAACGCGGCACGAATCTGCGCGATCCACTCGACCAGACCGCCCGGCCCGGGCACCGCGCTCCCGTCGCCGCCGTCCAGCATCGAGGCGTGCACCGCGAACTCCGGCGCGACAATGTCGCCGACGGCCGCATAGTCGCCGTTCCAGAGAGCCAGCCAGCCCGCTACCAATTGCTGATAGTCGACGGCCTGGGTGGTGCTGTTCTGCTCCATGACGAACCCTTCAGATCACGTTGGCGGAGTTGCGGTTTCGAGTAGGCGGAGAGCGGCGGTCCGGCCGGCGGAGATAAGCCGGACCGCGTTCCCATGCCAGTCAGTTTCGTGGCGGCGGCGAGGTGCTCGCGTCGGTAATTCCTACCTATTGCCCAGGACGTGGTCCCGTCGGCGGCACCCGGTGACGAACGTGCCGAATAGCGGCTGCACGCGTGGTGACCGGGGCGGGGTGGCACGGGAGCGGCGGGCACGCCAAGATCGTCGGGTGATGCAGAGGTGCTGTGCGCTGCGGCGGACCGCGTCGAGGGTTGACGAGGGACGATCGTGAGCTATCTGGTCGGGCGGTCGGTGGAGACGGCGCGGCTGTTCGCGCTGCTGCAGGAGGCCCGCGAATCTCGTGGTGGCGCGGTGGTCGTGCTGGGGGAGGCGGGGATCGGCAAGAGCTCTCTGCTGGAACATCTGGCCAAGGCTTCCTCGGGTTTCATGGTCATGCGCGCCTCCGGCGCCGAGTTCGAAACCGAACTGCCGTATTCGGGCCTGCATCAGCTGTGCGCCCCGGTGCTCGAACACCTCGACGCGCTGCCCGCCCCGCATCGCACCGCGCTGCGGATCGCCTTCGGGCTGGAGACCGGCACGCCCGACCCGTTCCTGGCCGGCGCGGCGGCACTCGGCCTGCTGGTCGAAACCGATCGACCGCTGCTGTGCCTGATCGACGACGCGCAATGGCTCGACCACGCGTCGGCGCGCGCGTTGGCGTTCGTGGCCCGCCGGATCGGCGCCGAACGAGTCGCGCTGGTCTTCGCCGCGCGCGAAGCGCTCGCCGCGCTGGAGCAACTGCCACAGCTGAACGTCGAGCGGCTGAGCGAATCCGAGGCGCGTTCGGTGCTGGTTCGCGAGGTCCCGCCTTCGCTGGACGTGCGGGTGCGCGACCGCATCCTGGCCGAGGCCCGCGGCAACCCGCTGGCCTTGGTGGAGCTGCCGCGGACCGCGGGCCTGGCCGGCTTGGCGGGCGGTTTCGACCTGCCCGCGCCGCGCGTCGCCGAACGGAGTTTCCGGGCCCGCCTCGAGCAGTTGCCGCCCGAGGTCCGGCTGTTGCTGACCGTGGCCGCCGCCGAGCCGGTCGGCGATCCCGGCCTGCTCTGGGCAGCGGCCGCGCTCCTGGGCATCGAGGACGCGGCCGCCGGCGAGGTGCCGCTGGTCGAATTCGGCACCCGGATCCGGTTCATCCATCCGCTGGCCCGCTCGGCGGTCTACCACGCGGCCACCGCCGCCGAACGGCGGCGCGCGCACGGCGCGCTGGCCGAGGTGAGCGACCCGGTCGCCGACCCGGACCGGGTCGCCTGGCATCGCGGGCTGGCCAGCGCGGGCCCCGACGAGGAGGTGGCCGCCGCGTTGACGCACTCGGCGGACCGCGCCCGGGCCCGCGGCGGGCAGGCCGCCGCCGCGGCGTTCCTGGAACGCGCGGCCGCGCTGACCCTCGAACCCGGCAGGCGAACCGAGCGGGTGCTCGCCGCGGTCGAGGCGAAACTGTCGGTCGGCGACTTCGGCGTTGCGGCAGAACTGCTTTCGACCCTGGACTCCGAGGATCCGCGGGTCGACCTGCTGCGCGGCCGCATCTCGTTCGCCCGCTTCCGCGGCGAGGACCAGCCGACCGATCACCTGCTCCGGGCCGCTGCCACGCTGGCCGGCCAGGATCCGGTCCGCTCGCGTGAGTGTTATGTGGACGCGATCGAAATGGCCACGCTCACCGGCGGTCTCGCCACGGTGGTCGCCGCCGCCCGCACCGCGCCGCCCGGTCCGGAACCGCGGACGAGCGCGGACGTCATCCTGGACGGCATGGTCGCGCTGATCGGCGAGGGACATCAGGCCGCCGCGAAGCTGCTGCGCGCCGTCGTCAGCGACGGCTGCGACCCCGCCTGGTCCAGGTGGCCCACCCTCGGATATCTCCTGGCCCTGGAATTCTGGGACGGCGAGGCCATGCGCGACATCGCCGCCCGGGTCACCGAGTCCGGTCGTGAGCTCGGCTCGTTCCACATGCTGCCCATCGGTCTGGCCATGCTCGCCACCGTCACCACGCACGCCGGGGACCTCGGCGCCGCCACCGCGATGATCTCCGAGGAGGAGGCGATCGCGGAGGCCACCGGCGCCGCCCCGCTCGTCTACCCGCGAATTCACCTGGCGGCGTTGCGCGGCAGGCGAGCCGAGGCCGAGGAGTTGTTCGCCGGAGTCGGGCCGCACATGTCGTTGAGCGTGCAATACGCCACCGCGATCCTCAACAACGGCCTCGCCGACTACCCGGCCGCCATGCGGGCCGCCGAACGAGCCGTCGCCGCCGGCAGCCTCGGGACGGCCGGTCAAGCGCTACCGGAACTCGTCGAGGCCGCGGTGCGCTGCCGCGAATTGCCCACCGCGCGTGCCGCTCTCGCGGCGCTGACCGATCGGGCCTGCGCAGGTGGTCGACCGTGGGGTCACGGAGTCGAAACCTACGCACAGGCTTTGGTTGACGACGACGAGGACACCTACCGGAAAGCCGTGTCGCTGTTGGCCTCCGGCAACCCCGTCTGGGCCGCTCGCGCCCACCTGGTCTACGGCGAATGGCTGCGCCGCCAAGGCCGCCGCCGCGACGCCAGAACCGAACTCCGCCTCGCCCACGAGGCGTTCTCGGACTTCGGCGCCGAGGCCTTCGCCGGCCGGGCCGCCGCCGAACTCCGCGCCACCGGCGAGCAAACCCGCAGCCGATCCACCGCCACCGCCGAGACCCTCACCGTGCAGGAGATCCACATCGCCCGCCTGGTGGCCGACGGCGCCACGTCCAAGGAGGTAGCGGCCAAACTCTTCCTGAGCCCGCGCACCGTAGACGCCCACCTACGCAACATCTTCCGCAAATTGGGCATCAACTCTCGCAGGCAACTCCGCGACTCCGGACTGCGCTGAATCCGCTCCGGTCGGCTAGGGTCGGATGCGCTCCGACCGACCACTACCTGCGACGGATCCCATGATGATCGAGCTCGTACTCGCCGCGATTGCCGCGGTGGAGGCCGCCGGTCTGGCGGTGTTGTCCGTGCTGCTCACCCGCAGCCGCCGCGAGCTGGACGAACTGCAACGCAAGATCGACAGCAGGCAACTGCTGATGATCAGCGGCAAGGAGGCGGTGAAGACCGTCTGGGATACCGCGAACCTGTTGCGCAAGAAGGGCTTCCGGGGCGCGGTACTCACCTCGATCGAGAACCTGGCGGGCTGGGCGCAGGTCGAACGACCGGACCTGGCCGGCCTGACCCCGGACGGGCACGTGGTGATCATGTTCTCCGACATCGAGGGCTCCACCGCGCTCAACGAACGGCTCGGCGACCAGGCCTGGGTCAAGCTGCTCGACCGGCACGACCGGCTGATCCGCAGCTGCGTGACCAAGCACGACGGGCACATCGTGAAAAGCCAGGGCGACGGCTTCATGATCGCGTTCGCCGAACCCGAGCAGGCGGTCCGCTGCGCCCTCGGTATTCAGGGCGCACTCGGCAACGGATCCAAACCCATTGGGCGCGAACGTGTCCGGGTGCGCATCGGCGTCCACATGGGCAAGTCGGTCCGTCGTGGCGACGACCTGTTCGGCCGCAACGTGGCCATGGCGGCCCGGGTGGCCGGGCAGGCGAACGGCGGCGAGATCCTGATCAGCGAGACGGTGCGCGACGCCATCGCCGACGAACCGGACATCGCGGTGACCGACCGCCGCGACGTCGAACTGAAGGGCCTGCACGGCACCCACCACCTCTATACCGTCGACCGCGTGCGGTCGGAGCAGCGGCCCCGGTAACCGGCGCCGCGAAAGGGCGACCTCGATGCCTGCCCGGTTCGCGCATGCCGAATCATGGACGGGTTCCGCGTGTGACCGACCGCATCCGGACTCGACGGACAGGGGCGAGACAGCAGATGGACAGTGGCGAGGAGCGGGACGAGCGGGAGCCGTCACCGCGGATGACCGGCTGGACGGTGGCGCTGATCTGTGTGGCGATCGTGGCCGGCGGCGTGCTCGTCGGCGGGTTGCTGCATCGCCGGGAACCGGAACTGACCACCGCGCCGGTGGTTCCGTCGACAACCACGGCCGCGCCGGAGATCGACAGTTCCTATGTCACTCCGCCGGTCGTATACCCCGTGGACATCCCGGGGTGCGCGGTCGTCGAGCCGCCCACGTCGGGTCCGTGGATGCAGTTCGCCACGGCGGATCCGCAAAGTTACGACAATCCGGCCTATCCGTGGTTTTCCGGCCGCAAAGCGATGGCGATGTCGCAAGCGCTACAGGACGCACTGCCGGATGCGGTCGAGGTCGGGTTCGCGCCCGTCGACCAGCAGCTGCTCTTCGAGCCGATCTTCGATCCGGCCACCGATTCCGGTGAGCGGCCGGGTGCCGCGGGCTGGACCACGGCGCACGGGCCGCTGCTGCGCGGCGGCAAGCCGGGCCAGTTGATGGTCTCGGTGAAACAGTCCACGGCTCCGGTTCCGCCCTGCGTCGCGGGCGATCTCGATGAACGCCGTCACCTTGCGGACGGCACGACCGTCGATGTGCACGACACCTGGAGCGAGAGTCGCGGGATTCGCACGCTGTCTCGTTCCGCGCACGCGTACCTGCCCGACGGCACGGTCGTCACCGCTTCGGCGACCGATGACGGCACCGACGGCAGTAGCCGTTCCGGCACGGTGCCGCTGTCCATCGACGATCTCGCCGCGGTCGCCACCGCCGCCGGACTCCGCGTCACCACACCGGTCCCGCCGGGCACACCGGACGTGCCGGTGTCCTGCCACGGCGGGCCGGAGGCCGGCCGCACGATCGATGCGGCGGCCGCCCGGCAGCTGGATGCGGTGCTGGCGCGCATCCCGTTCGACGGTCTCACCTTCGATCGGCCGCTCGGTCGACTGCGGCCCGGAGACTTCGCCGGGCATGGGGTGTGTCAGGCCGTGCGAGTCACGACTCCGGGACGCGAATCGGTGCTGAGCGTGACAATCGCGGCGGGACAGCGGGTCTCGGAGACCACGGCGCCCGGTTTCAGCGGTGAGCGCGTCCAGTCCCGGCAACTGCCGGACGGGACGGTCGTCGAGAGCCGGGAGTATCGGACCACGAAGTACGCGAACGAAACAGGCGCACAACCCGTTCCGGAGACCAGCCGCATCGTGACGGTCACCCGCGGGTCGGGCACTCAGGTCACAGTGCGTTCCGACGCTGAGGGTGCCGCCGACGCGTTGCCGCTGGCACAGCTGGAGGCAATCGGTACAACCCCGGGCCTCGAGGTCCGGTGATGGCTTCGATCCCGGGCCTGCGCGGCCTGATTCTGGCGGCCACCGCAGCGGTGATAACCAGTGCCGGAGCGGTTTTCGTCCTCATCCAGCCGGCAGACGAGACCCGCAAGATCACCGGCACCGTCGACGCGGCGCCCGGACTGGCCTGGTCGGTCACCGCCGCCACCGACGGGCACCCGCAGGCGGAGTTCCGTAATCCGGTCGGCGGGACCGAATTCGACGTCGGCGGGGCGGGATTCGTCGATGCCGGTGACACCCTGGTCACCGTGACCGGCACCTCGAACGGCGGTATGGCGCTACAGGATCCGACGATGGTCGGAATCGATGCGACGACCGGCGCGGTGCGCTGGCGAACGCCCGCGGCGGACCTGGGGGGTTGCGGTCGCGTCCCCGTCGGCGGCCGCCTCGTGTGTTTCGCGGCCCCGGCCACCGGGAAAGGCGCCCTGGTCGGGTACGACGTCGACAGCGGCGAAGTCACCCGGACACCCACGGACTGGCTGGTTTTCGCGCTCGCGACCACCGCCGATCGGGTGTACGTCGCCGAGGGCGATGTCGAGTCCGACGACGTCCGAGTACATGCCGGAACCCTCGACCGTCCGGAGGCGAATTGGTCCCAGGCGTTCCCCATGGGCACCTCCTGGGAAGACGTCTCGGCCGACACGCTGGATGTCGCCCACGGACAGGGCCTGCTCACCCTCGGCGCGCACGCCGCCGGATTCGACCTCGGCACCGGCACGTCCACCTGGACCACGGACCTCGCCGGATGCGCGAGTACCGAAGCGACGAGCGCCGCCCTGGTCATCCGGACCGCCGCCGACTGCTCCGGCAACGGGATCACCGGCACCGACATCCTCGACCGCACCGGACGCGTACTCGCCGCGAGCGATGCCACCGCGACCCACTCGCTTTCGCTCGACCAACCCGCCGACGACACCATCCCCGTCCTGCTCGGCGACGGCGCTCGCGATCGCCACACCGGGACGGTGGTGTGGACCAACCCCGATCTCGTCGCCACGAACGGCACCGCGATCGCCGTCCTCGGCGACGTCGCACTGCTCCGAGATGACTTCGCGCACAACATGACCGGGCTCGACATGCGTACCGGACGCCGTTTGTGGCGGATCGATACCCAGCGTTCCGGCACGGCGGACGCCTGGGACGGACACGTCGTCGTCCTCTCCGACGCCACCGGTCTCTGGGCGATCGACCCGAGAACCGGCGCGACGATCTGGGACATCCCATTCCTCGCCGTGCACGACAAGCCCGAAGCGATTACCGGCGGTGGGCAATTGGCTGCCCGCACGAACGGCCGCTATGTCTACGCCTCCATCCACACGATGATCGGCCTGCGCCCCCTCGACCATCGATAGGTGTGGATGCGGTGTGGATCATGTAGATGGTTCGTGGAGCAGAACTGTGGCACAGGGTATTCGAGTGAGACTGGCGGCGTGAACGAGACCTGGGAGGCTTGGGGCGGCGTGGTGCTCGCCGCGATCGCCGCGCTGCCGATCGCCGGCATCGCGGCATGGTGGCTCGCTCGGCGTCGCGGCAGGCGAGCGGCCTGGAGTGAGGTCGGCATCGTGGCGGGTACCGTGCCATGGCTGTGGATGATCCTCACGCCCAAGGGAACCGGTCGTTCGCTGAACCTTGTCCCGCTACGCGACCTCGCCGAGCAGCTGTCCGGCCACCGAGTCGTCGAGCAGTTCGGCGGAAACCTTCTGGTGTTCGCCGCCCTCGGCTTCTTCTTGCCGATCCGTCTGCCCTGGTTCGCTCATCCGGCGCGGATCCTGCTGGCCGGTGCGGTGGCCTCGATCGTGGTCGAGACCCTCCAATACTGCCTCGCGATCGGCCGCCACTCGTCCGTGGACGACGTCCTGCTGAACGCCGTCGGCGCCTTGCTCGCGGGCATTCTCTCGCGCCCGTGGTGGGCACGTTCCAGCGAAATGCCCGCCTACCTCACGACATTTCCTGATCGACCATCGCGGCCATAGCCGACGCGCGCAGCGCCGGCGTCATATTGCTCCGGATCAGCTCCGCCGCCCGGCGGAACTCCGCCGATTGCGTCTCCGCCGTCCTGGTCGCCGTGCTGGCGAGGAACGTCGAGTCGATGCTGGCCACGTGATTGGCGATCCGCTGGGTCTCGGGGATGCCCAACCCGGACGCGATCGTCAACGCCGCCTTCCAGCGCTGCCGGGCCACGGAGAAGTGCGCCGAGCAGTAGTGCACCGTGGCGATCGCGTCGTTGGCCAGCATCTCCTCATACGGCGAACCGGACGCGTAGGCGATGTGCAGCGCCCGCTCGTACTGTGCCAGCGCTTCCCGGTACTGCCCCTTTCGGCGATGCACATCGCCGATCCCGAGATGGGTGCAGCACTTGAGGATCAGATCATTGTTGCGGTCGGCCCGCGCCGACGCGGTGCGGAACCCGTCCAGCGCCAGATCGAACTGCTTCAGCGCGCAGTACACATTGCCGACGCGGATCGAAAAGTAGTTGTGGAACAACGTATTCGACGGCATCGGCGACAACGCCTTCCGCGCGTCCTCCAGGTGCGCGAGCGCGTCGTCGTAGCGGCTGATCCGCATGTCGGTGTCGCTCAGCCGCATCAGCGCGCAGGCGCGCAGATACGGATCGCCGGTCTCGTCGGCGACGCCTACCGCCTGGCGCAGGTAGTCGAACGCGTCGTCGTAATAACCCATCCGCTCATGCACCTGCCCCAAGCCCTGTAGCGCGTAGCCCTCCATGAACTTGTCGCCGCTCCACCGCGACAAAGACAGCGCCTGGTGATACCCCATCAGCGCGTCGCGATACCGGCCCTGCCGGAAGTAGACCAGCCCGCTGTGGTGCATAGCCTTTGCGGCACTGGCATAGTCGTTCATTCCGTGCGCCAGCCGCACCGCGTCGTCGAGCACCACGAGGGCTTGCCGGCAGTGCCGCATCCGCCAGAGCGTGTAGCCGAGATTGACCAGCAGGCGGCACTCCTCGGCCTGCTCGCCGCTGTTGTGCGCGACCTCGACCGCGTCGAAGTGCAACGTGATGGCGTCGTCGGAGCACCGGAGTCCGGTCACATAAGGCCACCAGAGGATTTCGGAGAACAGCCGCGTGTAATCGGACCATCGTCCCCTGGTCGCCTCGCGCGCAATGGCCAGCAGATTGAGGCGTTCGCTGTGCAACCAGGCCACGCATTCCTGGTGACTGGCGAGTGCGGGTGTCGGTGTTACCGGCGCGGGCAGGTCGATGATCCGGCTGGTTCGATCGGGCAGAATCTTGCTGCCCACCGCCCAGGCGCAATACCGGTAGTAGTCGAACAGCCGGGTCAACGCGGCGCCGTCGTCGAGGTCCGATGTTTGCGCCAGGGTCGCGGCATAATCGCGCACCAGGTTGTGGAACCGGTAGCGTTCGGGCACAACCTGTTCCAGCAGATGAACATCGACGAGCGCTTCGAGCAACTGCTCGGCGGCAGCTATCCCGATGTCGGCAAGGGCGGCAGTCGCATAGGTATCGAAATCGCGACCGGGGTGCAATCCGAGCAGCCGGAAGGCGTTCTGCTGATCGACCGGCAAATCGTGAAAACTCGCGGAAAGCGCGGCCGCCACACTGCGCGAACCCGCGGACAGGTGCTCGAGCCGATTGGCGGGATGCCGGAGCCGCTCGGCCAGCCGATCGATCGGCCAGACCGGCCGCGCTCGTAGCCGGCCGGCCGCGATCCGGATTGCCAGCGGCAGATATCCGCACAGCCGAACCGTTTCCGCCACCGCGTCGGGCTCGGCCACTATTCGATCGTCATTGACGATCGTGGTGAACAACGCGGTCGCGTCGGCGCGGGAAAGCACATCCAGCGACAGGGTTTTGGAAACCTCCAAATCCACCAGCCGGCGCCGGCTGGTGATCAGCACCAGGCAACTGGGCGTACCGGGCAGTAGCGGCCGGATCTGGTCGGCATCGGCGACATTGTCCAATACCAGCAATGCCGCCCTGGTCGCGATTTCGGTGCGCCACAACGCCGCTCGCGCGTCCAGATCGGGCGGTATCGACTCGCTGGGCACGCCCAGCGCGCGCAGCAGCCGCTCCAGCGCCACCATCGGATCGAGGGGAGTGCTGTCCGCGGCGTGCCCGTGCAGGTCCAGATACAGCTGGGCGTCCGGAAAACGGCCGCTGAGCTGGTGTGCCGCGTGGATGGCCAGCGTCGTCTTACCCACGCCCGCCATCCCGTCGATGACCCGGATCAGCACGGTCGGGCGGACCGCCGCCGGCGGTATGTCGGTCAGCAGCCGGGTCATCTCGCCGTCGCGACCGGTGAAGTCGGCGATGTCGCCGGGCAACTGGTTCCGGCTGGGCATGACGTCGGGGCGAGACGCTGTATTGCTGCTACGGACCGTCGAGTCGGTAGCCGGATTACCGTCCGCGGACGCCTCCGCGGGCGGCAGCAGCCGGTCCGGTGCCGGCGTCCCGGTGGCCTCCGGCGGCGGCTCGATCTCGTCGCGCAGGATCCGTTGATGCAGCTCGCGAAGCTCGCGCCCCGGCTCGATCCCGATCTCGTCGGCGAGCCTGCGCTGCGCGTCCTGGAAGACCATCAGCGCCTCGGCCTGCCTGCCGCAGTGGTAGAGGCCGAGCATGAGCAGCGTGCGAAACCGCTCTTGCAGCGGATACGAGCTGACCAGCGGCGCGAGTTCGGCCACCGCCTCGGCGTGCTGCCCGCGCGCGAGCTTGATCCGCGCGCGGTGCTCGAGCGCGGCCAGGTACCGCTCCTGCAACCTGCGGCGTTCGGCCTCGACGGTCGGGCCGGCCAGGCCGCTGAATGGCTCGCCCCGCCACAACGCCAGGGCGGCATCGGTATGCGAGGCCGCCGCGGCCAGGTCACGGTTGCGCCGGCACCGTTCGGCCGTCGCGATCAGCCGGTCGAACGCGACGTGGTCCGACAGCGACGGGTCGCCGTGCAGCACGTAGCCCGTGTCCGCCCGGACCAGCGCGGGTTCGGCGACCCGGCGGCGCGGCGCCAGGACCCGGCGCAGGCGGCTGACGTAGGTCTGTACACCGTTGCGCGCGTCGCTCGGCGGGTGTTCGCCCCACACCCCGTCGATAATGGCATTCACCGAAACTGGACGGTTCATTTCCAGCAGGAGGGCCGCAAGGACCGCCTGTTGTTTCGCTGGACCCAACTCGATTTCACGGTCATCACACCATGCCGTGAACGAGCCGAGCACACCGTATCTGATCTGTGTTTGCGCCATGGACAAGCCCTCCTGAACCATGTGCTGCCAGCGCTGAGCATAGGTGGCGCAGGACGTGTCACATGCCGGATCGGGCGATAGTTACCATTTTGACCAGTCATTTACGCACTAGTACAGCGTCAGTTATGCAGACTGCGACATCCTGATCGAGTGTGCGACAGCATGATTCGGGGGGCACGAGTTCATCGGCGGTCGACCGGCCGTCCGGTGTGTTTCCGTGTGCCCGATCATGGGCAAGCGTCCAGTTGGTGTATCGAGCAAACGGTGCACCAACTGGGCCGCTGTTGTGTCGCGCTGCCGCGGTTCGCGGACGGGGTTGGCGCTCACGGGGATTCGGGGTGTGCGGTGTCGTCGGGCGATGGGTGTGCGGGTGGTCGGTTTCGCCGGGAGCTATGTCCCTCGGTAACCAGATCGGTACCGCCCGGCACAGGTGAGAAGCGAGGGAGTTTGCCATGCAATCCGGTAATAAATCACTGCTGCGCAGTCTGACTTCTATTCAAAAGGAATTGTGGATAGCGCACGAGCTGGCGGATATTCCCAATAATTGTATCGTCTACATCGACATTCGCGCCGACCTGGATCCGGGTCGGTTTCTCGCCGCGGCCCGGCAGGTATTCGGTGAATCCGAGTCGCTGACCGTGAATTTCGTTCGCGGCGCCGACGGCCCGATGCAGGTCGAACGGGATATCACCGACTGGGCGCCGTCCTATGTGGACCTCACGGAAAAGCCGGATCCGGTCCAGGCCGCGCTGGACTATATGGCCAGGGAGCGCGAGGTCGGTTTCGACCTGGAACACGACGCGCTGCTGAGCGTCGCGTTGCTCGAGGTCGGCGCGGAGCACTACATCCTGTCGATGTGCTTCGCCCACATCATCATGGACGGCGTCGGCGTCGCCTCCTGGGCGCAGCGGGTGCTCGACGTGTACTGCGCGATGAACGCCGGAACACCGATCGCGCCAACCGGATTCGCGCACATCGACGACATCGTCGACAGCGACCACGCGTACCGGCGCAGCCGGGAGGCGGCCGACCGCGCCTACTGGCGCAGCCGGATCCCCGCCGGGATCGAGCCGCTGCGCCTGCCCGGCAGCGCCGAGCCCGGCACCGAGCCGGGGCGAATCGGTTGCACCCACGGCTTTTCCGGCGCGGAGCTGGGCGAGCTGATGAGCACCGCGCAGGCGTTCGGCGTCAAGCTGCCCTACCTGCTGATGTCCGTCGCGGCGGCGGCCATCCAGCGCTACGCGTCGCGGGACGAATTCTGTGTGCAGATACCGGTTTCCAATCGGGACGAGGTCTCCGGTCGGACGCCGTGCCAGCTCTCCGACACCGTGCCGATGCTGGTCGACTCGAGCCGGGAGCTGTCGCTCGGTGAGCTGGCCGAGCGGATCCACGGCACCATCTCCAGCGCCAGGGATCACCTGCGGTACGGCATGTCGGAGATCCGCCGTGACCTGAAAATGCCCAACTCCCCGGGCAATCCGTTCGGCCCGGTGATCAACGTCATGTCGTTCTTCGGCGCGTTGAAGATGACCGACGGCGAGGCGGACCTGCAACTGTTCTCCGCGGGCAACAGCGGTGACCTGTCGATCGTCTTCTACTACGAGCGAGAGTCCGCGCGCGGCGGTTACCTGCGCATCGAGGGCGACGCGCAGCTCTACACCGACGCGGACCTGGAGGGCTACCTCGCCTCGATCGCTCGGTATCTGCGGCAGGCGATCTCCGATCCGCGGGCGCCGATCGGGGCGCTCGACCTGCTCGGTGCGGATCGTGCGCTGGTGGTCGAGCAGTGGAACGACACGGCGGTGCCGGTCGATCCGGAGGCGACCCTGGTGAGCCTGTTCCAAGCGCAGGTGCGGCGCGGGCCGGACGCGACGGCGGTGGTGTCCGGCGACGTGCGGCTGTCGTACCGAGAGCTCGACGCGTGGTCGAACCGTGTTGCGGGCAGCCTGATTTCGCGCGGGGTGCGCCCGGACAGCGTGGTCGCGGTGGCGCTGCCGCGCTCGGTGGAGCTGATCGTCGCGATCCTGGCGGTATCGAAGGCCGGTGGCGCGTACCTGCCGATCGATCCGGCCTATCCGGCGCACCGGCTGGCGTTCGTGCTCGGTGACGCGCGGCCGATCGCGGTGCTCACCGACCGTGCCACGTCGAAGATGCTGCCGCACAACGATGTTCCACAGTTGCTGCTCGAAGAGATCGAGCCGGACGAGGCGCGGCCGGTCGCGCCGCTGCCCGGCAACCTCGCCTATCTGATCTACACCTCCGGTTCCACCGGTACGCCGAAGGGCGTCGCCGTCACCCACCGCAACGTGACCTCGTTGTTCCTGAGCACAGCTGCCTGGTGTGGCTTCGGCGCGGATGATGTCTGGGCGTGGTGCCATTCGCAGGCCTTCGACTTCTCGGTCTGGGAGATCTGGGGCGCGCTGCTGCACGGCGGCCGGGTCGTGGTCGTGCCGTGGGACGTGGTGCGCACACCGGCGCAGCTGTGGCATCTGGTGGTCGCTGAGCGGGTGACCGTGCTCAATCAGACCCCGTCGGCCTTCTATGCGCTGGCGGAGGCCCGATCGGCGTGCGGCAACACCGATTCCGCGCTGCGGATGGTGATCTTCGGTGGCGAGGCGTTGAATCCGGCGAACCTGCGGCCGTGGCATTCGTCCGGTCGCGGTGCCGGTCCGGCGCTGGTGAACATGTACGGGATCACCGAGACCACGGTGCACGTCACCAGGCTCGAACTGTCGGCCGATGCCACCTACGGCGGCAGCCCGATCGGGTCTCCGCTGGGAAATATGCGGGTGTTCGTGCTCGACCCCTGGTTGATGCCGGTCCCGGTCGGGGTGGCGGGGGAGTTGTACGTGGCCGGCGCGCAGTTGGCGCGCGGGTATCACGGCCGGGCGGATCTGACCGCGACCCGGTTCGTGGCCGATCCGTTCGATCGGTCGGGTGGCCGGCTGTACCGCACCGGGGACGTGGTGCGCTGGACCGCGGACGGGGTGCTGGAGTTCCTCGGCCGGGCCGACGACCAGGTGAAGATCCGCGGGTTCCGGATCGAACCCGGTGAGGTCGAAGCGGTACTGGCGCAACATCCTTCGGTGACGCAGGCGGTGGTGGTGGCCCGCGACACCGACGCCGGCGAGCAGCTGGTCGGGTACGTGGTAGCCGACCGCGTTCGCTCGGTCACGGGCAATGGCGACGGGCAGGTGCTCGACGGGGCGGAGGTGCGCCGATTCGCCGCCGCGCGGCTGCCGGAGTTCCAGGTGCCGTCCGTGGTGATGGTGATCGACGCGGTGCCGTTGACCGCGAACGGGAAGCTCGACCGGGCCGCGCTGCCGATTCCGGAGTTCGCCTCCTCGGTGGCGTATCGGGCGCCGGGCAGCGAGCGGGAGCGGGTGCTGGCCGGGTTGTTCGCCGAGGTGCTCGGGCTCGACCGGGTGGGTGTGGACGACAGCTTCTTCGAGCTGGGCGGCCATTCGCTGTCCGCGACCCGGTTGATCAGCCGGATCCGGGCGGAGCTCGGCGTCGAGGTGCCGATTCGGACGGTCTTCGACGCGCCGACGGTGGCGCAGCTGGCGCCGCGGCTCGATACCGGTGTGCGGATGCGTCCGACGTTGCGGGTCCGGCCGCGTCCGGAGATCGTTCCGTTGTCGTTCGCGCAGCGGCGGCTGTGGTTCATCCACCGGCTGGAAGGACCCTCGGCCACCTACAACATGCCGTTGGCCGCCCGCTTGACCGGCGCGTTCGATCCAGGTGCCTTCGCGGCCGCGGTCGCCGATGTCGTTGCCCGGCACGAGAGTCTGCGCACGATCTTCAGCGAGGCCGACGGCGTCCCGACCCAGCGGGTGCTCGCGGCGGGCAGCGTCGAGGTCCCGATCACGGTGACCGACGTCGACCCGGCCGGCCTCGCGGCGGCGGTCGCCGGGGCGGCGCAGCATCGATTCGACCTTTCGACCCAACTTCCGGTGCGGGCCGGCGTATTTCGCTGCGGACCGGAGGAGTGGGTACTGGTATTGCTGATCCACCACATCGCCGGCGACGGATGGTCGGCGACGGTGACGCTGGCGGATCTGTCGGCGGCGTACGCGGCGCGCAGACAGGGGCAGGCACCGAAGTGGTCGCCGATGCCGGTGCAGTACGTGGATTACGCGCTGTGGCAACAGGAGCTGCTGGGTTCGCCGGCCGATCCGGACAGTCTGCTGTCGCGGCAATTCGAGTACTGGCGAGGCGAACTCGACGGTTTGCCGGAGCAGTTGCGGCTGCCGATGGATCGCCCGCGGCCCCGGGTTGCCAGCTATCGCGGGGACGCGGTGCGGTTCGGTATCGATGCCTCCTTGCGTGCCGAGGTGGAGCGGCTGGCCGCCCGCGAGGGCGCGACGGTATCCATGGTGCTCCAGTCGGCCCTGGCCATCCTGCTGTTCAAACTTGGTGCGGGAGAAGACATTCCGATCGGCGCGCCGATCGCCGGCCGCACCGACGACGCCCTGTCCGAGCTGGTCGGATTCTTCGTCAACACCTGGGTGCTGCGCGCCGCCGTCACACCGGCGGCCTCCGGCACGGAAATCCTGAGTCAGGTCCGGGCGAAAGCGCTGGCCGCGTACGAGAATCAGGACGCACCGTTCGAACTGTTGGTGGAGTTGCTCAACCCGGCCCGCTCGGCGGCGCATCATCCGTTGTTCCAGGTGCTGCTGACCTTGCAGAACAAGGCCGTGCCCACGTTGGCACTGCCGGGGGTCGCGGTCGAGCCCTACACGCCGCCGACCACCACCTCGCGATTCGATCTGACCTTCAATATCGGTGACGCCGTGGCCGTGCGGCGGAACAACGGGGACGCTGCGGCACCGCTCGGCTGGGACGGCTACATCGAATACGCCACCGACCTGTTCGACCGGTCCACGGTCGAGGCCATGGCGGGCCGGCTGGTGCGGATCCTGCGGCGGCTGGTGCAGGACCCGGGCATCCCGGTGGGGTCGATCGACGTCCTCGACCGGGACGAGCGCGACCTGGTGCTGCGGCGGTGGAACGACACCGCTGTTCCGGTCGAGCAGGACGCCACGATTGCCGAGCTGTTCGAGGCGCGGGCCACCGAGACGCCGGATGCGGTGGCCGTCGTCTGCGCGGATGCCGAGTTGTCGTACCGGGACCTCGACGCCCGCGCCGATCGGCTGGCGCGGCTGTTGACCGCGCGCGGGGTCGGGCCGGATTGTGTTGTCGCGGTGGCACTGCCGCGGTCGGCGGAGTTGATCACGGCACTGCTCGCGGTGCTGAAGGCCGGTGGCGGATACCTGCCGATCGATCCCGCCTACCCGTCGGATCGGTTGGCTCACATCCTCGCCGACGCGGCTCCGGTGGTCGTGCTCACCGACCGGGCCACCGCGAACGCCTTGCCGCCCAGCACTGTACCGCACCTCTACCTCGATACCGAGATCGCCGAGACGGGCGTCCGCGCTCGGCCCATCCGGGTGCGGCCCGGCAATCTCGCCTATCTGATCTACACGTCCGGTTCGACGGGTGTGCCGAAAGGCGTTGCCGTCACGCACCGTAACGTGGTGACCTTCACCCGCAAGCCGGAGTGGCGGGGCGGCGCGCACGACCGGGTCCTGGTGCACTCCTCCGTCGCGTTCGATGCCTCGACCTACGAGATATGGGTGCCGCTGCTGGCGGGCGGGCGGGTGGTGGTCGCGCCCCCGGAGCGCACCGGCATAGCGGCGCTGCGCCGGCTGATGGTGGTCAACGGGGTCACCGCGGCGTTCCTGACCACGCGGCTGTTCGAGCTGTTCATCGATGACTGCCCCGACGCGCTCGCCGGGCTTCGCCAGGTCTGGACCGGCGGCGAGGAGATGCCGCCGGAGGTCTTCGGGCGCGCCTTGCGGATGCTCCCGGACACGCGCGTCGTGCACGTGTACGGGCCGACCGAGGCAACGACATTCGCGGTCCGCCGGGCGTTCGGAGCGGCCGAGCAGTTCGAGGGCGCGTCGGTGCCGATCGGGTCCGCGCTGGCGAATGTGCGGGTGTACGTGCTGGATTCGTCGTTGCTGCCGGTTCCGGTCGGGGTCGCGGGGGAGCTGTATGTGGCCGGAGCGCAACTGGCGCGGGGCTATCACGGGCGGGCGGCGTTGACCGCCGCCCGGTTCGTGGCCGATCCGTTCGATCCGTCCGGCGGCCGGTTGTACCGCACCGGTGACGTGGTGCGGTGGAATTCGGCGGGGCAGCTGGAGTTCGTGGGCCGGGTCGACGATCAGGTCAAGATCCGCGGCTTCCGGGTCGAACCCGGCGAGGTGGAAACCGCACTGGCGCAACACCCGTCGGTATCCCGCGCGGTAGCCGTCGTGCGCGACGCCGACGGTGGGAAACAGCTGATCGCCTATGTGGTTGCCGCCCGCGGCGATTCGGCCGACGGCGCGCAGGTGCGCGCCTTCGTCGCGGACCGGCTGCCCGAATACATGGTGCCGGCCGCGGTGCTGGTGATCGACGCGGTGCCGTTGACCGCCAACGGAAAACTGGATCGCGCGGCGCTGCCCGATCCGGAGCTGGTGTCCTCGGTGCGCTATCGGGCGCCGGGCAGCGAGCGTGAGCGGGTCCTGGTCCGCCTGTTCGGCGAGGTGCTCGGCCGCGACCGGATCGGCGTGGACGACAGCTTCTTCGAGCTGGGCGGGCATTCGCTGCTGGCCACCCGCCTGGCCAGCCGGATTCGAGTGGCGCTCGGCGTCGAGGTGCCGATTCGGACCATCTTCGACGCGCCGACCGTGGCGCAGCTGGTCACCCGGCTCGATGCCGGCGTGCGGGTCCGTCCCGCACTCCTGGAACGGCAGCGCCCGGACGTGGTTCCGGTGTCGTTCGCGCAGCGGCGTCTGTGGTTCATCCATCGGCTCGAAGGGCCTTCCGCCACTTACAACATGGCGCTGGCGGTGCGGTTGCACGGGATAGACGTATCCGCGCTGCGGGCGGCGATCACCGATGTCGTCGCGCGGCACGAAAGTCTGCGCACGGTCTTCGTCGACGCCGAGGGCGTGCCGTCGCAGCGGGTACTCGCGGCCGAACGCGTCGAGGTGCCGTTCGCGATCGCCGAGGTGGATGCCGAGGGGCTCGAGGCGTCGGTGACCGCGGCGGTGCGGTACGGATTCGATCTGTCCACCGAAATCCCGATCCGCGCCGAGGTGTTCCGCACCGATGCCGGGGAGTGCGTGCTGGTGCTGCTTATTCATCACATCGCCGGTGACGGCTGGTCGCTGACGCCGTTGCTGCGAGATCTGTCGGTGGCGTACGCGGCGCGACTCGACGACCGCGCCCCGGGGTGGCGCGCCCTGCCGGTGCAGTACGTGGACTACACGCTGTGGCAACGCGAATTGCTCGGCTCCGCTACCGATCCGGACAGCGTGCTGTCGCGGCAATTCAGCTATTGGCGCGATGAACTCGACGGCCTGCCCGAGCAACTGCGGTTGCCGATGGATCGGCCACGGCCGCGGGTAGCCTCCTATCGCGGGGACATGGTGCACTTCGATATCGATCCGGAGACCCGTATCGCGGTGGAGCGGTTGGCTTCCCGCGAGGGTGCGACGGTGTCGATGGTGCTGCAATCGGCGTTGGCCGTACTGCTGTTCAAACTCGGTGCCGGCGAGGACATTCCGATCGGCGCGCCGATCGCCGGCCGCACCGACGAGGCGTTGACCGACCTGGTCGGATTCTTCGTCAACACCTGGGTGCTGCGCGTCGGGGTGTCCCCGTCGGTCCCGTTCACCGAGCTGCTGAGCCAGGTGCGCGCGAAGGCGTTGGCCGGGTACGAGAATCAGGACGTCCCGTTCGAGCTGCTGGTCGAGTTGCTCAACCCGGTCCGCTCGGCGGCCCATCACCCGCTGTTCCAGGTGACGATGGCATTCCAGAACAACACCCTGCCCGCGCTCGAGCTGTCCGGGGTGCGGATCGAGCCGTACCCGGCGGATACCGCGACCGCGCGATTCGACCTGTTCTTCAATATCGCCGACGCGCCGGCCGGCGCTGGATGGGACGGGTTCGTCGAGTACGCGACCGAGCTGTTCGATCGGGCCACCGTCGAGACGATGGCGCAGCGGCTGGTGCGGATCCTGCGTCTGCTGGTGCGGAAGCCGGAGATCGCCGTGGGGTCGATCGATGTCCTCGGCACGGCGGAACGCCAGCGCGTGCTGGAGCGCTGGAACGACACCAGCGTGGCGATTCCGGACGGCACGGTGGTCGGGCTGTTCGAGACGCAGGTCGCTCGGACACCGGACGCGGTCGCCGTCGTCTGCGCGGATACCGAACTGACCTACCGGCAACTCCATGAGCAGGCCGACCGGCTGGCGCGGGTGCTGGTCGCGCGCGGGGTGGGCCCGGATGGTGTTGTCGCCGTTGCCGTGCCGCGATCCGCGCAGCTGATCGTCGCGCTGGTGGCGGTGCTGAAGGCCGGGGGCGGGTATCTGCCGATCGATCCGGCCTATCCCTCGGATCGCCTCGGCTTCATCCTCGCCGACGCCGAGCCGGTGGTCGTGGTGACCGATTCTGTTACCGCGCCCTTGCTGCCGCAGGAGACGACTCCCCGGCTGTACCTCGACACGATCGAGGCCGCGGACCCGGCCGGTTCGGTTCGGCCGGTTGCGCCGATGCCGCAGAACCTGGCCTACGTCATCTACACGTCCGGTTCGACGGGCGTGCCCAAAGGCGTTGGTATCACCCATCGTAACGTCGTCAACCTGGTCGCTCAGGCCTGGTCGGCATCCACCGAGGATCGGGTGCTGGTGCACTCCTCGGTCGCGTTCGACGCCTCGACCTATGAGATCTGGCCTGCCCTGTGTGGCGGCGCCACCCTGGTCGTCGCCGGTGAACAGCGATCGGATCCGGTGGAGATCACGCAGTTGATCGCGGCCCGCTCGGTGACGAAGATGTTCGCGACGCCACCGCTGCTGTCCGCACTGGTCGAGCACGCCGAGTCGTTGCCCGACAAGTCTTTCCAGAGCCTGACCCAGGTGAACACCGGGGCCGACACCCTGACCGCCGGCCTGGCGGACGCGCTGAAGCGCACGTGCGGAATCGCCCGGATCGACAACCTGTACGGCCCGACCGAGGCGACGGTCGACGTCACCTCCCACACCGTTCCAGAGGACGCGGCGACGGCGGGCGCGGTGGTGCCGATCGGTGCCCCGGTGGCCAATACCCGGGTGTTCGTGCTGGATCCGTGGTTGGTGCCGGTGCCGGTCGGTGTCCCCGGCGAGCTCTACGTCGCCGGCGCACAACTGGCGCGGGGTTACCACGGGCGACCGGCCTTGACCGCGGCGCGGTTCGTCGCCGATCCGTTCGACCCGGCCGGTGGCCGGTTGTACCGGACCGGTGATGTGGTGCGCTGGAACGGCAACGGGCAGTTGGAGTTCGCCGGCCGCGCCGACGATCAGGTCAAGATCCGCGGCTTCCGGGTCGAGCCCGCCGAGGTCGAAACGGTGCTGGCGCAACATCCTTCGGTCGGGCAAGCCGTGGTCGTCGCCCGCGACAGCGATACCGGCGGCAAGCAACTAATCGGTTACGTGGTCGCCGACCGATCGGGGCCGATCGTCGGCGAGGGCGAGCTGGTGGGGCAGTGGCGCCGGGTCTACGACGACCTGTACGCCGCGGCCGAAGTGGCCGGCGTCCAGCCCATCTCCGGTGACGGCGCCGAGTTCGGCGCCGGCTTCGACGGCTGGGACAGCAGCTACACCGGATCCCGGATTCCGGTCGAGCAGATGCGTGAATGGCGGGCGGCCACCGTCGACCGCATCCGGGCGCTGAAACCCAAGCGGGTGCTGGAGATCGGTGTCGGCTCGGGATTGTTGTTGTCGCAGTTGGCCCCCGACTGCGAGGAGTACCGGGCGACGGACCTGTCCGCCGCGACCATCGCTGTCCTGCGCCAGCAGTTGGCGGACCTCGATGAGCGCTGGGCGGATCGGGTCGTGCTGAGCGCCCAGGCCGCCGACGACGTCTCCGGATTGCCCGAAAGTCATTTCGACACCGTGATACTCAACTCCGTTATCCAGTACTTCCCGAGCCAGAACTACCTGCACACCGTCCTCGAACAGATCCAGGGCCTGCTGGCCCCCGGCGGCGCGGTATTCGTCGGCGATGTGCGCAATCTGGCGTTGCTCGCGGAATTCACCACCGCGGTGCAGATCAGCCGCAACGGCGACGACGATCCGGTCGCGGTCGCGGACCGGGTCCGCCGCGACATCGCGGCCGAGCAGGAGCTGCTGCTCGCCCCGGAGTACTTCGTCGGAATGTGCAGCGACGCCACCGGATTCGACGCCGTCGACATTCAGCTCAAGCGCGGGTTCTCGGTCAACGAGCTGACCAGATACCGCTACGACGTCGTCCTGCACAAGGCTCCGGCGAAGCCACGATCGGTCGCCGATACGCCGAAAACCGGTTACCGCGGCCAGGATTGGCTGCGCACCCTGCTGCGCTCGCAGCATCCGGACGGCGTTCGCGTGACCGCGATCCCGCATGCCGGACTGGTCGGCCAGGTGGCGGCGGCCGACCGGATCCGGGCCGGACGGTCCGGCACCACCACCGACGCCCTCGGCGTCGATTTCGAAGGGATGCTCGACCCCGCGACGGATCGGCGCGGACTGTTGCCGGAAGACCTCTACCTGCTGGGCGAGCGACTCGGATACACGACGGCGGTCACCTGGTCGGCGGAGCCGGGCCGGATGGACGCGATCTTCCTCGATGCCGGCGCGGCACAGGGGCAACCCCTGACCGACATCTACGCGGTATCGGCACCGGTGGACGATCCCGGCGCGTACGCCAACAACCCGCAATCCGGCCTGCTGGCCGCCGACGTCCGGCGCTGGGCGACCGATCGGCTGCCCGAGTTCATGGTCCCCGCGACGGTCATGGTGATCGACGCGGTGCCGCTGACCGCGAGCGGCAAACTCGATCGCGCGGCCCTGCCGGACCCGGAGTTCGCCTCCTCGCTGGAGTACCGGCCGCCGACCAGCGAGCGCGAGCGGATACTCGCCGAACTGTTCGCCGAGATCCTCGGGCTCGACCGGGTGGGAATCGACGACAGCTTCTTCGTGCTCGGCGGCCACTCGTTGCTGGCCACCCGCCTGGCCAGCCGGATCCGGGCGGTGCTCGGGGTCGAGGTGCCGATCCGGACGGTCTTCGACGCGCCGACGGTCGCGGAGCTGGTGACCCGGCTCGACGCGGAGGTACGAGTGCGCCGGCCCCTGTCGGCCCGGCCGCGGCCGGATGTGGTCCCGTTGTCGTTCGCGCAGCGGCGGTTGTGGTTCATCCATCGCCTCGAAGGGCCTTCTGCGACATACAACATGGCGTTGGCGGTGCGGCTGCGCGGGGTGGACGTCTCGGTCCTGCGCGCGGCGATCGGTGATGTCGTCGCGCGGCACGAGAGTCTGCGCACCGTCTTCGTGGATGCCGACGGCGTGCCGTCGCAGCGAGTCCTCGACACGGTCGAGGTGCCGGTGCACGTGTCCGATGTGGACCCCGCCGAGGTGGACGCGGCCGTCACCGCCGCAGTGCGTTACGGATTCGATCTGTCCACCGAAATTCCGATCCGCGCCGAGGTCTTCCGGTGCGGAACGGACGAATGCGTTGCCGCCATACTGATCCACCACATCGCCGGCGACGGCTGGTCGATGACGCCGCTGCTGCGTGACCTCTCGGAGGCGTACGCGGCCCGGCTCGACCATCGGGCACCGGGCTGGCAGCCGTTGCCGGTGCAATACGTGGACTACACGCTGTGGCAGCACGAAATCCTCGGCTCGCACACGGATCCGGACAGCCTGCTGTCCAAGCAGTTCGACTACTGGCGCGCCGAACTCGACGACCTGCCCGAGCAGTTGAGCCTGCCGACGGACCGGCCGCGTCCGCTGGTGGCCAGCTATCGCGGCGACATGGTGCTGTTCGGCATCGATCCCGAGATCCGCACCGCGGTAGAGCGATTGGCCGCCCGCGAGGGTGCCACGGTGTCGATGGTGCTGCACTCGGCGCTGGCCGTGATGTTGTTCAAACTCGGTGCCGGAGAGGATATTCCGATCGGCTCACCGATCGCCGGCCGTACCGACGAGGCGTTGGCGGATCTGGTCGGCTTCTTCGTCAACAGCTGGGTGCTGCGGGCGAGGGTGGCGCCGGCCGTGGCGTTCACCGAGTTGCTGGCCCGGGTCCGGTCGAAAGCGCTGGCCGCCTACGAGAATCAGGACGTTCCGTTCGAACTGCTGGTCGAGCTGCTCAATCCGACCCGCTCGGCGGCGCATCACCCGCTGTTCCAGGTGTCGCTCGCCTTCCAGAACAACACCCTGCCGGACCTCGAGCTGTCGGGTGTGCGCATCCAGCCGTATATCGCGACCACCGCGACCGCACGGTTCGACCTGTTCTTCAACATCGCCGACGCGCCTGCCGGTCAGCAGTGGAATTGCCTGGTCGAGTACGCGACCGAGCTGTTCGACCGGCCCACGGTCGAGGCGATGGTGGCCAGGTACAAGCGGATCCTGCGGCAGATCACCGCGGATCCGAGCGCACCGGTCGGGTCGATCGATGTACTCGACACCGACGAGCGCGACCGGGTGTTGCGCTGGTGGAACGACACCGGTGCCGAGGTCGCCGACGACACCGTGGCCGGGTTGTTCCGCAAACAGGTCATCGCGACGCCGGACGCGGTCGCGGTGGTGTGCGCGGACACCGAGCTCACCTATCGGGAACTCGAAACCCGGGCAGATCGGCTGGCGCACGGGCTGATCGGCCGCGGGGTCGGGCCCGACGCCGTCGTGGCGGTCGCGCTGCCCCGATCGGTGGAGCTGATCGTGGCGTTGCTGGGCGTGCTGAAGGCCGGTGGCGGGTATCTGCCGATCGATCCGGGCTATCCCGCGGACCGGCTGGAATTCATCCTCACCGACGCGGCTCCGGTAGTGGTGGTGACCGATTCGGTGACCGCATCGCTGCTGCCGCACACGGACGCCCCGCGGCTGCTCCTCGACACCACTGAGCTGAACGATCGGTCGAGGGTCGAAACGATGGTCGCGCCGCAGAATCTGGCGTACGTGATCTACACCTCCGGTTCCACCGGCGTCCCCAAAGGCGTTGGTATCACGCATCGCAACGTGGTCAACCTGGTCGCCTCGGCCTGGACGACCTCGGCCGAGGATCGCGTGCTTGCCCACTCCTCGATCGCCTTCGACGCCTCGACCTACGAGATCTGGCCCGCGCTGTGTGGTGGCGCGACGCTGGTGGTGACCGGCGAGCAGCGTTCCGATCTGCCGGAGATCACCCGGCTGATCCAGGCCCGGTCGGTGACAAAGATGTTCACCACGCCGCCGTTCCTGTCGGCGCTGGTCGACCACGTCGAGTCGTTGCCCGGCAACCCGTTGCAGTCCATGCGCCGGGTGATCGTCGGTGGTGCGGAGCTGACCGCGTCGGTCGTGCACAAGCTGAACGCGAAATATCCCGGCGCCCAAGTCATGAACGGGTACGGGCCGACCGAGACCACCGCGTGCGTCACCGATCACGACGCCGGGGACGAGGTCGACGGTGCGGTGCCGATCGGCCTGCCGGTGGCGAATACCCGGGTGTTCGTGCTGGATTCGTGGTTGGTCCCGGTTCCGGTCGGCGTCGCCGGCGAATTGTATGTGGCCGGTGCCCAAGTGGGCCGGGGCTATCGCGGCCGGGCGGGGTTGACCGCGGCCCGGTTCGTGGCCGATCCGTTCGATCCGGCCGGCGGTGGCCGGTTGTATCGCACCGGTGACGTGGTGCGGTGGACCTCGGCCGGGGTATTGGAGTTCGCCGGCCGGGTCGACGACCAGGTCAAGATCCGCGGCTTCCGGGTGGAGCCGGGCGAGGTCGAAACGGTTCTGGCACAGCATCCTTCGGTTGCTCGGGCGGTGGTCGTCGCGCGCGAGGCCGAGGCCGGTGGCAAGCAGCTGATCGGCTACGTCGTCGCCGACCGATCAGGTCCGGTGGCGGCCGAGGAGGAACTGGTCGGTCAGTGGCGCCGGATGTATGACGACGTATACGCCGGAGCGAGCAATGGCAATGGCAATGGAAACGGCAATGGAAATGGCGCCCGCCGGGTCACCGGCGCCGGGTTCGGCGCGGACTTCGGCGGCTGGAACAGCAGCTACACCGGCGCGGCGATTCCGGAAGAACAGATGCGCGAGTGGCGCTCCGCCACGGTGGACCGGATCCGGGATCTGCGACCGCGCCGCGTCCTCGAGATCGGCGTCGGCTCGGGATTGCTGTTGTCGCAGTTGGCCCCTGACTGTGATGAGTACTGGGCGACGGACTTCTCCGCCGCGACCATCTCCACCTTGCGTCGGCGATTGGCCGAGCTGAAAGCGGGCTGGGTCGATCGAGTCGCGTTGAGTGTCCAAGGCGCCGACGATGTCTCCGGATTGCCGGACGGCTACTTCGACACGGTCGTGCTGAACTCGGTGGCGCAGTACTTCCCCGGCGAGCGGTATATGCGTCGAGTACTCGAGCAGATACAGGGCTTGCTCGCGCCGGGCGGTGCGGTGTTCATCGGCGACGTCCGCAATCTGGCTCTGCTGGAGCAGTTCACCACCGCGGTGCAGATCAGCCGCAACGGCGACGAGGACCCCGCGGTCGTCGCCGATCGCGTGCGCCGGGAAATCGCCGCGGAGAAAGAGATGCTCCTGGCGCCGGAATACTTCCTGGCGATCTGCCACGGCGACACCGGCTTCGACGCCGTCGATATCCAGCTCAAACGCGGCTTCTCGGTCAACGAGTTGTCTCGCTATCGATACGACGTAGTCCTGCGCAAGGCGCCGGCGAAATCGCGCTCGGTGGCCGGTCTTCCGACGGTCGATTTCTACGGCCTCGCCTGGCTGCGCACGCTGTTGCACGCCGGGGACCCCGACGGCATTCGCATCACCGGAATTCCGCACGCCGGGCTGACCGGGCAGATCGACGCGGCACACCGTATCCGGACCGGTCAGCCGGTGTCGGCCGGCAGCCGAACCGATCCGCGCGCAGTGAATTTCGAAGGAATCCTCGCCCACCGCGCCCCCCGGGTCGACGCGGGCATGCTGCCGGAGGATCTGTACGAACTCGGACGGCAACTCGGATACCTCACCGCGGTCACCTGGTCCACGAAACCGGGTCAGATGGACGCGATATTCCTCGACGCCGCGACCGCGGAGGGGCAGCCACTCACCGATGTATATCTGCCGGCCGAAGTAGTGGGCGATCCCGCCGACTACGCCAACAACCCGCACGATTCGCTCCTGCCTGCCGCGGTGCGCGGATTCGCGGCCGAACGATTGCCCGACTTCATGGTGCCGACCGCGGTGATGGTGATCGACTCGGTGCCGTTGACCGCCAACGGCAAACTCGATCGCGCCGCCTTGCCGGATCCGGAGCTGGTGTCCGCGCGGGCTTATCGCGCGCCGCGCACCGAGCGGGAAAAGATCCTGACCGAGTTGTTCGCCGAAATCCTCGGCGTCGGCCGGGTCGGGGTGGACGACAGTTTCTTCGCGCTGGGTGGGCATTCCCTGCTGGCGACCCGCCTCGCCAGCCGGATTCGCGCGGTGCTCGGGGTCGAGGTCCCTATCCGGGTGATGTTCGAGGCCGCCACGGTCGCCGAACTCGCCGCTAAATGGCCGCAGCTGGCACCCTCGCGCCGACCAGCCCTGCGCAGAATGAATCGAGAGGTGGGTCTGTGATGATTCCATTGTCGTTCGCCCAGCGGCGGTTGTGGTTCATCCACCGGCTGGAAGGGCCCTCCGCCACCTACAACATGCCGCTCACCGTGCGGCTGAGCGGTGTTTTCGACGCGCCTGCCTTCGCGGCCGCGGTCGGCGACGTGGTCGCCAGGCACGAGAGCCTGCGGACGATCTTCGTCGAGGCCGATGGTGTGCCCGGTCAGCAGGTGCTGGATGTCGGCGCGGCCGAGGTACCGGTGACGATCACCGACGTGGCCGCCACCGAGCTGGACGCGGCGGTGATCGCGGCGTCGCGGTACGCCTTCGACCTGTCGGCGGAAATCCCGATCCGCGCCGGTGTGTTCCGGGTCGGTGCCGACGACTGCGTGGTGATGCTGTTGATCCACCACATCGCCGGGGACGGGTGGTCGATGGGGCCGCTACTGCGGGATCTGTCGGTGGCGTACGCGGCCCGCAGGCAGGGACAGGCGCCGGCCTGGGAGCCGTTGCCGGTGCAGTACGTGGATTACACGCTGTGGCAACAGGAATTGCTCGGCTCGCAGGCGGATCCGGACAGTGTGCTGTCGCAGCAGTTCGACTATTGGCGAGCGGAGCTGGCCGGGCTGCCTGAGCAGTTGCGGCTGCCGACCGATCGGCCGCGGCCGCGGGCTGCCACCTATCGCGGCGACCTGGTCGTGGTCCGGGTCGATCCGGAGATCCGCACCGCCGTAGAAACATTCGCGGCCCGCGAGGGTGCGACCGCCTCGATGGTGTGGCAATCGGCGTTGGCCGTGCTGTTGTTCAAACTCGGTGCGGGGGAAGACATTCCGCTCGGCGCCCCGATCGCCGGACGGACCGATGACGCGCTGACCGATCTGGTCGGGTTCTTCGTGAACACCTGGGTGCTGCGCGCCGCGGTCGCGCCGGGGCAGTCGTTCGCCGAGATCGTGGCGCAGGTCCGGGCGAAGGCGCTGGCCGCCTACGAGAATCAGGACGTCCCGTTCGAGTTGCTGGTCGAGTTGCTCAATCCGGCCCGGTCGGCGGCGCATCATCCGCTGTTCCAGGTGCTGTTGAGCGTGCAGAACAATGCCGCGCCGAGCTTGGAGCTGGCGGGGGTCGAGTTCGAGCCGTATGCCCTCGCGGCGAAGACCTCGCAGTTCGATCTGACCTTCACCATCAGCGATGCCCCCGCGGCCGCGTGGGATGTGCATGCCGAGTACGCCACCGATCTGTTCGACCGGTCCACGATCGAGGCGATGGTCGCCCGGTTGGTGCGGGTGCTGCGACTGGTGGTGGCGGATCCGGCTGTCCCCGTGGGAGCGATCGATGCGCTCGACGCCGATGAGCGGGAACTGGTGTTGCATCGATGGAACGACACCGCTGTTGCGGGGGCGGACGGCACCCTGGTTGATTTGTTCGCGGAGCAGGTCGCGAGCGCGCCGGATGCGGTGGCAGTCGTCTGCGCGGACGCCGAGATGAGCTATCGGGATCTCGATGTCCGGTCCAGCGAATTGGCGCGGGTGCTGTGCGCGCGGGGTGTCGGGCCGGACGGCGTGGTCGCCGTTGCCTTGCCGCGGTGCGCCGAACTGATCGTGACGATGCTGGCGGTGGTGAAAGCCGGTGGCGCATATCTGCCGATCGATCCGGGCTATCCCGCCGAGCGACTGGCCTTCGTCCTCGCCGACGCCGCGCCGGTCGTCGTCGTGACCGATTCCGCCACCGCGAAAACGTTGCCGGACACCGCGATACCACACCTCTGTCTCGACGCGACCGAGGTCGGCGAACGCGCCGGCGACGATCTGGTCGTCGGCGTCCGGCCGCAGAATCTGGCGTATGTGATCTACACGTCCGGGTCCACCGGCGTTCCCAAAGGTGTTGGTATCACGCACCGTAACGTGGTGAGCCTGATCGCTCAGGCGTGGTCGGCCGGACCCGGGGACCGGGTGCTCGTGCATTCCTCGATCGCGTTCGACGCTTCCACCTATGAGATCTGGCCCGCGCTGGCCGGCGGTGCGGCGCTGGTGGTGGCACGCGAGCCGCGGTCGGATCTGGTCGAGATCACCCGGCTGGTGGAGTCGCGGTCGGTGACCAAGATGTTCGCGACGCCGCCGCTGCTGTCGGCCCTGATCGAGCACGTGGAGTCGTTGCCGGGCAATCCATTCCAGAGCGTGACGCAGGTGAATACCGGCGCGGACACACTCGCCGCCGGGCTGGTGGACGCGCTCAAGACCAAGTGCGGGGTTGGCCGGGTGGACAACCTGTACGGCCCGACCGAGGCCACGGTCGATGTGACGGCGTTCGTCGTGCCCGACGACGTGGGGGACGCGCTGGTGCCGATCGGCGGGCCGGTGGCCAATACGCGAGTGTTCGTGCTGGATTCGTGGCTGGCGCCGGTTCCGGTGGGGGTGCCCGGTGAGTTGTACGTGTCCAGTGCCCAGCTGGCGCGGGGCTATCACGGGCGGCCGGGGCTGACCGCGGGCCGGTTCGTGGCCGATCCGTTCGATCCGTCCGGCGGTGGCCGGTTGTATCGCACCGGTGACGTGGTGCGCTGGACCTCGGCCGGGGTGCTGGAGTTCGCCGGCCGGGTCGACGACCAGGTCAAGATCCGCGGCTTCCGGGTCGAACCCGGCGAGGTGGAAACCGCACTGGCCCAACATCCTTCGGTCTCCCAGGCGGTCGTGCTCGCGCGGGACACCGAGGGCGGCAAACAGTTGGTCGGCTACGTGGTCGCCGACCGAGCCGGCTCCGTCGAGGGCAACGGGCTCGCGGGTGCGCAGGTGCGCCGGTTCGTGGCCGAGCGGCTGCCGGACTTCATGGTGCCCGCGGCGGTGCTGGTGATCGACGCGGTGCCGCTGACCGCGAACGGGAAACTGGATCGCGCGGCGTTGCCGGTCCCGGATCTGCGGTCGGCGGTGGCCTATCGGCCGCCGACGACCATCCAGGAGCAGATGCTGGCCGCGTTGTTCGCCGAGATCCTCGGACTCGACCGGGTCGGCATCGACGACAGTTTCTTCGCGCTGGGCGGCCATTCGCTGCTGGCGACCCGCTTGGTCAGCCGGATTCGCGTCGTGCTCGGCGTCGAGGTGCCGATCCGGACGGTCTTCGACGCGCCGACGGTGGCGCAGTTGGCGACCCGGCTCGAGGACGGCGCGCGGCGGCGTCCGGCGTTGCTGGCCCGGCCGCGTCCCGAGCCGGTTCCGTTGTCGTTCGCGCAGCGGCGGCTGTGGTTCATTCACCGGCTGGAAGGTCCTTCGGCGACCTACAACATGCCGCTGGTGGTGCGGTTGCACGGGGTCGACGAGCCGGCGCTGTGCGCCGCGATCGGGGATGTGGTCGCGCGGCACGAGAGTTTGCGCACCGTCTTCGCCGAGGCCGACGGGGTGCCCGCCCAGCGGGTGCTCGACGCGGACGGGGTCGAGGTGCCGATCGCGGTCACCGACGTGGACCCGGCCGAGCTGGCCGCCGCCGTCGCCGCGGCGATGCGTTACGCATTCGATCTGTCGACGGAGATTCCGGTCCGCGCCAACGTGTTTCGCGGCGGACCCGAGGAGTGTGTGCTGGTTCTGCTGATCCACCACATCGCCGGCGACGGATGGTCCGCCGGGCCTTTGCTGCGCGACCTGTCGGTGGCGTACGCGGCGCGCATCGAGGATCGGGCGCCCGGGTGGAGCCCGCTGCCGGTGCAGTACGTGGATTACACGCTGTGGCAGCAGGAGGTGCTCGGGTCGTCGGCGGATCCGGACAGCCTGCTGTCGCGCCAATTCGCCTACTGGCGTGCCGAACTCGACGACCTGCCCGAACAGTTGCGGTTGCCGACCGATCGGCCGCGGCCGCGGGTCGCCAGTTATCGCGGTGACATGGTGGCCTTCGACATCGATCCCGCGCTGCGCGCAGGCGTGGAACGATTGGCCGGTCGCGAAGGTGCGACAGTGTCGATGGTGTTGCAGTCGGCGTTGTCCGTGCTGCTGTTCAAACTCGGTGCGGGGGAAGATATTCCGCTCGGATCGCCGATCGCCGGGCGCACCGATGACGCGCTGACCGATCTGGTGGGCTTCTTCGTCAACACCTGGGTGCTGCGGACGAAGGTATCGCCCGCGACGTCGTTCGCCGAGATCGTGCGCCAGGTCAGGGCGAAGGCCCTGGCCGGGTACGAGAATCAGGACGTCCCGTTCGAGTTGCTGGTGGAGTTGCTCAACCCGGCGCGCTCGGCGGCGCATCACCCGCTGTTCCAGGTGTCGCTCGCGTTCCAGAACAACACCGCGCCCACCTTGGAACTGCCCGGGGTCCGGTTCGAGCCCTACGACGCGTCCGTCACCACCGCGCGCTTCGACCTCTTCTTCAATATCGCCGACTCCGCCGCCGGTCAGCCCTGGAACGGGTTGGTGGAGTACGCCACCGAGCTGTTCGATCGATCCACGGTGGAGACGATGGCCGCGCGGTTGGTGCGGACGCTGGAATCGGTGGTATCGGATCCCGGCGCGGCCGTGGGTTCGATCGACGTGCTCGACGCCGACGAGCGTGCGACGGTGCTGCGCCGGTGGAACGACACCACGGCCGAGGTCGGGGAAGCCACCCTGATCGGGTTGTTCGAGGCGCAGGTGGCCGCGACGCCGAACGCGGTTGCGGTGGTGCACGGTTCGGACGAGGTGACCTATCGGGAACTGGATGCTCGTGCCGACCGGCTCGCCCAGAGCATGATCTCGCGCGGGGTGCGGCCGGATGGTGTCGTCGCGGTCGCCCTGCCACGATCGGTGGACCAGATCGCGGCACTGCTGGCCGTCTTGAAGGCGGGCGGTGGGTATCTGCCGATCGATCCGGGATATCCGTCGGATCGGCTCGCGTTCATCCTCACCGACGCCGCCCCGACCGTTCTCGTGACCGATTCGGTGACGGCGAAGACGTTGCCGGACAACGAAACCGCGCACCTCTACCTCGACGCGCTCGATACCGGCGGGACCGATCCGGCTCCAGTCGTCACGGTGGCTCCGCAGAACTTGGCGTACGTGATCTACACCTCCGGTTCCACCGGCGTCCCCAAAGGCGTTGGTATCACGCACCGTAACGTGGCGAACCTGGTCGCTCAGGCCTGGTCCGTCGACCCCGGGGACCGGGTGCTGGTGCACTCGTCCATCGCGTTCGACGCGTCCACCTATGAGATCTGGCCCACCCTGTGCGGTGGCGCGACATTGGTGCTGGCCGACGCACCGCGATCGGACCTGGACGAGGTCACGGAACTGATCGCCGGTCGATCGGTGACGAAGATGTTCGCGACCCCACCGTTGCTGTCGGCGCTGGCCGATCACGTGGAGTCGTTGCCCGGCAACCCATTGCGGACGTTGCGGCGGATCATCGCCGGCGGCGCGGAGCTGACCGCGGCGGTCGTCCATCGATGGAACGCTCGATACCCCGGTGCCCAGGTGATGAACGGGTACGGACCGACCGAAACCACCGCGTGCGTCACCGCTTACGACGCCGAGGCGGCGATCGGCGGCGCCGTGCCGATCGGCCGACCGATGGGGAACGTGCGGGTCTTCGTGCTGGACTCCTGGTTGATGCCGGTCCCGGCCGGCGTCGCCGGTGAGTTGTATGTGGCCGGTGTGCAATTGGGGCGTGGCTACCTCGGCCGGGCGGGCCTGACCGCTTCG
This sequence comes from Nocardia sp. NPDC006044, assembly GCF_042871115.1. NCBI lineage: Bacteria > Bacillati > Actinomycetota > Actinomycetes > Mycobacteriales > Nocardiaceae > Nocardia > Nocardia sp. NPDC006044. The sequence continues at coordinate 3,128,982 of NZ_JBIAID010000001.1, forward strand.
CGCTTCGTGGCCGATCCGTTCGACGCCGCGGGCGGGCGGTTGTACCGCACCGGCGACGTGGTGCGCTGGAACGGCCAGGGCGAGTTGGAGTTCGTCGGCCGCATCGACGATCAGGTCAAGATCCGCGGCTTCCGGGTCGAGCCCGCCGAGATCGAAACCGCGCTGGCACAGCACCCTTCGGTGTCGCAGGCGGTGGTGGTCGCCCGTGAGACCGGCGGCGGCAAACAGCTGATCGGCTATGTCGTGGCCGACGGGTCCGCGCTCGACGGTGCGGACGTGCGCGGGTTCGTGTCCGAACGGCTGCCGGACTTCATGGTTCCGGCCGCGGTGATGGTCATCGACGCGGTGCCGCTGACCGCGAACGGCAAACTCGATCACGCCGCGCTGCCGGCCCCGGAGCTCACCTCCTCGGCGCGGTACCGGGCGCCGCGCACCACCGAAGAACAGATCCTGACCACGGTGTTCGCCGAGCTGCTCGGCCGGGAACAGGTCGGCGTGGACGACAGCTTCTTCGAGCTGGGCGGCGACAGCATCCGCTCGATCCAGGCGGTGTCGCGGGCCCGGGCGCTCGGGGTCGACATCAGTCCGCGGGAGGTGTTCGAGCACAAGACCGCCGCGGCATTGGCCGCCGTCGCGGCCGGGCGAGACACGTCCGCCCCGGTCCTGGCCGAGTTGACCGGCGGCGGCGTGGGCTGGCTGCCGTTGCTGCCGGTAGCCCGGTTCGTGCGGGAATCGGGCGCGGGGTTCGACAGTTTCAATCAATCGCTGGTGCTCGAGCTGCCGGTCGGGATCGATCGGGCGGACCTGGTCGCGACGCTGGCCGCGGTGATCGATCGGCACGATGTGCTGCGCTCGCGGTTGGTCGACGACGAGCGTGGTCCGGGGCTCGAGGTGGCACCGGCCGGTTCGATCGATGTGGACGGCCTGCTGCACCGTGTCGAAATGCCGGTCGCCGAGCCGCATTCGGCAGAGGCGAGGTCCGCGCAGGTGCGCGCGGCGGTGAATCGGCTGGCTCCGGCGGGCGGGGTGATGCTGCAATTCGTGTGGTTCGACGCCGGGCGCACGCAGGCGGGAGCGCTGGCAGTCGTCGCCCATCATCTGGTGGTCGACGGCGTGTCCTGGCGAATTCTGCTGCCGGACTTGGCGTCCGCGTGGCAGGACGTGTCGGCCGGTTTGCCGCCGGTGCTGGCGGGGACCGGCACCTCCGTGCGGCGGTGGGCGCACGGGCTCGTCGAGCAAGCGCAGGCCCCGCGCCTGGTGGAGCAATTGGCCTGGTGGCGTTCGGTTCTCGACGGCCCCGACCCGACACTGGGCACCCGGCCGCTGGACCCGCGCGTCGACGTGATGGCGACCGTGGACCACGTGAGCGTCGAGCTTCCCGCCGCCGACACCCAGGCGCTGCTGACCACCTTGCCCGCGCTGTTCCACGGCGGGGTCGAGGACGGGTTGCTCGCGGCCCTGGCGGTCGCGGTCATTCGCTGGCGGCACACGCACGGCATGGGCCAGGAATCGGTGTTGGTCCGGTTGGAAGGCCATGGGCGCGAAGAGGACACCGTTCCCGGGGCCGACCTGAGCAGCACGGTTGGCTGGTTCACCAGCATGTTCCCGGTGCGCCTGGCGGCGTCCGCGACGGAATGGGAACAGCTGTGCGCCGGTGGGCCTGCGGCCGGTGCCGTGCTGAAATCGATCAAAGAACAGTTGCGTGCCGTGCCGGACAAGGGCATGGGATACGGGTTGCTGCGCTACCTCAACCCCGGCACCGCCGCTGCGCTGCAGCAGCATTCGGCCGGGCAGATCGGGTTCAACTACCTCGGCCGGCTCACCTCCGCGGATCTGCTGCCGCACCGCTCGCCGAGCACGGCGTGGGCCCCGGCCGCGGACACCGGGGGTGCCGAAGCCGCCCCGGACCCGGCCATGCCGGCGATGGCGGTGCTGGATGTCACCGCGATGGTGGTCGACGCCGAGCAAGGGCCGGTGCTGCGAGCGGTGTTCGCGACGCCGGCCGGAGCGCTGGCGAAGGCGGAGACCGAGGACCTCGCCGACCTGTGGCGCACGGCGCTGACGGGATTCGTGCGGCACGTCGAGACGCCGGGCGCAGGGGGCCTGACGCCATCCGACGTGCTGTACGACGGCGTCGACCAGGCCGCGGTCGACGCGCTGGAGACCCGGTATCCCGGCCTGGCGGATGTGTGGCCGCTGACCCCGATGCAGTCGGGGCTGCTGTTTCACCAGGCGCTGGCCGAGCCGGGCTTCGACGCGTATCACATGCAGGTCGTCTTCGGTTTGGCCGGCCGGGTGGATCCGGAGCGGATGCGGGCGGCAGGCCAGGGGCTGCTGGACCGGTATCCGAATCTGCGGGCGGGCTTCGTCGCCGCGGCGCACGGAAAGACGGTTCAGGTCGTCCTGGACGACGTCGAATTGCCATGGCGGGTAGCGGATTTGCGCCACCTTGACCAGGCCGCGCGGGATGCCGAAGCGGCCAGGCTGTTCGCCGAGGATCAGCGTGCGCACTTCGATATGACGGTCCCGCCGCTGCTGCGGTTGACGCTGGTGGTGCTGGGCGAACAGCAGGCGGAGTTGGTGCTGACCGCCCATCACGTGCTGCTGGATGGCTGGTCGCTGCCGCTGCTGATCCGAGAGCTGTTGCGGCTCTACAGTTCTGCCGGTTCGGCGCGGGAACTGCCGGCGGCGCCCGCCTACCGGCAATTCCTGACCTGGCTGGGGGAGCAGGACGCCGAAGCGGGCGTGCGAGCCTGGCGTCAGGAACTCGACGGCGTGCACGAGCCGACCCTGCTCGCGGACAGCGTGCGGAGCGCGGGCAGCGCCGCGGGCGTCGAACGAGTGGAGGTGCCGCTCACCGCCGAGACCGCTGCGGGGCTGGGCAGGCGCGCAGGCGAACTCGGCATCACGGTGAACACGGTCGTGCAGGCCGCCTGTGGGATTCTGCTCGCGGCGCTGACCGGACGCCATGACGTCGTCGTCGGTGCCACCGTGTCGGGTCGTCCACCGGCCATCGACGGCGTGGACTCGATGGTGGGCCTGTTCATCAATACCGTGCCGGTCCGGGTGCGATTCGGCGCGCAGGACTCGCTCGCCGATCTGCTGACCGGCTTGCAGGCCCGCCAATCCGCGCTGCTGGACCACCACCATGTCGGGCTGAGCGATATCCACCAGGCGGCCGGGGTGAGCGTCCTGTTCGACACCCTGATCGCGTTCGAGTCCTACCCGGTCGACCGGAGCGGCATCGCGGCGGCGGTCGACAGCAGCGGCATCGCCATCACCGGCCTGCGCCCGACCTCGTCGACGCACTACCCGCTGACGGTCATCGCCGGCGCCGCGCCGGCCTTGACGCTGTATCTCGACTATCGCACCGACGAATTCGACCGGGCCGCAGTCGAATCGATGGCCGAGCGCCTGGTACGGATTCTGCGGCAGCTGGTCGCGGATCCGGATGCCCGGGTGGCGTCGCTCGATATTCTCGGTGCCGACGAACGTGAACTCGTGCTGCGCCGGTGGAACGACACCACCGCCGAAATCCCGGACACCACCGTCGCCGGACTGTTCGAGGCGCAGGTCGCCCGGACACCGGACGCGGTCGCGCTCACCTTCGCGAACGTCGACGTGTCCTATCGCGAGCTCGACCGCCGCGCCGACAGGCTTGCGCGAGTGCTGATTTCGCGCGAGGTCGGACCGGACAGCATCGTCGCGGTGGCGGTTCCCCGGTCGGCGGAGCTGATCGTGGCGTTGCTGGCGGTACTGAAAGCCGGTGGCGCGTATCTGCCGATCGACCCGGCGTATCCGTCGGATCGGCTGGCGTTCATCCTCGCCGACGCCGCGCCGGTGGTCGTGGTGACCGATCGTGCGACCGCGGGCACGCTGCCCGGCCCGACGACGCCGCAGGTCTGTGTCGACGCGCTCGACGTCCCGGAGGGGAAGGCCCGGATCGGTCGTCCGCCGAGGCCGCAGAATCTAGCCTACGTGATCTACACGTCCGGTTCGACCGGAACGCCCAAGGGTGTCGGCGTCACGCACCGCAACGTCGTGAACCACGTGTCGCAGGGGTGGCTGTCGAGCACCGCCGAGCGGGTCCTGGTGCACTCGTCGATGGCGTTCGATGCCTCGACCTACGAGATGTGGGCGGCGTTGTGTGCCGGGGGCGGGTTGGTGCTGGCGGGTGAGTTGCGTTCGGACCCAGCGGAAATGATGGACCTCGTCGCGAATCACGCGGTGACGCGGCTGTTCGCGACGCCGGCGCTGCTGTCGGTGCTGCTGGATCACGCGGAAACGCTGCCCGGCAATCCTTTCGCGCGACTGACCCAGGTGATCGCCGGCGGCGCCGAACTCTCCTCGACGCTGGTCCGCCGAGTCCGGGGACTCGCCGACGGGGTTCAGGTCGTCAATGGTTACGGTCCGACAGAGACCACGGTGTTCGCCACGACCTTCGGTGCCGATCCGGCGGTCGAGGGATCGGTGCCGATCGGGCGACCGCTGGCCGGCATGCGGACCTATGTGCTGGATTCGTGGTTGAAGCCGGTGCCGGTGGGCGTCGCTGGTGAGTTGTACATCGCCGGTACGCAATTGGCGCGAGGGTATCGAGCCCGGGCCGGGCTGACGGCGTCGCGGTTCGTGGCCGATCCGTTCGACCCGGCCGGTGGCCGCCTGTATCGCACGGGCGACGTGGTGCGCTGGAACCCGGCCGGGGCGCTGGAATTCGTCGGCCGCGTCGATGACCAGGTCAAGATCCGCGGCTTCCGGGTCGAGCCCGGCGAAGTGGAATCCGTGCTGGCGCAGCATCCGTCGGTGTCGCGTGCCGTGGTGGTCGTACGCGACACGGGCACCGGGGGCAAGCAGCTGATCGGGTACGTGGTCTCCGATCGGGCCGATTCGGTCGACGGTGCGCAGGTGCGCGGCTTCGTCGCCGAGCGGCTGCCCGACTTCATGGTGCCGACGGCGGTGCTGGCGATCGACGCGGTGCCGCTGACCGCGAACGGCAAGGTGGACCGCAAGGCCCTGCCCGATCCCGAGCTGACGTCGTCGCGGCCGTACCGGGCGCCGGTATCGGCGGCGGAGGGCGTCCTGGTATCGGTATTCGCCGAGGTGCTCGGCCTCGACCGAGTAGGGGTGGACGACAGCTTCTTCGAACTGGGCGGCGACAGCATCCGGTCGATTCAGGTGGTGTCCCGGGCGCGCGAGCTGGGCGTGGAGGTCACCCCGCGCGAGGTGTTCGAACATCAGACCGCCGGGGCATTGGCCGCGATCGCGACGGGGCGCGAGGCAACCGGCCCGGTACTGGCCGAATTGCCCACCGGCGCGGTGGGCTGGATGCCGTTGCTGCCGGTCGCTCGGTTCGTCCGGGACCTGGGCGGCGCGGGGTTCGACAGCTTCACCCAGTCGATGGTGCTGGATCTGCCGGTAGGCATCGATCGGGCCGGGTTGGTCGCGACGCTGTCGGCGGTGATCGATCGCCATGACATGTTGCGCGCGCGGCTGGTCGAGGACGAGCGCGGGGCCGGGCTCGACGTGCCACCGGCCGGTTCGGTCGACGTGGACGCGCTGGTGTCCCGCGTATCGGTGGCCGGAGCCGACGACATCTCGGCCTTCGTGGTGTCGGAGATGGGCACTGCCGCGGGCCGTTTGGCTCCGGCGGCGGGCGTCATGGTTCAGTTCGTGTGGTTCGACGCGGGCCCCGATCGGGCGGGGTGGCTGTCGATCGTGGCGCATCACCTGGTGGTCGACGGCGTGTCGTGGCGAATCCTGTTGCCGGACTTGGCGAACGCCTGGCAGGACGTGTCCACCGGGCTGACGCCGGTGTTGGCGCGGTCGGGCAACTCGATGCGGCGGTGGGCGCACGGATTGGTCGAACAGGCGGCCCGGCCGGAGCGGGTGGCCGAGTTGGCTTGGTGGCGTGCGGTTCTCGACGGGCCCGATCCGATGCTCGGTCGTAGGCCCCTCGATCCGGCCGTCGATGTGATGGCCGAGGCCGCTCACGCGCTGGTGCGGATTCCGGTGGCGGCCGCCGAGATTCTGCTGACCGCGTTGCCCGCGGCCTTCCACGGCGGCGTCGAGGACGGCCTGCTGGCGGCTCTGACGGTAGCCGTGCACCGCTGGCGTGCGCGCAGGGGCGTGCGTGCGGCGTCGGTGCTGATCCGGTTGGAGGGGCACGGGCGCGCGGAAGACGTCGTGCCCGGTGCGGACCTGTCGACCACGGTCGGCTGGTTCACCAGCATGTTCCCGGTGCGGTTGACCGCGCCCCCGGCCGCCTGGGACGACCTGTGCGCGGGCGGCCCGGCCGCGGGCGCGCTGGTCAAGTCGGTGAAGGAACAGTTGCGCGCGGTGCCGGACAAGGGGATGGGATACGGGTTGCTCCGGTACCTGAATCCCGCGACCGAGCAGGTGCTGCAACAGTATTCGGCCGGGCAGATCGGCTTCAACTACCTCGGCCGGTTCACCTCGACGGATCTGCTGCCGCAACGGCTGCGCGGCGCGGGCTGGACGCCGTCGGTCGATGCCGGGCAGTTGATCAGCCCGGTCGATCCGGCATTGGCGGCGATGCCGGCGATGGCGGTGCTGGACGTCAACACGATCGTGCTCGACACCGACGCGGGCCCGGTGTTGCAGGCGGTGTTCGCCGCACCCGCGCAAGTGCTGTCCGAGAACGAGATACAGGAGCTCGCCGGCCTGTGGCAGGACGCGGTCGCCGGATTGGCGGGGCATGTGTCGGCCGGCGGGGGTGGTCTGTCTCCCTCGGATGTGCTGGCGAAGGGGATGCGGCAGACCGAGATCGAGGCGTTGGAGGACCGGTATCCGGGGTTGGTGGATGTCTGGCCGCTCACCTCGATGCAGTCCGGGCTGTTGTTCCACCAGGTCATGGCCGGGTCCGGTTTCGACGCGTATCACATGCAGATCGTGTTCGGCCTGGACGGCCGGGTCGATGCGGAGCGGATGCGGGCGGCCGGTCAGGCGATAGTGGATCGGTACGCGAATCTGCGGGTGGCGTTCGTGACCGATCGGCGGGGCGACGCGGTACAGGTCGTACTGGACCGGGTGGAATTGCCCTGGCGGGTGGTGGATTTGACCGGGGTGGCCGAAAGTGCGCGGGATGCCGCTTTGCAGCAGCTGCTGACCGGGGACCGGGCCGCGCACTTCGATGTGACGGTTCCGCCGCTGTTGCGGTTGATGGTGGTGCGACTGAGCGCGGATCGGTCGGAGCTGGTGTTGACCGCGCATCACGTGCTGCTGGACGGGTGGTCGCTGCCGCTGCTGGTCGTGGATCTGTTCCGGCTGTACGGCGGGTCCGGTGCGCTGCCGCCGGTCGCCGAATACAAAGAGTTCTTGAAGTGGCTGGGGGAGCAGGACGCCGAAGCGGGCGTGCGGGCATGGCAACAGGAACTCGACGGTGTCCGCGAGCCCACGCTGCTCGCCGACAGCGTGCCCGGCGTGACCGAGAATTCCGAGCTGCCGGAGGTGGACCGGGTCGACGTCCCCCTGTCCTCGGCGACAGCACTGGAATTGACCAGGCGGGCCACAGAACTCGGGACGACCCTGAGCACCGTCGTGCAAGGCGCGTGGGGAGTCCTCCTGGCCGCGGCGACGGGCAGCCACGATGTGATCGCGGGCGCCACGGTGTCCGGCCGGCCCCCGGCGATCGCCGGGGTGAACTCGATGGTCGGATTGTTCATCAATACCGTGCCGGTGCGAGTGCGATTCGACCCTCGCCGCGGTCTCGCCGAATTGCTGACGGATTTGCAGGCGCGGCAAACCGCGTTGCTGGACCATCACCATGTCGGTTTGAGCGACATCCATCAGGCCGTTGGAGTGAATGTCCTCTTCGACACGCTGATCGCGTTCGAGTCCTATCCCATCGACCACACCGGAATCGGTGAAGCCACCGGCACCGGCGGCCTTGCGATCAGCGCCGCCCGCCCGAACGCGCCTACGCACTATCCGCTGACGGTCATCGCGAATACCGCGCCGACCCTGACCCTCCAGCTCGAATATCACCCTGCCGCATTTGACCGGTCCACGGTCGAGGCCATGACAGGCCGTCTGGTGCGGATCCTGCGGCAGGTGGTCGCGGATCCAGACGTGCCGGTGCGGTCGATCGACCTGCTCGGCGCCGGCGAACGCGAAGTGGTGTTGCGTCGATGGAACAGCGGAGCCGCTTCGATCGAGCCGGGTCGAACCCTGGTGGGGCTGTTCGAAACTCAGGTCGCCCGGACGCCGGACGCGGTCGCCCTGATCGGTGCGGGCACCGAGGTGTCGTACGGAGAACTCGATGCCCGCGCCGAACGGCTTGCGCGGGTGCTGATTTCGCGTGGCGTCGGGCCGGACCGCATCGTGGCCGTTGCGCTGCCCCGGTCGGTCGAATTGATCGTGGCCTTCTCGGCGGTGCTGAAGGCAGGTGGTGCGTATCTGCCGATCGACCCGGCGTATCCGTCGGATCGGCTGGCGTTCATCCTCGCCGACGCCGCGCCGGTCGTCGTGCTGACCGACCGTGCCACCGCGAGCATTCTGCCCGGCACGGACACGCCGGTGCTGCATCTCGACACCGTCGAACACCTCGACACCGGTGAGCGAACCGGTCGCGTCGCGGCCGGGCCGCAGAATCTGGCGTACCTGATCTACACATCGGGCTCCACCGGTGTGCCCAAAGGTGTTGCCATCACTCACCACAACGTCGCCAACCTGGTCGCGCAGCAATGGTCGACCGGCCCGGACGAGCGCGTCCTGATGCATACCTCGGTGTCGTTCGATGTCTCGACCTACGAGATCTGGCCGACCCTGTGCGACGGTCACGCGCTCGTGCTGACCGACGCACCGCGGTCGGATCCCGCCGAAATGGTCGAGTTGATCGAGACCGCGGCGGTGACCCGGGTGTTCGCGACGCCGGCCCTGCTGTCGGTACTGCTCGATCGAGTCGAGGCGACGCCGGGCAACCCCTTCCGGACCGTGGCGCAGGTGGTTTCCGGCGGGGCCGAGGTCTCCGCGGCGCTCGCCCAGCGGGTGTGGGCGATCGGGCCCGGCATCGAGGTCGTCAACGGGTACGGCCCGACCGAGGAGACGGTGTTCGCCACCGTGTGCGCGGCCGACGCCGCGACCGTGCGGAGCGCGGCCGTGCCGATCGGGCGGCCGTTGGCCGGGGTCCGGGCGTTCGTCCTGGATGCCTGGCTGACGCCGGTGCCGATCGGGACCGCCGGTGAGCTGTACCTGGCCGGAACCCAAACGGCGCGCGGGTATTTCGGCAAGCCAGGGCTCACAGCGGCCCGCTTCGTGGCCGATCCGTTCGATCCGGCGGGCGGCGGGCGGCTGTACCGCACCGGCGACGTGGTGCGCTGGAACACTCTGGGGCAGCTGGAGTTCCTGGGCCGGGTCGACGATCAGGTGAAGATCCGCGGCTTCCGGATCGAACCCGGCGAGGTCGAAAGCGTATTGGCGCAGCATCCTTCGGTATCGCAAGCCCTCGTGGTGGCGCACGACGCCGAGGGCGCCGGCAAGCAATTGGTCGGCTATGTGGTCGCCGATCGCACCGGGTCGACGGCGCTCGACGCCGGACAGGTGCGCGGGTTCGTGGCCGAGCGGTTGCCCGACTACATGGTGCCGTCGGCGGTGCTGGTGCTCGACTCGGTGCCGTTGACCGTCGCGGGCAAGGTGGATCGGCAGGCGCTGCCGAAGCCGGAGTTCGCCTCGTCCGCGGCATATCGCGCGCCGCGCGGCGACGACGAGCGGGTACTGGCCGCACTGTTCGGTGAGGTCCTCGGCCGCGACCGGGTGGGGATCGACGACAACTTCTTCGAGCTGGGCGGCCATTCGCTGTCCGCCACCCGGCTGGCCGGCCGGATTCGCGCGGAGCTCGGGATCGAGGTGCCGATCCGGACCGTCTTCGACGCGCCGACGGTGGCGCGGTTGGCGACCCGGCTCGATGCCGGCGTGCGGATACGTCCCACGCTCGTGGCCCAGCCACGCCCGGACGTGGTACCCGCCTCGTACGCACAGCGGCGGTTGTGGTTCATCCACCGGCTGGAGGGACCGTCGGCGACCTACAACATTCCGCTGGCGGTGCGGATGCGCGGCCTGGACGTACCGGTGCTGCGCGCCGCGATCCGCGACGTGATCGCCAGGCACGAGAGCCTGCGCACGATCTTCGTCGAGGTGGACGGCACGCCCGCGCAGCAGGTGCTGGACGTGGACTCGATCGAGGTGCCGGTGGTCGTCGCCGACGCGGATCCGGCCGAGCTGGACGCCGCGGTGACCGAGGCCGTCCGGTTCGGGTTCGACCTGGCCGGCCAGATACCGATCCGGGTCACGGTGGTGCGTCCGGGCAGCGAGGACTGCGTGGTGGTGCTGGTGATCCACCACATCGCCGGCGACGGCTGGTCGATGGCGCCGCTGCTGCGGGACCTGTCGGTGGCGTACGCGGCTCGCGGCCAGGGCCGGGCGCCGGAATGGGCGGCGCTGCCGGTGCAGTACGCGGACTACACGCTGTGGCAGCAGGAACTGCTCGGTGCGGCCGAGGACCCGGACAGCTTGCTGGCGCAGCAGTTCGAGTACTGGCGCGCCGAACTCGACGACCTGCCCGAGCAATTGCGGTTGCCGACCGACCGGCCGCGGCCGCGGGTGGCCAGTTATCGCGGCGACATGGTGATGTTCGACATCGATCCCGGGCTGCGCGCCGGAGTGGAGCGGCTGGCCGCGCGCGAGGGCGCGACCGTGTCCATGGTGCTGCAATCGGCGCTGGCCATGCTGCTGTTCAAACTCGTTGCCGGAGAAGACATTCCGCTCGGCTCGCCGATCGCGGGCCGCACCGACGAGGCGCTGTCGGATCTGGTCGGGTTCTTCGTCAACACCTGGGTGTTGCGGACGCGGATCGCGCCGTCGGACTCGTGCGCCGAGGTGCTCGGACAGGTGCGGACCAAGGCGCTGGCCGCCTACGAGAATCAGGACGCGCCGTTCGAACTGCTCGTCGAGCTGCTCAACCCGGTCCGCTCGGCGGCCCGGCACGCGCTGTTCCAGGTGACGTTGGCCTTCCAGAACAACAACCTGGCCAGTCTCGATCTCCCGGGCGTTCGGTTCGAGCCCTACCCGGCCGCCATCGGCGCCTCCCGATTCGACCTGTTCTTCAATATCGGGGACGCGCCCGCGGGCTATCCGTGGAGTGGGCTGATCGAGTACGCGACCGAGCTGTTCGATCGCGGCACGGTCGAGACCCTGGCCGAGCGCTTCGTCCGGATGCTGGCCGCGATCGTGGCGAATCCGGGTGCGCCCGTAGGGGCAGTCGAGGTACTCGACCCGGCCGAGCGCGAGTTGGTGCTGCACCGGTGGAACGAGACCACCGTCGCGATCGAACCGGATCTCACCCTGGCCGGGCTGTTCGAGGCGCAGGTCGCGCGGACACCCGACGCGGTGGCCGTGATCCACGCGAACACCGAGGTGTCGTATCGGGAACTCGACGCTCGCGCGGATCGGCTTGCGCGAGTGCTGGTTTCGCGGGGCGTGCGGCCGGACAGCATTGTGGCGGTGGCGGTGCCCCGGTCGGTGGAATTGATCGTGACGTTGCTGGCGGTGCTGAAGGCCGGCGGTGCGTATCTGCCGATCGACCCGGCGTATCCGTCGGATCGGCTGGCGTTCGTTCTCGCCGACGCGGCACCGGTCGTGGTCGTGGTCGATCCGGCCATCGCCGAGGCGGTGCCGGAAACGTCCGCGCCGCGTCTGGCGCTGGACGCGGTCGGCCCTGATGCGCTGAGTGCAGCGGACCGGGTGGCAGCCAGGGCGCAGAATCTGGCGTATGTGATCTACACGTCCGGCTCGACCGGTGTCCCGAAAGGTGTTGGGATAACGCACCGGAACGTGGTGAATCACGTGTCTCAGGGGTGGTTGCCGGGCTCGGCCGAGCGGGTGCTGGTGCATTCGTCGATGGCGTTCGATGCCTCGACCTACGAGATGTGGGCGGCGTTGAGCTCCGGTGGCGGGTTGGTGCTGGCGAGTGAGTTGCGTTCGGACCCCACCGAAATGCTGGAGCTGGTGGCGGCGCACGCGGTGACGCGGCTGTTCGCGACGCCCGCGTTGCTGTCGGTGCTGCTCGATCACGCGGAAACGCTGCCGGGCAATGCTTTCCGCGGCCTGACGCAGGTGATCGCGGGTGGCGCCGAACTCTCCTCGACGCTGGTTCGCCGCGTACACGCGGTCGCCGATGTGCAGGTGGTCAACGGTTACGGACCGACGGAGACCACCGTGTTCGCGACGACCTTCGTTGCCGATCCGGCGGCCGAGGGATCGGTGCCGATCGGGCGACCGCTGATGAATATGCAGACCTACGTGCTCGATTCGTGGCTGAAGCCGGTGCCGGCCGGGGTCGCCGGCGAGCTGTACGTCGCCGGCGAACAGGTGGCGCGCGGATATCAAGGGCGGGCCGGGCTGACGTCCACCCGCTTCGTCGCGGACCCGTTCGACCCGGCCGGTGGCCGCCTGTATCGCACAGGCGACGTGGTGCGCTGGAACTCGGCGGGAGCGCTGGAGTTCGTCGGCCGGGTCGACGATCAGGTGAAGATCCGCGGTTTCCGGGTCGAGCCGGGTGAGGTCGAATCGATTCTGGCGCAACATCCCTCGGTGTCGCGCGCGGTGGTCGTCGTGCGCGACAGCGACGTCGGTGGCAAGCAGCTGGTCGGATATGTGGTGCCCGACCGGTCCGGGCCCGCGGTCGGCGAAGACGAGCTGGTCGGGCAGTGGCGCCGGGTATACGACGACCTGTACTCCGCCGACCGCCCGGCCGATGGCGAGGCGATCGGCAACGCCGGGTTCGGCGCCGACTTCGGCGGCTGGAACAGCAGCTACACGGGTGCCGCGATCCCGCTGGACCAGATGCGGGAATGGCGGGCGGCCACGGTCGAGCGGATTCGCGGACTGGCGCCGCGGCGGGTGCTGGAGATCGGCGTCGGTTCGGGCCTGCTGCTGTCGCAGCTGGCGCCCGACTGCGAGGAGTACTGGGCCACAGACTTTTCCGCGGCGACGATCAGCACGCTGCGGCAACGGCTGGGCGAGCTGAACGAGGACTGGGTCGATCGGGTCGTGCTGAGCGTCCGCGGCGCCGACGACACCGCCGGGTTGCCGGAGAACCATTTCGACACCGTCGTACTCAACTCGGTGATCCAGTACTTCCCGAGCGAGCAGTATCTGCGCCGAGTCCTCGAACAGGTCCTGTCGCTGCTGGCGCCCGGTGGTGCCGTATTCGTCGGCGATATCCGCAATCTGACGCTGCTGGAGGAGTTCACCACGGCGGTCCAGATCAGTCGCAACGGCGGTGACGACGCCGCGGTCGTCGCCGATCGGGTGCGCCGCGACATCGCCGCCGAACAGGAATTGCTGTTGTCGCCCGAGTACTTCCTGTCGCTGAATCAGCGGATCGGCTTCGGTGCCGTGGACATCGGGCTCAAACGCGGATTCTCGGTGAATGAGCTGACCCGGTACCGATACGACGTCGTCCTGCACACCGCCCCGGTGCCGGCCGTCTCGGTGGCCGACGCGGCGAGCGTCGAGTTCCGCGATCATGTGTGGTTGCGCGCGCTGTTGCGCACCAGCCGTCCCAGCGGCATCCGGGTGACCGGCATCCCGCACGCCGGGCTGACCGGCCAGCTCGAAGCCGCGAACCGGATCCGGTCCGGCGACCCGGTCCCGGTCACCGGCCACCTCGTCCCGCTCGCCGTGGGTTTCGAGGGAATAGTGGCCGACAGCGCCGCGCGGATCGATGTGGGCGTGGTGCCCGAAGATCTGCACCGGCTCGGCCGGCAACTCGGCTACGCGACCGCGGTCACCTGGTCCGCACAGCGGGGGCACATGGACGCGGTCTTCGTCGACGCCGGGACGGCTCAGGGCCGGGCCCTGGTCGGCGCGTACGTCGCGCCCGGTCCGCTGGCGGATCCGAGCGTCTACGCCAACCATCCCCAGGCCGGCCTGCTCGCCGCCGAGGTCCGGCGCTGGGCGAGCGAACGGCTGCCGGAATTCATGGTGCCCGCGACCGTGCTGGTGCTCGACAGCGTTCCGCTGACCCCCAACGGAAAGCTCGATCGCACCGCGTTGCCCGACCCGGAGATGTTGTCCGCCAACGACTATCGCGAGCCGCGGGCCGACAGGGAGCGGACCCTGGCGGAGTTGTTCGCCGAGATCCTCGGCCTCCCGCGGGTGGGTATCGACGACGACTTCTTCGAGCTGGGCGGACACTCCCTGCTGGCGACCCGGCTCACCAGCCGGATCCGGGCGGTCATCGGCGTCGACGTCCCGGTCCGGCTGATCTTCGACGCCCCGACAGTGGCTCTGCTGGCGCCGCGGCTCGACGAAGGCGCCGCCGGCGGAACGGATTTCGATCCGGTGCTGATCCTGAAGGGTTCGGGCACCCAGAAGCCGCTGTGGTGTCTGCATCCGGGCGGCGGCCTCGGCTGGTTCTACCAGCAACTGGGCCAGCACCTGCCTGATCGGGCGGTCTATGCCATCCAATCCCGTGGACTGGACGGCGGGCCGACGGCCGGGTCGATGGCGGAGATGGTGGCGGACTACATCGACCGGATGCAGACCTTGCAGAGCGAAGGTCCCTATCACCTGCTCGGCTGGTCGTACGGCGGGGTCGTGGCCCAGGCCATGGCGGCCGAATTGTCCCGGCGGGGAATGGAAGTGGGCTTCGTCGGCGTGCTGGACAGTCAGCCGCCGCGCGGCTCTGCGGCCGATTTCGACGTCACCGACGAGGAGGCGATGGCCGGCGTGCGGGCCTGGGCGGTCGAGCGATTCGACGGACAGCTCGACGCGCCGGTGATCCAGGAGTTGGTGGAGCGGCTGACCACGGTGCTGATCAACAACTGCAAGCTGTGGGACGGCTACACCTCGCCGTTCTACGCCGGCGATCTGACTGTTTTCGGCGCAACCCTGGACCAGGACGGGAACCGGACGATCGACGTCAAGACCGAGCTCGAACAGGCATGGCGCGCTTATATCGGTGGCCGGATCGACGTCATCGAGGTGGACTGCGCGCACGGTGACTTCGATCGGCCCGAAATGATGAGCCTGGTCGGCCGGATACTGAACGACCTGCTCTGATCCGCGGATTCGCCTCGGCTACCGCCCGGGAAACGGGCGGTGGCTCAGGGTGCGGTGGACCATTTCGGTGAGGGTGACTATGTCGAAGACCGGGAGGCC
Organism: Nocardia sp. NPDC006044; assembly: GCF_042871115.1. Lineage (NCBI taxonomy): Bacteria > Bacillati > Actinomycetota > Actinomycetes > Mycobacteriales > Nocardiaceae > Nocardia > Nocardia sp. NPDC006044. Next base: position 3,144,159 of record NZ_JBIAID010000001.1, read on the forward strand.
GAGGCGGTCTTGAATGGCATGGCCGTAGGGAACCAGGTCGGTGCATTCGATGACCAATGCGCCCATGTCGGGATTGGCGGCGGCGAGTTGGTCTATTTCGTCCAGGACTTCCGCGCCGAGACGGTCGGCGTCCAGCTCGTCGCGGCGGCCTTCGAGGATGACTTCGCGGAATTCGGGGTGGTCGTCCATTCCGGCTACGCAGATCGGTACGGCCTCGCCGCCGATCGCGTTCAGATGCCGTGGTGTCAGGGCCGACTTCTTGGCCACGAGCAGACCCACTTTCCGGTCCGCGCCGAGCATTCGGTGGACCATCGGTACCTGAATGAGGCTCGAACTGTAGAGCGGGATCTGGACGGCGTCGGCCAGTTGCTGCTGGAAGATGACGAGGAAGCCGCAACCGCTGGTGATCGCCGCGACGCCGCGCGCCTCGAGTTCCTTGGCGGCGATGATGAACGGGTCGAGCAGGGTCGGGTCCGCCTCGGTGACCATTCGTTGCGGGGTCGCGCCGTGTACGACCTGGTAGTCGACCGGAAAATCGAAGGTCGCTGGATTACGGATGTGGCCGGGGATTTTGGTGAAGGCGGTGTCCAGGCAGAGTACGCCGATTGTGGTGTCGCCCTTGACACCTGGGTGTTCGTTCACTTCTAGAGCCTTATCGAGCGGGTTCTGCGGAATCGTTCCGGCCGCAGCGGGACGGGGTCGGTGGTCGGGGCCTCGCCGGCCAGGAGTTGGCTGACGAGTTCGCCGCCGGCGGGGGCCAGGCCCATGCCGATATGCCCGTAGCCGGCCGCGACCACGAGATTGCGCAGGCCGGTGCGGCCGATCACCGGCAGGCCGTCGGGCGCGCAGGGGCGCAAACCGCTCCAGGTCTCCCGGGTTTGCGTTTCTTCCAAATCGGGGAGGTATTCGGTGACCGTGCGCAGCATGCCGCGCACGCGGCGTTCGGAAATGACGGTGCTCATCCCGGTCAGTTCGAGGCGGCCGCCGATGCGCAGGCGGTCGCCGAGCGGGACCATCGCCATCCGGCCCTCGCTGAGCAGTACCGGCCGGCTCGGCCCGCCGGGCGGCATGTCCATGGTGACGCTGTAGCCCTTGATCGGTTGCAGCGTCAGGCCGACGCCCGCCAGGCGTGCGCATTCGGTCGACCACGCGCCCGCCGCGATCACCACGTCACGGGGCCGGAAGTCGCCGCGATCGGTATGCAGCCGTTCGACCCTGCTCGCGGAGACCTCGAAACTCGTCACCTCGCTGTGTGCGCAGATCTCGACGCCCATGGCGCGCAGCAGCTTGCCGAATTCGAGAACGAACTCCGGCACGTGCAGGTACGCGCCCTCCGGGTTGTACAGCGCGCCTTGAATATCGAAGCGCGTCTTCGGCTCGAGTTCCTCGAGTTCGCCCGGGCCGAGGACGCGCAGCGGCACACCGTTCGCGACGGTGCGCGAGACCGAACGGCTCGCCTCCGCGAAACCTCGCGCGGTCTTGTACGCCAGCACGATGCCCGGCGACGCGAAAGTGCCGGCGATGCTCGGTGATTCGCACAGTTCGAGGAGTATGTCGAGACTGCGCCGCTTCATCGCGATCAACGTGCGGAAGCCGGCCGCGGCGGCGAGCGGAGTGCACGCACGCCCGAAATGCCATAGCCAGCGCAGCAATTCGCGGTCTGCCCGCGGCTGGACGTAGAACGGCGCGTCCGCGCTCAGCATGCCGAGGGTGCGCGGCGATCGCAGCCCCGGCTCGGCCAGTGGCGCGGCGCCGTGGGTGCCGATGAAACCGGTGTTCCCGTAGGAACACGACTGCGGCCCGCCGAGCGCACCGCGCTCGAGCACGGTCACCGACGCCCCGCCGCGCCGCAGGTGATACGCACAGAACAGCCCGGCGACCCCGCCGCCGACCACCACCACATCGGGGTCGTCGCGCACGGGAGCCGCCTCGTCACTGGTCACGATCCACCTACACGGTCACGACGAAGAAGTTGGTCGGTAGATTGACCACGACCCGCTCGTAGATCTCCGCCATCACCGCAGGACCCGGCTCGGCGAAGGTTCCCGGCGGCGGCTCGGCGAAGCGGATCACCGACCGTCCCGCGTCGAAAAGCTGTGCGCCGTGGCCGAAGTCGCCGACGATCGCGCTGCCCGGCTCGACCAGGCGGGTGCGGCAGATGAACACGCCGTTCTCCTCCAGGTCGGCCATCAGCCTGCTGGTGCCCAGGGCGCGGTAGTAGTCGACCGGATTGATGATCAGGCCGTCCGCGGTGCCGCCCATCTGCTCGACCTCGTTGCAGGCCCACAGGATCGTCGAGGCGAACGGCCCGGGATCGGTGATCCGGGCGATGCCGGGAATGTTCAGCAGGCCACCCTCGCCGCTGATGATCGTGTAGTTTTCAGCGGTGCACAGCCGCACGATCAACCGGTAGTTGATGAACGACTCGAACGTCTCCGGGTCCTCCCACATCTGGGGCGGCACCTGCACCCATGCGGTGGTGGTGAGCAGCTCTGGAATCGGCGACTTGTGGAAACGGCTGGCCAGCTCGCGGCGCACCTCGGCGCCCTCGATCGGCGCGTCGTCCGCGCCGGGCGCGCTCTCGTGCCAGTAGAACTTGCGCGGATCACGGGACAGGTCAATGGCTTTGAGCACATTGCGCGCGGGGTAGCGCGGTTTGCGCCGCGAGCTGGTCAGGGTGTCGGTGATGGTCACGTCGTACTCGACGGCCGCGTCGAGCCCGTTCTCCGCGCAGGCCTCGACGAACATCCGCCCCGGCGAGAGCTCCTGCTTGCGATCCGAGACGACCTGCGCCAGCGTCTCTTTGATGCCCTCTGTCTTCAGCATGTAGCAATTCCTTCCCTGTCATCGGCAACGCGCCGCGACTGTTCACTGCGGGTCTGCGGGTCCGTGCACGTCGGCTTCCCAGGGCAGGTGCGCCGAGGTCGGTCCGAGCACGCTCGCGCCGCCGTCGACGAGCTGTACCGTGCCGGTGAGATAGGAGGCCCGCTCGCTCACCAGGAAGGCGGCCACGGCGGCCATCTCCTCCGGGCGGGCGATCCGGCCGACCGCCGTATGCGTGCCCATGGCGTCGAACCGCTCATCGAGCGATCCGGCGGGGGATTGTTGTGCCGCAACGCGTTCCAGCAGGGGAGTGCGGGTCGCGCTCGGTGCGAGCACGTTGACGGTGACACCGTCGCGGCCGGCCTCGGCGGCGAGGGACTGGGCGAAGCGCACGATGGCGGCGCGGGTCACGCCGGATATGGCCAGGCCGCTGATCGGCACGCTGGCGGTCTCGGACGCGACGAACAGCACCCGGCCCCAGCGCGCGGACCTGAGGTGGGGCAATGCGGTGAGGGCCAGGTCGATGGCCGGCAGCAGGATGGCGTCGACCGCCGTTCGATAGTCCGATATCGCGAAGCTCGCCGCATTGCCGGTCGGCGGAGTGCCACCGCTGATCACGACGACGTGCAGTGCGCCGAATTCCGCGGCGACGTCATCGATCCAGCGGCGGGTGGCCGCGCCGTCGGTGATGTCCACGCTCGTGGCGTGCACGCGGCCGCGGCCGACCTCTTTGACGGCGGTTTCGGCCGCGGCGAGCCGTTCGGGGTCGCGCGCGCCGATGGCGACGTGCGCGCCCTCCGCGGCGAGTTCCTTGGCGATCGCCAGGCCGATACCGCTCGATCCGCCCGCTATCAGCGCGACTTTGTTGTCCAGACCCAGGTCCACCCGGTCAGCCCCTTTCGTTGGAATCCGTTGCGCCGAAGCGGTATCCGTACCGGCGCGCGAGCGGCCACGACAGCGCCGCGACGGTTCGCCGGGCCGACCGCGACAGACCGGTCCGCCAGGAATCGTCGGTCGGGCGGATGACGGTGGCGCCGATGTTGAACCGGTCCGGGTTCCCGGTGACCGTGTGGTTGGTGTGCAGCTCGACGGTTCGATCGTCGAGCGGGTTGTCCGCGGGATCGCTCGCGCACAGACGCAGCAGCTGATCGACCGTGCCCGCCGGATCGGCGATGAAGTCCTCGTACCGCAGGAACATCGACCGCTCCGGATAGCGCCGGGTGAGCGCGTGCGCGGCGAGATTGAAGCCGGTCCAGTAGCCGGTGCTCTTGGCCGGTCCCATGGCGTACACGTATTCCTTCGGCTTGCTCCAGGATTGGGCCACCGCGCGCGGATCACGGACCAGATGGACGTAGTACGGCGTGACGCCGTCGAGATGCTCGAGCAGTGCCGATTCACCCGGGATCTTGGTGGTGTCGACGATCACGCGGGACTCGGTGCGCTTCGCCACGGCCTGGTAGACCTGGGTCATCAGATCGGCGTGGGCCCGGATCTGCTCGTTGTGCAGTCCGCGCCGGAGCACCCGCCAGGTGTGCCGGGTCCGGACGTTGCCGAGTTGCCGCCGGATCACCTCGTCGGCGTGCTGCACGAGGGTGGTCCCGGGGGGCTGCCCGATCGGCAGGACGGTCGACCAGACGGGGCAGTCGACCAGTTTCCTACCGCAGCCGCAGTCCTCGTTGACGCCGCGACCCGCCGCGTTCTTCCACAGGAAATGCAGCTCGCCGACGTGGAAGAAGCCGGGGATCTCGTTGAGGATGTTGCCGATGATGGTGCTGCCGTTGCGGCACCAGCCGGTGATGCACAGGACCTTCAGCGGTTCGCCGCTGTCCGATGGTGGGTTGGTCATCTGTCGACTGCCTTCTCGAGGGACACCGATTGCCGCAGCGTCATGGCCAGCACCGAGGCGGCGAGCGCACAGGCCGCGCCGACCACGAAGACGGCCGGGTAGCCGAAGCCGGCCGCGATCGCGCCGGTCGCCGGTCCCCAGACGAACAGGCCCAGATCCCAGAACGAGGTGTAGGCGCCGAGCGCGGCTCCTTGCTTCGAGCTTTCGGTGTTGTTCATGACCATCAGGGCCAAAGAGGGGTGCAGCAGGGAGAATCCGACGCCCATGACGAGGGCGCCGAGCACCGCTACCGGCAGGTTCGGCGCCCAGGCGATGATCAGCAGTCCGGCGGCTTCGCCCGCGCCACACCAGGTGGCGACCCGGCGCGGCCCGAGTTTGTCCGGCAGGTGCCCGATGACCAGCCGGGTGCCCGCGTAGACCGCGCTGAAGGTGCTCAAAACGATGACGCCCGAGTCGATTCCGCGTGCTTGCAGTCCGGTGATGACGAACGCCGCCAGGCCGACGTAGCCCGCGGCACCGAGCGCGAGGCCCAGACCGGGCAGCACGGCGGGGCGCAGGAGGAGTCCGCGCCCGCCGCCGGATGGTTCGGTGTGCGGCTGCGGCGCGACGATGCTGATCAGCACGAGCCCGGCCAGCGGGGCGGCGGCGCAGAAGGCCCACACCGCCTCGATCCCGAAGTGGCGCAACACCGCACCGAGCGCGGTGCCCAGCGAGATGCCGCCCCACATCGCCACCCCGTAGAGGCCGATCACCTGGCCGCGGCGGTTGTGCGGGGCCAGGGTGACGGTCCAGACCGCGCCCGCGACGAACAGCGCCGCCTCGCCGACGCCGACCAGCAGGCGCACCGCCAGCAGGCCGGCCAGGCCGATCGGCAGGAAATAGAGCAACCCGCCCACCGCGATGGCGAGCGCGCCGAGTCGCATGACGGCGCGGTGTCCGTGGCGATCGGCCAGTCCGCCGAAGATCGGGCGGGTGAGCAGCGCGGTCAGGGCGGTGGCCGTGACCGCGATGCCGACCGCGAGGTCGCTGGCGCCGAATTGCTCCCGGACGTGGGCGGGAATGACCGGGATCGCCGCGGACAGGCCGAGGTATCCGCAGAACAGTCCGCCGAACACCCCGGCGAGCGCGAGGCGCGGCATCGCTGCCGCGTCCGAGGGTGCGGTCATCGCTGTCCGGCCCACGCGGAGCCGTCGCCGGTGGCGATCGGCACATCGCTCGCGGCCACCTTGCGCACGGCCGCGACGAGCTCGTCGCAGTCCGTCGCGGACAGCGTCGAGGAGAGCGGAATGTCCACCGCGCGTTGCAGATAGCGCGTCGCGTTGGGCAGGAGTTCCTTGATCGCCGGGGTCTCCATGCCGCGGAACATGAACCGCCAGTTCCAGAAGGCGCGGATATTGTGGTCGTCGTCCGAGCCCAGATTGCGCGCCTCGATGCCCTCGTGGCACAGCGCTCGGGCGAACCACTGGGCACGGCCGGCCGGGACCAGGAAGATGAAGGCCTCGCCGAGGTAGGCGCCGGCGGCGACCGGACGGCGGATGTGGATCCCGTCGACGTCGGCCAGGGCCGCGGCGACGTAGTCGTAGTTGCGCCGGAAGGCGGCCAGCCGGACGGGCAGTCGTTCGAGCTCGGCGCGCAGTAGCGCGGCGCGGATCTCGTCCATCCGGAAGCTGAGCAGCGGCAGGTCCAGATCGGTGGCGATCGGCGGCTCGCCGTTGGGGAAGTGGCGGCGCAGCCGGCCCTCGTAGGCGCCGGAAAGTACGGTGGCGCGGGCGAACAGCGTGCTGTCGTCGGTGAGCAGGAAGCCGCCCTCGCCGCTGTTGAGGGACTTGTCCGATTGGGTGCTGAAGCCGCCGGCCAGGCCGAAGGTGCCGAGCTTGCGGCCGTCCAGTTCCGCGCCGAGCGCGGGGACCGCGTCTTCGAAGACCGGGACGCCCATTTCGTCGGCGAAGCGCAGCAGTGCGGTCATGTCACCGGCGAAGCCGCGCATGTGCACCACCATGATCGCCTTGACCTGCGGGGTCCATCGACTGCGCAGGTCGGCCACGTCCAGGTGGAGGTTTTCGTCGACATCGACGAGGAAGGGGGTGCAGCCGGCGAGCAGGATCGCGCTCGGCGTCGCGGCGAAAGTGAAACCGGGGCAGGCGATCAGGCTGCCCGGCTCGATTCCGGCGGCCATGATGGCCAGCGCCAGCGCGGTGGTGCCGCTCGACGTCGCCAGCGCGTGCTTACATCGGAAGTAGCGACAGAGCTCTGCCTCGAACTGGCTGCACTCGGTCTCGTGCGCCTGGCGATAGTCGTATCTGAAGTAGAGGTGGCTGCGGATCGCCCGCATCGCCGCGTCCTCGTCTTCCGGATGTACGCATACCGCGCCGCGGTCGTACGTCGGCCACGGTGTGCGCCGAATCGGGTCGCCGCCATTCAGGGCCAGTCTCGAATCGGCGGCAATTGCCGCGCCCGGCAATTTCCGGGCCGATGCCGAATCGTCGATCTCATTGTCCGCCATCGCAATTCCTACCCAACTGAAAACTCAAAACATCGGCGAGCCGCCACCGTAACGCCCACCGAGTTTTGCGGTAACCCCCCGGCAGGACGTTTGCGCAACGCTACACCGAACTTTCATTGCGGATACCCGAAATCGATTGCTCGCCAATGACATCGGAAGTTGGGGCTTGCCTGAGATCACCTTGTCCAGTTGGACGAATACCCCCCGGGTGGGGGGTGTCGCCGAAGTGTCAGAGCACGAAAACGGTCGCGGGCAAACAGGTTTGATGCATTGTCTGCGACAAAGTTTGCCGGAGTGTTCCGGCTGTCCGGACTGCCGACGTGCGGACTGCGCGTTGTGCCGGAGAGATCGCCCTTCCGATGACGTTGCCGATGGCCAGGCACCGAGAGGTATCGACCGCCTGTACGCGCGGTCGGCCGGTGAACCGGTCGCCGGGCCGGTGGCCCATTCGCGCCCTGCCTCGGTGGCGGGACGAACCGGATCACATCGAGGGTGACTGTGGCGTGGTGCCGGGGTAAGCGCGGGCATCGCGCGTAACGTAACCCCCGTGACCACGTGTAATGCGCAAGATTGCCCGGGTTTCACAGTCGAGTGCGGGCAGTAGGCGGCTGATGGCCGCCGAGCGGGTTCGTCTCGCCGCCCTGCTGGCGATCGCCGGTCTGGTCGCGGGTGGTTGTGCGGACGGGCCCTATCCGCGTCCCGACGAGCGCCCGCCGAGGGAGTCGCGGCCGGCGGCCGAGGCAGTGGTCACCGCCACGCCGCAGGGGTTGCGACTGCGGGGCGCGCCCTGGTGGCCCGCCGGATTCAACGCACCGCAGCTGGCGACGAACTGGTCGGTGAACTTCGGCTGCGGCGCGCAGACGGATCTGGACAGCTATTTCGGCGCGCTGCCCGCCAACGCGCTGACCCGATTCAATCTTTTCCAGGCCTTATCGATCAATAAGCGCACCGGCGACCTGGATTTCAGCGCCGCGGACGCGGTATTCACGGCCGCCGAAAAGTACGGGCAGATCGTGCTTCCGGTGCTTTCGCCGCAGGACGGCGGCTGCGCGGACGAGCAGTTCAAACAGCGGCAGTGGTACGTCAAGGGCTGGCGCACCCGCAATCCCGTGCACGGCAGGTCCGTGCTGAGTTTCCAGGACTGGATCAAGACCGCCGTGGACCGGTGGAAAAGCATTCCGGTCCTCGCCGGGTGGGAACTGGTCGGGGAACCGGAGCCGAGCAATTGCACCGGCGATCACTGTGACCTACCGGCTCGCACCTGCCCGCCGGATGCCGCGGTGGTATTGCGCAAGTTCATGGATGACGCCGGAGCCATTGTGCGGGAACTGGATCCGCAGCGGTTGATCTACGCCGGATTCGCGGGCGGGGGACAATGTGGCACGCAGGGCGATGAGTTCCGTGCGGTCGGCGCGTCACCGGGGGTCGATGTGGTCGAGTATCACGACTATATTCGCGACTCGCTGCCGGGAGATCGCTTCAACGGCTTGGGAGTTCGGTTGCGCCAGGCCGCCGAATTGGGAAAACCGTTGCTGGTGGCCGAGATCGGCGAAGAGGCCGGGTCCTGCGGCAGTCTCGAGGATCGTCGAGCGCACCTGGACGCGAAGTTCGTCGCGCAGCGGGCCGCGGGTTCGGCCGGCGCGCTGATCTGGGCGTTCGTGCCGGATCCGCGGCTCGATCAGTGCACCTTCGACGTGGGCACGGATGATCCGCTCTGGCCGCTGGCGGCCGAGCGGACGACCGTGGGTTGATCAGTCCGCGCCGAGGACTCGATATATCCGCCATTCCGGTTGGCCTGCACCGTCGTTGGGTGCCTCCAGCGCCAATGTCGCGATGCCGCTGCCGTTCTCGTACATGGTCGGGTAGCGCCGGTTGACCGCGTCGGAGGTGCCTCGTCCCGTATTGGGCACCGCGAGAATGTATTTCACGCCGTGCTCGGCGGGCCGGTTGAGCACCCGGACGAAATCGCGATCCGACGGGACGACGAACTGATCCGGCCGATGCGAGGCGACGACGACGGCGAAGCCGTACACGGTATCCATCAGCACCGCGCCGCGCGGCAGGTCCATGGCATCGAGGTAGTTCGCCAGTCGCCGTTCGGTGCCGAACGTCGCGGCGATGCGGCGCTCGTCCGCCTGGCGTTCGGAGGCATTGTCCGGATCGGGGAACAAGACCGCCCCGAGGGAGTACTCCTGCACGGAGATGGCGTGACTCGACATTCCCCACGCGGTCAGCGGAACGGCGCCGGCCAGTAGTACGAGGGCCAGCGTCATCCCGACTGCCGGTGCGCGCCAACCGGTTCGAGCCCGATGCCGGCCGGTGGCCGGTGCCGGTTCCGTGGCCGCCATCCGAGCGTGCCGGCCTGGCCGGCGGCTCGGCGGAAACCCGCGCACGGGCGAAACCTGTAGCGCCAGAACGGCGGCCAACGGAATCGCCGCCACATAGAACCGCAGGAAGGCGAACGTCGACCCGCTCGCATAGCTGAAGGCTTGGAAGGCGAGCACCGAACCGCACAGCAGGATCGGCACCACCACCTGTACATCGCGCCTGCGTACCGCGAGTGCGGCGGCGATCGGCACGAGCAACGGCAGCGCCGGCCCGAGAATGAGCGTGGCGGCAGCCGAATACTCCAGCGCCGCAGTGGTTTCGGTCGCCGACGAACTGGACTGCTGCAAGATCGACGAGTTCCCGTACTGCGAACTGAACTGATGGAACGCCAGCCCGGTGATCAACCAGCTGGTCGCCGCCCACACCACGAACGCCGCCGCCACGGGCAGCACCACGAGGATGAAATCCATGACGGCGCTGTGCCGCCGGTGGTCCTCGCCGCGACAGCGCCGGTAGGTGACCACGAAGACGAGCACGCCCGCGGCGGCGGCGGGCGCCAGCGCGTCATATCGCGTCAGGTACGCGAGCCCGAGCGCAATGCCACACGCGGTCAGATCATTCGCGTCATCGGTGCGCATCCACCGGATGAGCCGCCGCAGTGCCCAGCACAGGCAGAACAGGAACGGCGCCTCGCTCATCCCGTTGGCGCCGTAGAACACCACCATCGGGTTGAGCGCGAACAGTACGGCGACACCTCCGCTGAGCCACAGCGGCGCACCACGATCGGTGCCGATGCCGAACACCATCACCACGGCCCCGGCCATGAACAGCGCCGACATCAGCACACCCGACAGGCCCCAGGTGGTGATGCCCGGAAACCATTGCGCGAGCACCACCATCGGCAACTGGGCCAGCGAGGTCAACGGCGTGAAGACGAAGCCGATCGCCGAGAGATGCGGATCGCGGCTGAACAGCGTTGCCTGCGTGGCGGATACCCGGCTGAGCGCGTCGCCCATCAGGAACCCGTTGCCCGCGCTCAACCAGGTGCCCGCGGCGAGGTACAGCAGCGTCGACGCGGCGAAGATCCAGCGCGCTCTCACTCGGCGGCCTCCTTGGTTCCGAGCCCGTGAAAGGTCTTCTCCCAGTAAGAGGGATTGCGGACCAGCTGATAGCAGCCCTTGGCGGCGGCGATGCTCATCAGCAGCCAGTAGAGCGGCACGGTCAGGCACGCCACCAGGAGATCGGACCGGTTGTTCTCCCGGCACGCGAGCAGGTTCATGTAGATGGTCGCCCCGTTGCCGAGAATCATCGCGATCAGCGAGGGAAAGTACACGGCGGCGGGGAAGAGCTGACCGATCACCGCGGGCTGACCGAGGATCCAGGACAGGGTGATGAACCAGAACACCAGGTTCAGGCAGGCGATGATCGGCGTGCCCGCGAGGATCAGGGTGAACCGGATGAAGCTGACCGTTCCGATGCTGCGCCACAACCGGATCGGGCGCCGGGTGTGCACCAGCCAGGTCTGCAGGTAGCCCTTGTACCAGCGCGATCGCTGACGAACCCAGTTGATCGGGTCCGGGTTGGCCTCTTCCAGGGTGGTCGAGTCGATCACCGCCGTCCGATAGCCGGACGCCGCGATGCGCACGCCCAGATCGGCATCCTCGGTGACGTTGTAGGGATCCCAGGCGCCGATATCGGTCACCACGTCGCGTTTGAAGTGATTCGACGTGCCGCCCAGCGGAATCGGCGCTTTGCTGCGCATGAGACCCGGTAGGAGGAAGCCGAACCACAGGCCGTAGTCCGCGGTGAACCAGGCGGTGAGCAGGTTCTGGCGGCCGTTGTGGAAGGCCAGTTTGGCCTGGATGCACACGACCTCCGGCGGTAGTTCGGCGAAAGCCGCTACCACGCGCCGCAATTGGAGCGGGTCGGGGATGTCCTCGGCGTCGTAGATGGTGACGATGTCGCCGGTCGCCTGGTGCAGGCCGTAGTTGCAGGCCTTGGGTTTGGTGCGCGGCTGTGCCTCCGGCACGAGGACGATGGTGACGTGGTCGACGCTGGCCAGGGTGCCGATGCCGGCCCGCCGGGCCGCCTCGATGGTGGGGGAGTCGTCCTCCTCCAGCAACAGCAGCACCTGCAACCGGTCCTTCGGATAGTCGAGCGCGGTCATCGCGCCGATCAGGTCGCCGACCACCTCGGGTTCGCCGTAGGCGGGAACGAGAATCGTGTAGGGCGGCAGTTCCGCGTCGGTGAGCGCGAGCGCACGGGCGTCGCTGACGGTCATGATCGCGTCCCTGGCCATGCCCCGCTGGAAGATCAGTACCCGATCGCCCATGGCGGCGAGATAGCCGAGGGTGCAGAGGGCGACGAGCACGACGCAGGTGCCCATCGGGAAGAACACGGCACACACCACGACCACCAGGACCAGTGCCAGCGCGGTATTGCGTTGCCACGGTAGGAAAGCCACCGACGCCGAGGCGAGCGGATCGGACTCACGCAGCCCGTGCACCGCGGAATGCAGTGCACGCGCACTGTCCGAACCCGGCTGCGGCGCTTGCCCGGTCGTCATTGCTTCCCCGTTCCGGCCACGATCGACCGCGCGACCGAGAGCAGCATGTCCTGGTCCTTGTGCTCGGTGTCGGAGTCGACGTCCTCGGATTCGGAGTCCAGGACAACGGCTTTGCCGCGCAGGAACTGATGCAGGAAGTTCTCGAAGATGCCGAGCATCGATGGTTGCGGCGGCGGGAACGCGGCGTCGGGCTCGTGATTGTCCGCCGCGATCAGGCTGATTCGCTCGGAACCGCCTTCGCCGCTCCAATTCCAGGTCAGCCAGGTCCAGCTGAGCAGGCGGCGATCGTCGAGGACGGTATTGAGCCGGGCGGTGATGCCGTGGCCGAGATCGATCCGGGTCGGCGGGCTGATCCGCGGTTGCGGCATGTCGTAGAGGACGAACTCCGGGTATCGGTCGATCGCGTATCGATCCTCGGCGCGGACGGTGTCGACGACGATGCGGCGACGCCGGGATTCGTTGTCCCACAGCGGGTTGTGCTGGTCGGCGCGGATCAGCTGGCGGGTCATCGAGGTGCCCTGCCCGAAGTACTTCTGCGCCCACGGATATCGCCGCTCGCTGAGCTGGCCCCAGCCGGGCGGCACGGTGTGGGGCTGGGCGACCACGAGTCCGGGCATGACCGGGAAGTTGCGGTCGTAGTCCGGGGGAATCGGAATGACCATGATCAACAGCGCGGCCACGGTCACGGTGGCCGCCGCCGCCCATGCCTGCGGGGCGGTGAGCGGATCGAGTTCGCGGTCCAGCGGTTTGAGCGAGGTTCCGCGCCGGCGCCGCCAGTCCACGTACATCACCGCGGCGACGATCAGCACCGCGACCACCGACGGAATCACCTGATAGGCGAGCACGCGCGCGGACGGCCACCAGACGCGCAGCGCCACGAGGACCACACAGCCGACGGCGAACGCCAGACCGGCGCCGACCCAGGCGCGGGTTCGGGTGCGGCCCACCGCGATGGCGGCGGCGAACGCGGCGAACAGCAGCATCGTCGCGCCCGCCGCGACGCTGCCGCCGCCGATGATGACGCGCATCGCTCGATACGGCGGCGGGAACGCGGCGAGCAGCAACAGCCAGCACGGCCAGTACCGGGTGACCGGGCGCAGACCGAACAGCAGCACGCACGCGGAGAGGACGAACAGCCAGGCCGCCAGCAGGTCCAGGTGCAGCATCTCGTACAGGTAGCGATAGCGCGGGGTGAGCAAACCCAGTGTGCAAGCGGACAATCCGAGTCCGATCAGGCCGACGATCAGGTCGGTCTGCCGGTCGTGGATGGGTAGTTCCGCCCCGCGGCGCAGGGTGATGCCGATCGCGGAGAAGATCGCCAATACCGGGAGGACGAACACGAATCCGATGCTCGAACCGGTCCAGGTGTCGTGCACCAGCCGCACCCAGGTGGTCCAGAACGCGGCGGCGGTGGCCAGCAGGATCAGCACGATCCGTGCCGTGATTCTGGTGACGGTCGCGCGGACGTGTCCGCGCGCCGCCGGGCCGGTGGACATCTACCGCCTGCCGCGCCGCAGCAGCAGGATCAGGCCGATCAGCACGCCGAGCAGGACCACCGCCGCGCCGACCGCGGTGAGAATCTTGGCCAGCGAGGTCATTTCGGAGCTGTCCGGGGCCGCCGGGGCGGCGGTCGCCGGGTCGAGGAACTCCGGCGTCCGATCACCGGCCTGGAACAGCACGGCGCCGTGCAGCCGCGACCACCGATTCAGGTCGGCATCGAGCCAGCCGAGCACTCGGTCCAGGTGTTCCGGTGTGTCGCTGGAGGAACCGACGACGACCGTCCGGCCACCGGACCAGGTGCTCTGCAACGACGCGAACGGAGTCGCCGGATCGGTGGTGATCCGGCTGATCGTCTTGCCGTCGTCGCCGGTCAACGCCAGCCCGGCGTCGGTCTGGCGCAGCGGCAGCCGGATCGATTCCGGCACATCACCGTTCGCCGCGATCAGCACCGCGGGCGACGTGCTCGCGACGGCCTGGTCGAAGGTGACCAGTTCGGGTCGCAGCGGAATGCTGGTCAACCGCTGCAGTCCGGTCAGCACCCGCACCGCGCGCACGGTGTCCGCGAAACCTGGTGTGCGCAAACCGATCTGCACCTCGGGGAGCAACGCCTGCGGCAACGCGCCGAAGCCGCCGGGGATCGGCGGTACCGCGACCGCGCTCGTCACCTCGCTGCTCGGCTCGATGGTCAGCGTCTGCGGTGCCTCCAGTCCGCAGCCGTGGGTGAGCCCGGCCTGCTGGAGCGTCACCGCGAGCGTGGTGAATCGGCCGAGGACCGAGTTCGGGATGGAGATCCACCGCTCGAACCGACCCGACCCGTCTACCGGCCAGCTGTCGATATAGGTGGTGCCCGCGCTGACGGTGAGCTGACCGTTGAGGGTGTCCGGCAGCGGGGTATAGCTGCCGCGCAACCGAACTCGCACGTCCTTGGACGGGCGGCCGAGTCGCGACTGATCGATGCCGACCTCGACGCGGACCGGGCCGATCGAGGTCGCGGTGAGCTGAGTTTGGCCGAGCGCGCCGAGTGTCGTGCTGTCCGGGGCGATCTGGGGCGCGGGCGGCAGCGCCACCGCCGTCGCGGCCGAGGAGATCGCCACCTTGGCCAAATCGCTGACCAGCAAACGCATCTGGTCCGGCAGGGTCTTATCGGTTCCGTTGATCGTGAGCACCGGCGCCGACCCGGTCGCCAAACGCAGTGCCGCATCGGCCGATTCGCCGATCACCACCTGGCGCTCGAGGAACCCCGGCGGATGATCCGGGACCGTCGCGCCCGGCTGCACCGCCCGAACCTCGACCGCCACCGGCTGATTGCCGTAGCGGGCGATCACCGCGGTGGTCAGCGACATCGCCGCGGCACTCTCGACCTTGCTCGGACCGGCGGGCAGGTAGACGGTCAGCTTTTGCAGCACCGGCGGCAGGAAGTCCGCGACGGTCGCCGGCTGCTGCTCCTCGCCGTTGTAGACGACCGCGGCCTCGGTCAGCGTCAACGGCCGCCCCAGCCAGTCGACGACGCACGCGCCGGCCTCGGAGATCAGCGACGACGTGACCGTCACCGCGATCGCGTTGCCGACGATCTCGGCGCCGGCCAGCGACAACCGGATCGGACCGCGCGGCACCAGCGGCAGCTCGATCCGGTCGATCAGCCGCTCACCCGAATGCACCTCCAGCGACCCCCGCGCCACGTGCGGCGGTAGTTGAATCGTGCCGATCAGGGCGGTCGGCGCCAGACCGGGCAGCACCGGAATATTCACCGAGACCTGATGCTCGGCGCCGGGGAAGGTCAGCGAGGTCCCGAGCCCGAGCGATGGCAGCCCGAGCGGCACGTCACGCGGCTCGGCCCGTGCGATCGGCGCCACGGACAACGCCAATACCGCGGCCATCAACGCCACCGACCGCCGCCACAGCGGTAGTCGACGGGTGTCGCCGGAATCTGCACGCAAGGTCATCAGCCGTCTCCCTGGTGTCAACCGCGGCGACAGACCTGGCCCGGATCGGCCAGCACCGCACGAGCGAATCCTGGACCTACCGCTGGAATTCTAGGGTGGACCTGCTCAGACGGGTTGAAGACATGCCAAGATGAGTTACCTATTCGACATCCAGCAACTATGTGGCTGATTCCTGTCGCGCCGACCGTGCGGTCGAAATCCGGTCCCGGGTTACTGTCGGGGAATGAGTCCGCAGCCGCTTGCCCTGCCCGCCGACGACTGGTCCGACTGGCTCGCCGGTTATGTGACGGACAGGCTGGAGACCGTCGCGGAGACGTTGGCACTGCTCGCGGACGGCAACGCCCGCGACACCGCCGACGTGCTCGGCCTGTGGAACGACGCGGACATCGCGCTGCGCGGCGCGGACTCGGCCGCCGGGTTGTTCGTCGAGGTACACCCCGATGCGGCGGTGCGCCGGCGCGGTGAGGAGCTGGTCCAGCAGGTGGATCGGGTGCGGACCGAGCGCGACCTCGATCGCGCGCTCTATGACGTGGTCGCGGCTACCGACCCGGCGGGTCTGGATGAGCAGGCGGCGCGCATGCGTGAGCACGTGCTGCGCGATTTCCGGCGCGGAGGTGTGGACCGGGACGAGCAGACGCGGGCTCGGCTGCGGGTCATCGCCGAGCGGCTCACCGTGCTCGAGCAGGATTTCGGCCGGGCGATCCGGGACGACGTCCGCGCGATTCGGCTCGCCCCGGACCGGCTGGCGGGGCTGCCCGACGACTTCGTCGCGGCCCATCCGCCCGCCGAGGACGGATTGGTCGCGGTCACCACGGACTACCCGGACTATCGCCCATTCCGCGCCTACGCGCGCGACGCCGAAGCCCGGCGCAGCCTCACCATCGAGTTCGAGAGCCGCGGTTGGCCGGTGAATGACGCTGTCCTGCACGAGATGTTCGACCTTCGGCACGAGAAGGCCCGGCTCGTCGGGTACGACAGCTGGCCCGATTACGACGCGGCGGTCAAGATGGTCGGCACCGGCGAGGCGATCACCGAATTCATCGAGCGGATCTCGGCCGCCGCGGCCGCCGCCGGCCGGCGCGACCTGGACGCGGTGCTCGCGCGTCGGCGCGCGGACGATCCCGCGGGCACGGTCGACCGTTCCGACATCGGCTATTACACCGAGCTGATCCGGCGGGAACAATTCGATGTCGACGCCAGGCAGGTGCGCCGGTACTTCGATTTCACCCGGGTGCGGGCCGGTCTGCTCGAGGTCACCGGGCGGCTGTTCGGCCTGGAGTATCGACCGGTCGATGTCCCGCGCTGGCATCCGGAGGTGACCGTCTACGACGTGTACGCCGCAGGTGAACGGCGCGGCCGGATCTATCTCGACCTGCATCCGCGTGACGGCAAATACAAGCACGCCGCGCAGTTCGATCTCGTCAGCGGGGTCACCGACCGGCTGCTGCCCGAGGGCGTGCTGGTGTGCAACTTCTCCCGCGGGCTGATGGAACACCAGGACGTGGTCACCCTGTTCCACGAATTCGGGCACCTGATCCATCACGTGCTCGGCGGGCGGCAGGAATGGGTGCGGTTCTCCGGCGTGGCGACCGAGTGGGACTTTGTCGAGGCGCCGTCGCAGATGCTCGAGGAATGGGCATGGGACGCTGCGATTCTCGGCATGTTCGCGGTCGACGAGACCGGCGCGGCCATCCCGGCCGATCTGGTGGCCCGGATGCGGGCGGCGAAGGACTTCGGCAAGGGGATCGCGATCCAGACCCAGGTCGGCTACACCGCGGTGTCGTACCTGCTGCACCGCGACCGCCCCGCCGACCACACCGGAGCTGTCTCGGACGCGATGGCACGTTACGGCGTGCTCCCCGCGCTGCCCGGCACCCACTTCCAGACGTCGTTCGGCCACCTCGCGGGCTACACCTCCGCGTACTACACCTATCTCTGGAGCCTGGTCATCGCCAAGGACCTGTTCTCCGCCTTCGATCCCGCCGACCTACTCGATCCCGCAGTGGCCCAACGCTACCGCGACCTGATCCTCGCCCCCGGCGGTTCCCGCAACGCCGCCGACCTGATCACCACCTTCCTCGGCCGCCCCACCACCTTCGACGCCTTCGCCACCTGGCTCAACCGCGCCCCGATCCCACAGCCGGCTCGATAAGACCGGCCGTCGCCATGGCGGGCACCAGGTTGGGCCGCTCTTACTACGTGCGGCGGTAAGCGTTGCGTACCTGGCTCGGTTGGATGCCATACCGTTTTACGAACGCTTCCCTGAAGGCGCTGAGTGACCTGAAACCGGACTCGAAAGCGATGGAATCAACGGAGCCGACGTTGAGCGGATCTTGGAGTCGTCGCCGTGCTTGCTGGAGTCTGGCCTCGCGGATCAGCCGTGCCGGTGGAGTGTTGGTCGTTTGTAGTGCGAGTTCGAGCTGGCGTCGCGAGCAGCCGAGATGATCAGCCACCGACAGAGGGGTAATGGTGGGGTCATCGGAGTTCTTCCGGACGTAGGTTTCGGCGTCTTTTGCCATTGATGCGAGACGATCCTGATGCGGCGCTTGTCGTTCGTGGAGGGATTTACCCAGTAGGTCGACGAGTCGTCCAGCGATCTCCACGAACTCCCATCCGGACATTGTCTCCCGATGAGTGGCGAGTTCCCTCGTCATCGCGCGCACGGTACCGAGGATTGCGCGCTGCGGATCGAGTGTCAGCGGTACGCCGCAGTTGTCGAGCTCGGAAGGAATATCCTCCGCAGGAACAGTGAGAATCCACGCGTGGGCGTTGTCGTCATGCGCCAGGCTCAGCGGGCGATCCAAGGAGACCATGCCCATCTGCCCGGGTGTCAGCAATGCGGCCTCTTCGCCTTGCGCGAGTGCGATCCGCCCTTTCAGGGGAACCACCAGTCGCGCACTCCGATCATCGTCTTCGCGGACGTGGGCCGCGGTCCGTACATAGCGGATGCGCCTCGATTCGAACTCGACCAGTTGGTACGGCCCGCACCGCTGGACCTCGGTCTGGCCGACGAAATCACGATGTTCGCCGAAATCGAACCTCAATTCGCCGTGATTCA
Source organism: Nocardia sp. NPDC006044 (assembly GCF_042871115.1). Classification (NCBI taxonomy): domain Bacteria; kingdom Bacillati; phylum Actinomycetota; class Actinomycetes; order Mycobacteriales; family Nocardiaceae; genus Nocardia; species Nocardia sp. NPDC006044. Next base: position 3,162,726 of record NZ_JBIAID010000001.1, read on the forward strand.
TACGAACATGACGTATCCAATAATCTGGTCGGTCCATGTCGGAGACATGAAGCGTTGAGAAGGTTTGTCTCTGATACTCCCGGTCGGCCACGCAACTCCCTCTCGTGCGTAAATCCGGAGCGAAGTGTACGCAGATCCGGTCGCGCCGAATCTGGTTCTCCCCCTAGCCTTTGCGTGAAAGTACCAGTAGCACATCGGCTCAACGGGTCGCAAGTAGATGTGCGTCGATAGAAGGGGAGAGTTCTTGCCTATGCCGTCCGCGCTGCCTCTTGACAGGAGATCGCCGAGAGTGTGCCATGAATCTAGCGTTAGTTCTATTGAAATGGACAAGCGACTAGTAGGGCCGTCGGGCGTCAGCGGCGCATCGGGATCGACGATGGGCCTTTGCCATCCGAAAACGCGATCATTCAGGTTGTTCCTCTGTGGTGCGGGGGTGGAGCTCTCATGCGAGTAACCGTATATCTGCTGCGAGAAAGCGCAGACCTGTCTGGAGAGAGTCTGCGGCGACCCAGCGGTTATAAAGAACGACCACTGATTCCTGCCGAAGATGGGGTTCGGTGGCGATTGTTCGTTTACCAAGGGTGCGATAAGCCGGTCTGTTGGCACGACTATCTCGTCCCGCTGCTCGACCCGGCGGATGACGATGAGCCGATTACGGGACGGTCGGCCGGAGCGGTACTGCTCGTAGAGGCGCACGCTCGACTCTTCGCGATTACTTTTGGATACGGCTTCCAAGCGATCGATAAGTCCTTGATAGAGCACGACTTCGGGTTGAAGGTTGCCGCAAATTCGATAGACCCGGACCGGGTCAACCTGGCTGACACCCGAGGACTCGGCAGAGGCCGGCGCAACGCAACCAGTCGGTTGCCAACTCCCAATGAGGTATTCGCGCTAGGTCTGCTGACCGACGAGGAATGGATCCGCAGGTTCGGTGGTGAGGTCAAGATCCCCGGTTTCGCCAAAACGGTGAGTGGTTCTGACGCCCTGCAGCTGAACGTGGACAGCTTCGATTTCACCGCCCTGTCGGACAAGCTTGGAAGAGTCTTGGAGCTCTACAGGTCCGACGACTACACCTCAATCTTTCCGTTCCTTGATTACTTCCGTCGTGAAACCGACAAAGAGAAGATCGCCGAACTGGATACACTAATTGGTGAGGCGATCCGAGACCGAGACTGCGAGGTAGGGTTCGCGCTCCCTGACGACGCGGATGTCGCTGCGGACCTGTTCCGGGTCTCGCGCCGTCGTGCAGGCGAAATAGTGACGGAACTGCTGGCGGAGGATGTCTACTCCGCGATCGATGACGTCGATGGTTGGGCGGACCCGCTTAATGCGGTCAAGGTTCAGGCATTCGACTCAGGAGGCGAGCCGATCAATGAGAGGGAGCCGCTCCGAAACTACGTCGTCGGTTCCGTCAGGAGCAACCTGAATGGCCGTCCGCAGGACTACGCACTGACTGCGGGGACGTGGATTCGGATCAATAATGATTATGTCGAGCTGGTGAATCGATACATGCGCGACAGTATCGTGGATATGACGAGGGATCTGGATCTGCCGACATGGGACGACCAGTTGCTGTTGGAGGAAAATATTCCAGGAAACTACGGGGAGGAGCGGTACAACAACTGGCTGGGGCAAGAACTTCCTGACGCTATCGTCCTGGATCGCCAGCTCTACCGTGACCGGCCGGGCGTGAAGATCGAGGTCTGTGACGTACTGACACGGGATAAGAAGTTGCTATGCGTCAAACGCATGGATGGTTCCGACAAGATGAGTCATCTGTTCCAGCAAGGCTCGTTGTCAGCACGGATGTTGTTGGACGACAATGATTATCGAGAACGGGTGATGAATGATCTTCGTCGTTTGGACCCTTCTGCCGAATTCGGTTCGGCCAGCGAATGGACAGTGGTGTACGCGATCGCGACCAGCAAGGAGGGCGATCTCGGCGACATCATGTACTTCTTCTCTCGGGCCGCGCTGAAGATGCACGGCGAAGCGGTTGGGGGCAGGGGATTCAAGGTTGCCATCGCAAAGGTCAGGCACACGGCGCTCGTGAAGTAATTCGACTTCGAGGGCTCGTCGAAGGGTCGGTCGGTAGCGCCGAGGTTACGTCGCACGGAGTCTGCTGGCGACTTCGCCGAGGCCGTCGGCGATGGCGGTTATCTGGGCGGGGGTGAGGACGTCGATGAGGAGGTTGCGGACCAGGGTTACGTGGCCGGGGGCGGCGGATTCGAGTTTGCGGAGGCCGGCGGGGGTGAGGGTGGCGATGATGCCGCGGGGGTCGTCGGGGGCGGGGCTGCGGCGGACGAAGCCGGCCTTGGTCAGCTGATCGATCTGGTAGGTCAGGCCGCTCTTCGAGGTGATCAGGGCGTCGGAGAGTTCGGTCATCCGCAGCTTGCGGCCGGGTGCTCGTTCCAGGCGGACGAGCACCTCGTACTGGGCGTGGGACAGGTGGGCGTCGTCCTTGAGCTGCTGCTCGATACGTCGATTCAGCAGGGCCGTCGCGGCGAGGAACGCGTGCCAAGCGCGCATCTCCTCGTCGTCCAGCCAGCGCGGTTCGGTCATCGGACCACCTTACCGGGGTTGTTCAAATTCGAACAATAATCTACGCTTGGCATGGAAGTTCAAATTTGAACTACTGGAAGGGAGTGGTGAGACCGATGCGCATGCCGGTGGTCTACCTGTCGCACGGCGCTCCGCCGCTGGCCGATGATCCGATCTGGCCGGGCCAGCTCGCCGCATGGTCGGCGGAGTTGCCGAAACCCGAAGCGGTGCTGATGATTTCGGCGCACTGGGAGGACGCGCCGTTGGCGCTCGGCGCGACGTCCACCATCCCGCTGGTCTACGACTTCTGGGGCTTCCCGCAGCACTACTACGACGTGACCTACCCCGCGCCCGGCGCGCCGGACCTGGCCGAGGACGTGCGCAAACTGCTGCGCGGACCCGGCATGCCGGTGCACGACGTGCCGGACCGCGGCCTCGACCACGGTGCGTACGTGCCGATGGTGGAGATGTATCCGGAGGCCGACGTGCCCGTCCTGCAGATGTCGATGCCGACCCTGGACCCGGCGAGCCTGCTGGAGATCGGCCGCAAGCTGGCGCCGCTGCGCGACCAGAACGTGCTGATCGTCGGCAGCGGCTTCTTCACGCACAACCTGCGCGCGCTGAACGACGACGGATCGGTGCATCCGGTGATGGCCGAGTTCGACGAATGGGGGCAGCGCGCGCTCGACGCCGCCGACGTCGACGCCCTGCTCGACTTCGAACGCAAAGCTCCCGCAGCGCAATTGGCGCACCCGCGCACCGAACACTTCGCCCCGCTGTTCGTCTCGCTCGGCGCGGCCGACGCGGATCTGGCCACCCAGCGCAGCGTGATCGACGGCTTCTGGCTCGGACTGGCCAAACGCTCCCTGCAATTCGGCTGAACCCGGTCGAGCTCACCCCACCGAAAGGAACACCTGAGATGAGTTACACCGCAACGACTTCGCAGACCGAGGCCGCTCCGGCACCGGTCGCGGCCACGGGCCATGCCGCCACCCCGCACGCCTACGACGTGGGACTGCTCCTGCTGCGCATCGCGGTCGGGCTCACCATGGCCGCGCACGGTGCGCAGAAGCTGTTCGGTTCGTTCGGTGGCGGGGGACTGGAGGGGACCGGAAAGTTCTTCACCAGCAAGGGATATCCGGCCGGTGAGACGATGGCGCTGGTGGCCGGTGTGACCGAGACGTTCGGCGGGCTCGCACTCGCGATCGGCTTGCTCACCCCGCTGGCGGCCGCGGCCGTGGTCGGTACGCTGCTGAACGCGATCGTGGTCAAAGGAACCGGTGCGTTCTTCGCGCCGAAGGGGATCGAATACGAGCTGATCCTCACCGCGGCCGCCGCGTCGATCGCGCTGACCGGTCCCGGTCGCTACGCCGTCGACCGCTTCGTGCCGGTGTTGCGCTCGCACCGGCTGATCTACGGCCTCGCGGCGATCGTGCTCGCGCTGCTCACCGCCGGCGCGGTGCTGCTGGTCCGCACCTAGACCGCGGCGTTCCCCCGATCGGGGGAACGCGAAATCCGACTCACGGGCGACGTGGACGCGTACCGATGATCCGTACCGTCAAAGGCCCTTGACCGGCGCATTTCCCTTGGCTTGCCACGGGATTCGCCCGGTTCGACCGCGTCGTTCGTCTGGAGGATTGTGTGTTTTCCGCCGTGCTGTCGGCTGTTCGGGCCCCGGATCTGCGGCGGAAGATCCTCTGCGCCTTGGGTTTACTCGGGCTGTACCGGCTCGGCGCGGCGCTGCCGTCGCCGGGTGTCGACTATCGGTCGGTGCGCGCGTGCATCGCGATCGTCTCCGGTGGTGAATCGGCCGGTATCTACCAGCTGATCAACCTGTTCTCCGGCGGCGCGATGCTGCACCTCTCGGTGTTCGCGATCGGCATCACGCCCTACATCACCGCGGGCATCATCATCCAGCTGCTGACCGTCGTGATCCCGCGGTTCGAGGAGCTGCGCAAGGAGGGGCAGACCGGCCAGGCAAAGATCACGCAGTACACCCGGTACCTGTCCATGGCCCTCGCGGTCTTGCAGGCCTCGACACTGGTCGCGCTGGCCGCACGGGGTCAGCTGCTGCGCGGGTGTCCCGAGGAGATTCTGTCCGACACCTCGCTGTTCGGGATGATCATCATCGTGCTGGTGCTGACCGCGGGCGCGGCGCTGGTCATGTGGTTCGGCGAGTTGATCACCGAGCGCGGCATCGGCAACGGCATGTCGCTGCTGATCTTCACCGGCATCGCGGCGCAGCTCCCGAGCCAGGGGAAGTCGATTCTGGACAGCCGGGGCGCGCTGATCTTCGCCGGCGTGTGCGTGACGGTGTTCCTGGTGATCGCCGGGGTGATCTTCGTCGAGCAGGGGCAGCGGCGGATTCCGGTGCAGTATGCCAAGCGGGTGGTCGGACGGAAGATGTACGGGAGTTCGTCGACGTATCTGCCGCTGAAGGTCAATCAGGCGGGCGTGATTCCGGTGATCTTCGCGTCCTCGCTGCTGTATCTTCCGCAATTGCTTGTGCAGCTCACGCAACACAGCTCGGGGCCGCAGGCGAAGTGGCAGGAGTTGATCCAGCAGTACCTGGTGAACCCGGGCAGCCCAGTGTACGTCGCGATCTATTTCGCGATGATCGTGTTCTTCACCTACTTCTACGTCGCGGTCACGTTCGACCCGCGGGAACGCGCGGACGAGATGCGGAAGTTCGGCGGTTTCCTGCCCGGCTACCGACCGGGAAAGCCGACGGCGGATTACCTGAGCCACCTGCTGAGCCGGATCACCCTGCCGGGCGCCGTCTACCTCGGTGCCGTGGCGGTACTGCCGAACCTGCTGCTCGGCGCGGGTTCCGCCGGGCCGACGGCGGGTCTTGCGTTCGGCGGTACCTCCGCGCTTATCGTGGTGAGCGTTGGACTGGATACGATCAAACAGCTCGAGAGCCAAGTGATGAACAAGAACTACGAAGGGTTCCTGCGCTGACGATGAACTCACGGTCGGACTCGGCGTCGAATCACCCGTTGCTCAAGGTAGCTTCGTCATTCGTCCTGGCGATCACCGCGGCGACGCTGTCGGTGACCGGCGTGCCCAGCGCCACCGCCGCGACGAGCGGTACGGTCGAAACGCAGCAGCCGATCGACGGCGGCCGGCATGTCGATCGGGCGCGGACCGATGCCACGTCGGCGATTTCGGTACTGCTGGCCGACAATCAGGTGGTGTTCCGTTCCGGTCTGCGGGCGGCGATCGGCACGCAGCCGGATATCGAATGCGTCGCGGAGGTCGATCACGGGGTCGCCGCGATCCGGGAGATCGAGCGGCTCCGACCGGATGTCGCGCTGCTCGACCTCGACCTGCCCGGTATCGACGGCACTGTCGATGCGTTCGCGGCGCTCGGGGACGCTACCCGGATCCTGACGCTCACCAGCTCGGACACCGACGAAAACCTCTACCGCGCACTGTGTCTCGGCGCATCCGGCTTCCTGGTGAAGACACTGCCGTCGACGGGTCTGATCTCCGCCGTCCGGATGGCGGCGCGCGGCGACGCGCTGATCGATCCGAGCCTGACCCGCCGCCTCGTCACCCGCCTGGCCGCCGGTATCGAGCCGTTCCCCGCCGCGCCGGAGGTCGAGAACCTCACCGCCCGTGAGCATCAGGTGCTGATGCTCATCGCGAAGGCGTACACCAACCCGGAGATCGCCGAGGCGCTCGGCGTCGGCGAGCAGACCGTGAAGACGCATGTCTCGAATGTGCTGGCCAAGTTGGGGGTTCGCGATCGGGTGCACGCGGCGGTCTACGCGCACACCCGTCGCATCGTCCCGCAAGGAGCGCCGGATACGTTCCCGCGCTACGACCTTCGCGGCGCGTCAGCTCACGGTGCGGCCGGCATGATCGGCGGGACGTAGTCGAAGGTCAATCCGAGCAACCACACGAGCAGCAGAATCACCGGAAGGTGAAAAATGAACTGCAAGAACGTGAATCCGACCAGATCGCGCGCCCGTAGCTTGAGCACCGCGAGCAGCGGCAGCATGAAGAACGGATTGATGAGCGTGGGCAGCGCCTCGGCCACGTTGTAGATCTGCACCGTCCAGCCGAGGTTCATGTGCACCTCGTTGGCCGATTGCATCACGTACGGCGCTTCGACCAGCCACTTTCCGCCGCCGGACGGGACGAAGATGCCGAGCACCACGGTGTAGATGGCGATCACGACGGCGAAGCTGCCGCCGCCACCGATGCTGGTGAAGAACTCCGCGAGATGATGCGAAACGGTGAATCCGCCACGGCCTTTCGCCTTGGTGAGGATCGCGGCCATGGCGGCGTACAGCGGGAACTGGACCAGAATACCCGCCGTGGCCGGCACCGCGAGGGTGACCGCCTGGAGGAACTTGCGCGGCGTTCCCTGCAGCACCAGGCCGAGGATCAGGAAGACGAGCAGGTAGTTGTTCAGGCTGCTGACCACGGTGAGCACGGGCTTGTCGAGCAGCTGAAAGATCAACCAGGCCACCGTGAGCAGGCCGGCCAGGACCGGCAGGATGTGGCTGTATTCGAGCCATTCACCCGGGCGGGAGCGCGGCGTCACCTCCTCGGGCTGGTCGTCGAGGTCGACCTCGAGGAGCTCGGCGGTCTTGATCGCCTCGCCCTTCGGCGCCGACAGATGCGCGATCACGGCGGTCAGCACCATCAGGATGACGCACATGAGCAGGGACTGCCAGGTGAAGATAGTGCGCCCGAAGTCGAGCACGCCGGTGATCTTCAGCAGGGCCGGCGGCAGCGAGCCGGCGGTGGCCTGTAGTTGCGCGGCCGAGGACGAAAGGCCGAGCGCCCACACGCCGCCCAACCCCATGAAAGCCGCCGCGCCCAGTGCGCGATAGTCCACGCGCAGGTCGGTTCGCCGCGCGATCGCCCGGCAGAGCAGCCCGCCGAACACCAGGCTCAGGCCCCAGTTCAGGAACGAGATCGACATGGAAAGCAGCGCAACGAAACTCACCGCGCCGGCCGCGGACTGCGGCAGCACCGCGAGCCGGTCGATCAGCCGGGCGACCGGCGGGGACGTCGCGACGACATAGCCGGTGAGCACCACCATGGTCATCTGCAAGGTGAACGCCGTCAGGTCCCAGAAACCGTCACCGAAGGCGGTAGCGACCGTTTTCGGTGACGACCCGTTGGCGAACGCGGCGAGCGCTACGATGAAAACACCCGCTAAGGCGAAAACATAAGCGTCCGGGAACCACTTCTCCGTCCACCGTGCGAGCGACTGCGCGATCCGCGCCAATCCCGTTTCGGAGCTTGCTTCTTCAATCGTGGACGTCATCGGAGTTGTTCCTCTACCTTCCAAACGCTGCCCGCGCGCGTGTGACCCACCGCACACGGGTTCGGTTGGTCAGTATTGGTGCCCACCTGTGCGCAGACAAGGGGGAAATGCGCAGGTGCCATCTGCGAAAGTGCAGAAACCGCCCATGGTCTGGGCACACGAGGGTCCATCGATGCCCAAAATGTCTGGCATGCCCGAACATCGGAGCCCGGAATCGGCAGGCGGTGCGGGCGCACCGAGAACCGCCGAGGATTCGCCGGGCGCGTTCCGGATTCGGGTGGGGATAGCGGATAGAGTCGCCGGGCGAAGGAGGTCGGGGTGATGTCTCGCGATCGAACTGGCGTCAGCAGGCGGACGGTGCTCTGGGCGGCGGGGGTGGGCGCCGCGGTGGCCGCGTCGCCGGTGCCGGTGGCTGCCGCGCCGCAGACCTCGACGACCGTCGTGGAGTCCGCGCGGCGGGCCGGGCTTGCGGAGCAGGCGATTATGGCTCGGCATGTGCGGCCGGTGTGGGGGTTGCCGGGGACGTTGCTCGGGGTGACCGCTTGGCCGCCGTCGCCGCTGGAAGAGGTGTTCGAGGAGTGGGACTACTGGTTCCAGGCGCACCTCGTGGACTGTGCGACCGATGCGGCTCTGCGCGCGCCGGCACCGGAACGGCGTGATCGAGTCGCGGCGCTCGTTCGCGGGATCCGCACCCGCAACCTCACCGGCTGGACGAACCAGTACTACGACGATATGACCTGGCTCCTGCTGGCACTCGAAAGAGCCGATCGCACACTGGGAGTCGGGTTTCCCGACGGCATCGGCGACTTGCGGGCGGCGTCGGCGGAGAGCTGGAACCCGGACGTGGGTGCGGTGCGCTGGCGCGTCGGCTCGGACTATTACAACGCCTGCACGAACGCTCCGACCGGCATCGCATCGGCGCGGTTCGGCGACCTCTCCCGTGCCGGTCGGCTGGCCGATTTCCTCGATACCCGGTTGCGGGACAACAACTCCGGATTGATCGTCGATGGCGTACACGAACCCGGTGCTCGACTCGAACCCGCGGTGTACAGCTACAACCAGGGGACAGCGATCGGTCTGGAAGCCGAATTGTACTCGCGCACAGACACTCCCGAGTATCGCCGCCGAGCGACCGCGCTGATCGCGGCGACCGGCGAGCAGATGACGGACAACGGTGTCATCAGGGGCGCGGGTGGCGGCGACGGCGGCTTGTTCATGGGCATCCTCGCCCGCTACCTCGCCCTCGCCGCAATCACCTTGCGCGACACCACCGCCGCGCACATTGTCCACGCCTCCGCCCAAGCCGCCTGGGCAAACCGCGCCGAGGTCGACGGCTTACCTCTGTTCGGCACCGACTGGTCGACCCCGGCCACCGTCCCCGAACAACCCGAAGACCGGACGAGACTGTCGAACGGGCGAATTGCCGCCTCCGCGACCCCGAACCGAGACCTCTCCGTCCAACTCAGCGGCTGGATGCTCCTGGAAGCCGACCATCAACTCACCGCGGCCGGCCTCTAGCGGCGTTCGGGCGTACCGGCAGGCAGCAGCAGCCGGTCCAGCAGGAACACGGCCGCGGCCATGAGCAGGACCGCGTCGAGGTAGTGGCAGGCCATGGCGCCGAGATAGGTGGGACCACCCCAAGCGTTGGCGGTGAAATTCGGATCGAGGCCGCCGAGGATTTGCAGGCCGACGCGAAATGGGCTGTAGACCAGCAGGACGATCGGTACGAACCCGAAGATCAGGCGGAGCAGTGCGGTCGGGTGGTTCAGGATCGATCGGAACGTGCGGGCGAGGCGTCGGGCCGCGGTGGTGCTCAGCGGTGACAGCAGCATGGCGAGGAACGCGGCGGCACCGCGCCGGCGTAGCACGACGAGCGCGAGGACGATGGTCGCTGCCAGCAGCAAGACATGTATTCCCCACGCCGCAGTGCCGTCGACGTGATTCTCGTGCTCCGGAGAGCGATCGAGAAAGCTCAATCCACCGGTCACGATGCCTGCCGTCAGGGAGATAGCGGCGATGCCGAGCAGCGGACGCGATAACCGGGGGTGGCCGACGGTAAGGCTGCGTGCGGGAGATCCGGTGTCATAGGCGTTCATGACTCAACTCTTGCCCGCTGACCTGGGCATTGTCGTCATCCTCCGGCCGCGAGCCGGACGCCCGCTCCGGGTGGACGCCGTGCTCCCGGTCCGACCTGCGGATGATTCTCGAGCTCGACCTCGGGGCGATGCGTCAGCGCTATGACGCCGATTACCGTCTGCGTTATGGCGATTACTACCTTGCCGCCGGAGCACACCGCGCGACCGTGGCACCAGCGACTCCCGGTCTTCCGGCACCGGCCGGGCGATGCCGGGCCGGACGCGATCGATGTCGGGATCGCGGTCGCCTGCTTCGCGGTGTTCACCCTGCCGCTGCTGGTGGGAACGGTCAGCGGGATCGGCTCGTCGCCGGCCATCGCGCTATTCGGTGCGGCAGCGGTGCTTCCGCTGATCTTCCGCCGGCGGTGGCCGCTCGCGGCGCTCGTCGCGGTGGCGGCGGTGCTGTGCCTGGCCGCGGTGCTGGGCGTTCGATTCACCCCGTGGGTGAGCAACACCGGGCCGGAGTTCGGCGTCGCCGTCCTCACGCTGGCGGATCGGCGAACGCGACGCGAGTCGCTACTCGCCGCCGGCGTGGCGCTGCTCGCGCTGTACATCACCGGGTGGGTCGCCACGGACCTGCATCCGGATCAGGAACAGGACTTCGTGCAGCTGCTGATCGCGGTCCCGGCCTGGCTGATCGGCGACATGCTGCGGACCCGGCGCGACTATCGGAACAGTCTCGCCGCGCAGCAACGGCATTGGGCCGCCGCGGAGGAGCGCCGGATCCGCGCCGAGGAACGCTTGCGGGTGTCGCGCGACGTGCACGACTTGATCTCGCACACGTTGAGCATGGTCGCGGTCCGTTCCGGAGTGGCCCGGATGCTGCTCGACGAGCAGCCGGGGGAGGCCCGTCAGGCGCTGGGCGCGATCGAGACGGCGAGCAGGTCGGCGCTGAACGAACTGCGGCGCGTGCTGGCGCAGACCCGCGAACCCGGGCCGGAACTCGAACCGGGCGACCCCGGGCTCGCCGAGATCGCCACCCTGGTCGACGGGCTGCGGCACGACGGGCTGGTGGTGGAGTATCAGGTCACCGGCGAACCGGTCGACCATCCCGCGCTGTTGCAGACCACGGTCTATCGCATCGTGCAGGAGGCGCTCACCAACGTGGTCAAGCACGCGCATACCGACCGCGCGCGGGTCGAGATCCGGTACGCGCCGCACGAACTGACGGTGTTCGTCGAGGACGATGGCCCGGTGGCCGACACGGTGGAGCCGGACAGCAGCGGTTCCGGCCTCGGCCTGGTCGGGATGCGGGAGCGAGTGTCGTTGTTCGGCGGGCGTTTCGAAGCCGGCCCGCGCGCCGCCGGTGGCTTCGCGGTCACCGCGTACTTCCCGATCGACAAGGATGCCGATGTCCACTGAAAGTGCCGCCACCACAGGCGATCCGGGTCCGATCCGGGTACTCATCGCCGACGACGAAGCGCTCGTCCGGGCCGGGTTCCGCGTACTCGTCGACTCCGCACCGGATCTCACCGTCCTCGGCGAGGCGGGCAACGGCGGCGAAGCGGTGCGACTCACCCGTCAACTGCGACCCGACGTGGTGCTGATGGACATCCGGATGCCGATCATGGACGGCCTCGAGGCGATGCGGCACATCGCGGCCGGGGGCGCGGACGGCCCACATGTGTTGATAGTGACCACCTTCGACCAGGACGAGCACGTCTTCCAGGCGCTGCGCAGCGGGGCGAGCGGCTTCATCCTCAAGGACTCGCCGCCCGAGCAACTGCTGCACGCGATCCGCGTCGTCGCCAACGGGGACGCACTCCTGACGCCGAGCATCACCCGCCGGATGATCAGCGCGTTCGCCCGCCAACCGGCGGCGCCGGCCTCGCCGCCGGGCGCGCTGGCCGCGCTGACCGATCGCGAACGAGAAGTCTTCGAGCACATCGCCTCCGGGCGATCCAACGCCGAGATCGCCGAGACGCTGTTCGTGAGTGTCGCGACGGTCAAGACCCACGTCGGGCGGCTGCTCACCAAACTCGAGGTCCGAGACCGCGCCCAATTGGTCGTGCTCGCTTATGAAACCGGCATCGTGGTGCCGGGCGGCAACTGATCAGTTCGGCTTCGGCGGTGTCTCGACGGCGATTTCGTCACCGAGTTCGAAACCGTTGGACAGCCGCAGTCGGTCGCCACTCCAAAATCGGCCCGGGTCATACCAATTGGGGCTGCGGTCTTTCGGCAGCAGGCCCATCGACTGGTAGGTCGCGGCCACGATTTCGGCACAGTACGCCTTCTCCAGCTCCCGGGCGGAGGGCTGGCGGGACTTGCGCGGCAGGCTCACCCGTCCGCGCAGCCAGCGTCCGGCCAGACCGGCGGTGGACGGGAACGGGGTTCCGTCGAGCCGGGCGATCGTGCGCAGCAGGTTGTCCTCCATCTCCCGGGTGGCCGGCCGGTTCAACTGCCGTAACCAGGCCCGCTGACCGTAGCGGTGGGCCCACACGAGCACGGCGTCGCGCAGGTTGTGCAGCTGGACGCCGCGGTGCGTGGTGCCCGACCACATGTCGGTCAGTGAGTGGCCGAGCTCGGCGTGCCAGATCAGCGCGGGCATATCGTCGATCACCACCGACATGCCGACATGATTCACCGGACTGTTCGTGGTCATCCGAATCGCCCGGTCGGCCGCCGAATGGCCGCGGAACAGCCAGATGTCACCGGTTCTCGTGAGCTCGAGCGCTCGGTCGAGATTGATGCTCGTCCCCGTCATGGCCGTAGCCTATGCGGTATGAGGTGGTGGAAGGCAGTGGGATTGGCGGGTGCGGCCGGTGTGGTCGCCACCGGCGTGGTGGTCGTGCGGGCCGAGCGTCGTCGTCGCGCATACACCCCGGATCAGGTTCGCGAACAACTACACGTGCGCTTCGCCCAGGCCACGGCGGCGGAGCAGGCCGTCGAAACCACTGCTCCGGCAGCACCGGAGACGCGCGGGCTCCGTGCCCTGCTGCGGCGGCTGGTGCGCCGGCCACGACGCTGAACCGGCGCGTTCGGCTGCGCGCGAGCGGTATCCGGTGATCTGATCGATATACCCGGCGCCGCCGAGCCCGGCTCCGAAAGGCAGTGACATGCGCGCAGCGGTCTTGGAGACGATCGGGAAGATCGCGATCGTGGAACGCCTGGTCCCCGAACCGGGCCCGGCCGAGGTGCTGATCGAGGTCACCGCGGTCGGTGTGTGCGGGTCGGACGTGCACTACTACGAGCACGGCCGGATCGGCGGGCACGTGGTCGAGCAGCCGTTGGTGCTCGGTCACGAAGCCTCCGGCGTGGTGGCCGGGCTCGGTGCGAACGCACGACGGCATGCTGTCGGGCAACGGGTTTCGCTCGAGCCGGGCGTGCCGGACTTCACCTGCGCGCAGTGCCGGGCCGGGCGCTACAACCTGTGCCCGGGCATACGGTTCTTCGGCACCCCGCCGATCGACGGCGCGTTCTGCGAATACGTGGTGCTGCACGAGGAATTCGCGCACCCGGTGCCGGATTCGCTGTCCGACGAGGCGGCCGCGCTGCTCGAGCCGCTCTCGGTCGGGGTGTGGGCGTGCCGGAAGGCGCGGGTGAGCGCGGGCGATCGCGTGCTGGTGAACGGCGCCGGACCGATCGGACTCGTCTGCGCGCAAACGGCATCGGCGTTCGGGGCGGCCGAAGTGGTGATCACCGACGTGAATCCGCGCCGGCTGACGCTCGCCACCGAACTGGGTTGCACACGCGCCGTGGACGTCGGCGTCACCGAACTCGGCGACACCGGGTTCGAACCGAATGTCCTGCTGGAGTGCTCCGGCCATCCGGCGGCGATCGGGGCCGCGGTGCGGACCGTGGCCAGGGCCGGACGGGTCGTGCTCATCGGCATGGGCGGCGACGACGTGCCGCTGCCCTTGCCCTACCTGCAAGAACACGAGCTGGAGCTGACCGGGACCTTCCGTTACGCCGGCACCTGGCCGGCTGCGATCGCGCTGGCGGCCGGCGGACACGTCGATCTCGATAGACTGGTGACCGGCCGGTTCGGCCTCGAGCAGGTGGCGGACGCGCTGACCAGCGGACGCGCCGACCCCGGTTCGATCAAGCCGATCGTGCTGCCCGGCCGGTGATCGCGGCGCCTCCGAATGGCTTGAGCTGCAACCTTTCACGACGCGTAACATTGCACAGCACGCTAGATACGCACGTCGAATCGGAAGGAGCACAAGGGATGACCACCAACTCCGAACGCCTCGCCCACGGCGCCGCCTTGCTCGCGGTGACCGGCGCCGCACTGATGCTGGGGACCGGCACCGCCGCAGCGGACGAATGGCCGTCGAACAATGGCGGGCTCTCGGTATACGAGACAAAGGACTTCGCCGTCCCGAGCGATCCCGACTACTGGAATCCGTTCTCCGAGCGTCATCGATTGAGCTCCCCGTTCGGCACCAGCACCCGCATCGTGTGCACCAGCTTCCATGGCGTCCAGCAGGATTGCTGGCAAGCCGACCTCGACGGCAATCCGCACAAGCTGAACCGCGCTCCGCTCGACGTGCCGTGGGCCGGTTCGGCCCAGACCGGACGTTACGGGCCGATCCACTACGTGTACCCGAGCTGAGTTCCCGCGGGGACGGTGTCACCTCCGCCTACCGGTTCTTACGTGCCTTTGTCATCGGCCTGGGCTCGCTTTGTCGATGGCCACGCAGCATGGGCGATGAACACCCGCGGCGGACGTCGGCGGGTGCGTCGACGGAAGAGGAGTTCGGAAGGTGCGCATCTTCGCCGCGATCATGCTCGCGCTGGTACTGCCCGTGGCCGGCGTCGCCGCCGCGGCCGAGACCGAGGCGCCGCAGGCGTCGTCCGGCTCGGCCGTGGCCGCGGTCGTCCATGTGCCCACGCCCACCGGGTCTTTCGCGGTCGGACGGAATGTGCTGCACCTCGTCGACCCGGCGCGGCAGGACCCGTGGACGTCCGCACCGTCCCGCGAACTGATGGTCAGCATGTACTACCCGGCGCAGCCCGGCGGTTCCCCCGCGCCGTACGCGACAGCTCAGGAAAGCCGGCTCCTGCTCGACGGCGGTGGGATGGCGGGTGTGCCCGCGGAATTGCTGAGCCAGGCGGGGACCAACGCCGTAGTGGATGCCGCGCCGGTCGCGGGCTCCTACCCGATGGTGGTGTTGTCGCCCGGGTTCACCGCGCCGCGGTTCACGCTCACCGCGCTGAGTGAGGAGCTCGCGAGCCGCGGATATGTGGTCGCCTCCGTCGACCACGCCGGTGAGACGTTCGGGACCGAGTTTCCCGGCGGCCGGATATCCCCGTGCGTGGCGTGTGCGCAGGTGACCGATGCCATTTCGCTGAAGCTCGTGGCCGACACCAGAGCGCGCGACGTCGCCTTCCTGCTCGACCGCCTCACCGGACCGACGCCGGTCTGGCCGCACGCAGGGCTCATCGATACGCAACGAATCGGCATGGCGGGTCACTCGATCGGCGGTGCCAGTGCCGCCGCCACCATGGCGGTCGACGCGCGGGTGCGTGCCGGCGTGGACATGGACGGGTCCTTCCCCGGCGTCGTGCCGGCAGCGGGCCTGGGCGAACGTCCCTTCCTGATGCTGGGCGCCGACGGCGAGACCAGTCCCGGCGGCGATCCGTCGTGGGACGAGGCCTGGCCCCGGCTGCACGGCTGGAAGCGGTGGCTGACCATCGCCGGCGCGGACCATGATTCGTTTATCGATACCGGCGCGCTGGTCGAGCAGACCGGCTTGCCTGGCCAAACCGCCCTGGCCGGTGGCCGTGCAGTCGAACTCACGCGTGCCGTGGTGGCCGCGTTCTTCGACCGGCACCTGCGGGGCATCGATGAACCGTTGCTGGACAACCCGGTACCCGCCTTCCCGGAGATCCGATTCCACAATCCGTAGGTCCCGCACGGCTCGGCATCGGCGAAGAGGGGTGCTGTGTGCCTTACGGAACGTACGCCGCCACCGGGATCGCCGTTGAGCTGCGCGTTCGGAAATCGTTCAGCGGACCTCGAGGCACCGCCCGCATCCTCTGTGCCGAGAGCCGGGCACCTGCGCGGCACTCGCGAGTTTCGACGAATTCCAGGTCGCGCCAACGGAATCGAACATGACCGGCACGCGCGGCCTGACTACCGGATGCACCACGAGAGGCACATCGACAATGAGGACCAAGCGCGCTCGCACCATGCTGATCGGCGTGGCGGTTGCCCTGAGCATGGCCGGGACCGCGTGCTCGGCCGCGGCCGAGCACAGCCCGGTTGCCGACCAGTCGTTCGAGAAGCCGTCGGTGCTGCTCGTGCACGGCGCGTTCGCCGACGGCTCGAGCTGGAGCAAGGTGGCCGAGAAGCTTCAGCGTGACGGCTACCGCGTGACCACCGCCGCGGTTCCGCTGCGCGGCCTGACCTACGACGCCGCTTACGTCCGCGGCGTGCTGGACGGCATGCCGGGCAAGACCATCGTGGTCGGCCACTCCTACGGCGGCGCGGTCATCACCAATGCCGCGACCGGCTCGCCCAAGGCCGCCGGACTGGTGTATATCGCCGCGTTCGCCCCGGCCAAGGGCGAAAGCCTCGGCGAACTGGACGGGCGGTTCGGCGGACCGGCCGGCAAGATCGCGGCGCCGCGCGAGTACCCGCTGCCCGACGGCAAGGGCAGCGCGCCCGAACTGGTCATCGCGCAGGACAAGTTCGGCGAGTTCTTCGCCCAGGATCTGCCCGCCACCGACTCGGCGGTCCTGGCGGCCGGGCAGCGGCCCATCGCGGTGGCCTCGTTCACCGAACCGTCCGCCGAACCGGCCTGGCAGACCCTGCCGAGCTGGACGCTGGTGGCCACCGACGACAAGATGATCCCGCCCGCCGGACAGCGCGAGATGGCCGCCCGGGCCAAGGCCACGGTCGTCGAGCACACGGGCAGCCATGCCATCGCGCTGTCGCAGCCGCAGGCGGTGGCCGACCTCATCGAAACCGCGGCGGCGAAGACCGCCTGATCGGCGCCCGGCACGCCGATGTGGGCGGGTGATACCGGCCGGTTGTAATAGTCCGCCGGTATCACCGATAGTCAGGGCATGAAACGAGTACTCGCGTGCGTAGGTATCGGTGCCGCTGCTCTGCTGTTCGCTGCTCCGATCGCCTCCGCTGACCCCGACGCCGACGCCACGCTTGCCAACCGGCACGACTGGTCCGGTGAATTCATGTCGCAGAACAACCTGCGCCTGTCGTCGCGGATCGTGATCAGTCCGTACGGCACCAGCCGCCCGATCATGTGCAGCGGCGGGGACGGGCACTATTCGCTGTTCCCGTACGACTGCACGCAGAATGACGACAACGGTGTTCCGCACCAGCTCGATCGCGTCATCGCCCTCGGCGGTGGCGGCGTCTGGCTGTATCGCTGACCCGATCGAACCGAAGGTTCCGCCTGTCCGCAGGCGGAACCTTCATTCTGTCCGGGGGCGGCCGCGCTGATCCGGTTCACGGAGGTCGCCGGGTAGCAGACTGAACAGCACGGAGTCGCGGCGCTCGTCCTGTGCCCGCATATGGGAGCGCAGGACGCCCTCGCGGACGAACCCGGCCCGCTCGGCGACGCGCTGGGAGGCGAGGTTGTCCGGCGAGCAGGTCAGCTCCAGGCGGGCGATGCCGAGCGCCTCGAAGGCCCAGTTCGCCAGCAGGCGAACGGTTCTGGTGGCCGCGCCGCGGCCGCGGGCCGGCGGCGCGAGCCAATAGCCGACGCCCGCGCGTTGCTGGTCGAGGTCGATGTCGTAGACCGAGCAGCCGCCCCAGACGTGCCGCGGATCGGCGGCGTCGACGATGGCGAGGCTGAGCTTGCGGCCGTGCTCCCGGTCGCGCGTCTCCTGCTCGAAGTGCTCACGCACGCGCGCCTCGGTGACCGGTGCGGCGGACAGCAGCGAGAATCGGCGGAACTCCGGATCGGCGTATCCGGCCAGTCGTTGATGCAGGTCGGTCGTGCGCCAAAGGCGCAGCGCGACAACGTTATCGCTGAGCGGTGGGTCAGGAATCGGTAGATCCGGCATGATTCGAACGGTAGCCGCCATCGAGCTGCGCGCCCACCGGCCCCAGGTGCAGACGTCGGACCGGTGCGGGCGGCCGCTCACTCGGCCGCCCTGGTGCGGAACGACCAGAGGAAGACCGGGAAGTAATTGCCGCCGAGTTCGACGTTGTAGCCGGTCGGATCGAAGTGTTCGTAGCCACTGAGGCGGGGTACCTTGACCGGTGCGGATACCTGGGTTTCGTCGATCTGCCAGAGTTCCGGCTCGCCGGAAGGTCCACCGACCAGGACGATTTCGATCATCTGTGACACCGTTATCACCTGACTTGCATTGGTCGAGAAGGTCGGGAAGAACCGACTACTCCGCGACCTTAGGGAGGTCGCCGGAAGCATCGAAGCGGCCGTTCCGAACCATGGAACATCGGCCGGGCGAACGGAATTCGGCTCGCTGTTCGTGAATTGCCGGGAAATCGGCGATGCGGCCGAATTAACGCTGTCGCACTAAAATCGAGGTACGACATCGGTTGTGTAGCTGCGGTTCAGCGCTTTGCACGGTGTACGTGCAAACCCCTTCGGAAGTGCCGTTTTGTGTGGTCCGTCACGTAAAGTCCGGATTTGCGGGCTCGGGAACAGGCCTTTCATCAGGGGAGTTGCGGATGTTGATTCCATCGCGGTCACAAATCCTGCTCGGCGGTATGCGCAATTATCGTGCGCGGCCGCCGGGCACGGCAGTTCGCCGAGCCGAGATCCGGTTCGATGTCTGACTCGCCGGAGGCCGACAATCTGGTGAGCCGGGCGGCGCGGGTGCTGGATCTGCTGGGGGATCAGGCCACCCCGGTAGCGCTGTCGAATATCGCTCGATGGGCCGGAATACCGAAGACCACGGTGTGGCGGATGCTTCGGATTCTGAGCGCGAGCGGCCTGGTCGAGCGGCAGGACGACGGGTACGTCGTCGGACCTCGGCTGGTGCACATCGCGGCGCTGCCGGAGGACCACGAGCTGCTGCGCGCCTCGGCCGTGCCGTTCCTGGTCGATCTGCACGTGCGGACCGGGGCGATGGTTTCCCTCGGCGTGCTGGCCGGCTCGGAGGTGCGCTACCTCGAACGGATCTACGGGCATCTGGCGGCGCGGACGCCGTCCTACGGGCGCTCCTTCGCGCCCGCGCACTGCACGGCGATCGGCAAGGTCCTGCTGGCCTACGCGCCGGACCGTCCGTTGGAGCTGACCCGCCCCGGTGCGCTGAATCCGGTCACGCCGCGGTCGATCACCGATATCGACGAACTGAGCGCGCAACTACAGGCGGCGCGCGACCTCGGAATCGCGGTCAACGACGGGGAATTCGTGCGCGGCGTGCGCTGCGTCGCCTGCCCGGTGCTGGACGGGCACCGGCGCAGGCCGATCGCGGCGGTGGCCATCGGCGACGCGGCGTCGAGCCTGGATGTGGACCGGGCCGGCAAGCAGATCCGGCAGACCGCGTTCGCGGTGTCGGTCGCGGTCCGCGCGGCGGCGAACAGCAGGCGCGGGCACGGCAGGCAGGACGTCATGAGCCGGAGTTGCTGACGCGGCTTCGCCACCCCCGGGCGGAATTGTCATACAGATGTGTCGCCGATCCGGACACGTGTTCACCTGATCGTGGCCTTGCCGCACGATGCTGGAGTGCGGCGGGCACGCCGCCCGGCGCCGACTTCCGCTATTCCGCTACCCGCCGTCATCGGCCGCGGCACGGCAGGCGACAGTTGGAGCCGTCAGAACACCACTGCTAGCAGGATGCGTAGGCGCCCGTGGCAACAGGAAGATCCACCGGCTCGGCGGCGCCGGGCCGCACCGCGACGGCGAGCCCGGTCGCGGACGTGCTGGACGTGGTTCCGGCCGAACAGAGCGTCGCGCGATCGGCGACGACCCGGCCGCTGAAACGAGGCAGTGAGTACGCGGTGCTGTTGCGCCGGGTGCGGGCCGCGGGACTGCTGGACCGGCAATGGCGGTACTACGTCGGGAAGACGGCGATCGTGCTCGGCGCGTTCGTCGCGGGTTGGGCGGCGTTCTTCCTGCTCGGCGACTCGTGGTGGCAGTTGCTCGTCGCGGCGTTCCTGGCCGCGGTGTTCGCCCAGTTCGCCTTCCTCGGGCACGACGCGGGGCATCGGCAGATCTTCGGCACCCGGCGGGCCGACTACCTGTACGGGGTGCTCGCGGGCAATCTCGCGATCGGGCTGAGCATCGGATGGTGGACCAGCAATCACAATCGGCATCACGCGCATCCGAACACCGAGGGCGCCGATCCCGACATCATGGGCATTCTGGCCCACTCCGACGACCGGGCCCGGACCGGTAAGGGGTTCCGGCGCTTCATCTTCCGGCACCAGGGCTGGCTGTTCTTCCCGATGCTGCTGCTGGAGGCGGGCAGTTTGCATTTCGCCAGTGTGCGGGCGGTGTTCAAATGGCCGATCCCCAACCGGTTCTGGGAGGGTGTGCTGCTCGGCGCGCACTTCGCCGGATACCTCGCCGCGGTGTTCCTGGTGCTCTCGCCGGGTAAAGCGGTGGTGTTCATCCTGGTTCAGCAGGGGCTGTTCGGGTTCTACATGGGGTGCACGTTCGCGCCGAACCACAAGGGGATGGCGGTGCTGGCCGAGGACGACGCCACCGACTTCCTGCGCAGGCAGGTGCTCACCTCGCGCAACGTGCGCGGCAGTCTGCTGGTCGATACCGCGCTCGGTGGTCTGAACTATCAGATCGAGCATCATCTGTTCCCGTCGATGCCGCGGTCCAATCTGCGCCGGGCGCAACCGATCGTGCGGGAGTTCTGCGCCGAGATCGGCGTGCCGTATCGCCAGACCGGGTTGTTCGAGTCGTATTCCCAAGCGGTGCAACATCTGCACAGCGTCGGCACATCGCTCCGCTAGGTCGTGCCTATGCTGCGCGGCGGCGCCGAAATCTGGTCGTTGGCACGAATACACCTCGCGTACTGTCGGAACCGCTGGCGCTGGGCGGACTTTCTGGGGACACTGTTCCCATCTGCGGGGACGTTCCCGACGGCACCACGAAAATATCCACCTGAAGAAAAGACAGTCATCGGCGCTCAAACGGACACCGAGCGCCATCGCCGACCGGGCCCAGGCCCGGCAGTGAACACGGAGTACACGATGTTATCGCGATGGAAGAACACCGCCGCATGCGCGGCAGCGATGGTCACGGCCGCCCTACCGGTCGGGGTCGCGTCGACCGCGCAGGCCGCCCCGCAGGACTGCCCCGAAATGTATGTGGTCGCGGTGCCCGGCACCTGGGAGACCTCCAACTCCGATCCGGGCAAGGGGATGCTCGCCGGGGTCGCCGACAACTTGCCGGGCAATGTCCGGACCGACTACGTCGTCTACCCGGCGACGGCGTTCCCCTGGGAGGGCGACGTCTACGGCCGGTCCAAGGGCGAGGCCATCGACCATGCGCGCGGCTTGATCTCCACCATGGCGCAGCGCTGCGACACCACCCGATTCGCGCTGCTGGGTTACAGCCAGGGCGCCGACGCCGCCGGTGACCTCGCCGCCGAGATCGGCACCGGGCTCGGCGTGGTGTCGCCGAACCGGGTCGCCCTGGTCGGGCTCATCTCCGATCCGCGCCGCTCGCCGACCGACACCCTGATCGGCCCGCCGGTCGCGGGGGCGGGCGCGGGTGGCCCGCGCATCGGCGGCTTCGGCTGGCTCAGCCCGCAGACCTACACGTTCTGCGCCGCGGGCGATCTGTACTGCGCGACCCCGGACGGCGACTTCGCCGCGCGGTTCGCCGGCCTGTTCGCCCAGATGTCGAACCCGAACCCGGCGCTGTTCGGCAGCTACCAGCAGCAGGCCAATTCGCTCATCGCCGACGCGCTGGCCGCCGGCGGGCTCGGCCTGCTCGCCGACCAGCTCAACAACTCGGCCTACGAGGAGCGCAAGCGTCAGGTCGACGATTTCCTGAAGTCCGGCATTCACCAGAGCTACCCCGGTTACCCGGTCGGCGGCGGGGCCACCCCGCTGACCTGGCTGCGGCAGCGTCTGATCGAAGCGTCCCGCTGAGTCAGCGGTCCGGCGGTCACCCCGGCCGCCGGACCCGTACCGATCAGCTCCGGCCGCGGACCAGTTCGCACAGCGCGACGGCCGCTTCGGGATCGGTGTCGAAACGGTCGAAGCCCTGCGGGACACCGATTCCCGCGAACAGATCCGCGGCTCCGGACACCGGCGTGCGGACCGCGGCGTGCACCGCGGAAACTCCGGTCGCGTCGATCACCTCGCCGACGTTCGACGGCCAGATGCCCCCGCCCGCCATCACCTCGATCGACCCGGCCGCCTGCCGCACCAGGTCCCTGATCACCGTCGCGCCTTCCAACGCCGAGCGCTGCCGACCCGAGGTCAGCACGCGCGCGAACCCGAACGCGATCGCTCGATCCAGCGTCCGTTGCGCGGACGCACTGACATCTATCGCCCGATGCAGCGTGACCGCCAGGCCCTGCGCCGCTTCCAGGAACGCCGCATTGACCGGATCGAGCGCCCCCGCGGCATCGAGCGCGCCGACCACGACCCCATCCGCACCCGCCGCACGCGCCGCCTCGATATCGCGAACCATGACCGAAACCTCATCGGCCGAGTACCGAAAGTCCCCGGCGCGCGGCCGGATCAGCACGTGCACTTGGGTTTTCGCAGTCAACGCCACCGCCCGCTCGATCAGTGCGACACTCGGCGTCAGCCCTCCGTCGGACAGGCCGCCGCACAACTCGATCCGATCCGCCCCTGCCTCCTCCGCGACCCGAACCCCACCGACCGACTCGACACAGATCTCTACGCGCACATGAGCGAGTATCCACGTTGCCGCGGAATGCCGTTGCCCGGCGCCGCTCGCGACTAACGTAGGACGAATGTTGCCCTGGTCTGCCGAGCTTGCCGGACGGCTCGACGAACACGTCTTCGACAGCACGCTGCTTCGCGGCAATCCGTTGCACGACCCGCACGAACGCCCGCTATGGGTATACGTGCCACCGGGTTACGACGACGACGGCGACCGGCGGTATCCCTCGATCTACGTGATCCAGGGCTACACCGGGCATGTCACGATGTGGCGAAACCGGTCGGCGTTCCGGGTTCCGTTCCCGGAGGCCGCCGACGCGGTGTTCGCGGCGGGCGAGGCGCCACCGGCGATCGTCGTCTACGTCGATGCCTGGACCGCCTACGGCGGTAGCCAATTCGTCGACTCGCGCGGCACCGGTCCCTACCATTCCTACCTCTGCAACGAGATCATCCCCTGGGTGGACGCGCACTACCGCACGGTCGCCGACCGCGACCACCGCGCCGTCATGGGCAAGAGCAGTGGTGGGTTCGGCGCCATGATCACGCCGATGCTGCGTCCAGACCTGTTCGGCGCCTTGGCAACCCACGCGGGAGATGCCCTCTACGAGTACAGCTACCTGCCCGAATTCCCGGTCGCCGTGCGGCACCTGCGCGCCTACGACGGCGATATCGAACGCTGGTGGACCGAGTTCCGGAACCGGGTGGCGTTCACCAAACCCGAAGACATGGACCTCATCTCGCTCTACGCGGTCGCGGCCTGCTTCTCCCCGGCCGCGGACGGCCGCCCCGAACTGCCCTTCGACACCCGCACCGGAGTGCTGAAACCCGAGGTGTGGCAACGCTGGCTGGACTGGGACCCGGTCCGCATGGTGTCCGTGCACGCCGAGGCGATGCGCTCGATGCGAGCGATCTGGATCGACGGCGGCACCAGGGACGAGTGGTACCTGGACATCGGCGGCGAGGCGTTCCAGCAGGCGCTGCTCGACGTCGGCGTCGCCGCGGGGGTCATCAACTTCGAACTGTTCGACGACGGACACGGCGGAATCGACTACCGCTACCCGATGTCGCTGGCCTGGCTGGCCAAGCACCTCGATGCGCCGGTGGAAGGAAACCGCTGAGCGGCAGCACGTTTCGAATCTATCCGTGCCACGAACGCCAGAGCGCCGCATAGGCGCCGTCGCGCGCGACCAGGTCGTCATGGGTGCCGAGTTCGATGATCCGGCCCGCGTCCAGCACCGCGACCCGATCCGCGTCGTGTGCCGTCTGGAGCCGGTGCGCGATCGCGATCACCGTGCGTCCGTCGAGGACGACGCCCAGCGCTCGCTCGGTATCGCGCGCCGCCGTCGGGTCCATCCGCGCGGTGGCCTCGTCGAGCACGACCGTGTGCGGGTCGGCGAGGACCACGCGCGCCAGTGAAAGCTGTTGGGCCTGTGCGCCGTCGAGGTGGTGGTCCAGTACGTGGTCGAGACCGTTCGGCAGCTCCTCGATCCAGCCGGCACCCACCGCGGCGAGCGCGGCGCGCAACTGAGCGTCGGTCGCGCCGGGCCTGGCGATGAGCAGGTTTCCGCGGACGGTGTCGTCGAATACGTGCTGTTCCTGCGTGACCAGGACAACGTGGTGGCGCAGGCGGTCCGCGTCCAGCTCCGAAATCGGCACGCCACCAAGGTGTACCGACCCGGTCCGCGGCCCATCGATGCCGGCCAGCAGCCTGGCGAGCGTGGACTTGCCCGCGCCGGAGGTGCCGACGACAGCGAGCCGTTCGCCCGGCCGGATATCGAGATCGACGCCGTGCAGCACATCGCCGCGGTCGTACGCGTACCGCACGTCGGACAGGTGGATCCGGTTGTCCGCGGGTTCCGCCGAGGCCGCCGGCGGGGCTGTCGGCGCGGCGGCCAGGCCTTCCACTCGCGCGTAGGACGCTACGGCCGTCTGCACGCCGTCCACCCATCGCATGACCGTGTCCAGCGGATCGACCAGCTGCCGCAGATACAGCGCGGCCGCGACGACGGTGCCGAGGCTGACCGCCCCTCGACTGTGCAGTACCCCGCCGATCAGCAGCACCGCGACGAGCGGAAGCACAGCGGAGACATCCAGGGCCGGAAACAGCACCGTGCGCAGCCGCAGGGTCGCCAATCGCGCACCGCGCGCCGTGGCGATCGCGGAAGTGGTTGCCGCACGGTGCCGTTCGGCCAGGCCGAGCGCCTCGATCGTCCGTGCTCCGGCGGCGCTGGTCGCGATGAGTTCGGCGAGCTGCGAACCGGCGGCCGCTTCTCCGAGGTAGGCGGCCCGGGATCTGCGCAGATACCACCGCAGGATGACGGTGCTGACGAGCAGACAGCTGAGGCTCGACACACCGAGAACCGGATGCAGAATCAGCACCGCGCCGATGATGAACGCGCCCTGGATGGCGGCGGCGAAGACGTCCGGCGCGGCGGTCCGGAGTATCGCCGCGATGGTCGGCGCGTCGGTGGTGCCCCGCGCGATCAGGTCACCGCCGGAGACCCGCTCCACGACCGCGGCGGGCAACGCGAGTACGCGACCGAGGAAACGTTCGCGAATGCGCGCCGCGGCCCGCGCACCGAATCGGTAACCGACGTATCGCGCGTACCGGGTGAGCACGATCTGCGCGATCGTGCAGGCGAGGATGGCCAGCGCCAAGCGGTCCACGGTGCCGGCCACCGGGTGCCCCGGCGACTTGCCGACGGCATCCACGATCTTGCCGAGCAACCACGGGCCGGCCAGACCGGCGGCCACCGCGAGCGCGTTGAGCACCAGGATCGCGGTGAATGCCGTTGGGTCCATGCGGATCTCGTTCGCCGCGGCACGGCGGATCTGCGCGGCGCCGGCCACCGGCAGCGGGGTGGTCATCGGCGTGCTCCCTCGTCGGTGCCGCGCGAGACGAGCGCGCGATAGCCGGGCCGGCTCCGCAGCAGCTCGTGGTGGGTGCCGGTCGCCGCGACAACGCCGTCGACCAGGTAGATCACGGTGTCCACGTGGTCGAGGACGAGCGGGGACGTAGTGGTGACCACCGTTGTCCGGCCGCGGCGTGCCGCACACAGCCGGGTCGCGATCGCCGCCTCGGTGTGCGCGTCCACGGCCGACGTCGGTTCCACCGCCAGCAGTACCTCGGGATCCGCGTAGACGGCCCGGGCCAGCCGGAGCCGTTGGCGTTGCCCGCCGGACAGGTTCTGGCCGCGCGGATCGATCGTCGAGGCGAGCCCATCGGGCAGCGCGTCGACCACGTCCGTCGCGACCGCGACGTGCAAGGCGTCACGTATCCGAGGATCGTCGGGCTCGTGCCGCCCGGCGATGACGTCCCGGACGCTGCCGGTGAACAGATAGGCGTCGTTGTCCGCGACCAGGATTCGACGTCTGAGCTGATCGCGGGCGACGACGTCGAGGCGAACATCACCCCACGTGACGTCCGACGCGGTGAACCCGCCGAGCCGATCGATGATCGCCGCGCTCTCGGCCGGACGATCGCCGGCCAGCGCGGTCGACACCCCGGGCCGCACCTCGACGCCGGAGGCCGGATCGCGCAGCATCGACGCCGTAGGCGGCGCATCGGCCAGGCCGGAGCCGACGGACTTCGCCGGCGGGATCGACAGCAACCGCGTGACTCGCCGGGCGGCAACCCTGGCGCGGGCGATATCTCCCGCGAACTCGATGAATATCGACACCGGAATGACCAGCATCGCGGTGTACCCGTACACGGCGACCAGATCGCCGACAGTGATCGAACCCTCGGCCGCCATCCGCGCGCTCAACCAGATGACGACCGCGAGAAAGGCCGCGGGCAACCCGGTCGCGAGCGCGTCCACCCAGCTCGTGGCGACGCCGACCCGGTATCCCTGCGCGACGAGGGCCTGCGAATCATGCTGGTAGCGAGCGGCATACACGGATTTGCCGCCGAGGCCGTTCAGCACCTGGAGACCGTTGAACACATCGACGAGCCGGGTGGTCAGTGTGCCCTGCTGCTCGCGGTGCCCGGCCCCGGCCCGCTCGATGCGACGCAGCAGCGGGCCCACGACCAGCGCCAGGACTGGCACGCCCGCCAGCACCACCACCGCGAGCAGCGGCGAGATGGCGAACATGACGACCGCGACGACGACGTATCCGATCGCGGCACCGATGCCGGGCCCCGTGACCGTCAGCGACTGCGCGATCACCTGCACGTCACCGCTGCCGATCGCCACGATCTCACCCGCGTCGATCCGGCGCGAAAGGCCGGCTCCGAGCCGGACGCAATGCTCGACCGTGGCCGACACGGTCTGGAACGACGCCTCCATCCGGATCTTCGACATGGTCCGGTGCCGGGCGATGCTCAGCGCCGCGTTCACCACCGCACTGCCGAATAACGCTGCGACCCACACGGATAACGTGGCCGGGTCGTTGTCCGCCAGACCGTCGTCGATGGCGCGCGACAGCAGATAGGGCGGCACGGTGAGCGCCACCATCCACAGGCTGCCCAGGGTCGCCCCGAGCAGGACCCGCCGGGGCTGGCTGATTACCAGCCAGAGCAGAAACCGGTTGGGACCGAGCGGGGGCACACCTTCACGATAGGTGGCGAAGATCGCGCACCGGCGGGATCGCGTCCTCGGGGTCGGCGATCACAACGTTGTTGCCGCCCAATTGCTTTGCGCGGTACATGGCCGAATCCGAGCTGCGGAACAACAGGCGCGGCGTGCTCGCCGGGTGCGAGTCGCACTGCGGGCCGGGTGCGAATTCCGCCGCCCCGACGCTGGCGGTGATAGTGCTCGGCAGGCCGGGCATCGTTTCGATCGCGTGCCGCAGTCGTTCGGCGACGGCGGCGATATCCGCCTCGTGCAGCCGGCCGATGACCATGAACTCCTCGCCGCCGGTGCGCACGACGATGGCATCGGGTGGCGCCGCCGCCCGCAATCGGTCGGCGGTCTGGATCAGCACCTGGTCGCCGAACGAGTGGCCGAAGGTGTCGTTGACGGATTTGAACCGGTCCAGGTCCAGGGTGACGACGTAGACGCGATCGCGGCAGCGCGGACCGAAGTACCGCGGCAGGTGCGAGTCGAGGCCACGCCGGTTGAGCAGCTTGGTCAGCGGATCCGAGAGCGCGTCCACCCGGAGCAGCCAGCTGCAGAACTGCACGACGGGCAGCACCACGCCGGTCACCGCGATCACCACCAGCACGACCACGATGCCGAGCGCGAGGTCACCCTTGCCGTGCCCGGTGCCGGCCGGCACGCCGAGCACCATCATCGCCGACAATCCGAAGATCGACAGCACGGACCAGCCGACGTGCAGCGCCAGCACCGGCGGCCCGTGGAAGATCGTGATGTAGCCGCCGGTCGTCACCAGCAGCACGCAGCCCATCGCGCCCAGCAGCCGGTCCTGGATCATCACGTTGTTGGCGGTGATGGCGAGGTCGACGGCGGCCACCCACAGCAGCGATTCGCGCTCGCTCGGCCACGGCAACGCCCACCAGCGCACGGTCCACACCCCGGCCATCGCCATTACGATCACCGCCTGCGCGTGCCCGGCCGGTCCGGGCTGCCCGGCCTGCGAGATCAAGGCCATCATCGTGATGAATCCGAGGACGATGCCGCCCGCGCCGACCATGAACTTCAACGCGCCGAGCGCGGAGCGGGATTCGAGCGTCTCGATCAGCCAGCGATAGTCGACCCGGTATCGCCACCAGGCACGCACCATCGCTCGACTGCTGGTCACCGATCCACCGCCTCAGGCCGGCCATCCGGATACCTAACTGTAACCAACAGTAACTGAAAGTTAGCTCTTAGGCTGTGGCCCGGCCTCGAACCACTGCGGGATCATGTCGTGGACGAACGAGCTGATGCACTCGGCGGTCGGTCCGGACAGAATCTCGCCGACGAAGTAGATGCCGTTGTGTCCCTGTATATCGGCCACCCGCTCGTACCAGCCCTCGCGGACCGCGGCCGCGCTCGGGTAGGCGGGCCATTCGGCGATGGTCTCGGCGACCAGTTCGGGGTCGTCGAAGAGGAACAGGCTTTCCTTGGCGAGCGACCAGGCCTGCGCGTCGGAGATGGAGGTGTCGGAGTTGCTGAAGCAGACCCAGTACGGTCCGGGGTTCTGTTTGTTGGCGGCGGTGATGCGGTGCATGGCCTGCTCGGGATCGGTGTCGGTATAGCTGCCGTACGGGTCGATCACCCAGAAGCCGAGCGGCTCAGCGGAATCGGTGCGGCGAGGGAAGGCGACGCGCTCCTCGCGGACTCGGATGAGGTAGCTGCGCGTCCAGGCGCGCGGGCAGTTTCGTTCGGCGAACACATCGTGAATGTCGCCCGCGGGGAACATCTCTCGAACCTGCGCGGGGCGTGCGGTCACCACCACCCGCGAATACAGCGCGCTGCGCTGCTCGCCGTGTACCGAGTAGGTGACCCGAACCCCTTGCCGCGGAACGGGTTCGATGCGGGTCACCCGGCTGTCCACCTGGACGGTCAGCCGGTGGTCTTCGGCGATTCGGCGCAGAAAGCTGACGAAACCCCCGTCGAAGCTCACGCTGACCGGTCGGCGCGAACTCAGCTGCGCGACCAGCGACTGCGGCATCCGGGCGAGCAGCGCCTGCTTGTGGGGCGAATAGAGCGAGAGTACGAGCTTGGCCAGCTGCGAGACGTGCCCGCAGATATGCGCGTTGATATTGACGATGGTCTCCGCGGGCTGCCGTGGCCTGCGCATATTGGCGTAGATCGCCAGCCCTTGCAGCACCTCGCCGACCAGCGGTGCGTGCCGGGCCCGGTAGGTCTCCCAGGTCTCGCCGGGGATCCGATCGAACGCCAATCCGCTCGGTCCGGGCGCGTGCCGGTCCCGGACCGCTTGTTCGATGATGTTCCAGGCCTCGACCAGCTGATCGATCGCCTGCTCCGGGGTCAAGCTCTGGAACAGCGGCAGGAAATGCGGCGGCACTGCCGGCTGCGGGGTGCCGGATTCGGACCGGCCGACGAAGTAGAGCGTCTCGGTCTTCGTCGGTACCGAATGGTCGCGCAGCAGTTCGCCGATCGCGGTGCCCGCCGTATCCGCGCCGAAGGACTGCTGAATGACCAGGTGTGACTGGAAATCGAAGACGTCACCGTCGACCTCGACGGTCTGGCAGTAACCGCCGAGTCGCGGGCCTGCCTCGAGCACGTCGATGTTCTCGAATCCCAGATCGCGCAGTTTCGCAGCGGTCAGGATGCCGCTCTGGCCCGCGCCGACGACGCAGAGGGGTGCCGCGAGATCCATGGGGGCTCCTACGGGGTGATAGTCATGAGTATGCGGCACCCGGCGCCACCGGCTCGGCGGTTTCAGCCGCGGATCAGCCTGGCCGTCGCGGCAACCAGCCGATCGATGTCCGCATCGTTGTTGTAGCCGTGCGGCGAGATGCGTAACCCACCGGCGCGGGCGGACACCGCGATGCCCTCGGCCTGTAACTGCCTGGCGAGCAACGGGATCGGTGGGCCGTCAAGGTGTACCGCGACGATCCCGGAACGGCCCTCGGCGGAACGGTCCGACAGCACGGTCGCGCCGATGGATGCGAGGCCCGAACAGATTTGATCGCAGAGCCGATCGACGTGCGACCAGATCGCCGGCACCCCTGCGTCGAGTAGCAGATCGAGGGACGCGCCGAGCGCGGCGATGCCGGTGACGTTCGGCATCCCGCCCTCCAAACGCCGTGCGGTGTCGTCGAATACCAGGTCGAGGTTGTCCCATTCCTCGCGATGCGCGACCGAGTTCCAGCCGGGCTCCAGCGGGCGCAACAACTCCAGCCGGGAGCCGCGCACGTACAGGATGCCGCTGCCCTCCGGGCCGAGCAGCCACTTGTGGCCGTCGGCCATGGCGAAATCGACGCCCCAGTCGGCCAATTCGGCCGGAATCGCGCCGAGTCCTTGAATCACGTCCGCGCACAACAGGGTTCCGGCCGCGCGGCACGCGCGGCTCAGCGCCGCCAGGTCGACGCGCCAGCCGCGGCCGAACTGCACCCAGCTGGTGACGACCAGCTTCGGCGGCGGTCCGGCCTGGATTCGATCGATGAACGCCTCGGTGGTGAGTCTTCCGCTCGGGGCCTCGGGTGGCACGCGGTCGACGATGACGCCTCGATCGGCCAGCGCCAGCCACGGGTAGAGGGTCGACGGGAATTCCAGATCCGGCACGACCACCCGGTCGCCGGAGGACCAGTCCAGGCCGTTGGCGATCATGCCGAGGCCGGTCGTGGTGTTCTTGACGAACGCCACGTCGCGCGCGGGCACGCCCATCAGCCGGGCAGCCGACGCTCGCACCCGCTCGATTTCGGCGCTGTGCGCCGCGTAGGTGAACTCGCCGTCCAGCGAAACCTCGGTCGCGCGCCGGTGCATCGCGTCCACCGACGGCTGCGGCATCGGGCAGATCCCGGCGTGATTGAGATACGCCCATCGGCGGGCGGCCGGAAAGTGTTCGCGGGCAAGGGGAGTGGTATCAGCAGTCATGGGCATCTCGCGATCCGGGATCAAGCGGACATGATGTCCACTTGTTTCCGTAGGAGATTACGGCTAACCGGGCAATGTGTCCACTTATTGTCTGGTCGCGGCTTCTTCGGCCTACGCGCGCGGCGAAGCATCGTGGGGGAAGTCGACGGGCCCGTGGGAAGTCGAAAGGCGCGGGGCTCGGTGGGATTTCGCGCGGCAGCTCGGAGCGTGACGCCGGGTCGGAGGTCGGCGGCTTGTGATCGGGATGGACAGACCGGGTGATCTGCGTAACTTCGGACCGATGCCGGTCGAAGGTTCTAGAGGCGGCGGGCGTTATCTTCGGTCGTGACTAAAATGGTGAGCCGGGTGTCGATGGGGGAAGTCGCGTGCTGATCGGTCTGGTCGCCGCGTTTCTCGCGTGTGCCGGGTACGGGGTGGCATCGGTTCTGCAGGCGTACGCGGCGCGCCGGTCGGCCGCGGCGGCGCAGGCGCGGGGTGCCGAGGGGCAGCTGACCGAGACCGGGGCGCCTACCGTCGCGTCCACGGTGGCGGCGGTGCTGACCGTGTGGTTCATCGTCGGCAGCGTGCTCGACGTGGTGGGGTTCGCCGGGAACGCGGTGTCGGCGCGGTTGATTCCGCTGTTTCTCTCCCAGACGATCATGAGCGCGAATCTGATCATCACCGCGGTGCTGGGGATCTTCGTGCTGGGCATTCGCTTGCACGCACGCGACTGGGTGGCGATCTGCACGGTGATTCTCGCGCTGGCCGCGCTCGGCGCCGCCGCGGGGCACGAGGGCGGCGGTAGCGACAATCCGGTGATGCACTGGGGCGTGCTGATCGCGTCGGTGGTGTTGTTCGGCGGCAGCCAGCTGGTCGTGCGCCGGCTGGGTTCGCGGGGTGCGGTGGCCGCGGGACTGGCCGCGGGAATCCTGTTCGGGGTGCTGGCGATCGCGGTGCGGATCGTGCAGGGGATCGCTCCGCTGAACGTGGCCACCCTGCTCGCCGATCCGGCCGCGTGGACGATCGCGATCGCCGGGATCGGCGGGTTCTACCTGCATACCGTTGCGCTGCAACTGGGTTCGGTGAACGGGGCCACCGCGGCCTTGGTGGTCGGCGAGACGGTCATTCCGGGAATCGTCGGCGTGCTGGTGCTCGGCGACACCTCGCGGCCCGGCCTCGCGTGGCTGGCCGGATTGGGCTTCGTGCTGGCCATCGGTGGCGCGGTCGCGGTGGCGGTATTCGGCAACCTGTCGCAACTCGAGCACGCCGACGCGTAGCAGGTCCGCAGCCGCACCACTTGTGACACACGCACGCGTGTCAGCGCGGCGAGTCCGGGTGCGGGAGGTCAGGACTGGTGCGGGTGGGGCCGAGTGCGTCGCGGATCGTCTCGCGTAGCCAGCGCTGGGCCGGGTCGGCGTCGAGCCGGGCGTGCCAGAGCAGCCGGACCTCGATGTCGGGCAGGCCGGCGATGGGAAACCAGCGGAGGCCGAGCGCCGCTCCGTGCTGCTCGGCCAGGCGCCGCGGGGCCAGTCCCACGTAGTGGCTGGTCGAGACGAGCAGCGCCGCGACGGCGGCGGTGGGCACCACCGCGGCGACCCGGCGTTGCAGGCCCGCGGCGTCGAGCACGTCGTCGAGGGGGCCACGCGCGCGGCCGCGGCGGGAGGCCGAGACGTGGGGGTACTCGCACAACTGGGACAACGTCGGACGGCGATGTCTGCCCAGCGGGCTGTCGGCGCGGACGATGCCGACGATGTGTTCGCGGTAGAGCAGTGCGTCGCGGATGTCGGGCGCGGTGACGTCGGTGGCGCCGATATCGAGATCGACCGAACCGTCGCGCAGGGCCTCGACGCTCTCGCTGCCCTCCGCGACGAACCGCAGCGTCACGCCGGGCGCGATCGCGGCCGTGGCCTCGGCGGCCGCCGAGGCCAGCGTCACGGCCACACCGTCGTTGATCCGAATCGTGAAGGTGCGCTTCAGTTCGGCGGCGCTGACCTCGCGGTCGGCGCTGATCAGGGCCGAGGCTTCGTCGAGCAGCGAGCGCACGCGCGGGGCGGTGCGCAGCGCGAAGGGGGTCGGCGCCATGCCGCGGCCGGCTCGCACCAGGATCGGATCGTGCATCGCGCGCCGCAATCGGCCCAGCGCCCGGCTGGTCGCGGGGATGGACAGGTGCAGGCGTTCGGCTGCGGCGGTGACGCTGCCGTCGTGGAGTAGCGCGTCGAACACGCGCAGCAGGTTCAGGTCGAGCTGTTCGGGCACTATTGCATCGTACGCAAATCAGTGTTGCCAAAGTTGCGTGGCGTGGAATCCACTGGATTTCATAACGTCGCCACCATGCCATTCAATGTCTCTACTCGTGATCGCCCGCTGACCTCGCCGCAGCGCCCTCCCCGACCGGTCGGTCAACGCGGCCTGCTCGCCGTCATGTGTGCCTGTGTCGTGGTCGTCGTCGGGATGGTCGCCGCGATCAACCTGGCCGTCCCGATGCTCGCCGCGAGTGCACTGCACCCGTCCGCCTCGACGCTCGTGTGGATCGTCGACACCTATGTCATCTTCTTCGCCTGCCTGGTGATTCCCGGCGGCGCAGCGGGAGATCGCTTCGGGCGCAAAGGCGTTCTGCTGGCCGGTCTCGGGTTGTTCGCGGCCGGCGCGCTGCTGTCGGCGGTCGCGCCGAATGTCGCCGTGCTGCTGGTCGGTCGCGCGATCACCGGGGTCGGCGCGGCCGCCGTGCTACCGAATACACTGGCGGTGCTGCTGCACGCGGTGCCGGCCGAACGCAAGGGCGCGACGATCGCGACCTGGGCCTCGATGACGGGCATCGGCGGAGTCGTCGGCAATGTCGGTGGCGGGGCGATTCTTTCGGGCGGGTCGTGGCGATGGTTGTTCATCGCCGCCGTGCCGATTTCCCTGGTGCTCGCGGTGCTGGCCGGGCGGATCGCGCCGGTGTCGCCGCGGCATGATCGTGCCCTCGACCTGCCCGGCGCGGTGTTGTTCGTCGCGGCGTCGGTGGCGTTGCTGCTCGGCATCGTCCAGGGGCCGGAGTCGGGGTGGGGGAGTCCGGTCGTCGTCGGCGGGTTCGTCTGTGCCGCGGTGTTGTTCGCGGTCTGGACGGTGGTCGAGCTGAAAGTCGAACATCCGCTGCTCGATCCGCGCCTGTTCAAGGTCTCCGGCCTGCGCAGCGCCTGCCTCGGCATGACGGCGATCTTCTTCGGCATGTTCGCGCTGTTCTATGTCAACGCGTCGTTCCTCCAGTACGGCAAGGGATTCGGCGTCCTGCGCACCGGCCTCGGCATCATCCCGCTGACCATCCCGATCATCCTCGGCGCCCGCCACGTCGGCCGCCTGTCCCAGCGCGTGGGGATCGACGCCACCGTCGCCCTGGCCTTCGCGTTCGTCGGCGGCGGCCTGCTCGGCCTGTCCACCGGCGACGCGCAGACACCCTATGTCGAGTACGCCGCCTGGCTCATCGTCACCGGAATCGGTGTGACCCTGGCCCTCCCGACGCTCTCCGCCGCGATTTCCGGCTCGCTGCCGCACGCGCAGGCCGGGGTCGGCGCCGGGCTGCAAGCCACCACCCGCGAATTCGGCAGTGCCCTGGGGGTCGCCGTCATCAGCACGATCCTCACCGCCCGGTTCATCACCGCCCTGCCCGGGGACATCGGCACCGCGCACGACCCGCACACCGTCGCCCAAGCCGTCGCCGCCGCACCCGATCGCGCCAACGACGTTGTCGCGGCGTTCGTCTCGGGCGCGGACCTCGCCCTGCGCATGGTCGGCATCACCGTGCTCATCCTCGGCGTGCTCGTCGTGGGTCAGTCACTGCTGTCCCGCCGTGGACAGGCTCGATGACCCGGCCTCGACTCGCCGATCGGTGCCGAAGGCCGCGTCGAAGGACGCGGCCGACGAGCCCGTCGGTTACCAGACCACGACCGAGCGCAGTACGTCGCCGTGATGCATGGCGGTGAACGCCTTCTCGACCTCGTCGAGTGAGATCCGTTCGGTGACAAAGCGGTCCAACGGGAGGCGGCCCTGCCGGTAGAGGTCGATCAGCATCGGGAAGTCGCGCTCGGGGAGGCAATCGCCGTACCAGGACGATTTGAGTGCGCCGCCGCGGGAGAACAGGTCGATCAGCGGCAGGTCCAGGGTCATCTCCGGCGTGGGTACGCCGACCAGCACGACGGTGCCGGCCAGATCGCGGCCGTAGAAGGCTTGCTTCCAGGTCTCAGGGCGGCCGACAGCATCGATGACGACATCGGCGCCGAAGCCGTCGGTGAGTTCCTGGATCCGCTCGACCACGTCCGCGGTGCGCGCGTCGATCACATGGGTAGCGCCGAATTCACTGGCCCAGGCCAGCTTTCGCGCGTCACGGTCGATGGCGATGATCGTCTTGGCGCCGGCCAGGAGCGCTCCGGCGATCGCGGCGTCGCCGACCCCGCCGCAGCCGATGACGGCGACGCTGTCGCCGCGCGACACGTTACCGGTGTTCATCGCCGCCCCGATGCCCGCCATGACGCCGCAGCCGAGCAGACCGGCGATGGCGGGGTCGGCCTCGGGATCGACGTTCGTGCACTGCCTTTCGTGGACCAGGGTCTTGTCCGCGAAGGCGCCGATGCCCAGGGCGGGGGTCAGCTCGGTGCCGTCGGTGAGGGTCATCTTCCGGCTGGCGTTGCTGGTGTCGAAGCAGTACCAGGGACGGCCGCGTCGGCAGGCCCGGCATTCTCCGCACACCGCGCGCCAGTTCAGCACGACGAAATCGCCCACGGTCACGTGGGTTACGGCCGGTCCGACGGTCTCCACGACTCCGGCCGCCTCGTGGCCGAGCAGGAACGGGAACTCGTCGTTGATGCCGCCCTCGCGGTAGTGCAGGTCGGTGTGGCACACCCCGCACGCCTGCACGCGCACGACGACGTCGTGTGGTCCGGGGTCGGGGATGACCACGTCGACGATCTCGACCGGCGTTCCTTGGCGACGGGCGATGACTCCGCGCACGGTTTCGGACACGAATCCTCCTACAGGGTTGCGATGGCCGCCGGCCGCCGCTCGATCTGCTTGCGGTAGCGGGTGAACAGGCGGGCGTTGTCGATGGCGAACACGGCGACCGGCTCGCCGGCGCGTTCGTAGAGTGCGGTGCACGACGGGGTGGTCGGGTCCCCGTCGACGAAGCGCACCGCGTCGCCGGGCAGGCGGTGGCCGGCGAACTGGATCATGCGGCCGTACTGGCGGGACCAGAAGTAGGTGTTCGGGACGTTCGCGGCTGGTTCGCCGACAATGGCCGCCGCGGCGACGCGCGCTTGAGCGGTGGCGTTCGACCAGTGCTCACTGCGGTGGTGCGTGCCCAAGGCGTCCTGAAAGGCGCGGGCGCAGTCGCCGATCGCGTAGATGCCGGGAATCGCTGTGCGGCAGCGGGAATCGGTGACGAACCCGTTGTCGATGCGCAGGCCGGAGTCCTGAGCCCACTCGGTGTTGGGGGTCGCGCCGATGCCGATGACCACGGCGTCGGCGGGGAGCAGGCCGCCGTCGGTGAGGCGGACCGCGCTGACGCGTTCGCCGCCGAGGAATTCGGTCACTGCGACGCCGGTGCGTAGCTGAACGCCGTTGGCCGCGTGCAGATCCGCGCACAGCGCCCCGAGCCGCGGGCCGAAAACCCCGGACAGGGGATCGGCTGCCAGTTCGACGATGGTGACTTGCACGCCGAGAGTGGCTGCGGTCGAAGCTATTTCGGCGCCGATGAGACCGGCGCCGATAATGACCATTCTGCGTGCGGTACGCAACGCGGTCCGGATTGCCCGCGCATCGTCGATCGTGCGCAAAGTATGAACGCCGCCGAGCCCGCGAGCGCCGGGCAGCGTGCGGGCCCGCGCGCCGGTGGCCAGCACCAGCGACCGCCCAGCGACCACCGTGCCGTCGTCCAGCGTAACGCCGGGACCTATTGCGGTAGAGGAGATTCCGACAGCGCGCCGCCCGAGCATCCAGTGCGCGCCGAGGTCGTCGCCCAGGGCGAGATCGACCTCGCCGTGCAGGAATTCCTTCGACAGCGGCGGCCGGTCGTACGGCGGGTGAATCTCATCGCCGACCACCGTGATCTCGCCGCCGTAGCCGCGTTCGCGGAGGTCACGCACCAGCGAGAATCCGGCGAGCGACGCGCCGGCGACGACCACACTCATGACGGTTCCGCCGTAACCACGATGTCGCCGTCGAGCACCCGCACCGGGTATGTGCGCACCGCGACCTTGGCCGGCGGCCCGGAGACCCGGCCGGTGCGCAGGTCGAAACATGACTCGTGCAACGGACATTCGACCGTGCAGTTCTCCACCCAGCCGTCGGCCAGTGACGCATCCTGGTGGGTGCACGTGTCGTCGATCGCGAACAGGCCCTCGTCGGTGTGGAACACCGAGATCGGCGTCCCGCCCTCGGTGCGCGCGGTGGCGACCTCGCCGACCGGCAGGTCCGCGAGGCGGGCGACGAACAATTCCGTGCCGGGGCTCGCCGTGTGCTTCGCAAGGGATTCCATAGACCCTCCATGAGTTGCTTAGAGCGCAACATATATCGCGATACGCAACAGTGTGCGGTAGCGCGAGGTTGCCGTCAACCCCCTGAATTCCCCGGTAAACACTGGGTTTCCAACGGTTGACAGCGTGCCACGACAGGCGGACTATTTGTTGCGTAATACGAATTCGTTGCGCTACTAGCAACAACGGAGGCACCCTTTGGCTCACCCGAAAGTCGTTATCATCGGAGCCGGGATCGTCGGGGCATCGCTGGCCGACGAAATGACCGCACGGGGCTGGGCCGACATCACCGTGCTCGATCGCGGGCCGCTGTTCACCACCGGCGGATCCACTTCGCACGCACCAGGTTTGGTGTTCCAGACGAACCCGTCCAAGACCATGACCGAATTCGCGCGCTACACCACCGAGAAGTTCGGCGCGCTGAGCCACCCCGACGGCCCCGCGTTCGACGCGGTCGGCGGGCTCGAGGTGGCGACCACGCCGCAGCGCTGGCGGGATCTGCACCGCAAGTTCGGCTGGGCACAGTCGTGGGGAATCGAGGGGCGCCTGCTGGATGCGTCCGAATGTGCGGCCCTGTACCCGCTGCTCGATGCCGACCATTTTATCGGCGGATTCCACACTCCGGCAGACGGTTTGGCGAATGCGGTGCGGGCGGTGCAGGCGCAGGCGCAGGCCGCCGCCGGTCGCGGCGCACGCTTCCTGCCCCACCAGGAAGTCCTCGCGATCACCGAAAGCGGCGGCCGGGTGACCGGTGTGCAGACGGCGGACGGCGCCATCGCAGCGGACATCGTCGTCTGCGCGGCCGGTTTCTGGGGCGCGGAACTGGCGAAGCGGACCGGTCTGGTCCTGCCGCTGGTCCCGATGGCACACCAGTACGCCAAGTCGGGGTCGCTGGCCCCGCTAACCGCCAGTCCCCGCGATACCGCCCGCCTGCCGATCCTGCGACACCAGGATCAGGACCTTTACTACCGGGTACACGGTGACCGCCTCGGCATCGGCTACTACGGCCACCAGCCGATGCCGGTGGACATGTCCACCCTGTCCGCGGCCACCGCCGGCGAAGCGATGCCCTCGATGCTGCCGTTCACCGAGGCCGACTTCGTTCCCGCCTGGCGCGAATCCATGGAACTGCTCCCGGCGCTAGGGGATTCGAAGCCGGAGGAGGGGTTCAACGGGATCTTCTCGTTCACCCCCGACGGTTTCTCGATCATCGGGGAGCATCGCGACCTCGCCGGATTCTGGGTCGCGGAGGCCGTGTGGGTCACCCATTCGGCCGGTGTGGCCAAAGCGACCGCCGAATGGATCATCGATGGCGCGCCGGGCACCGACGTGCACGAGTGCGATCTGTATCGATTCGAAGACGTCGCGCGCAGCGGGGAATTCATCATGCAGACGAGTTCGCAGGCCTTTGTCGAGGTCTACGACATCATCCATCCGCACCAGTACCGAACGGCCTTGCGCGGTCTGCGTACCAGTCCCTTCTATGCCCGGCAGCAGGAAATGGGCGCGTTCTTCTT
This sequence comes from Nocardia sp. NPDC006044, assembly GCF_042871115.1. NCBI lineage: Bacteria > Bacillati > Actinomycetota > Actinomycetes > Mycobacteriales > Nocardiaceae > Nocardia > Nocardia sp. NPDC006044. Next base: position 3,201,901 of record NZ_JBIAID010000001.1, read on the forward strand.
CGAGGGTGGCGGCTGGGAGCGACCCGCGTGGTATGAAGCCAACGCGGAACTGGCACAACGACTTCGCGACGACGGAGTTCCGTTCCCGGAGCGCGACGAATGGTCGGGCAACTTCTGGTCGCCCATCTCCATCGCCGAGGCGCGCTGGACCCGCGAACGGGTCGCGATGTACGACATGACCCCGTTGACCCGCTACGAGGTCGCCGGACCCGGTGCACTCGAACTCCTGCAACGACTCACCACGAACAATCTGGACAAGTCCGTCGGCTCGGTCACCTACGCGCTGGTGCTCGACGAAACCGGCGGTATCCGCAGCGATGTCACCGTCGCCCGGCTCGAACCGCAACGCTTCCAGGTCGGCGTGAACGGCCCGATGGATTTCGACTGGTTCACCCGGCACCTGCCGGCCGACGGCTCGGTGACGCTGCGCGACATCACCGGGGGCACCTGCTGTATCGGCGTCTGGGGGCCCAACGCGCGGGATCTGGTGCAGCCGTTGTGTTCCGGCGACCTGTCGCACCAGTCGTTCAAGTACTTCCGCGCACTGCAGACCTATCTCGGTGCTATTCCGGTCACCCTGATGCGCGTCTCCTACGTCGGCGAGCTCGGCTGGGAGATCTACGCGACCGCCGAATACGGCAACGCGCTATGGGATCTGCTGTGGGAGGCGGGTCGGGCGCACGAGGTCATCGCGGCCGGCCGGATCGCGTTCAACAGCCTGCGCATCGAAAAGGGCTACCGCAGTTGGGGAACCGATATGACCGCCGAACACCGGCCCGCCGCGGCCGGACTCGACTTCGCGGTCCGGATGACCAAGCCCGACTTCATCGGCAAGCGCGCGCTGGAGCAGGCCGGCCCACCGGCGAAGCTGCTGCGCAGCATCGTCTTCGAGAGTCCGGCGGCGGTAGTCCTCGGCAAGGAACCGGTCTACGTCGACGGCCTGCTGGGCGGATACGTGACCAGCGCGGGCTATTCGGCCACCATCGGTCGCAGCATCGCCTACGCGTGGCTGCCCGCCTCGGTCGTCGTCGGCGACGTGGTCGAGGTCGAATACCTCGGCACGCGCCACCGCGCGAGGGTGCACGCGGAGCCGGTGGTCGATCCCGAGATGTCCAGGATCAGGAGGTAGCGAGATGGCTACGGCGACAACGGGCTACGACGTCATCGTGATCGGCGTCGGCGGCATGGGCAGCGCCGCCGCCTATCACCTCGCGGCGCGCGGGCAGCGGGTGCTCGGGCTGGAAAAATTTACGCCCGCACACAATCGGGGTTCGAGCCACGGTGGTTCGCGCATCGTCCGGCAGTCCTATTTCGAAGACCCGGCCTACGTTCCGCTGCTGCTGCGTGCGTACGAACTCTGGGCGAAGCTGGCGGCGGACTCCGACCGCGAGGTCATCCGGCTCACCGGCGGCCTCTACCTCGGCCCGCCGGACAGCCTGACGGTCGCGGGCAGCCTGCGGGCGAGCCGCGAATGGTCACTGCCGCACGAACTGCTCGACGCCGCGCAGATCAAGCGGCGCTTCCCGAACTTCACTCCCGCGCCGGACGACATCGGGATCTATGAGTCCAACGGCGGATTCGCCCGCCCCGAACTGACGGTGCAGGCCCACATCGATCTGGCCCTGCGCGCCGGCGCCACGCTGTCGTTCGGCGAAGAGGTGATCAGCTGGGCCGAAACCGATTCCGGCGTCACGGTGACCACGGCCAGGGCCACCTATCACGCGGACCAGCTCCTGATCTGCCCCGGCGCCTGGGCGCCGAAGCTGCTGGCCGAGTTCGGCATTCCGATCACCATCGAACGCCACGTCCTCTACTGGTTCGATCCGATCGGCGGTGCCGCGGCCTTCGCGGACCAGCCGATCTACATCGCGGAGGACGACTCCGGCATGCAGATCTACGGCTTCCCCGCCATCGACGGACCGGCGGGCGGGGTGAAGACCGCGTTCTTCCGCAAAGGGACCGTCTGCACTCCGGAAACCATCGACCGCGTGGTCCACCCGGACGAGATCGACACGATGCGCGACCGGGCCGCCGCCCTGATCCCCGCCGTGGCCGGTCCGTGTGTCCACACCGCCACCTGCATGTACTCCACCACCCCCGACGAGCACTTCGTCATCGCCCGCCACCCCGGCGGCGACCGGATCACCATCGCCTGCGGCTTCTCCGGCCACGGCTTCAAATTCGTCCCGGTGGTGGGCGAGATCCTGGCCGATCTCGTCATCGACGCGACCACCAGGCACCCGATCGCCCTATTCGACCCGCAGAGGCTGGTGACCAGTGAAAACAGCATCGCATAGCGATCCGACGCAGGGCGGCGACCGCGCGGGCGGGCCGGCCGACCTGTCGCCGGTGACCACACCGGCCCTGATTCCCACGCTCGGCGGCAAGTGGTACGTCGATGACGCCATCTTCGCGGCCGAGCAGGAACAGCTCTTCGAACGAATGTGGTTCTGCGCCATCCGAACCGGCGACCTCGCCGACCCCGGCCAGTTCAGGCGAGTCCAGGTAGGGCGCGAAAGCGTGCTGATCGTGCGCGGCCGCGACGGCGCGCTGCGCGCGTTCCTGAACATCTGCCGCCACCGCGGCGCGATGCTGTGCACCGAGGACCAGGGCCAGGTTCGCCGCAATCTGCAATGTCCGTACCACGCCTGGACCTACGGCCTGGATGGCAAGCTGGTCGCCGCGCCGAACATGGCCGCACTGAGGGATGCCACCGGCGCCGACATCGACCGCGTCGCCTACGGCCTGATTCCGGTCGCTCTCCGTGAGTGGCTCGGCTACGCCTGGGTCTGCCTGGCCGACGAGCCGCCCTCGTTCGAGCACGACGTGATGGGCGCGGTCACCGAGCGCCTCGGCGACCCGGCCGCCATCGACGCCTACGAGATCGACACCCTGGCGGTGGGCCGCCGGGTGGTCTACGACGTCGCGGCCAACTGGAAGCTCATCGTGGAGAACTTCATGGAGTGCTACCACTGCGCGACCATCCACCCCGAACTCACCGAGGTGCTGCCCGAATTCGCGGAGGGACTCGCCGCCCAGGTGTTCGTCGGCCACGGCGCGGAATTCGGCGCCGATATCGCCGGATTCACCGTCGACGGCTCGCCGGGTTTCGACCGGTTGCCCGGAGTTACCCCGGAACAGGACCGCCGCTACTTCGCGATCACCGTCCGGCCGACCGTTTTCGTCAATCTGGTCCCGGATCACATCATTTTCCACCGAATGTTCCCCATGTCGGCGGACCGAACTATCGTCGAGTGTGATTGGTTGTATACCAAGGATGTGGTTGCCGCGGGACGCGATGTGTCCCGCTCCGTCGAATTGTTCCATCGGGTGAACGAACAGGATTTCGCGGCATGTGAGCGAACGCAACCCGCAATGTCGTCGCGCGCCTACCGTAAGGGCGGGGTGCTGGTGCCCGCCGAGCATCACATCGCGGAGTTCCACGAGTGGTTGTCCTGTCGGATCGGTGACGTGAGGTGACGTGTGATGAATGGTGATCCGGATCTACTCATCGGCGGTCGATGGACGCACGCGTCGGACGGCGGCGTGCGGCAGATCATCGACCCGGCGACCGGCACCGTGGTGGCGACCGTGGACGAGGCGACCCCGGCCGACGCGCGTGACGCCGTGGCGGTCGCCCGCACCACCTTCGACGAGGGAGGGTGGGCCGCGACCCCGGTCGCCGAGCGGTCCGCGCTGCTGCTGCGGATCGCCGACCTGCTGTCCCGCGACAAGGACCGGCTGGCCCGGTTGGAGACGGCGGACACCGGAAAGACGTTGGTGGAGAGCGAGATCGACATCGATGACGTCATCTCTGTGTTCCGCTACTACGCGAACGCCGTCGCCGTGCAGGCCGACCGGCTGATCGATGTGGGCGACCCGGCGGTGATCAGCCGGGTGATCCGCGAGCCGATCGGTGTCTGCGTGCTCATCGCGCCGTGGAACTATCCGCTGCTCCAGATGTCGTGGAAGGTCGCGCCCGCGCTGGCCGCGGGCTGCACGATGGTGCTCAAGCCGAGCGAGGTCACCCCGCTCACCACCATCGAATTCGCGCGGCTCGCCGAGGAGGCGGGGGTACCCGCCGGTGCACTGAACCTGGTCCAGGGCAGCGGCGCGGTGCTCGGCGCGGCGCTGACCGACAACCCCGACGTCGACTTCATCTCGTTCACCGGCGGCCTGGCGACCGGCCGGACGATCAGCAACGTGGCCGCCGAACACGTCACCAAGGTGGCGGTGGAACTCGGCGGCAAGAACCCGCACATCGTGTTCGCCGACGCCGACTGGGAAAGCGCCGTCGACCACGTCCTGACCGGCGTGTTCCTGCACTCCGGGCAGGTCTGTTCGGCGGGCACCCGGTTGATCGTCGAGGAGTCCATCGCCGAGGACTTCGTCGCGGAACTGGCGAGCCGGGCCGAGCGGATCCGGGTCGGCCCTGGCCTCGACCCGGCCAGCGAAACCGGTCCGCTGGTCTCCGTCGAACACCGCGCCAAGGTGGAAGCCTATGTCGCGCTGGGCATCTCGGAGGGTGCGAAGCTGGTGACCGGCGGTGCGCGGCCGACCGACCCCGCCTTGCAGGACGGCAGCTACTACCTGCCGACGATCTTCGACCGGTGCGATCGCTCGATGCGCATCGTGCGGGAGGAGACCTTCGGCCCGATCCTCACGGTCGAGCGATTCAGCACCGAGGCCGAGGCGATCCGGCTCGGCAACGACACCGAATACGGCCTCGCCGCGGGCGTGCGCACCGCGGATCCGGCGCGCGGCGAGCGGGTGGTGCGCGCGCTGCGCCACGGCACGGTGTGGCTCAACGACTTCGGCTATTACACCGCCGGTGCGGAATGGGGCGGGTTCAAGCAGTCCGGCAACGGACGCGAACTCGGCCCGACCGGCCTGGCCGAATATCAGGAAATCAAACACATTTGGCACAACACGGCACCGAAGCCGGCGGAGTGGTTCAAGGGCGTCTGATCGTAAGCAGCAAATCTCGGCCGGACAGCCCGTACGGCCGCCCGCGAAAGGCACGGTAAGCAATGGTGGTTCAGGAACACGGTGTGTCCGATGACAGCGGAATGGAGGATTTCGGCTACAAGGAATCCCTCGACCGAAGTATCGGGAAGTTCGCCAGTTTCGCGGCGGGGGTCAGCTATATATCGATCCTCACCGGCACGTTTCAGCTGTTCTATTTCGGTTTCGGCAGCGCGGGTCCCGCGTATCTGTGGTCGTGGCCGATCGTTTTCGTCGGGCAGCTGGCTGTCGCACTGTGCTTCATGGAGCTCGCCGCGCGCTATCCGGTGGCCGGCTCGGTCTACAACTGGTCCAAACAGCTCGGCAGCAGAATCGTCGGCTGGTCGTCGGGCTGGTTGATGCTGACCGCGTCGATCGTGACGCTGTCCGCGGTGGTGCTCGCGCTCCAGCTGAACCTGCCCCGGCTGTGGAGCGGCTTCCAGCTCATCGGGGACGGCAGCGGCGAGCACGACTACGCCACCAACGCGGTGGTGCTCGGCACGATCATGATCATCTTCACCACCACGATCAACGCGCTCGGCGTCCGGCTGATGGCGATGATCAACAGCGCCGGCGTGTTCATCGAGCTCATCGCGGCGGTGCTGATCGCGATCATCCTGGCGGCCAACGCGACGCGCGGCCCGCAGGTGTTCTTCTCCACGCACGGCTACGGCGCGGGGGAGTCCGGCGGTTACCTCGGCGCGTTCCTGGTCGCCTCGCTGGCCTCCGGCTATGTCATGTACGGCTTCGATACCGCGAGTTCGCTCGGCGAGGAGACGGTGGAACCGCGGCGGACCGCGCCCAAGGCCATCTTGCGCGCCGTGCTCGCGTCCTTCGTGATCGGCGGCGCGATCCTCGCCTTCGCGGTGATGGCGGCGCCAGATCTCGACGACCCGCAGATCGGCAGCTCCAGCGGCGGCCTGCAATACATTGTCGAGCAGGTGATGTGGGGCCCGCTCGGCACGATCTTTCTGTGCTGCATCGTGGTCGCGGTGACCGTGTGCTCGCTCGCCGTGCACACCGCCGCCATCCGGCTCACCTTCGCCATGGCCAGGGACAACGCACTGCCGTTCGGCGAGAAGCTCGCCCGGGTGCATCCGAAGACCCAGACGCCGGTCATCCCGGCCGTGCTGATCGGCGTGCTCGCCGCGCTCATCCTGGTGATCAATATCGGCCAGCCGAAGATCTTCACGGTGCTCACCTCGATCGCGATCATCATGATCTACCTGGCGTACCTGATGGTGACCGGGCCGATGCTCAAGCAGCGGCTGCGCGGGCAGTGGCCGCCGAAAGAGCTTGCGGCGGGCGGATATTTCACCATGGGGCGCTGGGGAATGATCGTCAATATCGTCGCCGTGGTGTGGGGCATCGGGATGGCGCTGAACCTGGCCTGGCCGCGCGCATCCGTCTATGGCACGCCCTGGTACAACACCTGGGGTGCGTTCGTCTACATCGGCGCGATCCTCGGCGCCGGTCTGCTCTGGTACATCCTGAAGGGCCGCAAGCGAATCGGCACTCTGGCTTCCCACGCAGCGGAGGTACGCAATGTCTGACGCCGTGTTCGACTACGTGATCGCGGGTGGCGGGACCGCCGGGTGCGTGCTCGCCGCCCGGCTCAGCGAGGACCCGCGGGTAACGGTGTGCCTGCTGGAGGCGGGCCCGTCCGACGTCGGCGATCGGGCCATCCTCGAACTCGCGCAGTGGATGCATCTGCTCGATTCCGGCTACGACTGGGACTATCCGGTCGAGCCGCAGGAGCGCGGGAACAGCTTTCTGCGCCACGCCCGCGCGAAGGTCCTCGGCGGATGTTCCTCGCACAACTCGTGTATCGCGTTCTGGCCGCCCGCCGAGAATCTCGACGAGTGGGCGGCATTGGGCGCGAAGGGCTGGGGCGCGGCGGACGTGCTGCCCTACGTGACCCGGCTGGAGAACAACGACGCGCCCGGCGACCAGCACAGTCGCAGCGGCCCGGTCCGATTGCGCGACGTGCCGCCCGACGACCCGTGCGGCGTCGCGGTGCTCGCGGCGGCCGCGGCGGTCGGGCTGCCGACGGTGCGGTTCAACCGGGGCGCGACCGTGCGCAACGGGGCGGGCTGGTTCCAGATCAACGCCGCCGAAGACGGCACGCGCATGTCGACATCGCACGCGTACCTGCACCCGGTGCTGGATTCGCGCCCGAATCTGGAGGTGCGCACCGACTGCTGGGTCAGCGAGATCCTGTTCGACGACGCGCGCGCCGCGACCGGCGTGCGATATCTGCGCCCCGACGGCATCGGCTACGACACCGTCTCCGCGCGCCGCGAGGTGATCGTCACGGCCGGCGCCATCGATACGCCGAAGCTGTTGATGCTGTCCGGGATCGGGCCCGCCGAGCACCTGCGCGAGATCGGCATCCCGGTGCTGGCCGACTTGCCCGGCGTGGGCGCGAACCTGGACGACCACGTCGAAGGCCTGGTGTTCTGGGACGCCGCCCGGCCGATGGTCACGACCTCGACGCAGTGGTGGGAGATCGGCATCTTCGCCACGCTCGACGAGTCGCTGCGGGTGCCGGACGTGATGATGCACTACGGCAGCGTGCCGTTCGACATGAACACGCTGCGCCGCGGCTACCCGACCACCGACAACGGCTTCTGCCTGACCCCCAACGTCACGCAGGGCCGTTCGCGCGGCACGATCCGGTTGCGCAGCCGCGACTTCCGCGACCGGCCGAAGGTCGACCCCCGCTACTTCACCGATCCGGACGGCCACGACGAACGGGTGATGCTGGCCGGGGTCCGGCTGGCCCGCAAGATCGCCGAGCAGTCCCCGCTGCGCGAGTGGATCGCCGCCGAGCTCGCGCCCGGCCCGGACGCGACCTCCGACGACGAACTGCTGAGCTACATCCGCGCCACCCACAACACGGTGTACCACCCGGCCGCCACGGCCAGGATGGGCGCGGTGGACGATCCGCTGGCGGTGCTCGATCCGGAGCTGCGGGTCAAGGGGGTGTCGCGGCTGCGGGTGGTCGACGCGTCCGCGATGCCGAAATTGCCCGCGGTGAACCCGAACATTACTGTCATGGCCATGGCGGAGAAGTGCGCGGATCTCGTCCGGACCACGTGAGCCGGACATGTCTGCGGAGGGCGAACTAGCCGCGTTCCTCGGCGGGCACGCGCCGTTCCAGTCGATGACCGCCGCCGATCTCGACCGGCTCGCCGCGGCCTCGTCTTTGCACGAGTTCGCGGCGGGCGCGGTGATCAGCGACTACTCGGCGCAGGTGCCCGACGACATCTGGATGGTGTGGACCGGCCGGGTCATCCTGCGGCGCAACGGTCCCGACGCCGCCGCCTCGTCGCTGTCGGACGACAGCCGCACGATCGACACCGTCGAGGCAGGCGGGATCTTCGGCTACGTGCCGCTGCTCACCGGCGGCAGCGCCGAATTCGTCGCGCTGGCCACCGAGACCAGCCTGTTGATCCGGTTGCCCGGCGAGCACGTCCGCGCGCAGTTCGCGCAGCCGGACGGGCTGGCCTTTCTGGCGTCGTCGGCGTGGAAGACGGTGTCCGGCAACCGAACCCCGATGGCGCAGGTGCTCGGCACCCGCCCGGCGAGCGAACTCGTCTCGGCGCAGCCGATTTTCGTGACACCGGAGACCAGCGTCCGGGAGGCGGTGATCCGGATGACCGAGCAGCGGGTCACGGCGGTGCTGATCCGGTTGCCGGACGGGGATTTCGGCATCTTCACCGATCAGGATCTGCGGGCCGAGGTGGTGGCGGCGGGGCTGCCGGTCGACCTGCCGATCGCGCGGGTGATGAGCGCGCCGGCCCGGCGGGTGAGCGCCGATCTGTCCGCCGAGACCGTGCTGATGGAGATGCTGGAGAGCGGGTTGCGGCACCTGCCGGTGGTCACCCGGCGGGGTGAGGTGCTCGGCGTCCTCGAGGACTCGGACCTGCTCGCGGCCTCCGCGCGGCAGAGCTTCGCCCTGCGCCGGGCGATCGGCGCGGCCGCCGACGCGGCGCGACTGCAAGTGGCGGCCCGCGAAATCCCCGGCACCACGGTCGATCTGTTCCGCAACGGCACCAAAGCGTCCGCGACGAGCGGCATCCTCTCCGTGGTCATCGACTCGGTGGTGCGCAAGGCGCTCGAGCTCGCGATCGCCGAGTCCGGCGACGCGCCGCAGGGTGGCTTCGCCTGGCTCACCCTCGGCAGCATCGCCCGGCGCGAGGCGATGCCGTCCTCGGATGTGGACAGCGCGCTGTCCTGGGACGATGAATTGTCCACGGCCAGTGGGCAACTGCGCGCCATCGCCGAACGCACGCACGCCATCCTCGACGCCTGCGGACTGCCCGCGGACAGCAATGGAGCGATCGCCGCGAAGCCGAAATTCGCGCGCTCCCGGTCGGAGTGGACGAGGGCGGCGACGCGCTGGTTGGACGATCCGCTCGTCGATCGCGGGTTGGTCATGTCGTCGTTGCTGATCGACGGGCGCGTGGTCTGGGGCGATCCGGGCCTGCACGCGGTGCCCGCGGCCTTCGCCCGGATGCGCGCCGACTATCCGAACGCGTTGCGCCTGCAACTGCTCGACGCGCTGTCCGGACGGGTCCGGGCGCGCTCGCTGCGCGACGTCCTGTCCCGGCGTGGCGGCACCTTCGACCTGAAGACGCACGCGCTGGTCCCGATCGTTAACCTGGCCCGCTGGGGCGGGCTGGCGGCCGGCGTGACGGCCGCGGCGACGCCGGTGCGGCTGGCCGCGGCGGCGACGGCCGGGGTGATCGCCGATCGCGACGCGGCGGTGCTCACCGAGGTGTTCGTCATGTTGCAGCGCATGCGGATGGTGCATCAGGTCGAGCAACTGTCCGCGGGCCACCGGCCCGGCGATGTGGTGGTGATGGCGGAGCTGTCGCCCCTGAACCGGAGTTTGCTGAACGACGCGCTGCGCGAGATCGCGGCCGTCCAGCGACGCGTCCGCGGGATCGCGATGCCCTCGGCCTAGAATGACGGCGTCATGGCAAAACAGGATGGTGAGGACCCGGGCCGGGCCGCTGCGGTGCAGTCGGTCGACCGCGCACTGCTCGTGCTGGAGATCATCGCCAAGCTCGGCCAGGCGGGTGTCACGGAGATTGCCGCCGAACTCGGTGTGCACAAATCTACCGTTTCCCGGCTGATCGCCGTGCTGGAATCGCGCGGTTACGTCGAGCAGCTCTCCGACCGCGGCAAGTACCGGCTCGGCTTCTCCATCGTCCGGCTGGCCGGATCCACCAGTGCGCAGGTCGATTTGGTCGGTCAGAGTCAAGGCGCCTGCAACGAACTGGCCGCCCGGACCGGCGAGACCACGAATATCGCTGTGCTGGACGGTAATCGGATCATCAACATCGTGGAGGCGGCCGGCACCGGGTCGATCGCGCTGCGCTCCTGGGTCGGGCAGAGCTGCCCGGCGCACGCCACGTCGAGCGGGAAGGTGCTGCTGTCCGGTCTCGAACCGGCGGCGCTGCGCAAGCAGGTCGGCCCGAAGCTGGAGTCCTTCACCGCGAACACGCTGACCAAGGTCGCCGACCTCGCCGCGCAGCTGGTGGAGGTGCGGGAGAACGGATGGGCAAGTGTGCGTGAGGAACTGGAGGTCGGCCTGAACGCGGTCGCCGCTCCGGTGTTCGACAGCAACGGGGTTATCGTTGCCGCGCTGAGCGTTTCGGGTCCGGCCTATCGGCTCGGTCCGGATCTGTTCGCGCCCACGGCCGCGCTGGCCATCGCGAGCGCCGCGGACATCAGTCACCGGCTCGGCTACTTCGGCTGAGCGGGCCGGTGCGGTTCGCCATTGACAACCCGCGCGGCCGACGATAATACTATGTTGCATATCGCGCGCCTGTTGCGCTATATGCAACAAATATCGGTATCCATCAACTGAATATCGCCGCACACGCAGCGGGAGATCTCCATCCGTTCGATGGAGAGCCGAAGGAGCAACACCTCCCGGGAATCTCTCAGGCCCAGTACCGCTACGCACAAGGCAACTCTGAAAAGTAGTGCACCACGCACTCGCCGACGGGGCAAACGCGCGACGCGTGAATCTCTCAGGCCATAGGACAGAGCGGGAGGAGCCACCCCCACGCATCCGCGAAAGGCTCCCCATGGCTGATCCTGCCTCTGCCCTGCGCACCGAACTCGATGTCTCGCTGCGCGAGTTCGACCCGGTCGTCGCCGCTCTGGTCGACCAGGAGACCAGCCGCCAGCAACGCGGACTGGAAATGATCGCCTCGGAGAACTACGCGCCGCTCGCGGTGATGCATGCCCAGGGCACGGTGCTCACCAACAAATACGCCGAAGGCTATCCGGGGCGCCGCTACTACGGCGGTTGCGAATACGTCGACGAGATCGAAACCCTGGCCATCGAGCGGCTGCGTTCGCTGTTCGGCGCCGAATACGTGAACGTGCAACCGCATTCGGGGGCGCAGGCGAACGCGGCGGTCATGCACGCGCTGCTGCGGCCCGGCGACGGCATTCTCGGCCTGGCGCTCGACCACGGTGGCCACCTCACCCACGGCATGAAGATCAACTTCTCCGGCCGGCTGTACAACGTTGCGGCATACCATGTTCGGGCCGAGGACCAGCTCATCGATATGGCCGAGGTAGCGCGGCTCGCGCACGACCATCAGCCGAAGCTGATCGTGGCCGGCTGGTCGGCCTACCCGCGGCAGCTCGACTTCGCCGAATTCCGGCGCATCGCCGACGAGGTCGGCGCGTACCTGATGGTCGACATGGCGCACTTCGCCGGCCTGGTGGCGGCCGGGCTGCATCCGTCGCCGGTGCCGCACGCGCACGTCGTCACCTCGACCACGCACAAGACGCTGGGCGGGCCGCGCGGCGGATTCATCCTCGCCACCGCGGATTTGGGCAAGAAACTGGATTCGGCGGTGTTCCCCGGCCAGCAGGGCGGCCCGCTCGAGCACGTGATCGCCGCGAAGGCGGTCGCGTTCAAGATGGCGGCCGAGCCGGCCTTCCGCGACCGGCAGGAGCGAACCCTCGCGGGTGCCCGGATCCTCGCCGACCGGCTGCTGGCCGAGGACTGCCGGGCAGCGGGCATCGGCGTGGTCAGTGGCGGCACCGACGTGCACCTGGTGCTGGTCGACCTGCGCGCGGCGCGGCTGGACGGCAAGCAGGCCGAGGATCTCCTGCACACCCTCGGAATCACGGTGAACCGCAATGCGATTCCGTTCGATCCGCGTCCGCCGATGATCAGCTCCGGGCTGCGGATCGGCACACCGGCGCTGGCCGCCCGCGGCTTCGATGCCGCGGCGTTCACCGAGGTCGCCGATATCATCGCGACCGCGCTGAGCGGCGGCGCGCCCACGCAGGCGCTGACCGCGCGGGTGGACGCGCTCGCGCAGCGGTTCCCGCTGTACCTCGGCGTGCGGAACCCGGCGTGACGATCAGCGTATTCGACCTGTTCCGGGTCGGTATCGGGCCGTCGAGTTCGCATACCGTGGGGCCGATGCGCGCCGCGGCGGCGTTCGTCGAGCGGCTGAAGGACGCCGACGTGCTGCACCGGACCGCCGCGCTGCGGGTGCAGCTCTACGGCTCGCTCGGCGCGACGGGCCGCGGGCACGGGAGTGTCGAGGCGATCGTGGCCGGGCTGGCCGGCGCGCAGCCGGAGACCATCGACCCGGACACGATGGCCGCCACCGTCGCCACGGCGCGCGCCGACGGCCGGTTGTATCTCGGTGGCGTGCAGCCGATCGCGTTCGCCGTCGACCGCGATGTGGAACTGCTCGGGTTGACCCGCTTGGACTTTCACACCAACGGGATGCGGTTCGCCGCGTACGACGACGCGGGTCAGGTGCTGCGCGAACGCCAGTACTTCTCGGTGGGCGGCGGTTTCGTGCTCGATGAGGACGAGATCGAGGGCCGGACCGTCGAAGCCCCGGTCTCCGTGACGCATCCGTTCCGCTCGGCGGACGAACTGCTCTCGATCACCGCGGCCACCGGCAAGTCGATCAGCGATATCGTGCTGGCCAACGAAATGTCCTGGCGCAGTGCGGATCAGGTGCGGGCGGACCTGCTCGGCATCTGGCAGGTGATGCGCGGCTGCGTCGACCGCGGGATGTCGGCCAGGGGAGTGCTGCCGGGTTCGCTTCGGGTGCGGCGGCGCGCGGCGACCCTGTTCGAGCGGCTCGGCGCCGAGGCCGAGGACAACGATCCGCTGCGCGCGATGGAGTGGGTCACCCTGTACGCGATGGCGGTCAACGAGGAGAACGCCGCGGGCGGCCGGGTCGTCACCGCGCCGACCAACGGCGCGGCGGGCATCATTCCCGCTGTGCTGCACTACATTCAGCGATTCGTCGGCGGCGCCGACGAGGACAGCGTGGTCGAATTCCTGCTCACCGCGGGCGCGATCGGCCAGCTCATGAAGGAGAACGCGTCGATCTCCGGCGCCGAGGTCGGCTGCCAGGGCGAGGTCGGTTCGGCCTGCGCCATGGCCGCGGCAGGTCTGGCCGCCGTGCTCGGCGGCACGCCCGCGCAGATCGAGAACGCCGCCGAGATCGGCATGGAACACAACCTCGGCCTCACCTGCGACCCGATCGGCGGACTCGTGCAGATCCCGTGCATCGAACGCAACGGCATCGCCGCGGTGAAGGCGATCACCGCCGCCCGCATGGCCATTCGCGGTGACGGCATGCACCACGTGTCGCTGGATCAGGTCATCCAGACCATGCGCGCGACGGGAGCCGACATGCTCGACAAGTACAAGGAGACCTCGCGCGGCGGGCTGGCGGTGGCCGTCGTCGAGTGCTGAGTTCAGCGGGCGGGGAAGCGGATGATCCGGTCGTCGCCGGTGCGGACATCGCCGCGGCCGTCGGTGTTGGAGGTGGTGAGCCACAGCGAGCCGTCCGGCGCGACCTGCGGGGTGCGCAGCCGGCCGTATCGGTCGCGCAGCTGTGCCACCGGCTTGCCGAGCGTGCCGTCGGCCACCTGCGGAATCGTCCAGAGCCGCTCGCCGCGTAACGCCGCGACGTACAACGTGTTCGCGGTGATCGCCAGTCCGGACGGCGAGGCTTCGCTGGTCGCCCAGGTGATCAGCGGGTTCGTGTAGCGGCCGCCCTGGGTGTCGCCCTTGCCCTCGACGACCGGCCAGCCGTAGTTGCGTTTCGGCTGGATCAGGTTGATCTCGTCGTAGGTGTCCTGGCCGAACTCGGTCGCGTAGAGCCTGCCGGCCGAGTCCCAGGCCAAGCCCTGGACGTTGCGGTGGCCGAGGCTGTAGACCGGTGAATTCGGCGTGGGATTGCCGGGCGCCGGTTTGCCGTCCGGGTCCAGCCGGAGAATCTTGCCGTTCGGACTCGCCGCGTCCTGGGCCCGGCTCGACTGCCCGGCGTCGCCGGTGCCGACATACAGCATGCCGTCCGGGCCGAAGGCGATTCGGCCGCCATTGTGAATGGTGTTCTTCGCGATGCCTTTGAAGATCACCTCCGGCTGGCCGTCCAGCCGGAAACGCACGATCCGATTATCGCTACTGCTGGTGAAATAGGCGTAGACGTAACCGTTTTCGGCATACTTCGGCGAGACCGCGAGGCCGAGCAAGCCGCCCTCGCCGCGCGCCACCACGCCGGGCACTCGATACGCCTGGGTGGGCGCCGAGCCCGGCGTGATCCGCGTGATCACCCCGGTGTTGCGCTGCGCGACCAGCGCGGAACCGCCCGGCAGGAAGCTCAGGCCCCATGGCACGGAGATGTCGCGGGCGAGTTCTTCCGGTGCGTTGAGGTCCGGGACGCCGACCGGCTGCGCGACGGAACCGGGCACTGCGACGAAAAGCGCTGTCGCCACCGCGATCACAGCGGTGCCGGCGAATTGTGCCGCACTTCGAAGTGTCGAAGTCATGCCTAAGTAGAACCCCATCCGACTGATCAACTCGACTGGCGAGCGACTGGGGATGTGAGTGCGACCGGACGAGCGGGAAACTCGCCCGGTCGCATGACCCGTAATTCGATGTGCCCGAATCAGGCGTCCGGCACGATCACGACTTTGCCGGTGACCGTGCGGGATTCGGCCAGCTCGAGCGCCTTCGCCGCCTGGCTCAACGGAATTCGCGCCGCCACCTGCGCGCGCAATGTCCCCTCGGCGGCCAGGTCGAAGACCGCGCCGAGGTCCTCGTGGACGCGGTTGCGGAACTTGGTCAGGTTGCGCTTGCCCGCCCACAGGTTGTAGAAGTGCGCATTGCGCTTGTTGGGCAGCGCGTTCCATGCCATCAGCTGAGCGAACAGCTTCAGCACCGGCAGCCGCGAGTTGCCCTCCTCGTCCTTGGTCGAGGCGGTCCCGTAGGCGACCAGCGTGCCGTGCGGGGCGAGCAGCCCGAACGAATCGACGATGCCGGGACCGCCGACGTGATCGAACACCGCGTCCACGCCCTGCGGCGCGAGCGCCCGGACCTGAGCCACCACGTCGCCGCGGTAGTCGACCGGGGTGGCGCCGAGCGCCTCGACGGCCGCCGCGTGCCGGGCCGACGCGGTGCCGATCACCCGGATGCCCGCGGCGCGGGCCAGCTGGACCAGGGTCGAGCCGACGCCGCCGTTGGCGCCGTGCACCAGGATGGTCTCGCCGCGCTTCACCTTCGCCGTCCGGTACAGCATCTGCCAGGCCGTAATGCCGTTCACCACAAAGGTTTCCGCCTCGGCCGCGTCGAGCGACGCCGGCACCGGGACGAGGTCGGCGGCGTCGAGCACGACGTGGCTGGCCCAGCCGCCGGTCTTGGTCAGCGCGGCCACCCGGCGACCGACGAGTGCCTCGTCGACCGACGATCCGGTCGTGATGACCGTGCCGACCAGGTCGTAGCCCGGCACGAAGGGGAACGGCGGCTGGTCGTAGTACTTGCCGCGGCGCATCTGCTGCTCGGCGAACGAGACGCCGGACGCGTCCACCCGGACCACGACCTGGTCGGCGCCCAGCGGCGGCAGCTGCCGCTCGGTGACCTGCAGGCCGCTCGGCTCGACCAGGCCGGGCAGGACGATCTCGACGGCGGTGACGGGCTTGGTGCTGATCATGATGACTCCTAGTGTGTGACTGGTCAGTCACTCGATGTGCCGGAAAAGGGCCCCGCGAGCGGGGCTCGGTCTGTCTAGTGGGTGTCGGGGTGGCGCATGCCTTCGGTGAGCATCGCGGCCCAGTCGCCGTCCTGGTGGTCGAGTTCGAGGGTGACGATGAGGTGGCAGAGCTGGCCGTAGGCCATGAACCGTTGCACCGCGCTGTTCGCGGCGCCGGACCTGGTCTTCGCGAAGGTGGTCACCTTGGCGAGTCCTCGGCGCATGGCGTCCGCGATCTCCGGGATATCCGCCGCCGACTGCGCGTGGACCTGCAGCATGAGCAGGCTCCGGTCCGCGATGAGGTCGGCGTACGCGCCGCCCATGGCGTACAGAATCTCGTCCGGGCTCTCGCCGTCGGCCCGCGCCGCGCCCGCCGAAAGTGCTTGCACGACAAGCTCGAAGCAACGGTCGATCGCCGCCACGAAGAGGGCGATCTTGCCGGGGAACAGCTTGAAGACGTAGGCCGGGGAGATCTCCGCCTTCGCCGCCACGTTGTTGATCGGCGTGCCGTGGTAGCCGGTGCGGGCGAACTCGATGATCGCCGCATCGACAACCGCGTCCCGCCGAACCTCCGACGTGGAGAGTGTCGCGCCGCGCTTTGCCATGTGAGTGACTGTACACTCACTCTTCGCTGAACGTCAACCGAAGGCCGTCAAACGCCCGATTCGATAACGCCCTACCAGCGAATTCGGGGGATAGTGGAGAGGTGTCCGTTGACGAGAGCGCCGAGCCGGAGTGCCTGGGCGCACCGGTCGGGCGGCGTGTGGTGCTGGGATTGCTCGCCGCGGGGGCCGCGGGTGTGCTCGGCGGCGCATCGATTCAGCGGGGGTTGTCGGCAGTGCTCGGTCCGATCGGCAACCGCGATCCGACCGGATTGGTCGGACTTCTGCCGGTGGGCAACACCTTTCGCTTCTACTCCGTCACCAGCAGCGTGCCGCGGCGCGACGCGAGCGACTATCGGCTGGACATCACCGGACTGGTCGACGCGCCCCGCAGTCACACCCTCGGTGACCTGCAGGCGATGCCACAGCAGGAGCTGGTGCGCGACTTCCAGTGCGTCACCGGTTGGCGGGTACCCGAGGTGCGCTGGCGCGGTGTGCGTCTCGCCGATCTGCTCGACGACGCCGGCGTGCACCAGAAGGCGCGCGCTGTGCGGTTCACCTCGTTCGACGGCACGTATTCCGAGAGCCTCACGCTCGAGCAGGCCAGGCGCTCCGACGTGCTCGTCGCGCTGGAGATGCTCGACGGCCCGGTAACCCACGATCACGGGGGTCCGGTCCGGCTCTATGTCGCGCCGATGTACGGATACAAAAGCATCAAGTGGCTCGCCGGCATCGAGTTGACCAAGGACGTCGTGCCCGGCTACTGGGAGCGCCGGGGCTACTCGATCGACGGGTGGGTCGGCCGATCGAACGGACGTGACGATGACCCGACCGGCTGACCGCGACCTGCACCGGTTCACCCTGGCCGAACGCTGGGTGCATTGGCTGGCCGGTGTGCTCGTGCTGATCTGCGTGCTCACCGCCGCGATCCTCTACCTCGGCCCGCTCGCCGTGCTCGTCGGCAACCGCCAGATCGTCGAAACCGTCCACGTCTACTGCGGATTCGCGTTGCCGGTGCCCATCGTCGCCGGCCTGCTCTCGCGCGCCTACCGCGCCGATCTGTCCCGGCTGAACCGCTTCACCCGATCCGACTGGCGGTGGCTGCGCGAGAAGGGACGCCGTCTGTCCGGCGACGGCGTCGGAAAGTTCAACGCCGGACAGAAACTCAACGCGGCACTGAGCGCCGGATCGATCCTCGTCCTGCTCGGCACCGGCGTGCTCATGTACTTCCCGGACTGGACCCGCCTCGCCTGGCGCACCGGCGCGACCCTGATGCACGACTGGTTCGCGCTGGCCTTCGGCCTGCTCGTCGCCGGCCACATCGGCTACGCGCTGCGGGACGCGGAAGCTATGCGCGGCATGCTCAGTGGAAAGGTCACCAAGACCTGGGCCGAGCAGGAGCACGAGCGGTGGGCCGCGGAGCACGACCGGTAACTCAACTCCTGGTGCCGGTGCGCCGGGAACGAGTGCGCCGGGCGCAGTCGCGGGTCAGGGTGTGCACGTGATCCAGTAGGCCGGGGCTGACCCCCGCCGTACCCGTGGGAAACCGGGAGGCGTCGCTGTACGCGCCGCCGGCCATGAGGTTGTGCATGCCGCGGAAGGTGACCAGCGCGTTCATGATTCGGATCACGCCGTCCATGGCGTAGGCGACTCTGGTCGCGGGCGGGGCGGGACGGTCGAATTCCTGGATGAGGCGAGTGGCCAGCGAGGCCGTGCCCTCGGTGCGGTCGAACAGCTTGCGCCACTGGGGAAGTCCGTAGCGCACCAGATCGTGGTGAAAGTACCGCAGGTCGGCGTCGGGGTGATCGGCGGACCAGACGAGGCGATCGATCAGGTAGAGCGGCACGTGCACCGGCGCGGGACCGTAGTACTGACGGTCGGCCACGGTCACGTCCGCCATGAACGGACGCAGCCGGGCGGCATAGAACTCGACCGGATCGACATTGCGATAGACGGCGTCCATCACCTCCGGCAGGGTTTCCAGCTGGTCGGCAGCCTTATGGCAGATCTCGCCGAACGAAATGTCGCCCGGTGGCAGTTCGGCCAATCCGGCGAGCGTCGGCGCCATTTCGTCGATCAGCACGGTGCCGACCCGGACGGCATCGATCAGCACGTTCTCCTGATGATCGCCGAGAAACATCCGCTGGCGCTTGTCGTGCGGATTCCAGACGCCGTAGTGCAGCGCGGTATCGCGCGGGACCATGTCCACCGAGAGTCCCCACGCCAGCAGCGTGTCGGTGGCCTCGGGCACGGCGTCGAGCGGTTCCACGCCGTGGCGCTGCAACGAGGAGAGGAACATCCCGACATCCCGCATGGCCGCCAGCCGGTCGGCGACGTGCCGCAGTTCTACCTCGCGGGCCTGCCAGACCAATTGGCGCAACCCCTTGGCGAGTTCCGTTACCTCGGCCGCCGCGTTCATCGCGGGCAGGTTCGCCAACAATGCGTCGGCGGTCAACGGATCGCGGCGCGCAACCTCGTGGCACGCCGATTCGTCCAGGCTGATCAAGCCTGCTCCGCTACTGCCCGAATCGGCGTGTGCCGACGGCCGGGACCGCTTTCTCAGGGCTGGCATCAGGTCCTATCTTTGTTCCGCGAGTCGTTCTGACCCGCAGGTGGTCGCGCATGTATGCCGTCACCCGAGTGCGGTCCGAAGCGATTGTGCAGCAAGGCAAACAAACATCCCATGAGTTTGTCAATAAGCACAAGGGCAAACGTCTGGTAAATCAGGTCGGCAAATCGTGCGATCCGGCGTGTCCCGTCGTTATTCACGGTATGTTCGTCGTGATTTCGGTTCGCCGACCGCGCGGGTTTCGACGCGCAGGACCGAATCGGCAGCACGCCCACGTGGCGGGGGGCGCTGCCTCGGAGCCGAAGGCCAGGTCACATGTCCGTTGTTCGACCGATATCCGTAGATCCATCGCCCGTGAAACGCTGCTTTCAGCAAGGCTCTTCAGTCAAAAGGTTGAAACACTTGATCGGAACGCGCCGGGTGCGCACCTTCTCCCTGAAGCTCAGTGCAGTCCTGTCGGACTGGTTCGGCAAATCGGCGACTCGATCGGGCGTGGCGGCGTCGGTCGTGTTTCGGACGGCGACCGAACCGGACGAGCTGAATCAGGCCGTCCAGAATCATTTTCCGGCCGCGCCGCATGCGGGCCGCGCGCACGCGTACATCGCCAGGATGCGGCCCGGTTACATTGCGTTCAGCATCGGAAACGAGATGGTGCCGCAACTGCTCGCCGCCGAGATGTTCTTCAAAGCCGACGATCGGGCAACCCGCGGCACATTCAGATTCGTCGAGTGGCCTGCCGGTTATCTCGATATCTTTCAGGATGACATCGACGGACTGCGTGAATCGGTCCTTCGTTTGCTATACGAATCAGACGCGCGCACAGCATTTTTCCTGCAATCGTCGGTCTGACAACTGGGGATCCCCGGACGGGCGCGGCCGTGATCGGTTGAACTGGACGTGTGACCATTAAGCTCGTTGGTCACACGAGCGGAGCTGCCGATGCGCACAGTCATAGCGAGAACAATGGCCGCGATGCGGACGCGCGGGGTGGTCGGCGTGGCCGTGCTCGCGATCGCATGTTCCGGGTTGGTGTCCCTCCCGGCGCCCGCGCAATCCGCTCCGGCGGCGTCGCTCAGCCAGGTGCGGGCCGAGGGGAGCTATCTCGTCGACGCGGCCGGCCGCAAGGTGCTGCTGCACGGGGTGAACAACGTCGACAAGCAGGCGCCGTATGTGGAGCCCGGTGACGGGTTCACGCTGACCGACGCGGACGCGGCGCTGCTCGCGCGGCACGGGTTCAACACCGTGCGGCTCGGCGTGAGTTTCGACGGGCTGATGCCCACGCGCGGCGTGCTCGACACCGCCTATCTCGACCGGATCGGCAGGGTCATCGATACGCTTGCGGCGCAGGGCATCTACACCCTGCTCGACAATCATCAGGATGGCCTGTCGAAGATCTGGGGCGGCAACGGTTTTCCGGAGTGGTCGTTGCGTTCTCGTCCGGCGGCGTGGGAACCGAATCCCGGCTTCCCGCTGTACTACTTGATGCCGAGCATGAACCGCGGCTGGGACGAAGTGTGGGACAACAGCAATGGGGTGCTCGACCATCTGGGTCAGGCCTTGGGCGCGCTGGCCGCCAAGGTGAACGGACGGCCGGGCGTGCTCGGCATCGAGCTGATGAACGAACCGTGGCCCGGCTCCGCCTTCCATACCTGCTTCCCGAACGGCTGTCCCGGTTTCGACGCCAAATATCAAGCGGCCATGCAGAAGCTGACCGACGCGGTGCGGGCGCGCAACACCACCCTGCCGGTGTTCTGGGAGCCGAACGTCACCTGGAACGAGACCATGCCGACCAATCTCGGCAAGAACCCGCCGATCACCTCACCCGACATCGTGTTCGCCCCGCACGACTACTGCATCCCCAGCCAATTGGCCATCTACCTCGGCCTGCCCGAACAGCTGCGCGGCGTGTGCCCCGTGCAGCAGGACAAGACCTGGGGCAATATCGACGCCTTCGTCCGTCGAACCGGAATCCCCACGCTGGTAACAGAATTCGGCGACGGTGATGCCACTGTGCTGCGCAACACCCTGATCCGGGCCGACGAACGCTTCATCGGCTGGCAATACTGGCACTACGCGTCCGGCTTCGGCCCCAACGGCCCCAAGCCCGACCCGTTCCTCGGTGACATCGGCCGCGACCTGGTCCGCACCTACCCCCGCGCCACCGCGGGCACCCCCGGCCGCCTCGCCTTCGACCCCACCACCGGCGATTTCACCTACACCTACACCCCACGCCCCGTTGCCGCTCCGACCGAAATCTACGTCTCCGACCTGCACTACCCCAACGGCTACCAGGTCAGCGTCGAAGGCGGCACCGTCACCTCGGCACCCGGAGCTCGGATCGTCACGGTGGAAGGCAATGGCGCCGCATCGGTCACGGTGCGGATCAACCGGACGTAGGCGGGTCAGCGGATGGCCCGCCAGAGGGTGCGATAGAAGTCCGGGTAGGTGCGTTCGACGTGGACGGCGCGCTCGCGGACTTCTTCGTGGCGGGCGGATAATTGATTGAGCGGCACCGACATTGCGGCGTGATGTTCGATATGCAGGTTGTTGCCGTTGGTGAACCAGGTGGACAGCCGGCTGCCGCGGATGGAGCGGGTGTTGCGCAGGACGTCGGTGGTGTCGGAGTCGCAGAGAATGTGTTCGGGGAGTTCGACGAGGAAGTGCATCGGGACGGCGAAGAGCAAGGGCAGCAACCAGAGTCGGAGGACGAGGTCGTGGTGACCGGTCGCGGCGAGGATCAGAGCGGCCAGTAGTAGTGCGCCGAGGATCAGGTGTTCGGTGATGGTTCGGCGGCGCATGGTGGCGCTGATGTCGCCGTGTTCGTACTGCCAGCGGCCGGTTGCCGCGCGCAGCACGTCGCGGACGACGACGGCGAGCCGCGCGTAGTCGAACATGCCGCGCAAGAGCAGGCCGACGGTCAGTGGTCTGCGGGTGTCGAAGCCGAAGAACTCGGTGTCGCTCGGTGTGCCGAGGTAGCGGTGGTGCTGCAGGTGGCGTACGCGGTAGCTGGTGTAGACGACGAGCAGCGGCACGCCGAGCGGTACGCCGACCAGTCGGTGCGGCCACGCGGTTCGAAAAGCGGAGTGGTGCAACGCTTGATGCTGCAACTCGACGGCATGGGTATACATGGCCGCCAGCAGCAGCACGCCCATGACCAGTGCGAGCGGTTCCGGTCTCAGGGCGAGGACGACGCCGAGCGTGGTGAGAACGGCGAGCAGCACGAGTTTGGCGAGGAAGACGCGCTCGTCGGCGCGGGTGGTCCGGGCACGGGCGAACAGCAGCCCTGGAGCGGGGTGGTCCATCTGGATCTTCTCGGCTTCGGGTCAGCGGCCGCTGAGCAGGACTACGTGGGTTCCGGTGAGGGTGGTATTTCGGGCATGACCGAGCAGTCCGGCGAGGGCGACCGCGCCGGAAGGCGTGGGCTCGGCACCGTGCTCGGCCAGCAGATCGCGAGCGGCCAGCAACTCGGTGTCGTCGGCGCCGAACACCGCGCCGCCGGTCTCGGCCACCGCGGCCATCGCCTCCGGTCCCTGCAGTGCGTGCCAATTCACCAGGGGCTGATTGTGATCGGTGGTCACGACACCATCGGCCGGCAGCATCCGATACTCGCCGGGCCAGCTGGTGACGACGGGATTGTTGGCGGCGGAACCGACGCCGTTGATCGGTACCGACCAGCCGATGGCCCGCAACTGCCGGTGCACCGCGATGATCGTCGTGCCGTTGCCGACCGGAATCCACAGCGCGGCAGGCGGTTCCGCCAGCGCGGCGTGCAACGCGTGCACGACGACACCGTGTCCCTCGAACACCGCGTCCACGAACGGGCCGTCGACGTTTCCGTCGATCGAGCCCGCGGTCCGGGCGAGCACCCGCGATTCGTCGACGGCGTCCTCGTAGGTGCCGGGAACGAGGTGCACGTTCGCACCCGCCTCGCGCATGAACGCGCCGCCGTCGCTCCACCCGGTGGGCAGCACTACGGTGCAGGCGATTTCGGCCGCGGCACACGCCATCGCCATCGCGCGGCCGTAGTTGCCGCACGTCGCGATGACGACCCGCTGATATCCCTCGGCGATCGCCCGGGCGACGACCGCGCGGGCGGCCGGCTCCTTGTGACTGCCGGAGGCGTAACGGGTTTCGTCTTTGATCAAGATCCGAGTGCCGGGCACGAGCGGACCGGCATCGATGAGCGGCGTGGCATACGCGTCGGTCGGCGCGGTGGTCAGGGGTGAGGCGGGCACGGGCGGCCTTTCAGCGGAGAAGTTGAGCGTCGGCAAGGCGTTGCAGGTCGTCGCGCGAGTCGATCTCGGCGGGCGGGAGGGCGTCGGGGAGGTGGTCTTCGAGCAGGCGCAGGCGGGTGTCGAGCCAGCCGCGCGCGGCCCAGGCGAGTTGCAGTAGGCCGCTGGCGACGACGAGCAGCGCGAGCCCGCGGCCCGGGCCGACCCCGATGAGGTGCCCGACGGTCGAGGCGAGCGGCCCACCGGGTTCCAGCAGCGGTCGCACGTGTCGTTCGGCGAGCGGACCGACCAGCAAGTAGCCCAACGGCATGGTCAGCATCATCACGGTGATGAAGATGGACAGCACCCGGCCCTGGAGTTCGAACCCGACCTTGGTCTGCACCACGGCGATCCAGTGCCCTTCGGCCAGCGATTCGCCGAAGGTCAGCAGGAACATGCCCGCGATGACGAAGGCCGGGGAGCTGCCCAGCCCGACCACGGTCATGCCGAGGCTGCCGATGCCCATGAAAATGATCAACCCGTTGGTGCGCCGGACCGTGCCGCCCCACAGGCCCATCACGAGGCTGCCGGCCAAGCCGCCGAATCCACCGGCGCCCAGGGCGATTCCGAGCACGGCCGGTGACTGTTCGATCAGCAGCATCGGGGTGATGACGGCGAAGCCGAGCGTGTAGAACGCGTGGTCGATGACGAAAAAGCGCAGTGCGGCCCGCATTCCGGGGCGCCGGGTGATGTAGCGCCAGCCGTTGACGATCTCGCTGCGGAAGGTCTCCTCCCGGCGGTGGAACATCAGGTTCGGGAACCGGACCAGCAGCAGCGTGACCACGCCGGCGGTGAAAGTCAGCATGTCGAGCAGGATCACGCCCGCGATGCCGATCAACCCGATCAGCCCGGCCCCCAGCATCGGCGCGAACACCAGGCCCACGCCGACGCCGAGCTGGCTGATGCCGTTCGCGTGCCCGAGATAGCGTTTGGGCACGAGCTGCGCGACGGCGGCGAGATAGGCAGGCCGCTGGAACGCCCCGGCGATCGAGGTCACCGTGACCGCCAGATAGATCTGCCACAGCTGGAGTCCGCCGGTAAACACAAGGGCCGCAAGGACACCCATCGCCAGCGCGGCCGCGCCGTCGCTGATCAACATCACCCGGCGACGATCCCAGCGGTCCGCGGCCGCGCCCGCGACCGGACTCGCGAGAATGCCCGGCAAGAGCCCGATCGCATTGACGACCGCGAAGTCGGTGATCGATCCGGTCTGCTGGAAGACCCAGATGCTGAGCACCAGCGCGCTGAGTCCGCTACCGACCATGGAGATGAACTGACCGAGCGCGACGAGCGCGAAGCGGGACAGGCTCGGTGGGGGACCGGCCTCTGGAACTGACACCGGCGCAACGGGTTCAGCGTCGCGCTCGGCGAAATCGACCAGCGCCTCGGCGAGCGGCTCGGCGTGACTCTTCACGAAGAAGTGCCCGGCTCGTGGCAGCACGGCCAGCCCGAGCGGGCCGTCGCTGAAATGCCGCCACTCGTGATGGCGCTCCACATAATGCTCGGTGACCCGGTCTTTCGCGCCGACGACGGCGAGCACCGGTGTGCGCAGCGGGGGCTGCGGATCGGTGTAGGCGGCGGTGAAGTACTCCTCGGCGTCCCGGGCGTCATGACGGACGTTGCGCAGCACGAACGCCTGCTGCTGCGCGTCATCGATATCGGTGAAGCCGCCGCGACCACGCAGATACGTCAGGTATTCGCGGTCGGAGGTGAAGCGGTCGGTCGGCACCAGCCGGTAGAACCAGTCGAAGAACCGGCCGGGCAAGCGCGCGGTCGGGAAGCCCGCGCCGAGCGCCACGCCGACCAGATCGATCCCCGCGGCCTCCGCTTGCCGGGCCAGCTCTACCGTGGCCGCGACGCCGAGACAGTGCCCGTACAACAGGATCGGCCCGGCGATCGCCGGCAACTCGGCCGAGATCAGCTCGGCGACAACCGCGGCGGGCAGCAACTGCTCATCCGGCCGGGCGCGATCGTGACCGGGCAGTTCCACCGCGTACAACGCCCAGTGCGCCGGAAGCGCCTCTGCCAGCGGCTGATAGGCGACGGCACTGCCGCCGGAGTACGGCACCGCGACCACGGTCACGCCGTCGACCGCGGCGTCGGAGTCGCTGAGCCGGTGCAACATGCGACGCTCGACGGCCACGCCGGGGGAGCGCTCATCGAGCAACGCGGCCAGCCGCCGGACCGTCGGATATTGATACAGCTCGACCAGCGCCGGCGCCGGCTCGATCCGCCGGATCACCTTCAGCGCCGCGAACGAATCACCGCCGAGCGCGAAAAACGTGTCGTCGATGCCGAATTCGCCGACACCGAGCACCTCGCTCCACACTGCCGCGATGTGCTTCTCGGACGGGGTGCGCGGCGTCGGACCGGTATTCGACCCGAGGTCGTCGGGCGGCGCGGGCAGCCGGGGGCGATCGAGTTTCGCGTTCGGCGTCAGCGGTAGCGCCTCGAGCACGAGCACCCGGGCGGGCACCATGTGCGCGGGCAGCTCGGCGGCGAGGGCCTCGCGAATCGCGGCCTCGTCGGCGTCCGCGCCGTCCCGGGTGACGACGTAACCGATCAACCGGGCCAGTCCGGACGGCGGCGCGTTCAGGCTCACCGCGCATGCCACCACCTCGGGCAAGGCACCGAGCACCGCTTCGATCTCACCGATTTCGACCCGGTAACCGTTGACCTTCACCTGCCCGTCGAGCCGGCCGAGGAAATCGACCAGCCCGTCGTGCCGCCAGCGCGCGGCGTCGCCGGTGCGATACATCCGCGCCCCCGGCACGAACGGATCGGGGACGAACCGCTCGGCGGTCAACTCGGGTCGCTCGTGATACCCGGGCGCCACGCCGGCGCCACCGAGATACAGCTCGCCTACGATTCCCGCCGGCACCGGTTGGCGGAGCTCGTCGAGAACGTAGACCCGGTTGTTCGCGAACGGTATTCCGATCGGCAGCGGCGCGTTGCCGGGCAGGTGCTCGACGGACCCGTCGAACCACACGTTGTCGACGCTGACCTCGGTGACGCCGTACGCGTTCACCACCGAGTTCCCCGGCCCGACCAACCGGCGGGCCAGTTCGTACTCCCGAACCCGCCACTCGTCCCCGCCGCCGATCAGCACGCGCACGAAATCCAGCCGCTGCCCGGTCTGCTCGACGTGGGTGAGCAGCGCGCGCAGCACCGCGGGGACCAGCTCGGTGCACTGCACCCTCTCGGATCGCATCAGCTCGTACAGCTCGGCCGGATCGAGCAGCGTCTCCCGCGGCACGATCACCAGTCGCCCGCCGGTGGTCAACGCGCGCAGCGTCTCCCCGACGAACATGTCGAACGAGAAGCTCGCCGCCTGCTGATAGGTCCACTCCGGACGCAGCTCGTAGGCGTGCCGCCACATCCCGACCGCGTGCACCAGGTTGCCGTGGTTCACCACGACACCTTTCGGTTTGCCGGTCGAGCCGGAGGTGTAGATCAGGTAGGCCGGGTCGTTCGCAGTGTTGCGCGGTGGGAGATCGGTGCCGTCCAAGGGTGTTTCGCCGGCCAGGTATTCGGCATCGATGACCAGCCGCGCGCCGCAGTCGGCGAGCATGTAGTCGAGCCGGTCGCGCGGATACGCCGGATCGAGCGGAACATACGCCGCACCGGCTTTGAGCACCGCCCACATCGCCGTGAACAGATCGACGCCACGATCGAGACAGATCGCCACCCGCTCGCGCGGCGCGACACCCTCGGCGCACAGGCGCCGGGCGAGCCGGTTGGCCCGCTGGTTCAGCTCGCCGTAGCTGATCGTGCTGCCACGGAAGGTGAGTGCCGGCGCGTCCGGAGTCGTTGCGGCGCAACGCTCGAACAGCTGGTGAATGGTCGTCGCCTCGATCTGGGGGCGGGCGCTGTCGTTCCATTCGTGCACGATCCGCTGCCGCTCGGCCGCGGTGAGCAAGGGCAGCCGGGTGACCGGGGTGAGCGGCTCGGTGACGGCGGCGCTCAGCACGGTCAGCAGGTGGCCGAGCAGGGCCTCGATCCGTGCGGCGTCGAAGAGTTCGGTCGCGTAATCGATGCTCAGCACCGCCCCGTCGGCCGGGAAATCCAGTCCGACAGCGAGATCCACCATGGTCGCGGCGGGTGCCAGTTCGCCCGCGTATCGCACGGTGTGATCGCCGGGCTCCGGGGTGTTGTGCACGGTCAGCATGACCGGGCTGAGCCGATTCCGGTTCCCGCTGCCCGGACGGGCAAGGGCGTCGACCAGATCCGGCAAGGCGAGGTCTTGATGCTCCAGATCGAGCAGCACCGCGTCCCGGACGCGGTCGAGCAGTTCGGCGAACGACGGATCGCCGGCGACGTTGCCGCGAATCGGCACGATGTTCAGCAGCGGACCGACCAGGGACTCCGAACCGCTCCCGGTGCGGCAGGCGACGGGAGCCAGGATGGTGAGGTCGGTTCGGCGCGTGTAGCGGGACAGCACTGTCTGCAAACTTGCCAGCAGCGCCATGAACAGGGTTGCGCGCCGGCTCTGCGCGTAGGTTCGCAGTCGGTCGAGCAACTCCGGGTCGACGCGGGTGGAAACCCGTGCCGCAGCGAAAGTTCGAGCCGTCGGGCGTGGACGGTCGGCGGGCAGTTCCATCTCGAGGTCCGCCTCGTCGAAACGTGCTTGCCAGTAGGCGGTCAGCGACGGATCGGACTTCGCGGCGGCGGCTCGGGCGGCCAGGTCCGGCACAGGTGCCGGCGCAGGCGGTGAGTCGCCGGCTGCGGCGGTTCGATACAGCTGTGCGAGCTCGTCGCCGACGATGCCCGCCGACCAGCCATCGAACGCGAGATGGTGCACGACGAGCACCAGCTCGTCCGCGCAGACCAGGAACGCGCGTGCGATCGGCCCGTGCCGCAGATCGATGGGGCCCGGGGCGGATTCGATCAGCGGGATGGTCCCGTCCGGATCGATCACCATGCTCGGTTCCGCACCATCATCGGGGAAGCGGGATCTGAGCATCGGATGTCGGCGGGCGAGTTGGGCCAGCGCGCGGGCGAGGGCCGTCGCGTCGACGGGCTCGTTCCATCGATACCGGATGCCGAGGGTGTGCGCGGGCAGCTCGGCGCACACCTGCTCGGCGACCCAGAAGTCGCGTTGCAGGGGGTTCAGCGGCAACGGCACGTTCTCCGGCAATCCGGTTGTCTGGCCTGCGTCCACGGTGACGCGCTGAGCCAGCCGGTCCGCGATCGCCGCAACCGTTGGGTCCGCGTACAACTCACGCAGCGTGAGTTCGACGCCGTACTCGTGACGAAGCGCCGAGCACAGGCGCACCGCGCTGAGCGAATCACCGCCGAGGAGGAGGAAGTCGTCGTCCGGACCGCCGATCGGAACTCCGAGCAGCGACTCCCACAGCGCGGCGATCTTCGCCTCGTCGGTTGTTCCCGTCCACGGCGCATTGCTGCGCTTCGCCGCCGACACCAGTGCGGCGCGGTCGATCTTGCCCTGCGCAGTGAGCGGAAACCGAACGTGCGCAACGAGTTCGGCGGGCACAAGATAGCCGGGCAAAGTCGCGCGCAGTGCCACTCGCACGGCTTCGAGATCGGTACCGGCGTCGGTCACGACATGGCCGATCAGCACGGGCGACCCGGCCCGTTCGGTGACCGCCACGACGGCATCGGAGATGCCTGGGACCGCCCGCAGCGCCACCTCGATATCGCCCGGCTCGACCCGGAACCCGCGAATCTTCACCTGATCATCGAGCCGGCCGAGGTATTCCAGCTGCCCGTCGTGCCAGCGAACCCGATCGCCGGTCCGGTACTCCGTGCCGTCGGGTCCCGGCTGGAACCGTGCGGCGGTCAGCTCGGGCCGATTCAGATACCCGTCGGCGACCATGCGTCCGCCGATCAGCAGTTCACCGATCGATGCCGGGTCGCCTTCGGCGTCGACCACCCGGCAGGTCACCCCGGCCAGCGGCGTCCCGATCGGCACCGCGTCGCCGGCCCAGTAGGTGAGGTCCGCGACGGTCGCGACGACTGTGGTTTCCGTCGGGCCGTAGGTGTTGAGCAGCCGCGTCCCGCCCCCGACTACCGCCTGCCACCGGCGCACCGCATGGGGGCGCGCCGCCTCACCACCGATGATGGTCAGCCGAACCGTCGCGGGCATCGTGGCCTCGCCGCGATCGAGCGCGGCGACCAGCTCGTGCCAGTACGCCGTCGGCAGGTCGAGCACGGTCACCCCGAGCGCCGCGCACCGGTCGAGAAACAGATCGGGACGACTGATCATGTCCTCGTCCCGAAGCGTTACCGCCGCACCACAACTCAGCGCCGGGAACAGCTCCTCGACACTCGCGTCGAAACTCAGCGACGCGAACTGCAACACCCGATCGTCGGCGTCGAGCCCATACCGATCGACCGCGGCCGCACAGAACCCCGCGAGCGCCCGCCGCGAAACCAGTACCCCCTTCGGCCGCCCGGTCGTCCCCGACGTGAAGATCACGTAGGCCGCGCCCGCCCGTGGCACGCCACCCGCCATGGCGACGACTCCGTCCGCGGTGACCAGCGCGGCCGGCCGGGCATCCTCGATCATCGCCGCCAGCCGCGCCGCCGGATACGCCGGATCGAGCGGCACATATGCCGCCCTCGCCCACAGCGTGCCCAGGATGGCGACCACTGCCGCACGACCGCGCGGCAGCTGAATGCCCACCACGTCGCCGGCCCGAACACCGTTGCAGCGCAAGCACTCCGCAAAATCGATGACCAGATCGGCCAGTTCGGCATAGGTCAGCGTGCCGTCGCCATCGATGAGTGCCGCCGCTCCCGGCTGCCTGCTCACCTGATCGACAAAGGACTC
The DNA here is from genome assembly GCF_042871115.1 of Nocardia sp. NPDC006044. Lineage (NCBI taxonomy): Bacteria > Bacillati > Actinomycetota > Actinomycetes > Mycobacteriales > Nocardiaceae > Nocardia > Nocardia sp. NPDC006044. The sequence goes on from NZ_JBIAID010000001.1 coordinate 3,232,185, forward strand.
CCACATCCCGTCATTCACATCGGATCGGAATGCCTCACCGGCAGCACTCACCGGATCTCCTCGCCTCGGTCGAACTCCGGGGCGAATGTTATGGCGCTGACCGTCGGTGAATGGGAGGTCGGAAACGCCTGATGATGATTTTATGACGGCTGTTTCCGGAAAGGCCAGAGTGCGGGCGGGGTGGGATCAATGTCGATTATCCAGGGATTATGGGCTCGGTCGCGCGAGCCGACGCCGATGAAAAACGAAGCAGTGCAACAGAATGCGATGGTCCTACCGTGTTCACTCCACGTACTCGCTTGCGTCGGTCAGGTGTAACCGCAAGGTGGTTGGCGGACTGGTGTTGTCGGAAACTCGGCCCGCGGGTTTGGGGTGCATCAGGCCTGCAATTGGCGGCGTTCTACTGCTCGTGCATCGAGGTCAATCCGTCAGTCACGCAGGAAGTTCGGGCGGTCGGTTCGGTACGGTGGTTGACGTGGGCCGCTCGCCGGTGGTTCACGGGTGGGCGCGACCGGTCCCGGTCGCGAAATGCAGGGAGGGCGGCATGGCCGATACCGAGGCACAAGATCAGATCGAGCAGGTGGGCGCGGACTTCTTCGACGATCCGCAGGTGTACTACCGGCGGTGGCGCGAGCGCGGCCCGGTGCTGCGGGTTCAGTTCGCGCGTGGCATCCCGCAATGGGTGGTCATCGGTTACCCGGAGGCGCGGGCGGTGCTCGCCGACCCGCGCATGCACAAGAGCCTGGCGGGCATCGTCGAGCTGTTCCGCAAGAAAATGCCGGCGGCAGACCAGGATGGGCTGGCCATCAGCGCGGTGAGCGGTCACATGCTCAACACCGATCCGCCCGACCACACGCGACTACGCAAGATGATCAACAAGGCCTTCACCACCCGCCGGGTGGCGGCCCTGCGGTCGCGCCTGGAGGAAATCACCGCGGGATTGCTCGATGCGATGGCCGGGCACGACGAGGTCGACCTGCTGGAGGCCTTCGCGGTGCCCCTGCCGGTCACCGTGATCTGCGAGCTGCTCGGCGTGCCGTTCAGCGATCGCGAGGATTTCCAGCGGTGGACGAAGGTGATGGTCGGCGTGGGTGGCGACCCTGCCGACCGCCAGCTCTGCGCGGACGAGATGGCGCAGTACCTGGCCGCGCTGGTGCGGACGAAGCGAACCGACCCCGGCGAGGATCTGCTCTCCGGTCTGGCGCAGACGCGCGAGGACGGTGACGAGCTCACCGAGGACGAACTAATCGCCATGGCGTTCCTGCTGCTGATCGCGGGGCACGAGACCACGGTGAACCTCATCGCCAACGGCACATATGCGTTGCTGCACAACGAATCCCAGTTCGAGGAGCTGCGTGCGGATCCGGCCGGGATCCCCGCCGCGGTGGAGGAGTTCCTCCGCTACGGCAGCCCGGTCGACTGGGCCACCGTGCGCTACACCTCGGCGCCCGTGCAGGTCGGCGACGTCGAAATTCCGGAGGGCGAGTTCGTCTACGTCTCGCTGGCCGCCGCGAACCGCGACCCCGCCCGCTTCCACGACCCCGACCAGCTCGATTTGACCGGTGACCCCGCCGGACACCTCGCCTTCGGGCACGGCATCCACTTCTGCGTCGGCGCTCCACTGGCGCGACTGGAGGCGGAGATCGCGTTTTCCGCGCTGCTGCAACGCTTCCCGAAGCTCACCCTGGCAGCGCAGACCGACCCGTTGCCCTGGCAGCCCAGCCTGCTGATCCGCGGCCTGGTCACGCTGCCGGTGCGGTTGCACGGGGAGGCGCCGGTCAGCGCGGGGGCGTGATTGCCAGGTACACGCTGCTCCACAGTTGCGCCGCATTGGATTCGGTCACGTCCCCTTCGCTGGCGCCGAAGGGCACGATCCGATAGTCGCCGTCCTCGAACCGCCAGCTCCACAGCTCGGAGTTCGCCACGGGCGCAGCGGCGTCGATCGCCTGCCAGAGGGTGCGCTGCGCGGTCAGCAGGTGATCGCGCACCGGCCGGGGTAGATCGGTGCGCCCGAGTTGGCGTTCGAGACCGCTGGCCAGCGCGGCCTGTACCCAGGACCAGACGACGGTGCCGTGATAGTCGCGAGTGGTGAACCGGTCCTGCATGCCGGGCTCGGCGAAGACCGGATTCGCGACGACCAGTCCGGCACCGGTCAGCAGACCGAGCGGGAACGGGCGGAACAGTGTGCCGACCCGCTGGTCCAGGATTTCCGGTGGGGGAGAACCGAACAGCAGGTCGAACGCGTCGTCGGAGTGCACGATCGGTATCGGTATTCCGTCGGCGTCCAGCGCCACCGCCGAGAAAACGACGGGATCCCGGCCGAGTGCCGCCAGCGCCGCCTGCGCCGGCACGCCGATCTTCGCAGCGTAGGAATCGATTGCGGCCCTGGCCTGTTCGACATCGCGGGTCACCGCGAACAATGGGCCGGCTTCGGCCCGCCAGGTCTTCGCCGCCGCGGCCGCCTCGGACAGCGCCGTCCGGTCCGCGGATTCGAGGAACGGATCGAGGACCCCGTGATCGAGCAGCCGGGCCGTCGCCTCCAGTGCGGACGGCGCCAGAATGGCGTTGACGTCATACGGATAACGTCCGCCGCCCAGTCCTATGCCGCTGTCGCGCCATTGCCCTGCGTCATGCCCCGGCTGCAAGGCGATCAGGTTCGGATAGCGCGGGTCGTGCGCGAAAGCCGTTGTCGTCGAGACGACCAGCCTCAGGTTGCGGACCAGCGCTTGACCCACGGTTGCGGAATTGGCCAGCGGCTCATGCAGATACGCGGCAGCCCGTTCGGTCCCGGCCGGATCGTCGAGCAGGTGGGCGGCGACAACCGGTGCCAGCACATAGTTTTCGTCGACCATGCTGTAGTCGTAGATCGGCGCGTCGCTCACCGTGCCGTTCGCGCGCCGGTGGGTGAGGATCGCGTACTCCGACAGGGTCTCCTCGTGGGCGACCTGCCCCTGGGGCCCGAGGCGGGTCAGCACGGAACGGATGCCCGCCTTGATCGCCGCGGGGGCGAGCACCGGCTTCAGCAGCATCATCGAAATCAGGGTGTCCCGGCCGAAATAGGTGTCGAACCGCCAGGAGCCGGCGAGGAACTTCTCCCGGTAGCTGAGGAAGGTGAGGGTGTTCTTCGCGCTGACCAGGTTTCGCTCGCGGCCGTTGAACAGGGCGGCGCCGGACAACGGTGTCAGCGCGGTGTCGCCGGTCGCGGCGGTGACCCGGAGTTTGATCCGGCCGGTGGGACCCGCGGTGATCGCGCCCGCCGAGGTCACCGCACCGTCGAGGACGTCCAGGCGCAGCTGGTACCCGGGCGCCCCGTCCAGACGGTCCCTGGCCCACGTCACCGCGCCTCCGGTGGCGGCCGGGCCGGCGACGAGCTCCGCGGGCACGATGCCGTACTGGTCGTAGTCGCGCAGGACGCGGACGTTGGACAGCACGGCTTGCTTCGGCGTAAGGCCGGGTGCGGCGATCGACGCCTCGAACTCGATCCCGGCCAGTGCCCGTCCACGAGAATCCTTGATGCCCTTAGCCTTCGGTGCCGACTCCAGCCACCATTCCGCAGGTTCCGGGAGTCGCCCGAACCACACCCCGGTGCCGCTGTTGCCGGCCGGGAACGCCACCAGGAGGCGTGGATCGCGCCCGGAGCGCAGCAGCAGGTGCGCGGCGGTCCGGTCGGCCCGGATGAGGTGGTTCTGATTCAAGCCTTCGGTCACGTCGAAGCGAAAGGTCGTATCGCCCGGATGGTCCGCGCAACCGGTGGCAAGGGCCAGCGTCAGCACGACGCACAGGACGAGACGTTTGCGGACCGACATCGGCAAGCCCTTCCGACCGCACGGCACTCAGCAGGGACCACCTCGAATTATCGCTGATCGACCCGGCACGTGATGGAGTGTCCGGTATGACGGAGGAGAAACGAGCGGTGGGCGCGCTGGCCGGGATCGTGGTCGCGGACTTCGGGCGGATTCTGGCCGCGCCCTACCTGACGATGATGCTGGCGGATCTGGGTGCCGAGGTCATCAAGGTGGAGCGGCCGGGAGCGGGGGACGACACGCGAGGGTGGGGGCCGCCGTTCGCGGGCGGGCAGGCGACCTATTTTCAGTCGGTGAATCGGAACAAGACGTCGGTTTCTCTCGATCTGCGGAGCGCGGAAGGGCAGCGGTACGCGCGGGAGTTGGTGCGGCGGGCCGACATTGTGGTGGAGAACTTTCGTCCGGGAACGATGGCGAAGTTCGGGTTGTCGTATGCCGAAGCGCACGAGCTGAATCCGCGCGTCGTCTATTGCTCGTTGTCGGCGTTCGGTGCGGGGAAGGGCGCCGAATTGCCCGGCTACGATCTGCTCATTCAGGCGGCGGGCGGGTTGATGAGCATCACGGGGGAGGACCAGCCGATGAAGACCGGGGTCGCGGTGGTCGACGTGCTCGCCGGTCTGCACGCGACGGTGGGAGTGCTTGCGGCGCTTCGGCATCGGGACGCGACCGGGGAAGGGCAGTTGGTCGAGGTGAACCTGCTGTCGAGCCTGCTGGCCGGAATGGTGAACCAGAGCGCGGCGTACGCGCTGGCCGGCGTGGTGCCGGCGAGGCTCGCCAACCGGCATCCGTCCATCGCCCCGTACGAGGTGTTCCCGGCCGCGGATCGGCCGTTGGCGCTGGCGGTCGGCAGCGACGGTCAGTTCGGGACGCTGTGCCGGGCGATCGGGGCCGAGCGGCTGGTCGGCGATCCGCGGTTCGCCGACAACACCACGCGGGTCGCGCACGCCGAGGTGCTGGCGGCCGAGCTCGGCGACATCCTGGTCACCAGGTCCGCCGCGGAGTGGGAAGCGCTGCTCACCCCGCTGGGCGTGCCCTGCGGGCCGGTGAACGACATGGCGGGTGCGTTCGCGCTGGCCGACCGGCTCGGACTGCAACCGCGGATCCCGGCGGACACCGGGTTGCCGCCGCTGGTCGCCAACCCGATCACGTTGTCCCGCAACCCGGTTCGTTACACCGAAGCGCCACCCGAGCTGGGCTCGGGAACCGATCGCATCCGCGCCTGGCTGGACACCGATCCCGGCGGAGTCAGCTCGCTTTGAGCGCGACCGGCAGCCGCGCCGCCATGCGCCGGGCCAGCAGGATCACCACGTGCGCGCGCAGCATCCCGAGCGTGGCCGCGCAGGCGTCCGCCCGCGCCATGGCGGCGTAGTCGTTCACGTTCTCCGGATCGCTCAGCAGCTCGTCGAGTTCCATTCCGGCCCTGGCCTGTTCGAGGGTCAGGGCCCGGTCCGGCAGCCAGCTCAACCGCCACGCCGGCCGCCCTCGATGACTCATGCGCGACGCGCATTCCGGACTGGCATCACTGGTGATCGACCATTCGGTGACAAAGAGCGCCATGCGAATTCCTCCGGGCAGCATCGTCTAATTCGACAGAAGGGAAAATCCGAGGCGGATAGACCTCCGGTGATCCCACGTCCAACATAGAACTCATGGTGACATTCCACGAGCCACAGGGCGAATTCCAAAATCGAGTTCAGATGGCGTTAACTGGCATATCACGGTCGATCACGACCTGATCACGTGCGAATCATGGTGACACATGTCAGGTGCCTGCGGAGCACCGGGCCGCCTGAACCTTGTGGCCATCGTGGCCGCTCACCCACGAGCCGGCCCGTCGCCGCGACCCACGCCGGCCCGGTGCGATCAGCCGGGCAACCGCCCGCCGCAGGATCGGCCCAGACACCGGCGCCCCGTAGCAAGTTACCGTCAACTCCAAATGCCATGGCCGAAGAGGCATCCGGCAAAACTATCCTGGCTCGATCCCTCGATATTCCGGGCGTGATCACCCCGCAACAGCGACGCGGGCACGACCTGGTTCGTCGACCGGAGAGCCGAACTGACGGCGCGATTCTCGTACCGCTAGCGCAGATCGGCGACCAAGCGGAAGCGTTGGAGCACAACGACGGTCGTGTCATCCACGGTGAAGGTGTCGTCGTCCATCGCTTGCCGCATTTCGGGGCTGTGCCAGTACTTCTCGTGGGCCGATCGCCACTCGGCGAGGGTGGTGAACCCCTCTCCCTCGTCCATGGCGTGGGCGAGGTCGACTTCCGCGAGCCGAGCGAGGCGCACGTCGGTCACCTCGATCACCGCGACTCGGTGTTCGTCCGAATCGACCACTGCCGCAAATGAACCGGCCTCCGGTAGGTCGTCGCCGCAGTGCTCGTAGTCGGCCAGCACACCAGTCGTGGCGGTCTTCGAACCGTCGAGGATGGCGGCGACGAGCTGATCCCGCAGCGCGCCGGGGAACGCGAACTCCGCTTTCGGCAGTGCGTCGGGGTCGATGGACGCGGCGGGGTCTGTTGTCACGCGGCAACTTTACGGCCGGGCGCGTGTGTTACTGCGACGAGGAGGCGTTTACGGTGCTGCTGATGTTGCCGCGGAGGGGGAGGAAGGTTCCGTTGCGGAGGGATTGTTCGATGTCTTCGAGGGAGTGGCCTTTTGTTTCGGGGACGAAGAAGTAGACGAAGATCAGGGAGAGGAGGTTGAAGAGGGCGTAGAGGAGGAAGGCGAAGCCCAGGCCGAGGGCGTCGATGGTGCTGAGGGCGGTGAGGGTGAGGACGAGGTTGGAGCCCCAGAGGGCGACGGCGTGCAGGCTGGTGGCGCGGTCGCGGATGCTGAGCGGGTAGAGCTCGGAGCCGAGCAGCCAGCCGACGGCTTGCAGGCCGGCGGCGTTGCAGGCCATGTAGGCGAGCATGAGGGCGAGGGTGAGGTAGCGGTTGGGGTGTTCGGTGAGGACGAATAGCAGGCCGAAGCCGAACAGGAAGGTGGTGGCGCCGGGGATCAGCAGCAGCATCAGGCGCCGGCGGCCGACCTTGTCGACGAGGCGCTCGCCGACCGCGGTGAAGACGAGGTAGACAGCGGCGATGCCGAGCCCGGACCAGACGACCAGTCCGGTACTGAAACCGGCTGCGCTGCCGAGGATCGTGTGTGAGTAGTAGATCATCATCTCCAGCCCGGAGAGCTGGGTGAAGGCGGCGATGCCGAGGCCGGCGACCAGCGCGGGCCGAGCCCAGCGCTGGGTCAGGTTGGCCCAGCCGCCGCGGGAATCCTTGTGCTCCTGCTGCGAGATCGCCCAGATCTTCAGGGTTTCGTCGACGGCGGCGGAACGGTTGGGGCGCATCCAGCGCAGCACCACCCTGGCCTTGCCGATCGTGCCGTTGTCGATGAGCCAGCGCGGCGTCTCCGGCAGTTGCAGCATGGCGGCGGCGAGCACGAGCGCGGGGAGGACGGCGATGCCGATCATCCAGCGCCAGTCGTTGCTCGGCTCGAAGGTGCCGTCGCCGGCCGCGACGACGCTGACCAGGTTGGCCAGGAAGATGCCGAGGCCGATGGCGATGTTGAAGAAGGTGACCATCGCGCCGCGGCGGTGCGGTGGCGCGAGTTCGGCGATATAGGTCGGCACGATCTGCGAGCAGGCACCGACGGCGAGGCCGAGGAAGAAGCGGCAGCCGGTCATCATCCAGGCGTCGACGGCGAGCGCGCAGGCCAGCACGCCCACGGCGAAGACGCAGGCGATGATGAAGATGGTCTTGCGGCGGCCAAGCGCCTTCGACAGCGAACCGCCGACCAGCGCGCCGATCACCGCGCCGGCCAGGATCGCGGCGGTGAGGATCTCCTGGCGGGTGTGGTCGATGCCCCACTGCGCGGACATCTTGGGCAGTGCGCCGGAGATGATGCCGGTGTCGTAGCCGTAGAGCATGCCGCCGAGCGCCGCGAACAGCGCCACGATGACGACATTGCGGTCGGCGCTCTGGTTTTCGTCGGCCGTCGGTTTTTCCGGGGCCGAGACGACCAGCTCGTACCCATCGAGGTTGCGACGGCGCAGCCGCGGAATGAAACTCCGGCGCCTGGTGATCGTCGTATTCTCGGTGGGCATGCGCTCCAGTGGATAGTGCCGGAACGCGCTGCGCAAACTTAACGGTCTCGTTTGTGAACAGAATTACTTTCACGTTTGACCGGATGCGTAATTTATCGGATTTATGAGCTTTATCTGATGTGGTGGGGAAGCCATTGCGGTGCGGCGGTTCTCGCGGCAAACGAGAACCGCCGCACTCCGGTGAGCTACGTTGTCCCCGCCTCGACGGGGACCGGCGGATCGGCCACTGACCGGCCGCCGGACGCTTTTTCGCCGCGTCCGCCGGTCAAAACGACCACGACGATCGCGGCCACCAGACTGGTGATCGCGATGATCGAGGCCACCCGGCCGGTCGCGTCGCCGACGTCCTGCGCGCGCTCGAGGTCGATATGCCCGAATACGACGGTCGCCACGGCCGCCCCGATCGCGCCGCCCAGATTGTGGAACGTCCACGAGGCGCCGACCGCGAAGCCGGACCGCGACGGCGACACGGTCGAGATCGCCAGCACGGTCGCGGGACCGAGTACCAGGGCCCAGCCGCCACCGAACAGGACCAGCGCGACGAAGAGCACCGCCGGCAGGTCACCGAACGTCGACCAGGCCAGGCCGGCGCCCGCCAAGGCCAGTAACCCGAATCCCCACGGCAGCAACGACTGTGCGCCGAGCCGATCCACGAACCGGCCCGCGACCGGCGACGAGAGCGCGAGCGTCCCGCTGACGAGCAGCAGCACGAATCCGGCCTGCCGCACGTCGAAGGCCCGGCCCTGCGTCAGATACGTCGGAATCGCCAGCAGCGCAGCGGCATAGAACAAACCGAGCGAGAAATCCGACACGATCGCCGCGACGAACCGGCGATTGCCGAACAGCGCGGGGTCGATCAACGGATTCGCCGCCCGCCGCTCGGCGGCAATTCCGGCCGCCACGGCCGTGACCAGCACGATCGCGGCGATCAGCACCCACGGCGACAACCAGCCACGCAGGTCGCCCAGCACGAAGATGCCGACCGCCGATACCACGGCGAACGCGACCACGACCTGCCCGGCCCAATCGGTCCCGCCGCCGGGGTCAGGCGCCACCCGCGGGACCGCGACCGCGATCGCGATCAAGGCGGCGACACCGAGTGGAATATTGATCCAGAAGATCGACTGCCAGCCGAGGCTCGGCACCAGCAGGCCGCCGAGCACCGGACCGATGGCCAGCCCGAGCCCGTTCACCGAATACAACCAGCCGATCGCCTTCCCTCGATCACCCGGTGGGAAAAGCGATTCCACCAAGGTCGAGGTGCTCGTGTACAGCACGGCACAGGCCGCGCCCTGGACGAACCGCGCGACGAGCAGCACCCCGATCGACCACGACACCGCCGCACCCGCGGACGCGACCACGAACAGCCCGAGCCCGAACAGCAACACCTTTCGCCGGCCGAGCCGATCGGCCACCCGGCCGGCCGTCACCATGAACATCGACAACGCCATCAGGAAGACGCCGAGCGTCAGCTCCGTATTCGACGCTCCCGCACGCAGATCCGCGCCGATGGCGGGCAACGCGGTGGTGACGATGGTCAGGTCGACGCACCCGAGAAACGACGCCACCGCCAGTCCGGTGAACCCGATGGCCCGCCGCCGCGCGGGCAGCTCGGCGGTCACTGGCCGCCCTCCGCGGCAGTCAGCGCCGACTTGCGCTTCTTGAACCGCAGCGGCAGCCAGGCGACCCGGTCCGGATGCTCCGGCTCGACGAACAGCTCCCGCGTGCGTCCCATCGCGGCGGAGATCTTCTGCGGGTAGATCACATAGTCGAAACCCTCGTGCGCCCACAGCGGTATGATGATCGGGCATTCCTCCAAAAGATATGCGCGGCAAGACTTCCTGACCTGATCCTGATTGACTTCCGGTTCGCGCGAGAGCCGCCGCTCGATGAACCGGTCGATGGTGCTGTCGATGGCGTGCCGATACGGTTCGTCGGTCTCGTAGGCCTGCTCGATCGCGTCGTACAGATCGCCGTAGCGCGGATGGGAAAGTGCGAAGTCCCAGCGCAATATGTTTGTCGGGCAATTGATCTGGTCAATGTAACCGATATTGCGGGCGATCCACTGGTCGCCGGCGATGCGCGCCCGCGCATGCCGATCGATATCGGTTCCGCCGCTGAGGTTGTGGCGTTGCAGGGTGTCCGCGACCGCGATGGCGCAGCGGCCGAAGTTCGACCGGTTGATCAGATCACCCCCGTCTCTCGAGCGGGCTCCAGGTGTCGGTGGAGCCCGCGCTTGCCCGGGCCGCATCACGCGGCTCGGCCTGGTCTTGACCCGGGGCACCCCGCCGCGGTTGGAGGGTTGCCGGCCAGCTAGCCGGGGACTTGACGCTGGCACTCTTGACCTGACTCGAGCGTGCCGCACGCCAGAAGCGTTGTCACGCTTTTGAATCGTGCTGAGTTATGTACCCGGTCCGTCCGCGTGGCGGGTGAATTCAGCTGCCACGCAAGCCCAGTCCGCGCAGTTCCAGCGCCGCCAGTGCACGGACCGTGTCGTCGTCGCCGCGCCGCCACGCGGCCACCACATCCGTGTCGATCCGATTGAGTGTGCGCAGTGGTTGATTGGTGAGCGCGCGCAAGGCGAGCAGGTCTTGTCCGCCCCGCACGGTGCGCAGCGATACCGCCGCGGCGGCTCTTCGGATCCAGCGCAGCCGCAGGGGTAGCCAGACGAACAGGACGAGCCCGAGTGGGACGATCAGCAGGCCGATCGCGAGGGCCATGGCCAGATCGTTGGTGAGCGCCTGCTGATCGTGTCCGGCCTCGGCCATCGAGCGGGCGGCGCCCGCGGCCCGCTCGAACGGTGAGGTCAGGTCGTCGCCGACCACCGGAACCCGGCCCACCTTGCGGCCGACGTCACCGAGGCTGTCGGCGAGGCCGCCACCCGCGCCCTCCAGCTTCTGCCCGGGAACCGCGAGCTTCCGCACCAGGTCGTGCAGCCAGAGCGCGGCCCTGATCGAGCCGTACACCCACGCCGTCACCAGGAGGTCCGTCACCATTTGCCGGGCGGCGACGGGAGCCCGATCGGCGTAAATCTTCACGGATCCAGAATCCTCGGTCCGCTCAGTGAAAACAGGGCTTTCGCGTTCGATCGAGCGGGGGCGAAGCTGGACCAGCATCTGCCCGGCGCGGCCCGCGCCCGACGACGAAGGAGCTCGCCGATGGCCATCCGTTCGCTGGACGACGCGCTCGGTGCGGTGACCGAACTCGCGCCCATCGCGCGGCAGTACAGCCAGAAGGCCGAGGACGACCGTGATCTTCCGGCCGACGTGGTCGATGCCATCGCGGCCACGGGTCTGTGGGGCGTGTTCGCCCCGACCGGCGTCGGTGGCAGCGGTCTGATCGGGCTCGACGAGGCCTTCGAGATCGTGCGGGCGATCGCCTACGCGGACACGAGCACGGCATGGAGTCTGTTCATCTGTGCGACGGCGCCGGCCATCGTGGCGTCGAAACTGCCTGCCGCCGGTGTCGAAGCGGTCTTGGCCGAGGGGGTCGGGCCGATGTCGCTCGTCTTCGGCCCGAATGGCCGGAGCACGCCCACCGATGGCGGGTTCCGGGTCACCGGGCGGTGGCCGTTCGCCAGCGGAATCGGTTATGCCGGTTGGGTTATGGCGAACACCGTCGTGCTCGACGCGGACGGCGCGCCGAAGGCGGGCGCCGATGGGTCACCCGAACTCGTCTCGGTCGTCGTGCCCACCGAGGAGGTGAGCATCATCGACGACTGGCACGTGGCCGGCTTACGCGGCACGGGCTCGATGAGTTTCGCGCTCGACGACGTGTATGTGCCTGCGCGCCGGACCTTTCCGTTCTACGCGCCCGGCTCGCTCGCGGACGCGAAGTATCGGCTCCCGTTGTTCAGTCTGCTCGCGCCCGGGTTCGCCGGGGTCGCGATCGGCACCGCCGAACACGCGCTCGACGAGGTGCTCGCCGTGCTGCCGACGCGGGTCGGGCCGCCGAAATTCCAGCCCGCGTCCGAGGATCCGGTGATCCAGCGGACGGTCGGCCGGGCACAGGCCGCTATCCGGGCCGCGCGCGAGTCGACGCGAGCGGTGTTCGATACCTATGTCGACCGGCGGCTGCGCGGCGAGGACCTGAGCCGGCTCGCGGTGGCCGACCGTTGCGAGCTGCACCAGCAAGCGGTATGGGCCGCCGATACCTGCCGCGCCGCCGTCGACGACCTGTTCCGCATCGCCGGTGCGAGCTCGATCTACGAATCGAGCCCGATCCAGCGGCTCTGGCGCGATCTCACCGTGCTCACCCAGCATCTGTATCTGCGCGACACCCAACACGAGCACGCGGGCAGGCTCGCGCTCGGCCTGGACGTGGTGAACCCGACGATCTGAGCCGGGGCAGCACCTTTCAGAGCGTGCCCTGCCGCGCCGCCCGCCACAGATCGACCTCGCCGTCGTCGTCGAGCAGCGCGTCGATCTCGGCCAGCTCATCGGCGCTGAAGTCGCGGGTTTCCAGCGCCGCGACGTTCTGCTCGAGCTGGTCGGTGGTGGACGCGCCGATGACCAGCGAGGTCACCCGGTCGTCGCGCAGCGCCCAGGCCAGGGCCAGTTGCGCCAGTGTCTGTCCGCGCTTGTCCGCCAGTGCGTTCAGCTTGCGCAGGCGATCGATCATCTCGGGGGTGAGCAGCTCGTTCTGGAACGATTTGTCTTGGGCGGCACGCGATTCCGGCGGAATGCCGTCGAGGTACTTGGCTGTGAGCAGGCCCTGCGCGAGCGCGGTGAACCCGATGACACCGAAGCCTTCCTCGGCGGCGGCGTCGAGCAGGCCCTCGGTCTCGATCCAGCGGTTGAGCATCGAATAGGACGGCTGGTGGATGAGCAGCGGCGTACCGAGTTCGCGCAGCAGCTTCGCCATCGTGAGCGAATCCTGCGCGGTGTAGGACGAAATACCGACGTATAGCGCTTTCCCTTGGCGGACAGCGGTATTCAACGCGACGGCGGTTTCCTCCAGCGGAGTCGTCGGATCGAACCGGTGCGAGTAGAAGATGTCGACGTGGTCGAGTCCGAGCCGGCCGAGGGACTGATCGAGGGAGGCGAGCACATACTTGCGGGACCCGCCGCCCTGTCCATACGGACCGGGCCACATGTCCCATCCGGCCTTGGTGGAGATGACGAGTTCGTCGCGATACGCGGCGAGATCCTCGCGCAGGATGCGCCCGGCGTTGATCTCCGCCGAACCGTAGGGCGGGCCGTAGTTGTTCGCCAGGTCGAAGTGCGTGATGCCGAGATCGAAAGCGCGCAAAGCGATATCGCGCTGCACGAGGTAGGGGCGATCGTCGCCGAAGTTGTGCCAGAAGCCGAGCGAGAGCAGCGGCAGGTCGAGACCGGATCGGCCCGATCGGCGGTAACTCATGGCGCCGTCATACCTGGTCGGTTCCGGAACGTATGTCATGCGGACCTCCTCGTCCTCGCGAAATCGGTTGTACGGACAGTCAGTTCGGGCGGGGTGCGAGCAGGTCCTCGACGAGGGTGTCCACCAGGGCGCGGGGGATGGGTTCGCCGGTCAGGGCGCGATAGACGATCGGTCCGACGAGCGCGTCGAGCGCGGCGTCGGGGCTCAATCGGGGTGCTATCGCACCGGCGTCGATACCGCGCACGAGCAGCTCGCGTTCCGCGGCGCGGCGCGGCGCTAGGTAGCGCTCGTGAAAACTCTTGGCGGTACCGGGATCATGCTGGGCCTGGGCGATGAGCGCGAGCAGGACCTTGCCCGCGGGGTCGCGGGTGAGGAATCGCGCGAAGGCACGCAGATAGTCCCGGATGCTGTCCGCCGTCGGCGTTTCCGTCGGAACGGGCAGGTGCTTGCCGGTGTCCTCGATGATCGTGTCCAGCAGGATGTCGACCTTCGACGGCCACCAGCGGTAGATGGTCTGCTTGGCGACGCCGGCCCGGCGTGCGATGGCCTCGATGGTCAGCGCGCTGAAGCCTTGCTCTGCGAGCAGGTCGTCCGCGGCGTGCAGGACCGCAAGGCGGGCGGCCTCGTCGCGTCGAGGGCCGGAGCGCGGTCGCGGTGCCGGGGTGCTCGTGGCTGGCATGCGAAACACAATACCCACCGGCGACCGTTGTGAGTTAGTCTAGACGCAACGTCTAGTCTAGATTTTGTATCCGCAGTTAGAAGGAGTTTTCGTGTCCGATACGTCGAATCGCCAAGCCCTCGTGATCGGGGCCTCCCGTGGGCTCGGGCTCGTTCTCGCCACCGAGCTCGCCGGACGCGGTTGGCAGGTCATCGCCACCACGCGCCAGGGCGGCGGCGAGCTGCAGGCGACCGCGCAGGCCTCGAACGGGCGGTTGCGGGTGGAATCGCTGGAGATGACCAGCGAGGAGGAGCTGGCCGCGCTGCGTACCCGTCTGACCGGTACGCGACTCGACCTGCTCTTCGTCAACGCCGCCATCGATCGCGGTGACCTGCCGATCGGCGAGGTGCCGACCGAGATGTTCACCGAGGTGATGATCACCAACGCGCTGAGCCCGCTGCGCACCGTCGAGGCGCTGCGCGATCTCGTCGCGCCCGGCGGTACCGTCGCGGTCATGTCCTCCGAGCAGGGCAGCATTTCGCGGAACACCGAGGACGGTTACGAGCTCTACAAAGCCAGCAAGGCCGCACTCAACCAGCTGATGCGCAGTTACGCCACGCGCAATGCCGGCGACGGGCACACCAAGCTGCTCATCGACCCCGGCCACAACCGGACTCGGCTCGGTGGACCCGGCGCCCCGCTCGATCCGAAGGAGAGCATCCCCGCCGTCGTCGACGTTTTGGTGGCACAGGCGGGTGCGCCCGGCCTGCAATTCCTGGATCAGCACGGCGAGACCGTCCCGTGGTAGCGGCAGTATTGAGCTGGGCCCGAATGGCTTTCACGTAGTTCTTCCTCCCCAGTTATTCCTCAGTCGAGATGGCTGCTCGAATGTGGTTCCTTGGTTAGGAATTCGACAGACCGAAGATCGGCACGCGCCGTCCGGTTCGAATTCGCGAACCACTCGAGGAGCTCCGTCATGCCCTTGTTACGACGCATGTTCGCAATCATGCTCGGCGCGTTCGTCATTGCCGCGATGTCGGTCGCGGTCGGTTCGGCCCAGCCGACCGAGGAACGGGAAGTGTTCGCGCCGGACGGCACGATCAGCCGGGTAATCACGCCGGCACCCGACCGGTCGCCTGCACCGCGGTCCGCGGTGCAGGCGGACGTGATCGCGATCCAGCAGACCGGGCCGTCGAATCAGCGCTTCGATCTGGTGTTCGTCGGTGACGGGTACACGTCGAGCCAGCTGGGCACCTACAAGCAGCACGCGGTCAACCGGTGGAACGAGATCACCCAGGTCGAGCCGTTCAAGACGTACAAGAACTCGTTCAACGTCTGGGCGGTCAACGTGGTGTCCCAGGAGTCCGGGGTGGACAACGATCCGCGCGGCACCATGCGAAATACCGCGCTGGACATGACTTTCTGGTGTGGCGGCACCGAACGCCTGCTGTGCGTCAACGAGACCAAGGCGTTGCAGTACGCCCGGCTGGCGCCCGAGGTCGATCAGGTGATCGCGCTGGCCAACACCACGAAGTACGGCGGCGCGGGCGGCGGCGTGGCGACCTCGTCCGGCGGGAACGCCCAGGCGGGACAGATCGTGCTGCACGAGCTCGGGCATTCGGTGGGCGGCCTGGCCGACGAGTACGACTACCCCAACGACCGCTATACCGGTCGGGAGCCGCGTGAGGCCAACGCCTCGGTCTACACCAGCGCGCAGATGCAGCAGAACCGCACCAAGTGGTACCAGTACCTGGGCAAACAGTCCCCGGACGGTGGTGTCGTCGGCACCTACGAGGGCGCGGTCTATTACAAGCGCGGCGTATACCGGCCCACCGACAACTCGTTGATGCGTTCGCTCGGCCGCGAGTTCAACCTGATCGGGCTGGACGCGATGAAGACCGCGATCGAGCGCAAGGCCCCGCCGAGCCGACCCTGATCCCGCACCGGCAATTCCCCTGAGCCAGACGTTATTTCGAGTCTCACACGGGAGTGCCTCGTGCTGAGCGGTGACAAGGAGAAGGCAATGGCATCCAGACAGCACCAACACAGACCCGAACGGCGAGGACCACGCACCCGCGCGGTCCGGACCGTGTCGGCCCTGCGGCGGCTACCTCGACTAGCGCTGCCGGTCGTGGCCGCCGCGCTCCTGCTCTCCGGCGCACCCGCGATGGCCGAACCGCTGACCGGACCCAGCTTCTCCGGCGGCGAGGCGCAGCCGGTATTCAACCCGGCCGCGCCGGTCCGCCAAGACCTTTGGGTGCGCGCGCCGATCGACAGCGATGCCGACGGCAAGGACGACGAGGTGCACGTCCAGGTGGTCCGCCCGGCCAATGCCACCGGTAAACTCCCGGTCGTCTACCAGGCGAGCCCGTACTTCTCCGGCGGTAACGACGTCACCAATCACGGTGTGGACGTTGAGCTTTACGTGCCGGACGGCGCCCAGGCGCGGATGGCGCCCGCGCCCGGCGAGCAGCGCGCGCGGGTGGCCGAGGATCTCCGGGCCGCGGGCATCACCCTCGACAAAGGCCAGATCACCTGGCAGTACGAGGATTACTTCCTGGCTCGCGGTTTCGCCGTGATGTACGGCGAGTCGCTCGGCACCGGAACCTCCACCGGCTGCCCGACTTCCGGCGCCCGCAACGAGACCATCGGCGCGCGGGCCCCGATCGACTGGCTCAACGGCCGGGCGAAAGCCCGTGACGCGCAGGGCAAAGCGGTCACCGCCGGCTGGGCCAGCGGCAAGGTCGGCATGATGGGCGTGTCCTACAACGGCACCCTGCCCAACGCGGTCGCGTCCACCGGCGTGCCCGGCCTGGAGGCCATTGTGCCGATCGCCGCGATCAGCAACTGGTACGACTACTACCGGGCGGGCGGCGCGGTGGTCGCGCCGGGCACCTACCAGGGCGAGGACACCGACGTGCTGGCCAAGTACGTCTACACCAGGGCCGACCGCAATATCTGCGCCCCGATCATCGACAAGATCGAGCAGGACCAGAACCGGGTCGACGGCAATTACACCGCGTTCTGGAACGAGCGCAACTACCTCAACGACGTCGGCAAGGTGCATGCCGCGGTGCTGGCCGTGCACGGGCTCAACGACTTCAACGTCAAGACCAAGAACGTCGCCCAGTGGTATGACGCCCTGAAGAAAGCCGGTGTGCCGCACAAGATCTGGCTGCACCAGTCCGGCCACACCGATCCGATCGGCCTGCGCAGGGACGAGTGGCTGCGCACGGTGAATCGCTGGTTCAGCAAGTACCTGCTCGGCCAGGACAACGGGATCGACCGCGAGCCCAAGGCCACCATCCAGCGCGAGGACAAGTCCTGGGTGAACGAGGCGGAGTGGCCCGCCCCGGCCACGGCCGCCGCGACGGCGGTCTTCCAGCCCGGCGGCCGCGCTATCGGCGGGCTGGCCTCGACCGGCGCCGGGCGGGTCACCGAATCCCTCGACGACGACGCGACCAAATTGGCCGCCGACCTCGTCGCCGCGCCGAGCTCACCGAACCGGCTGGCGTACTTCTCCAAGGCGACCGCGACCCCGTTGCGGATCAGCGGTGCGGTGGACGTCGCGTTCACCATGGCGTTCAAGCGGCCGGCGGCGAATGTGACCGCGCTGCTGGTGGATCGCTCGCCCGACGGCAGCTCCAGGATCGTCACCCGCGGCTGGGTGGACCCGCAGAACCGGGAGTCGCTGAGCAAGACGAGCCCGATCACGCCGGGTAAGGAGTACGCGGTGAACCTGTCCATGCAACCGCACGACTACCTGCTGGCGCGCGGGCACAAGCTGGGCGTGGTGGTGTTGTCCAGCGACAACGAGTTCACCCTGCGGCCCAAGCCGGGTCCCGGTTTCGGCGTGAACCTCGCCGAGACGAAGGTGACGTTCCCGGTGGTCGGTGGCCAGGCGGCGCTCACCGCCGCGATCGGCTGACGCAGGAGAACCCGGTCCCGCCCGAAACCCTCGGGCGGGACCGGGTTTTCGTGTCTACTTCGCGGCCGCCAGGGTGATCAGATCGGCGACCACGCCGGGCATGGAGACGCTCACCGCGTGCGAGGCGGGGACCTCGACGGTGTGCGCGGACGCGCGCTCGGCCATGAACCGCTGAGCCTCGACCGGAATGTTCTTGTCCTCGGTGGTGACCAACGCGAAGGCCGGAATCGTCTGCCACGCAGCCGCTTCTGCGGGCTGCTGCAAAGCGTCCAGGGCGACGGGCCGCTGCGTCGCGGCCATCAGTTCGGCGGCGGTGGCGGGGACGTCCGCGGCGAACTGGGCGGGGAACTCGTCCTGGCGGATGTAGAGCTCGGTGCCCGTATTGCCGTCCGCGAGCGGGTAGTTCGCCGGCCGGGTGGTCGGCCCGAGAGTGGATCCGGGGAACTTATCGGTCAGTTCCAGCGCGCTCTCGCCCTCGGCCGGGATGAAGGCGGCGATGTAGACCAGTGCCCGCACGTTCGTCCTGCCCGCCGCGGCGACGGTGATGACGCTGCCGCCGTAGGAGTGGCCGGCCAGGACAACCGGGCCGTCGACGTCATCGAGCACCGAGCCGATGTAGGCGGCGTCGCTGTTCAGGCCGCGCAGCGGGTTGGCCGCGGCGACGACCGAATAACCCTGGGCGCGTAGCACTTCGACGACGCCGTTCCAGCTGGACGAGTCGGCGAACGCGCCGTGCACCAGCACGATGGTGGGGGTGGTACTCATGAATGAATGGTCCCTTCTGGGCTAGGCGGGGTACAGGGCGCTGTGCAGAACCGCAACCGCTTGGGCGACAGCGGCTTTGGCGGCGTTGGTGTCGTGCATCGAGTTGACCATGACGAAGTCGTGGATGATGCCGCCGTAGCGCGCCGCGATCACCGGCACGCCCGCGGTGCGCAGCTTCGCCGCGAACGCCTCGCCCTCGTCCCGCAACACGTCGTTCTCGGCCGTGATGACCAGCGCGGGCGGCAGGCCGGACAGCTGCTCGGTGGTGGCCCGCAGCGGCGACGCGGTGATCTGCGCGCGATCCTCCGCGCTGGTGGTGTACTGGTCCCAGAACCATTTCATGCCGTCGCGGGCCAGGAAGTAGCCCTCGGCGAAGCGCTCGTAGGAGCCGGTGTCGAAGTTGGCGTCGGTCACCGGATAGAACAGCACCTGCTGCACGAACGAGACGTCGCCGCGCTCCTTGGCCATCAGGGTGAGCGCGATGGCCATGTTGCCGCCGACCGAGTCGCCGGCCACCGCGATGCGCGACGGGTCGAGGTTCTTCTCGGCGCCCTGCGTGCTCACCCACTGGGCGACGCGGTAGGACTGCTCGTTGGCCACCGGGTAACGCACGTCGGGCGAGCGGTCGTACTCGGGAAAGACGACCGCCGCGTGCGCGCCGACGGCGAGGTCACGCACCAGCCGGTCGTGGGTGTGCGCATCGCCGAAAACCCAACCGGCGCCGTGGGTGTAGACGATGACGGGCAGCGTCTCGGTGGCGCCCTTCGGCTTGACGATCCGCGCGCGCACCGAACCGGTCGGCCCGCCCTCGACGGTGATCCACTCCTCGTCGATCTCGGGCTTGAAGATGGGGGAGTCCTGCACCGAATCGACCGCCTTGCGGCCCTCCTCCGGCGCCAGCTGGTAGAGGAACGGGGGCGTCGAGGTCGCGTCGACGAACTCCTGTGCGGCCGGCTCCAATGCGACGCCGTGCGGGTTTCCGGTCATGGTCGATCCTTTCGATAGTGGCGGAGAAACAGTGTGGTACAGCGGTTTCGGGGTCTCAGGCCAACGCGGCAAGGGCTTCGGTGATCACCGCGGCGACCTCATCGGGGTGGGTCTGCATCACGAGGTGCGGCGCGTCGAGCTCGACGACCGACCGCAGGGCGGCACGCTGGTAGCCGAAGCGTTCGACGTCGGGATTGATGGTGCGGTCCGCACTGGAAACGATCCCCCAGCCCGGCTTGGTCCGCCAGGCCGTCGCGGTCGCCGGCTCGCCGAACGCGGCCGCGGACAGCGGCCGCTGGGACACCGCGAGTACCTGCGCCCGCGTCTTGTCCAGGCCCGCCGCGAACACCTCGGGGAAGGCGGCGACCTCGACCGAGACGTCGGTGCCCGGCTCGCCGCCGTCGACCGGGTACGGCGCGTAGACGAGGCTGGCGGCCAGGTCGGAGTCCGGGAATCCGCCCTGCAGCTGCCCGAGGCTCTCGCCGTTTTCCAGGACATAACCCGAGACGAAGACCAGTCCGACGACATTGTCGGCGACCCCGGCAACGGTGATCACCGCGCCGCCGTAGGAGTGGCCGCACAGCAGCACCGGTCCGTCGATCTGCTCGACGAACGACTTGATGTACGCGGCGTCCGCCGACAGGCTGCGGTTGAACACCGGGGGTACCACGACGCGGTGCCCGCCGGCGAGCAGCCGTTCGGTGACCGGGCCCCAGCTGGACGCATCGGCGAACGCGCCGTGCACGAGAACAGTGGTGATCGCGGAAGACATGGGTTCCTTTCTCGATCACGAGGATCGATGGCGTTGTGCCGCACTCAGTTTGCGGCGCGCGACCCCTGCGGCGCCCCTCCGGACGGGCCGCAAAAGCCCCCGATCAGGACACGGCGGCCGCCATCGGTTCGAACGCGACGCCGGTCGAGCGGAAGCGCTGCTGATACTTGCGCGGCGAAATGCCGAGCCGGGCCACGAAGGCCCGCCGCAGCGCCTCGCTGCTGCCGTATCCGGCGCTCATCGCGGCCTCGGTGACGCTGTGTCCCGCGTGCAGCAGATCGCGGGCGACGCCGAAGCGGATGAACGCGACGTACTCGGCGGGGGAGCGTTCCAGTTCGGCGCGGAACAGTCTGGTCAGGTGCCGGACGCTGACCATGGCGTGCGCGGCCAGCGTCTGGACGGTGTGCGGGAACGCCGGGTCCGCACAGATCAGGTCGACCACCTTGCGCACCAGCGGGCTGCGCGGCACCGGTCCGCTCAGCGACGCCGAGAACTGCGATTGGCCGCCTGCGCGCTGCATGTAGACCACGAGCAGCTGGGCGACCCGGCGGGCGGC
The DNA here is from genome assembly GCF_042871115.1 of Nocardia sp. NPDC006044. Classification (NCBI taxonomy): domain Bacteria; kingdom Bacillati; phylum Actinomycetota; class Actinomycetes; order Mycobacteriales; family Nocardiaceae; genus Nocardia; species Nocardia sp. NPDC006044. The sequence continues at coordinate 3,253,111 of NZ_JBIAID010000001.1, forward strand.
GTCGGCGCCGTGATCCTCCTCCACCAGGGCCAGCGCCAGGTCGACGCCGGCCGCGACGCCCGCTGAGCTGTACAGGTTTCCGTCGCGCACGAAGATCGCGTCGGCGTCGACCAGGATCGCCGGGTAGCGCCGGGCGAGGTCCGCGGTGAACTTCCAGTGCGTGGTCGCGCGGCGGCCGTCGAAGAGTCCGAGCTCGGCCAGGACGAACGCGCCGCTGCAAATCGAGGCCAGCCTGCGGGTGTGCCAGGACAGGTGCCGGGCCGCGGCGATCAGCTCGGGCGTGACGAACTTCGCGGGCGGCAGTTCGCTGCCCGGGATGACGACCGTGTCGAAGCGGCCCGCGTCGGCCGCCGCGGCGCCGACCTCGATCCGCGCGCCGATCGAGGTCTGCACGTGGTTGCCGTCGGCCGAGACCAGGACCACCTCGTAGCCGGGCACGGTCTGGTTCGCCTCCACGAAAACTTCGGCCGGGCCGACGAAGTCGAGCATCTTCACGCCGTCGAAGACCAGGATGCCCACCCGGCGGCGGGGCGGCTCGGTGGAGTTAGGGGCCATGTCAACCATTGTTGTGGAGTGACGCCTCCAGAAACAAGTGGTGTGGGTTATCTCGCACTTCGGTTGGTACGGTGAGCGCATGGGACGGCCACGACAGTTCGACGAATCGGGGCTGCTCGACACCGCCACCGAGCTGTTCTGGTCGCACGGTTTCGACGACACCTCCGTCGAGGACATCTCGCGCGCGACCGGGGTCGGCAACGGCAGCGTGTACGCCGCGTACGGCAGCAAGCAGGGCTTGTTCCTGGCGGTGTTCGAGCGCTACTGCGAGCGTCGCGCGCGGTTCGTGCGCGACGTGGTCACGAGCGCCCCGGGCTCGGCCAGGGCCGCGGTGCGCGCGCTGTTCCGGGCGGTCATCGATGACTGTGCGGCACAACCGAATCGGCGTGGATGCCTGATGATCAACAGCATCGCGCAACTCGGCTCGCGCATCCCCGAGGTGGTCGACATCAGCAACCGGACCACCGTCGCCATGGAGCAGGGCGTCGCCGAACGGCTGTATCCCGCAGCGCGTCTCGGCGGCGAGATCGACGCGGCCGCGCTGTCGGCGCACAGCGCGAACATCGTGGTGGTGGCGCAGGGGCTGATCCAGTTGAGCCGCTTGGGCGTCGACCGGGCGCGGCTGTGCGAGATCGCCGATATCTCGAGCGAGGCGCTGCCGCCGGCGTGGGCCGACAAGGTCGCCGGCTGAGCGCCCTACTCGATCACAGCTCCGCGGCGGTCGCGGCCAGCAGGGTGCGGGTGCGCTCCGGCGTCTCGGCCTGCACCGCGACCTTGTCCATCACCTCGCGGTAGAGCTGCAGATCCTCCTTGCGATCCAGATACAGCGCGCTGGTCAGCTGCTCCAGGTAGACGATGTCGGGCAGTTCCCGCTCGGCGAAGCGGAGCATGGTGAACGAGCTGCCCGCCGCCGCGTGACCGCCGGCGTCGTACGGCAGCACCTGGATGGTCACGCCGGGCTTGTGCGAGATCTGGACCAGGTGTTCGATCTGCTCGCGCAGCACCTTTCGGCCGCCGATCGGCCGGTGCAGCACGGCCTCGTCCAGCACCGCCCACAGCCTGGGTCCGTCCGGTAGATCGAGGATCTCCTGGCGTTTCGTGCGCAGCTCCACCCGCCGCGTCGCCTCGGCGTTCTGGTGGCTGACCTCGATGACCGCGTGGGTGTAGTCCTCGGTTTGCAGCAGGCCGGGGATCAATTGCCCCTCGAACGTCCGGATGGTCTGCGCGGCGCCCTCGAGCCCGAGATAGGTTTCGAACCAGGGTGGGAGCAGGTCGTTGTAGCGGTGCCACCAGCCGGGCTGATTGGCCTTGCGCGCCAGGTCCAGGAACATCTCGCGCTGATCCGGCTCGGTGACGCCGTAGAGGGTCAGCAGGTCGAGGATGTCGCGATCCTTGTAGCCGGTCCGGCCGAGTTCGAGGCGGCTGATCTTGGCGTGCGAGCCGCGGATGTGCTCGCCGGCCTCGACCGGGGTGATGCGCTTTTCTTCGCGGAGCTTGCGCAGTTGACCACCGACAGCGATGCGCAGAGCGGTCGGGCCGCGATCCGCGACCCGCGCGTCGATCCCGGTGATCCGGACCGGTTCCGTGACCATGCCTGCTACTCCGCTTCTCGAAGACCTCGCCGGTGTCGCGCCCGTCGCTGTGACGAACCACACCATGCCTACCCTGATGGTATCGCTGGAACGGTCCAATTCAACCGCACTTGCACTTGAACGTGCAGATGTACCACCGCCCAACCGGCGCGCCGGTCGCGCCGCGGCTCGATGGCCTTCGCCCCCGATTGTCCTGCGAAAATGAAACGTCTAGAGCACGAACAGGATTCGGTCGCGCGAACGAGCGCCCGACCGTGCCGCGCCGAATCCGACTGGACGAACGCTTTGTCCCCCGCTATGCCGCAAGTCGCACGTGTCGAGGTCCGTGTGTCATTCCTGCGGCAGACGCGGCGGTGTTCGGCGAGCCCTAAGGTGAGCGAGTGGTCGACGAGCGGGTGGTGTTCTGGTTACGTCGGCGAACGTCGGTGGTGGATGCGGCGACGACGGGGCTGCTGCTCCTGGCGTGTGTGCTCTTCGGCGTGCTGGTGGGAGCCGGCGCGGTGTACTACGGGCTGTCGGTGGCGGTGCTTGCGCCCTTGGCATTCCGGCGGCGATGGCCGGAGGCGATGGCGGTGCTGGTGGCGTGCGCGGCGCTGGTGCAGTGGGCGACCGTGCGGAACACGACAGGTGCGCTGCTTGCCGATATCGCGGTGCCGATCGTGGTGTACACGCTGGCCGCGCACAGCGGCCGGTCCTGGAGCCGAGGCGGGCTGATCGCGGGACTGTGCGGTGCGGTGCTCGGCGGGTGGAGCTGGCCGCAACTGTCCATGCCGGCCCTGGCGCACGTGCTGGTGGGTGGGTTTCTGGCCAGCACGGTGGTGGCCGCGTGGCTGGGTGGTGCCTGGCAGCGGGCCCGGCGCGGGGAGTTCCTGGCCATGGCCGAGCATGCGGCGCTGGTGGAACGGACGCGGGATGAGCGGACCCGGTTCGCGGTGCTGTCCGAGCGGACCCGGATCGCGCGGGACATCCACGATATTCTCGCCCACTCGCTGGCGGTGATCGTCGCGCAGGCCGACGGCGGGCGTTACGCGGCGCGGACCGAACCGCAGGCGGCGGTCGGGGCCTTGGCGGCGATCGGCGAACACGGCAGGCGGGCGCTCGACGAGACGCGGCGGGCGATCGGGGTGCTGCGGGAAGAGTCCGAGGGTGACGCGCAGCCGGTGCCCCGGGTGGGCATCGCTGATCTGACGCGGCTCGTCGACGAGGTGCGGGACGCGGGGCTGCCGGTGGACCTGGCCGTCGACCTGCCGTCCGGGCTGCTCGATTCGGGGGTGGGTCTGGTGGTCTATCGAATCGTGCAGGAGGGGTTGACGAATGTCGTGAAACACGCCGGACCCGGTGTCCGCGCGGAGGTTTCGGTGCGGCACCGGGACGAATGGTTGCTGGTCAGTGTCGGCGACGACGGCCGGGCCGAACGGGCTACGGGCCATGGCGGATTCGGGGTGATCGGCATGCGCGAGCGGGTCGGCGCCTACGGCGGCGAGCTCGAACTGCGGCCGCGGCCGGACGGACCCGGGCATATTCTGGCGGCGCGGATTCCGCTGCCGGCCGAGGTGTAGCCGGTGATCACGGTGGTGCTGGTCGAGGATCAGGCGTTGGTGCGGGCCGGGTTCCGGATGGTCGTGGACTCGCAGCCGGATATGCGCGTGGTCGGCGAGGCGGGGGACGGGCTGAGCGGCGTCGCCGAGGTGCTGCGGGTCGCGCCGGAGGTGGTCGTGATGGATGTGCGGATGCCGGGACTGGATGGGCTCGAGGCCACGCGGCGGATACTGTCGCTCGATCGACCGCCGAAAGTGCTGGTGCTGACCACCTATGACCTGGACGACTACGCGCTGGCGGCGGTGCGTGCCGGCGCCAGCGGGTTTTTGCTCAAAGACGCACCGGCGGAAGACTTCTTGTCCGCGGTGCGGCATGTGCACGCGGGCGACGCGGTACTGGCGGCATCGACCACGCGGCGGTTGATCGATCGGCTCGCACCGCCGTTCGACCAGGCCGCGCGACAGCTGGTCGCGGGCCTGACCGAGCGGGAAACCGCTGTGCTGCACGAGATGGCGCGCGGGTCGTCCAACGCGGAGATCGCGGCCGCGTTGTCGGTGGGCGAGGGAACCGTGAAAACCCATGTGCGGCATATCCTGACGAAACTCGGGGTGCGGGACCGGGTGCAGGCGGTGATCTTGGCGCACGAGGCCGGGCTGCGCCGGCCCGGCGCTCGGTAGGTCAGCTCGGATCTCGTTGGCAGGTCGCGTCTTCGGCGGGCAAGGCTCCGTTCAACAGGTACTGCTCGACCGCGACGTCGACGCAGCCGGCGGCATCGAAGAGATAGACGCCGTGGCGGAACGCGCCCGCCAGGGCGATCGATCGGGAACCGGACAGTGCCTGGCGCATGGCTCGCTGGCCTGCGACGGGGGCGACCGGATCACCGGTGGCGCCGACGAGCAGGGCGGGGATTCGGTTGCCGATCTCGGTGGCGGGCTCGGCCGGGGTGGCCGGCCACACCGCGCACGGGGTGAGGTGCCGGGCCAGCGGGCCGAACAGCGGTTCGGTGTCCCGGTGGTTCTGGATATCGGTGAAGTAGGCCTCGATCGGACGCGCGGGGCGATCGGCGCACTGATTGGCAACTGTTGCGCTGAAACCGAATTCGGGAACGGTGGAGGTGTCGGTGTAGAGCGCCAGCTTGTCCGCCATGGCCGGGGTCGGTTCGGTCCCGTCGCGCAGTGCGCGCACCTGCCGGCTGAGTTCGGCATAGGACGCCGCGGAATCGTCCACGGTCAGCAGCAGGCCGGGGATCAGGTCGGCGGTGATCGTGTGGGCGCCGAGCGTTATCGGGTCGGTGGCGGCCATCCGGACGATGTCGTCGACGGTACTCAGGACGGCGTCTTCCGTTGTGCCCAAGCCGAATTCCGCGTCACGATCGGCGGCCCAGCGCGCCCAATCCGCCAGCGCCGCCGCATCGGCGGGAGCCGTGTCGCGGGTCAGGTCCGGGCCGGGGGCGCGCGGATCGAGCGCGCTGTCGAGCACGACCCGATCGACGTGATCGCCGAACATCTGCATGTATACCGCGCCCAGGTAGGTGCTCCAGGACCAGCCGAGATACGACATCTTCTGCTCCCCGAGGAGTATGCGCAGCAGGTCGGTATCCCGCGCGACGTTGCGCGTCGAGGCGTGCGGCAGCAACGCCCGGTTCGGCGCGCAGCGGCCGGCCAACTCGCGCGCGGTGCCGACGCCGCGGTCGAAGTCCGCGCGACTCGTCGGCGCGGACTGGGCGAGTCCGAGGTAGGTGCCCGTGGGCCAGCCGCATTCGAGCGGCGAGCTGGCGCCGAAGAACCGTGGATCCATGCCGACCAGGTCATAGCGTTGCGCCAGGGCCGGTGCCGGATGGCCGCCGTCGGGGCCGTCGAGGATCATCGTCACGCCGTCGCGGGACGGTCCCGGCCCGCCGGTCTGCACCAGCAGTGTCCCCAGCCGGTGCGCGCTGTCGGTCGCGGCCCGGCGCGCGACGGCGATCGTGATGGTCTGTCCGGCGGGGTCGGCGTAGTTCAACGGCGCTCGGAACTCGCCACACTGCGCGCCTGCCGCGGCCAGCCGGTCGCCGACCTCGTCTGCCGCGCCGGTCCGGCAATCGTGCCAGATGATCGATTGGTCCTGGAGCCGGCTGGGCAGTGCCGCTGCCGGTTCATCCGGCGCCGATGTGCAACCGGCCAGCGACAATGTCAGCGCGGCGGCGGCCGCGCAATGGCCGGATCGGAATTTTCGCATGAAACCCTCACAGACAGTGCGGTGTTCAGTACACCGCCGGTTGATCGCGAAGCCCGCGGGCAGCGGGTGCGTCCCTGGACGGTACGGATCGGAACCGCCGGCCGGCATCTACCTGGCGACCGACTTTCGCGCCATCGGGTTCGGCCGGAAGGAATACCTGCCGCACGAAGATTTATCCCGAAGTTTGTTCGGCATATGCCACCGGTCGCCGATACTTGAATCAGCAAGAGGCGAAACATAACTCAATCCATGCCCCGCGGCCGCGGGTGCGCTCGGAAGGGATTTGTTCTTGATGCTAGGTAGAGCAGCCGTAGTCAGCATGTGCGCAGCCGCCGCGATTCTGCTGTCGGTGCCACCCGCCGCCAATGCCTGGGGGCCGCAGGGCCACAACACCACCGGCGCCATCGCGGATCTGCGGTTGAGCCCGCCGGCCAGGGCCGAGGTCGACCGGCTGCTGGCGGGCGAGCCCGACCCGACGCTCGCCGGGGTGTCGAACTGGGCCGACCAGGTGCGCAACAACGATCCAGAGCTCGGAAAGATCTCCGCCCCATGGCACTACGTCAACATCGCCGAGAACGGCTGCGTGTACGACCCGGCGGTGAACGGCAACGACGGCCAGAACGTCATCGAGGCGCTGCGGCGGCAGACCGCGATACTCGCCGACCGAGCCCGCCCGCCGGCCGATCGTCGCCAGGCGCTGAAGTTCATCGTGCATTTCGTCGGTGACATCAACCAGCCGATGCACGCCGGGTACGCGCGCGATCGCGGCGGAAACGAGATCAAGCTCCAGTACCTGGGCCACAACACCAACCTGCACGCGGTGTGGGACAGCGGTCTGCTCAACACCCGGCACGCGAGCGACGCCGACGAGGTGCGACGGCTGCTGGCCCTTCCGGCGCCCGATCTGCCGCCGGCCCAACCGGATACCGATCCGGTCCGGTGGGCCGAGGCCAGCTGCCGGATCGCCCTGGAGCCCGGCGTCTACCCGGCCTCGAACACCATCGGTGACGAATACACCAGCCAGTTCCTCCCGGTCGCCGAAGCCCAGCTCCGCCTCGCGGGGGAGTCGCTCGGCCAGCTGCTCAACGCGGTGCTCGGCACACCGACCGGATCCACCGGGTCGGCCACCGCTCAGAATTGATCAGCGAGAACCGGTCCCGTGTACATCAGCGCGTCGCTGCTGCTGTACACGCGGACGGTGAAGTGGTCGAGGGTCTCCTCGTTCTCCCCGCGGCCATCGCTGTCGAAGATCAGCGGCACCTGGTCGTCGGGGGTCGCGTAGGCGCGGCGCAGCTGGTTCAGCCTGCGTTCGCTCGGCAGATCGACGGTCACCGCGAACGTGTGCGCCACGACATCGGCCGGGAAGACCGTGCCGTTCTCGCTGATCAATTCGAGTTTCGCCGCGCCGGGCGCGAGCACGCCGCACAGCCCCGAGTCGATCACCGTCCTGATCGCGAACGGCCGCGCGGTGAAGTCGCCGCCGAGGCCGCCGCTGGCGAACGAGTCGAGGTGCCCCTCCTCGAAGATCAGCATCGCCTCGCCGCCGGTGTCGTGGCGGGCCAGCAGGATGGACTGCGCGACGGCGGTATGCGCCCCGATGCGCGCGCCGGGCCGCCAGCCGGCGTGGGAAATCGACTGCACCGGTACGCCGTTGACCTCCGCGGCCTGATACGCCTCGGCGAAGGCGCGGATCTCCACGGTCCAGTCGGTGTCCACCTCGTCCGCCTGCCCGTCGCGCGCGGCGCGGAAGGCCCTGGTGAAGGTCTGCAGCTCGGCCATCAGCTGCGGGTCGTGGCTGGCCTCCGCGACCAGATCCGCCTCGTCCAGGCCGGCCTCGAGCTCCTTCGTCACCTGCGCCAATTCCGCTTCCGCGGCGAGGTATTCGTCGGCCACGGTATGCAACCGCGCCATGATCTCCCGGAATTGTTCTGCTGTGGTCACAACGCTTCGGCTTCCCTTCGCGCACTCGACAACCGACCTCGCCAGCCTGGCACGCCGACCGCCGAACCCTACTGCGGCGGCATCATCGGTCGATAAACGAATCGTAAGCGCTGTCCCGGGTGCAGTTGATCGCGCCGTGGCGGGGCGATGGTCAGTACAGCCGCGCGCCCGAGTCCGCGGCGTGCACGGCGAGCCGGTGCAGGCGCCAGCAGTAGCGCAACTCCTCGGTGTCGGTGAGCAGCGGCAGGACCTGATCGAGGTCCGCGATGCGCTTGCGCAGAATGCGGAGCAGTTCGTCGTCGAGGTAGCCGCCGTTGTCCTGCCAGGTGGATACGCAACCCGCGATGGCCGCGTCGAGTAACACCATTTCGATACCCGCCGGCTCCGCGCCGCGTAGTCGGTCGGGGAAATTCGCGCGCAGGTGTTCCTCCCACAGCCGGTCGATGACGGCCGCGCGCTCACTGGTTTTACTCATGCGGTTCATTCTTGTCGATCGAAGGTGGATAGATCGGCAACGCCGGGCCCGTGTTGCCACGGGCCCGGCGTCGATTCCACAATTACTGCTTCTGGGTCGCCACCGCGTAGAGGTCGTCCCATACCTTCGGCTTGGCCGGTGTCGGGGTTGCCGACCTCGGTGCGCGTTTTGCGTTGGCATCGAAAGTGGCGTCGGTCGGCTTGTAGGCCGGCTTGCCCTTATCGGTGAGCCAGGTCTTGAACAACGCGTTCGTGCTACGGCCGGTCACGGCGTTGGCCATATCGATGAAATCCGTGATCTTGGCGTTGCCGTACTGGTACTTGGTCAGCCACTCCCGGATCAACCGGAAGAAGACATCGTCATTGTTGATCGCGCTGCGCAGTGCCTGGATGGCCAATGCGCCACGGGTGTACAGCTCGGCGGGCAGTACGTCGGCCGGCCCCGGATCGGTCAGCACGACATTCCAATTGATCCGGGTCGAGGTGGCGTAGGCGTAGTCGGCGATTTCCGCCGCGGTGCCGGTGTCGTTCTTCTCCGACCAGAGGTATTCCATATAGCTGGCGAAGCCCTCGTTCAGCCAGCCGTCCTTCCAGGTGGCGACGGAGGTCGAGTCGCCGAACCACTGGTGCGCGTTCTCGTGCACCACCACCGAATCGTTCTTGCCGCGGCGGAAGAAGCCGTCGGTGTAGGTCGGCCTGGTCTGGGTCTCCAGGGCGAAGCCGCCCATGCGCGCGTCCACGACACCGCCGGTCGCCTCGTACGGGTACGGGATGAGCGTGCTGGAGAGCCAGTCCACGATCTCCGGGGTCCGCTCGATGCTGGCCTTGGCGTTGGCCCGGATGGTCGGGTCCAGGTCGGTCGCGTAGGCGTTCAGGTTCGGCCGCGCCGGGGTGCCCGCGTCCTGGCCGCTGCGCTCGTATTTGCCGATGGCGAGGAAGGTGGCGTAGGTCATCTGCGGCGTCTTGCTCAGCCAGTTGTGCCGCTTCCAGCCCGGAATGTTCTGGGTGACACTGGTTTCGACGCCGTTGGACAGGACGTCGCGATCCTCCGGCGCGAGCACCGACACCGCGTAGGTCGCCTTGTCGGTCGGGTGGTCGTTGCTCGGGTACCACCATTCGGCGGAGAACGGCTCGTTGGAAATCAGTGCGCCGCCCGCGTTTTCGATCCAGTTACGGGCGCCGGCCGCATTCTGCACCCGGGACGGGATGTCGTTGTAGGCGACCACGGTGGTGAATTCGGCGCCGGGCGCCAGGTTCACCGGCACCGTCACGGCCAGTTTGTCTTTTCCGAGGGTGTATTTGGCGGGCTTGTTCTGGATCAGCACCGACTGGGTCTGGAGCAGGAAGTCGAAACCGATCGCGGTGCCCGCCTTCAAATCCTGCTTCGCCTTCGCGGTGATCGTCGTTGTGCCGGAAAGCCTTCCGGAGGACGGATCGAATTTCAGGTCTATGCTGTAATTGGAGACATCGTATGCGGCGCTGCCGATATTCGGGAAATTGGGGTCACCTATTCCGGTCAGAGTCGCCGCAGAGGCCGTGCCTGCATTCGAAGCCAATGCTGCGACCACCAGTAGTGGAACAGCTCGTGCCGAGGTCGTGCGCAACAAGTGAAAACGTCTCATGGTATACGAACTCCAATGTGTCAGACACAGGGGTCATTTCGAGCAGATACCCAGAGAATCACAATGGAGTACCCGTTCTCCAGTGGTGATCAACTGGGGATTTCGATCATGGGATAGGCCATTCCGGGTGCCCTCGGAAATTCTGTGCAGAATGTCTAGCTGGGCCGGGTCGGCGCGGCTTTCGGCTGTTCACCCCGGGTGCGGTAGCTCGAGACGCTGACGTATGGAACTGAGCTTTTCGTCGATGGTTCGTCGACGCGCCGGCGGCTTGACTGGGAGCATGACAACAACGAAGAACGACACCATCCTCGTCACCGCGGGCACCGGAAAGGTGGGCCGCCGAGTCGCAGACCGCCTGGCCGCCAGGGGATTCCCCGTCCGGATCGGCTCGCGCTCGGCGGAGCCCCCATTCGACTGGACGGACCGCAGCACGTGGGCACCGGTGCTCGACGGCGTACGGGCGGCGTTCGTGATGTACACCCCGGACATCGGGGATCCCGCTGCGGGAGAGACCATTCGGGCGTTCAGCGAGCTGGCCGTGACCAAGGGTGTGCGGCGGCTGGTGCTGCTGTCCGCGCGCGGTGAGGATCAGGCCGGCGCAGCCGAGACGGCGGTGCGGGACAGTGGCGCCGAATGGACTGTGCTGCAAGCGGCTTGGTTCAACCAGAACTTCGACGAGGGCGTGTTCACGGATATGGTGCTGGCCGGTGGGGTGGCCTTTCCCGCGGGCCAGGTTCTGGAGCCGTTCGTCGACTCCGCCGACCTCGCGGACGTCGCGGCGCTCGCGCTCACCGAGGACGGGCACGCGGGACAGAACTACGAACTGACCGGCCCCCGCCTGCTGACCTTCGGCGACGCGGTGTCGGCGATCGCGGCGGAGGGCGGGCGCGAGGTGCAGTACATCCCGGTCACCGGTGCGGAATTCGGCGCGGTGCTGACCGCGGAATTCGGGATGCCGGACGAAGAGGTGGCGGGGATGCTCGAGATCTTCGCGACGCTGCTGGACGGGCGCAACGCCCATGTGACCGACACCGTTCGCCGGCTGCTGGGGCGCGAGCCGATCGACTTCGCCGACTACGTGCGCGACGCGGTGGCGGCAGGCGCTTGGAAGTAGCCGGGAAGCTCGGATACCGACGACGACCCCGGCGCCGAGGCCGAGGTCGTCGTGTGGTTCCTGGCGGGCGGCATCAGACCGGGACGCCGCCGTAGGTTCTGCGGTGCTTGGCTTCGAGGAAGGACAGGACGCCGAAGGCCATGAGGCCGAGGGAGATCAGCATGAGCAGCCATGGGCCGAACGGCTTTCCGACGAAGTCGCGCAGCACCGCATCGATGCCCTTCGCTTCCGCGGGATCGTAGTTCAGGCCCGCGACCACCGCGGCGATGCCGATGGCGATGACGATCGCGCCGCGGGCGAGGTAGCCGATGCGGCCGAGCCAGATCACCGCCTCGCGCGAGCCGTGGGTCATCCAGCCCATGCGCAGGTCGTCGACGAACTGGAGGCTCAGGCCGAGGATGGTCTGCCAGATCCCGAAGGCGATGATGGCGAGACCGATCAGCAACACGACCACTTGGCCGCCGTCCCAGCTCAGGATGCGGCCGGTCAGATCGCGGGCGATGGCATCGCTCGGCTTGGGGGTTCGGCCGTGCACCACGTACCGGAAGGTGCCCAAAAAGGCCAGGGCATAGACGATTCCGGAGACTATCGCGTAGAAGCGGTGTCCGCCCGAGTAAGTCCTTCGCGCACTGGCGATCTGGGTGACGCGCCAGACCACGAGGGCGGCGAAGCCGAACAACAGGATCCAGAGCAGTAGGTAGCCAAGGGGTTTGGTGGCGATGGCCGCCAGCGCGCCGCCGCCGTCCGGTTCGTGCTCGGCGGTGCCGATGGCCAGCATGAAACCGATGATGCCGATGGTGATGTAGGCGATGCCGCGGGCGACGAAGCCGAATCGTGCGGCGGTTTCCACTCCGCCCGAGGTGCTGGACCTACGCCGGCGATAGTCGCCTGCTCGGCGGCCCCAGCCGGACCGCCGCCAGCCACTGCGCACGGTGCCGACTCGATCGCGTCGTCGATATCTGTTCGTATTGCGGAAGATACTCATGGTTGTTCCTCATCTCTCGACGGCGGTAATGCCCACTTCCCGTCGATTGACACCACGCGTTTCGAGCCGAGATCCGGTGTGCGGCGGGCGGAGTCGCCACTGGCGAACCGAATTCGACTGGGGAACCCGATCTGTGCTCGAATAGCGCTGATCGGAAAGGGTTGTGACGCAGGTCATACCGCGATCGATCGACCCCGAGGGGAAATTGATCGGACGAATCGCCTACGGTTGAGCGCGTTATGAATCTCGCTATGACAGTCGTGCACCTGGTCGCCAGGTTGCATGTGGATCTCGGCCGACTGGCCGCACAGCTGTGTCGCTGACGCGCGCTCAGCTCACCGGATCCCCTGATTGTCTTGGATGGTTCTCTTGTCTTCACCTAGTTCGCGCAGCCGTGCCCTGAACCCGGCGCGCTGGTCGTTCGGCGTCCAGATCCTGCTCGGTTTGGTTGTCGGTATCGCGGCGGGCTTCCTCGCCCGCGCCACCGATTCCGCCTGGCTCACCAGCACATTGACGCAGGTCGGCGGCATCTTCGTGCAGCTGCTGAAGCTCGCGGTGCCGCCATTGGTGTTCACCGCCGTGCTGGTCAGCGTCGCCGGACTGCGGCACGTCACCAATGCCGCCCGGCTGGCCGGGCGCACTCTGCTGTGGTTCCTGGGGACCGCGGTGATCGCGGTCGCGGTCGGCATCGTGCTCGGTCTGATCACCAATCCGGGCCGCGGCGTCGAACTGACCCTGGTCGGCGCGAAGACGCCGGACTCGAAGGGCGGCTGGACCGACTTCCTCACCGGCATCATCCCGACGAATGTCGTCGGCGCGTTCACCGGTAACAATGTGCTGCAGCTGGTGTTCCTCGGCGCGGTGCTCGGCGTCGCCGCGCTCAAACTCGGCGAGCGGGCGAAACCCTTTCTGACACTGGCCGAATCGGTGCTGGAGCTGGTGCAGAAGGCGCTGTGGTGGGTGATCCGGCTCGCGCCCATCGGCACCGCGGGTCTCATCGGTAAGGCGATCGCCAGCTACGGCTGGGGTCTGCTGCGCCCGTTGGCCACCTTCACCATTGCGGTCTATGCGTGCTGCCTCATCGTGCTGGTCGTGGTGTACCCGATCCTGCTGCGCGTGGTCGGCGGTGTGAACCCGCTCCGGTTCTACGCAAAGGCCTGGCCCGCGGTCGAATTGGCCTTCGTGTCCCGTTCGTCGATCGGCACGATGCCACTGACCCAGCGGATGGTCACCGAAAGGCTCGGTGTCTCACGCGAATACGCGTCGTTCGCGGTCCCGTTCGGCGCGACCACCAAGATGGACGGCTGCGCCGCCGTCTACCCGGCGCTGGCCGCCATCTTCGTCGCCCAGATCACCGGGACCCAGCTCGATCTGCGCGACTACCTGCTGATCGCGTTCGTCTCGGTGGTCGGTTCCGCGGCGACGGCGGGGCTCACCGGCGCGATCGTCATGCTCACCCTGACCCTGTCCACCCTCGGCCTCCCACTGGCCGGCGCGGGCCTGTTGCTGGCCATCGACCCGATCCTCGACATGATCCGCACCGCGACGAATGTGGCCGGGCAGATGGTGGTTCCGGTGCTGGTCGCCAAGCGCGAAGGGATCCTCGATCAGGAGATCTTCGACGGGCCCTCCGCGCCGTTGACCGCACCCGAATCGGAGCCGGAACGGGACGAGGAAGAGGTGCCCGCGGCGGCTTGACGCAGCCGGCGGTGCGGTGAACAGTCGCCGCACCGCGGGCGCGCTCAGGTTGCGGGGTGACCACCACCGGTGTGCCGACCTCGCGAGCCGGCAGTCTTCTTCTGGTTGACCGAGTTGGCGACGGGTATTGCGACGCGGCGACGGAAGGAATCTGCCATGTCAGGTGCGAAAGACGACGAGGAGCCGAAGGGCGGCCGGCCCGGACCGACCGATCAGGGGCATGAGGGCGGGATGGCGACCCGCGAGGTGGAGGCGGAGCTGGGTTCCGACGACGATCGGGAGCCGTCGGACTGAGCCGATCGGCCCGGTTGGCGGTCGTTGGGGTGGTACGAGCGGGCGATCAGGGCCGAACGCAAGTACCAGAGGCCGGAGGGCTGCGACGGGTCGAAACCGGTCAGCTGGCCGATGCGCTTGAGCCGGTAGTCGACGGTGTTGGTGTGCACGTGCAGGGCGCGGGCGGTGCGCTGGCGGTTGAGGTTGTTGCTGATGTGCATTTGCAGGGTCTCGAGTAGTTCGGTGTGCTCGTCCAGCGGAGTGAGGACGGCGCCGAGGTATTCGCGGCCGGGTCCGGGGCGGGTGAGCTGGTATTCCAGGGCGAGTTCGTCGAATCGGTAGAGGCCGGTGACGCAATGCAGGCGGTGCACCATGTCGAGGAGTTCGTGGGCCTGATCCACGGCCCCGGGGATCTGTTCGGGGGTGGCCTCCACCAGGGTGGCGGTGATGCCGACCTGCGCGGCCTGGGACAGGCCCTCGATGAGCGCGTCGAGTTGCTCATCGGGGTGCTGGTCGGCGGGCAGGAGGATGGTGCCGCCGTCGATGCTGAGCAGGGACAGGGCGTTGCCGCCGCAGCGCGTGGCCAGTTCGGCCTGGGTGCGGCGCAGCTTGCGTCGCGCCACGACCTGCGTGTTGAGCGCGGGATTGCGTTCGTCGCGGTGGCGTGGAATCGACACGGCCAGAACGGCATACGACTCGGCGATGGCGATTCCGCACTCGCGGGCCATGGTCGAGGTCGGCCGCCCGCCGAGCAGGGCGGAGGTGAGCGTGTGGACCGCCGTGTGGTGCTCGCTGACCGCGGCGCGCAGTTCGCGGAAGTAGGCGCGGGAGATGGCCGAGGTCAGCGTGTGCAGGATCTCGATGTTCAGCTTGGAGCCGTCGACGAAGTTGTCGAGATCCTTGACCGTCAGATTCGACACGACGAGGTCCATGCCCATCTGGAAGCCGGCGTGAATGGCGTTGTGGATCGCGTCGATCGGCACACCCTCGCGCGCCCAACCGGCCGCGGCCTCCTCGAGCTGTTCGACCTTCGCCGGAATGTTCTGCCCGTCCAGCATGCTGGCGGCCAATTCGAGGCAGACCCGGGTGATCGTGGTGACGTCGCCGTAGATCGCCTCGCCGGGCAGCGTCGCGCACGGCACCACGTTCTCGACGAAGTGGCCGACCATTTGCCGGGACAGGGCTCGGACGTCACGCAACGGAGTGGACATCGGTTTCCCGGAGATCGTCAGATTCGGCCGGATCGGACTGTCGACAGCCATGACAACTCCTTTGTCAGCATTAGCTATGTAGCAGGTTCACACTAATCGCGGTGTTGCCTTCTGCGGCGTTTACCAGCCAAGTTGTGAGAACAGGAGGGTGCGGCGCGCCGGTAGCTGTGATTGATCACAGCTGCGAAAGGTGCGCGGGCGGTACGCGTCGGTTAACATAAGTGAAAACTTATAAAAGGAGGTCGCTATGCCCCTGCTCACTGACCCTGCGGCTATCGCCGGGCTTGTCGTTCGCGAGGTCCGTACCGGCTCGCGCGACGGCGCGCCGACCCGGATCGTGATCGCGCGCCGCACCTACGCCACCGATCAGGCCGATCTGTGGGACGCGCTGACCGATCCCGAGCGGATACCGCGCTGGTTCCTGCCGGTCAGCGGAGAATTGAAGGTCGGCGGGCGGTTCCAGACCGAGGGCAACGCGGGCGGCGTCGTGCAGGAGTGCGACGAGCCGCGGCGGTTCGCCATCACCTGGGAGATGGGTCCGCAGGTGTCGTGGGTGACGGTCACGCTGACCGTCGACGCGGACAACACCGTGCTGGAGCTGGCCCACGAGGCGCCCATCGTGCCGGAGTTCTGGGATCAGTACGGTCCCGGCGCGGTCGGTGTCGGCTGGGATCTCGCGCTGATGGCGCTCGGCCTGCATGTCGCGACCGGTGCCGCGGTGGACCCGGCCGAGGGAATGACCTTTCCGACGACGCCCGAGGGGTTGGTGTTCGTCGAGGCGGCGGCCCGAGGTTGGGCGGACGCGGCGATCGCCGACAGCGATGACCCGGCCGCGGCACACGAGTCCGCGCAGCGCACGATCACGTTCTACACGGTCGAGCCCGAGGCCGATCCAGAGTCCTGATGACCGGTTCTGCGGAGAAGATTTTCGAGGCGCTCGGCGATCCGGTGCGCCGGTACATCCTCGAACTGGTGGCGGACGGCGAGCAGGCCGCAGGCACGGTTGTCGCTGCGGTGCAACGGTATACGCGGATCTCGCAACCCGGCGTCTCGCAGCATCTCAAGGTGCTTCGAGAGGCCGGGCTGGTGCGAGTCCGGGCGGAGGGGACGCGGCGGTTCTACCTGCTGGACGTCGAGGGAGTGGAGGCGGCGCAGTCGTGGCTGGCTCATCTCGTCGATCCGGTGACGCAATTCGCTCAGCCGCTGGACGCGCTGGCCACCGAAGTGGCGCGTGGCCGACGGGCGCGGAAGGCGGAGCCGGGTCGGAGTGCGGGGGAGTCGTCCGAGCCGGATGTTCGGCATGCGTGAGTGAGTGGGGTGTGGGCGTCGAATTCAGTTGTGAAGAAAGGTTGCGTGACGCCCGGAAGGCGCCTCGACGTGGTGGGGCGTGCTGCGTGGACGGCCCTCGTGTGGGGTCGTTCGTGGTGGTCGTGTTGGGTGGTGGGTGTGCGATCGAAGGTGGTTCGGGATGGGGTCGGTCTGCTGGCTTGGTTGGCGGTGCTGGTAGGGGGCGTCGGGGTCGGGTTGCATTTCAGTCGGTCGGAGTTCCGGATTTTGGTGCTGGCCGCTTCGGGGGCGCCGTATCTGATGGCCTGCGGGTTGGTCGGGGCCGTGGCGTTTCTCGTGATGCGGCGGTGGGTCGGTGCCGTGGTGGCGACCGTTGTTGTCGCTGCCGCGGTGTGGACGCAGGCTCCGCTGTACTTCCGTAACTCCGGCGATGACGGCGGGCCTTCGGTGAATGCGATGCAGGCCAATTTGTTGTTCGACGGTGCTGATCCGCGGGCATTGGTCGATGAGGTGCGGGCGCGGAACATCGCGGTGCTCACGGTCAACGAGCTGACCCCCGCGGCGGTCGAGGGCCTCGGCAAGGCGGGCCTCGATCAGCTACTGCCGCATCGGTATCTGTCGCCTGGCCGAACCGCGACCGGAACCGGTATCTGGAGCAGCTATCCGTTGTCGGAAACCGTTGAATACGACGGGTTTGTGCTGAACCAGCTCTCCGCGACAGCAACGGTCCCAGGCATCGGCCCGGTCGCGATCTACGCCTTCCACCCGGTGCCACCGATATACGGCACAACCGTCTGGGCCGACGAATTGTCCCGTCTGCGTGGAATTCTCGACCGCTCGCCAACGGATCGACCGGTGCTCGTCGGCGGCGACTTCAACGCGACCTACGACCACGCGCAGTTCCGCGCGATGCTCTCCGCACGCTTCGACGACGCCGCCGAGCAAGCAGGCGCCGGCCACCTGGTCACCTACCCGACCGACAAAACCTGGCCCCCCATAGTCGGTATCGACCATTTCCTCATCGCCCGCGGCCATGCGACCGAAGTCGAGACAGTCCCCATCCCCGGCGCAGACCATCGCGCCCTGTTCGCCCGCATCCTCCTGAACCCGCCGAATCCATAAACCCCACCCCCGACCTCACCCCCGCCCGTGACGTGAACCCCGGCAGCTCGACTGGCCCCGCAGCCACGTACCACCCCAGCCCTGCACAAATCGGCGTTCCCGCACACTTCCTGATCTTCCGCACAGCGATTCGCATGCGATCACGTGTGCGGGAGATCAGAAGGTGCGCGGGAACGTCGCACTCGGAGGCATCGCCCGCAGCCGCGCGGTCAAGGTCGAGACAGTACCCATCCCCGGCGCAGACTACCGTCGCGTTCTGAGGCCTGCCACCTGCCACCTGCACGGCTGGCAGCGGACCGAAGGCCCCGCAGGCCTCGTGGGTCAGCGCGCCACCCGGCGGGCCAGAAGTGCCGTTCCCGCACCAGCCCGTCGCCACAGGGCCCGGCCTACCTCTGCATGGTGTCGACGTGGCCGACGCATGCTCGAGGCGATCGACCTTGGTCGCCGTCCGGCTGGGAGAAATCGCGTTGGACAAGCTGATTCGAGCTGGAAGAATGGTCTCCGTGGGATCGCAGGCGGAGGACTACTCGACGGCGGAAATTGTTGTGCGTCCGTTCGAGGAGGCTGTTCGAGCCCGGCCGCATATGTTCTTCGGTTGCCACCGGGAGAACCCCAGGCTGGCCGGTGCCGTTGTCAATGCGGTGGTGCGGGATACGTTGGGGGAACCGGATCGACATCCCGCGACGGCTGAGGTGGTCACCGAGTCGGACCACCGGTTCACCATTACGGACAACATTGTCAACGAGATGGGCAAGCTCGACGCGAACGGCTTGCCACTGAGCCGATGGGCACTCGGCGCGCTGCTCGCGGTCAGCGCACGAACCTGGATCGAGATCCGAACCGCGGATCGACAGTGGTCGCGGGAGTTTGCGGGACCACGCCCATCGAGTCGCCTCGCGAACAGGACTCGACGGGCAGCCCAGGCACTCGAATCACGTGCGAACTCGATCGCGACTACTTTCCCGCTACGGCAGTACTGCCCGCCGCTGAGGATCTTCTGGACGCACGGGACGACCGGGTGATCGTCAGAGATTTCCGGAAATAAGCGGCCCGCCCTCGAAGCCTTTGGTACGCCCGATGGGCAAGCGTTGTCATCGACGATGCCTCCAGTGCCGACCTTGGTGCTGTCTACCTGCGATGTGTCAGAACGGGCTGTGCCGCAGAAGGTTTGGATCGTGGCCGACGAGTTGTCGAAACGGCTTGCCTCCGGTGCGCTGTGGGCTCTGGTCGAGCCGTTGCTGCCGAGGTGCACACCGCCCTCAGCAGGGCGGTGGTACCTCCGGCCGACGAACGCGTACCCGTAATCGACGTGACGTGACGCGAGGCGGCTGCGACACGACTGCGGCTGCGACTGAACCTCACTGTCAGAGTGGGCTGCACGGTGGGGCAATCCAACGACTGTGCCGGCAGTGGGCGTGGCGTCGACTGCGGCAGATGGCGGCGGAATCGGTTGAGGCGGAGGGAACGCGGCAGGCTGCGTCTTGCTCGCGGCCGTGGGTTTATCGTTCGGCAGCTCGGCAGCTCGGCAGCTCGGCAGCTCGGCAGCTCGGCAGCTCGGGAGCGTGGGCGGTTCTGCGCTCCGCACTGCGCTCGAACTTTCAACGCTCAGCACCGAATTCGGGTAGTGGCGTTTCGCTCGGGCCGGACTCGGCTGGAGCGGTGGTGTCGGTCTCGCCGCGCCGGACGACGATCACGCCGACGAGAATCATTGTGCCGCCGAGCAATTGGATGGCGCGTGGCGCTTCACCGAGCAAAGCCCAGGCGAACAGCAGTGCGGCCAGGACTTCGAAGAGCGCGACGAAGGACGCGAGGCGGGAGCCGAGCAGGCGGGTGGCGGCGATGCCGGAGACGTAGGCGAGGGCCGCGGTCACCACGCCGAGCACGAGGACCGGTGGCCACCAGGACATGGTGAAGTGCTCGAAGACGACCGGGTTCGTGGTGGCATGCAAGGGGACGATGCCGACCGCACCCGCGGCGAGCAGGCCGAGCCCGCCGAGGAGAAGCCCGCCCGCGGCCAGGACGGTGCCCGGCAGTGTGCCGTCGCCCTGCGCGGAGAGCACGAAGTAGCCGGCCGCGCCGAGCATGGCGGCGAGGGCCCAGGCGAGCCCGATCCAGCTGGTGCTCATACCGGAGCGCAGGTCGATGACCAGGAACAAGCCGGTGATCCCGAGCGCCGCGCCGGCGACCGTCGCGGTGCCGGGGCGTTGGCGGTGCCGCAACCAGAGCCAGGTGACGACTGCGATCGGCGCGGTGTACTCGATGAGCAGCGCCGCGCCGACGGCCATGTGCGCGACCGCGTTGAAATAGGCGAGCTGAGTACCGGCGACGGCGACGAGCCCGTACGCGGTGATCAGAGAGGCGTTGCGGCGCAACAACTGCCAGTCGCCGTGTAGCTGTCGCAGCGCGATGGGCATGAGCACGACGGCGGCCACCAGCACCCGGACCGCGACGACCGAGGCCGCACTCCAGCCGCCGTTCATCAGGCCGCGGGCCAGCGAGCCGGAGAGGCCGAACGACGACGCCGACAGCACCGCCAGAATCAGTCCGGACCGGAGCCGTTGAACGGCGGTGTCATGAGTCATCGTAGCCATGGGTAATGACGCTATGGGCGGGCATGTAATATGTCAACATGATTTTTGCTCATGACACCGAGGAGTCGCTGCTGGCTGCGGTGGAGCTGGTGAATTCGGCCGAGGAGCCGGATACGCTGACCGAAATCGACCAGCTGGACGCGTTTTTCGCCGAACACGTCTACACCGGCGTGCATACCGGCGACGCCGCCGAGCTGGCAGCGGTCCGCGCTTTGCGGGCGCCGCTGCGCCGGATGCTGACCAGCGATCGAGACACGACGGCCCGGCTGGTGAACGAGACCCTGGCGAAGCATCGCGCGGTGCCCCAACTGGTCCGGCACGGGAACGTCGACTACCACATCCACGCGGTGCCTGCCGAAGCGCCGTTCCCGGTCCGGATCGCCGTCGAGACGGCGATGGCGCTGATCGATCTGATCCGCACCGACGAGCTGAGCCGGCTATCGATCTGCGCGGACGACACCTGCGAGGGAATCGTCCTCGACCTGTCCCGCAACCGGTCTCGCCGCTATTGCAGCACCGCGTGCGGAAACCGCAATGCGGTCGCGGCCTACCGCGCGCGGAGGAAATAATCGACGATCGGGTGAACTGCCGGTCAGGATAGGCTCTTCTCCGCGAAATGGATAGCGCCGATCTCACATTGCGCGATCCACACCCGAGTTTTACTGTCGATTTGCACGCCATGCTGGATGACCAGGGGGACCCCGGGCGATTGCCCGGTCCGTAGTCGACCGAAGGCGGAAATTCATTGACCGACGACCGATCGATGTTTCGAACCTGGTGGCGGGATCCGGTCGATTACCGTGCCCTGGTCGAGACGTTCGAATCGCACGGCGCGCTCGGTCGGTTCAAGTTCATGCTCGGCGCCGGTGGGCTGGTCATGCTGCTGATCGCGGTGCTCGCCTCGATCGCGCAGGGGGACGTCGCCGGTTGGGTCGGTGAGGTGCAGGGCGCGGTCGAGGCGACGGTCGCCGGACTGTGGACGGTGCGCTGGTGGTTTTTACCGTGGCCGCGCGAAACCGAGTCGCTCGTCTGGATTGTGCTCTTCGATATCGACACCACCGCCAACGATTTGCTGGTGCACGATCGCGTCGTCGGAGTTCTGGGCGTGGTGCTGCTGACGGCAATGGGTGCGTACGTCACGGTATTCCACGGTCCGCGCATTCTCGCCGCGCATGTCGGGTGGACCTTGCTCACGAGTGTGGTGCTGGCCTTCCTGATGTTCCGCGGCGAATTGGCGGGCGGCGCGCCGGACCATCGGTGGGAAGATCTGGCGCTCGGGTTGGCGGTCGTCCTCGTCATGCTGGTCGTGGTCGGCGTGATGCTCCCGTTCGTGCAGTTCTGCCACTGGTTGCTGCGCGCGGACGCGCTGTCCGACCCGCTGACCGGGCTGCTGAACCGCCGCGGCCTCGACGCCAGGCTGTCCGCGCACATCGTGCACTGCCGGCACGCCTCGGCGTTCGTGGCGACGGTGGACATGGACCGATTCAAGGCGGTCAACGACACGTTCGGTCATCCGTTCGGCGACGAGGTGCTGATCCGCACGGCGCGACGCATCCGGGAGGCGGTCGACTCCGACGCGCTCATCGCCCGCACCGGAGGCGAGGAGTTCGTCATCGTCGGCTGCCTGCGCGAGGACGCCGCCGCCGTCGGTGAACGCTTGCGCCGCGCGATCGAGTCCATGCCCGATCTGCCGCTGGCCATCACGGCGAGCGTCGGCATCGCGGTCCTCGACGACTCGCGGGCCGGCGGCCCGTACAACGTGGCCACCTACCGCCGGTTGCTGCGCGGGTCCGATTCGGCGATGTATCGCGCAAAACGTCGCGGCGGCAACGCCGTTGCCATCGCGGGGCAGGACGAACCGCTGTCCCATCCGCGCCGCAAACCCTCCGGCGTCCCCGAGATCCATCCTGTGCCGGCTGCCGAGGAGCTCGGACTACCCACCCGCACGGTCCGGCCGCCGGTCTGATCGGTCAAAATAGGTTGCGGCGCAGAGTATTCGACGCGACACTGCCTGAATGGGCGCATTGGACGCGGCTGCCGCGCGGGTGGCAGGCGGGGCGACGGTGCGGATCCGGCCCGTCGGTTCGTCGATGGTGCCGTTGATCCGCAGCCGTGAGCTGGTGACCATCGCGCCGGTCGATCCGGAGAAGGTCGAAATCGGCGACATCGTGCTGGTCCGGGTTTCGGGAACCACCTATCTGCATCTGGTGACCGCGATCGCCGGTGAGCGGGTTCAGATCGGCAACAATCGCGGCCGGATCAACGGATGGACCAGCCGGGCAAGGGTTTTCGGTCTCTGTACCGAGATCGAAGGGGTGCCGGGCAAGAATATCGACGGCAAGGTCCTAGGCCCCTCCCCGCCGGCCGGGTGAGTTTCGCGTCCCTTCCGGTGGCCGGTGACGCGATCTACGGTGGCTGCATGACCGTCAGCGATACCCCGTGGGAACCGCCCGTCGCCGGGACCGAGGCCGAGCAGCTGATCGGTGCGCTGGAGCGATTGCGGGCGACCTTTCGATGGAAGGCCGACGACCTCGACTCGGCCGGTTTGCAGGCCCGGATCGGGGCTTCCGCGCTGACGCTCGGCGGACTGCTCAAGCACCTCGCGCGGGCCGAGGACGAGATGTTCAGCCGCAAGCTCAGCGGTGCGCCGGTCAGCCCACCCTGGGACGCCGTCGACTGGCGTGCGCACCCCGATTGGGATTTCGAATCGGCCGTCGACGACGCTCCCGAAGCGCTCTACGCGATGTGGGACGGCACCGTGGCCCGCTCGCGCGCGAAGCTCGACGCCGTGCTCGCCGACGGTGGTCTCGACCGGCTCGCCCACCTCGCCTGGCCTGATGGCCGCCGGCTCAGTGTGCGCCGGCTGGTCTGTGACCTGATCGAAGAGTACGGCCGCCACACCGGCCACGCCGACCTGCTCCGGGAGGCCGTGGACGGGCGCGTCGGCGAGGACCCGCCGGCCGGCTGGCGTCCGCGCAGCACCGGTTAGCCGCACGTGAGCAGGGTCATGTGGCCGCTCACCCGGATGCGGCGTAAATTCGTTAATTAGCGAAATACCGAAGGGTGGTGAGCGTGCTCGACGAGTGCAAGGCGTTGGCGAACGAGACCCGCCTGCGCGTTCTGGAGTGGCTCAAGGAACCGGACGTGCACTTCCCCGGACGCGGCGACACGGCCGAGCTCGGCGTGTGCGTCGGACTCATCCAGCAGAAGGCCGGAACGTCGGCCTCGACCATCTCGGCGCACCTGGCGATCCTGCAACGCGCCGGATTCCTCTGCGCTACCCGGCGCGGCCAGTGGATCTACTACCGCCGCGACGACGCCCGCATCCGAGCCTTCACCGAACAACTGCACCGCGTTCTCTGACCTACGAAAGGCACCGTCCTATGTCGACCGCACTGTCCCTCCTCGACCTGGCGCAGATCGCGCCCGGTCAGTCCGCGCGCGACAGCTTCGACAACAGCGTCGCCCTGGCGCGAGCCGCCGAACGTAGTGGCTACCAACGTGTTTGGTATGCGGAGCACCACAACATGGCCTCGATCGCGTCCAGCGCCACCAGCGTGCTCATCGGGCATGTCGCGGCGCACACCGACACCATCCGTCTGGGCTCCGGCGGCATCATGCTGCCCAACCACTCGCCACTGGTGATCGCCGAACAGTTCGGCACGCTGGAGACGCTGTTCCCCGGCCGGATCGATCTCGGCCTGGGCCGGGCGCCGGGTAGCGACCAGAAGACGATGCTCGCCTTACGCCGCAACGCGTCGTCGGCGGACTCGTTCCCGCAGGACGTGCTCGAGCTGCAGGGGTATCTGAGCGGGCATTCGCGGATCTCCGGCGTGCAGGCGGTGCCGCGCGCGGAAGGCATTGTGCCGCTGTACATCCTGGGTTCCTCGCTGTTCGGTGCGCAGTTGGCCGCGCAGCTCGGCTTGCCGTACGCGTTCGCGTCGCACTTCGCGCCGGACGCGCTGCACCAGGCGGTTGCCGTCTATCGCGACACCTTCCGGCCGTCGGAGCAGTTGGCCGAGCCGTACGTGATGGCCGCGCTCAACGTGTTCGCCGCGGAGGATCGTGCGGACGCGCTGGAACAGAAGAAGATCGCCTGGCGCAACCGGGCCCGGATGTTCATCAAGCGCGGCGCCGCCGACGTCGACTACAGCGACGCGGAGATCGACGCGTTCCTCGGCTCGCCGAACGGCCGCCAGCTCGCCTCGATGACGCAGTACACCGCTGCGGGCACGCCCGCCGAAGTCGTTGCCTACCTTGACGATTTCGCCGCCGACCTCGCTGCCGACGAGCTCATCCTCGCGCATTCCGCGCTGCAGATCGACGATCGAGTGCGCTCCGTCGAGCTCACCGGCGCCGCCATGGCCGCGGCCGACCGCGAACCTGCCGTCGGCTAGCCCAGCGGGCGCGGCGGGCGCCGCTTGGTGACTTCCGTCGAGCTCTGGTAGGCGAGGATGGTCAGCACCACGAGCAGGGTGATGATCTCGAGGGTATTGAAGGCGAACTGGTCGGCGGTCGCGGCGGCCGCGTCGTCCACCACGGGCGGCGTTGCCGCGACGGCGAATCGTTCTGGTGCGATGGCTGTTTCGGATCCCGCGGGCGCGGCGACGGGGGCGGTCGCCGGCTGGAAGAAGGAAAGCGGCGGGCTCAGGATCGGGGACGGGATCAAGAGCGGAAACGACGGCGTGGGCGGGGTCGGTGCGGTCGAGAGGGCGAGCAGGCAGGTCAGCACGGCGCTGCCGGTGACCGCGCTGCCGACCGCGGCGCTGCCCAGGGCCGAGCCGCTGGAGCCGAAACCCGGTGGGATGACCACGGATCCGGCCGAGCCGACGAAGGCCCACCAGGGCGGGGCGAGCATTCCCGGTCCGATCAGGCCGGAGCCGGCGGCCGAGCCGAGGAACAGCAGGGCGCCCGCGGTCACCGCGCTGCCCGCGCAGGCGGTGACGACGCTGCCGCTGTCGAGGCCGAGGACGGCGGGGTTGGCGGTGGCTCCGGTTGCGGGCGTTGCGCTTCCGGTGGTGTCGGCGTCCGCGTCGGCGGCGGGGCCGAGATCGAGAATCGCGTTCGTGGCGGGGAGCGACGACGGCTCCAGCGATAGGTGACCGCCGTCGGCGGCGCTGCCGGTCGTGGCGTCGGGGATGACGGCGCTGCCGGACGCGATGTCTTCGTGGCCTGCGCTGCCAGTGGGAACATCCTGCGCCGCACGGCTTCCCGACGCGGCGGGGGCGTCCTCTGTGGCTCTGTTCCCGGAGGGAGCGTCAGGTGTGGGCGGTCCGTCAGGTTCGGCCGGATCGGTCGGTGTCGTGCTGATTACGTCGGGTGGCACAGCGCCCCCGGCCGGCGGGGTGCCGGGTGCGGGGTCGGTTCCGTACGTGATGGCCGGTGGGAGCGGCGGCCCGAACGGAATCACCGCCGCGTCGGCTGGCGAGTTCTCCTGCGGCGCCATGTTTTCCGTCGTGACATCAGCGGTGGGCGGCGGACTCGGTAGCACGTCGTCGGCGGTGCACGGACCGGCGAACAGCACGGCCGCCGGAACGAACGCGCTCGCGACCACCAATCCGCGTGCGCCCCTGGTGATTCGCGGCGCGACACCACCGAACCTCTTCCGGGTGCGCTTCATTCGTTGTGGGTGACCGGTCCGATGGGACCCTGCTCGTACTGCGACTGGGCATAGGTGAAGGCATTTTTCGGAATGCCGAGCACTCCGGAGAACGGTCGCTCCAGGTCGTGGATGGCCAGCAGGGACGAGCCGATCACGATGCCGAGCAGCGCGGTCATCGCAAGGCTGCGCCGGGTCACCTGCATTCCGGTCAGCACGGGGTTGAGCAACACCAGTGCGGCACCGAAACACAAGGCGATGTAGAGGAATTGGGGGATGGTGCGGGACGCGTCGATGGCCCGGTCGTGACGGGCCTGGGTCACCCGGTCGATACCGGCCAGCGCGCGCGAGCGGGCCTCGATCACGATCGGATCCGTCGACCGCACCGACACCACGGCGTCGCGCAGGGAGTCGAGCGTTGCGCCGGTGGACTCGCTGAGCCGGCTCTCCCGTTCCATCACCGGCCACTCGGTGGTGAGCACCTCGTCGGTGTAGGCGAGCACCTTGTCGTGGATCCGCTGCTGGTCCGGTCCCGGCATCGCGTGGATGGCGAGGTGGGTGTCGACCAGGCCCTTGGACTCGGTGATCGTGTGGTTGTACGCGTTCTGGTTCTGATTCCAGCAGGCCACGAAGACGAACGCGAGGACCGCGGTGAAGATGGTCTTGGCCAGGTCGAGCGCGAGGTGGCTGGACGACTCGTCACTGTTCTGCCGCCATGATTTCGGGCGAACCCGGTCCCCGACAACCAAAACTCCCACCGCGATCGCCGCGGCGCAGATCGCGACCAGCAATTCCTGAGCCATCTCGCTCCACTCTCCCGGGCAAAGTCGGTACAAATGAATTCCGAGTGCAGGTTAGAGCGGCCGAGGCAACCCCGGCATGGGCATATTAGAACAGCACCGATCGAAGATTAGCCCTGGTGAGGCGCGGTCAGTTGGTGACGTTACCGAAATGTGATCCACGCTGAATCGGTTGAGTGAATTTACAGCAAATGACAGTTGGTCGTCGGCCTATTTCGAGGAGGCGGCGCGCGATCGGGGCGTGCGCCGGTATTCAGGGTAAAGGGCGGCAGTCCGCGACGAGGGCGGTCGTATTGTCGGTTCCGCCGGTTCGCAGGGCGCTGTCCACCAGCGTGTCGGCGGCGTTCGCGGGCGACTCCTGGCCGGCGAGCACCGCCTTGATCGTCGCGATGTCGAGGCGTTTGTGCACGCCGTCGGTGCTCAGCAGCAGCCTGCCGGTGCTGGAGCCGGTGGTGGCGGTGCCGATGTCGGCGGCCCGTACCGTGCGCGCGGAGGTGATGACGACATGGTCGAGGCGGGGCGCGGCGCCGTAGCCCCGGGTGCGCCAGAATTCGCCGACGGTGTGGTCGGTGGTGATCTGGTGCAGCACCCGGCCGTTCCAGCGGTAGGCGCGGCAGTCGCCGACCCAGGCGATATCGCCCGGTCCGTCGGGCTGTCCCGGGGAGGGTAGGACGGCGACGACGAGGACGCTGTCGGCCTCGCTCTGCGGGAACTGGCGGAGCAATTCCGCCTGCGCGCCAAGGATTCCCGCGTGCGCTCCGGCGCGGGCGCCGATGCGGGCGGCGAACTCGGCCGCGGTGCGTGCCGCCCGGGCGGCGGCCAGGTGATCGCCGATACCGTCGGCGACGACGAACGCGGTCCGTCCGGTCTCCGGATCGCTCACCGCGGCCGCGGCATCGGCATTGAGCGAGCGAGAACCGCGTCTGCTCAACGATTCCCAGGTGGTGCCGGTCAGCCGCACTGCTCCGGGGTCAGGGCCATCGGTGACAGGTGCCGAGCACATGGCCTGACCTCCTTGGGCGGGTCCTTGCTGGTGCCGATCGGCACTACTCCAGTAAACCGCTGAAACCCGTGGCGTCGGCAACAGTTTGCCGTGCAGTTCCTGTGAAGCCCATTACGTTTTGGTCTCTTGGCGTGATCCCGACAAGGGTACGGCGAGTTGGACTTTGATTCGTTCGTAGGTCGGCAACGTCTCGTAGCGGTGCACGGACTTGTCCCGGACGAAGAGATCGTTCGACAGGTGACGGTAGGCGGCGAGGTCCTCGGTGATCAGCACCACCAGGTAATCCCATTGTCCGACAACGGAATAGCACTGCTGCACGGCGGGCTCGGCGAGCATGCGGTCGCAGAACGCGACGTAGTGGTCGTTGTCGTCCTCGGCCAGCTCGACGAGCACCACGGTGGTCAACCCCATGCCCACCGCGCGCGGGTCGATCACGGCGACCTCCGCGGTGATCACGCCGCCGGCGCGCAGGCGGGTGAGCCGGCGCTGAACGGCACTGGGGGAGAGGCCGACTCGATCGCCGAGCTCGTGCAGGGGCCGGGTCGCGTCGACCTGGACGAGCTCCAAGAGCCGGTGGTCGATGTCGTCTAACGGTAGAACGGTCACGCAAGATCTTTGCGTGTGATCGGGAAAATTGTCAATCGTGTCCGGTGCCGTTACTTCTAGGGTTCAGCTCATGAGTGATCTGGTCGACATCGAGGCACTGCGGCGGCGAGTAGGGATCAAGTGGGCACGGGCGGGGGCGGACGTGCTGCCGGGCTGGATCGCGGACATGGATTTTCCGGTGCCGGAGCCGGTGCGCGCGGTGTTGCGGCGGGCGGTCGAGGGGGATCTGGGATATCCGGCGTGGGAGGACCGGCCCGATCGCAATCCGTTGCAGGAGGCGTTCGCCGACCGCATGCGTGACCGATGCGACCTGGCTCTCGATCCGGATGACGTGTACGTCTTCACCGAGCTGATCCAGGTCTTGCAGATCGTGTTGCAGCTGATGACCCGGCCGGGCGACGCGGTCGCCGTGCACACGCCCGCGTATCCGCCGTTCCTGCAGACGCTGGAGGTGATGGGGCGGCGGCTGGTACCTATTCCGATGATCGCGGGTGCGGACGGGTGGACGTTCGACGCCGACCGGATGGCGCGGGACGTCGCCGAGAATGATTGCCGCGCCTTGATTCTGGTGAACCCGAACAATCCGACGGGGCATATGTTCGATCGCGACGAGCTGTCGGTGATCGCGGAGATCGCCTGCCGGCATGACCTTTTCGTGATCTCCGACGAGATCCATTCCGAGCTGACGCACGATCGACGCCGGCATATTCCGATCGCCTCGCTCGGGGCGGAAATCGCCGGGCGGACCGTCACTTTGAACTCCGCGAGCAAGGCGTTCAATCTGGCGGGGCTGCGGTGCTGTGTCGCACATGTCGGGGACCGCCGGGTGCGGGCGGCGCTGGACGCGCAGCCGCCGTTGGTGTACGGGCAGGTGAGCGCGCTGAGCGTGCTCGCGACCTGTACCGCCTGGCGGGAGGGCGCCGAGTGGCTGGCCCATACGCGGCGGGTGCTGACCGAGAATCGGGACCTGGTGGCCGAGTCGCTGCCGCCGGGGATCCGCTTCCACCGGCCCGACGCGAGCTATCTGGCCTGGCTCGATTGCCGTGCACTCGAACTCGGTCAGGATCCGGCGGGGTTCTTCCTCGAGCAGGCCAAGGTCCGCCTGCTGCCGGGCCCGGACTTCGGGCCCGGCGGTGCGGGTTTCGCGCGGCTGAACTTCGCGACCTTCCGGCCGGTGCTCGAGGACATGCTCGGGCGGCTGCACACGGCGGTGGAGAAGCGCGACGATCGGTGAGGGTGCGGGTCAGTCGGGCGCGCCGAACCAGTGCGTCAGTGCCGTCGAGATCGCCGAGGGGTCGTCACTCGACGCGCAGACGTAACCGTCCGGCCGGACCAGCACCGCCGCGGCGGCCAGCGCGCCGGAATCCACCGTGACGCACCGAATCCGCGTCTTCCAGCCGTCGGCCAGCGGGGCGAACCGATGGTCCCGGCTGCTGTCCAGCAGCAGCCCGTGCCCGCCGCACGCGTGTTCGGCGAGGCGGGTGCCGTCGCCGAGGTCGAGATCCGGCATTCGGTGGCCGAGTCCCGGTCCGAGGTCGTATCGAATGGCCAGACCGGAAACATCCTGGGCCACTTGAAGGTTCGCCTCAGGTAATTCCAGGAGCCGGCTGATCATCGCACGCACTACCCTGGCGTCGGGATGCGGCGCGGTCAGGACGCTCTGCGCCTGGGTGTTCGCCAGCACGGCGGCCGCCACCGGGTGCCGTTCGGTGTGGTAGCTGTCGAGCAGGTGCTGCGGCGCCCAGCCGTGCACATCGGCGGCGAGCTTCCAGCCGAGATTGAACGCGTCCTGCAGGCCGAGGCTCATGCCCTGACCGCCGAGCGGCGCGTGGATGTGCGCGGCGTCGCCGGCGAGAAACACTCGGCCCGTGCGGTATTCGCTCACCTGCCGGGAGGCGTCGGTGAATCGGGAGGCAATCAGCAGCTCGTCGAGTTCTATGTCCGGTCCGTAGGTACGGGTCAGCACGCCCTGGATCTCCTCGGCCGAAACCGCCGTATCCTTGCTGATTCCGGTTTGGCCGAGAGCGCTGAATGTGAACCGGTACACCCCATCGCGCAACGGCAGCAAGAAGGCGAAATCGGTACGCTCGGTGTCGAATTCGGGCATGGCCCAGGACTCGCCGACCCCGGCCGGTTTGCGGCGGAGCGTGATGTCGCACACTGCCGCGGGTGCGTTTCCGTCCCGTCCGGGGAACGCGACACCGCTCAGTTTGCGCACGGTGCTGCGTCCGCCGTCCGCGCCGACCAGGTAGTGCGCCGTGAGCCGGTGCTCGCCGTCGGCTGTGGCCACCGTGGCGATGACCTGGTCGTCGCCGGGTGCGAGTCCGGAGTCGATACGAACCAGTTCGTGCCCGCGCCGCGGCTTGATGCCGAAACCTGCCAGATTGGCCTCCAGCGCCTGCTCCACATCGGCCTGCACGATGCCGACCTGGTGGGCGAATCGGCTGTCCAGCGCCCCGTAGTTCAACGGAATACCGGAGAAATGCCCCCATTCCACGTTGGCGAAGGCGAACTCGTCCATCCGGCTCAGCCACCCGCGCCAGTCCAGGATCTCCGCCGAGCGCGGCTGCAAGTTCAAGGCCTTGGACTGCCGGCTGCGGGTCGGGTCGCGCTCCAGCACAACGGCCCGCACCCCCGCCAGCCCGAGTTCGTTCGCCAATAACAGACCAGTTGGTCCACCGCCAACAATCACCACATCGGTATCAGGCACCCTTCAACCCTGCCAACCACATGCCCGCCGCGCCACCGGTTTTCACCGCACGTGCGCAGCCGCACATCCCGCCGAAGGTGGTTCCCGCTCACCGAGTCGAGTCATAGGGTCGCCGTTGAAGATCAACTAGCGGCCCTATGCCTCGGCTCGGTGAACGGCTCGGCGCGGCGTTGCGATCAGCGTGATGCAGACCCCTGCGAGCCGGGGGATCGGCACCGTACGCTGTGCCGCCCGGTGGTGCCAGGCGACCTCGGCAGGAGGGACTGAGCGGCGGGAGTCCGGGCAGGTGGTAGGAAAGGGTACGTGTCCACAACTGTCGAAGGATCAGTCCCCAACAGCAGCTCTCGCGCGGTCGACGAGGTGGTGGACCTGGTCAGCGCGCTGATCCGGTTCGATACCTCGAACACCGGAGAGCTGGCAACCACCAAGGGGGAGCGCGAGTGTGCGGAATGGGTGGCTGAGCAACTGCAACAGGCCGGGTATACGACCGAGTACGTCGAGTCGGGGGCGCCGGGGCGGGGGAATGTGTTCGCGCGGCTGAAGGGCGCGGATTCGAGCAAGGGCGCGCTGATGATGCACGGGCACCTGGACGTGGTGCCCGCGGAGGCGGCGGACTGGAGCGTGCATCCGTTTTCGGGCGCGGTGCAGGACGGTTACGTGTGGGGGCGCGGCGCGATCGACATGAAGGACATGGTCGGGATGATGCTGGCCATCGCCCGGCAGTTCAAGCTCGAGGGGACCGTGCCGCCGCGCGACATCGTGTTCGCGTTCCTGGCGGACGAGGAGAACGGCGGCAAGTGGGGGTCGCAGTGGCTGGTGGACAACCGGCCGGATCTGTTCGAGGGGATCACCGAGGCGGTGGGCGAGGTGGGCGGCTTCTCGCTGACCGTGCCGCGGCCCGACGGCACCGAACGCCGGCTGTATCTGGTGGAGACGGCCGAGAAGGGGCTCGGCTGGATGCGGTTGCGCGCCAAGGCCCGTGCCGGTCACGGCTCGTTCCTGCACGAGGACAACGCGGTCACCATTCTGGCCGACGCGGTCGCGCGGCTCGGCAAACACACCTTCCCCGTGGTGATGTCGGAGTCGGTGAGCGCGTTCCTGGCCGCCGTCGCCGAGGAGACCGGGCTGGAGTTCGACCCGTCCAGCCCGGACATCGAGGGACAGCTGGCCAAACTGGGCACCATCTCGCGGATTATCGGTGCCACACTGCGGGATACGGCGAACCCGACCATGTTGCAGGCCGGGTACAAGGCGAACGTGATCCCGCAGACCGCGGAGGCCGTGGTCGACTGCCGCGTGGTACCGGGCCGGCAGGCGGCGTTCGAGCGTGAGGTGGACGAGCTGATCGGCCCGGACGTCGAGCGCGAGTGGATCACCAAACTCGATTCGTACGAAACGACTTTCGACGGTCACCTGGTGGACGCGATGAACGACGCCATCCTCGCCCACGACCCGCGGGGGCGCACCGTGCCCTACATGCTCTCCGGCGGCACCGACGCGAAGGCGTTCGCTCGCTTGGGTATTCGCTGCTTCGGCTTCGCACCGCTGCAACTGCCACCGGATCTCGACTTCACCGCGCTGTTTCACGGTGTGGACGAACGCGTTCCGGTGGAAGCGCTCGAATTCGGCACCCGGGTGCTGGAACACTTCCTGCTGAACAGCTGACGAAAGGACAATCAGTGCCCGACTACTCCTATAACCCGTACGACGCGCTGCCGCAGTTGCCGTCGTTCACGCTGACCTCCGACGACGTCAGCGACGGTCAGCCGCTGGGCAACGATCAGGTCAGCGGCATCTTCGGGGCCGGCGGCAAGGACATCTCGCCGCAGCTGTCCTGGTCCGGATTCCCCGCGGAGACAAAGAGTTTCGCCGTGACCGTGTACGACCCGGACGCGCCGACCGCAGCCGGATTCTGGCACTGGGCGGTGGCCGACATTCCGGTCGGCGTCACCTCGCTGCCCAGCGGGGCGGGGAGCGGCGAAGAGGGCGGTGCGTTGCCGACCGGCGCGATCAGCCTGCGCAACGACGGCGGGTTCGCCGGATTCGTCGGCGCCGGACCGCCGCCCGGACACGGCTACCACCGCTACTTCATCGTGGTGCATGCCGTGGACGTGGAGAGCCTCGGCATCGATGCCTCGGCCACGCCCGCCTACCTCGGCTTCAACCTGTTCTCGCACGCCATCGCGCGTGCGACCATCGTGGGCACTTACGAGCAGAAGTAGCCTCGGACACGACGGTGGCCCTGAGCGAATTGCTCAGGGCCACCGTCATTGTCACTTCACGTTGATGACCTGCTCCGGGGCATCCTTCGCGTAGAGCGCCTCGACCTCGGCCGCGTACTTCCGCGCGATCGGGGCGCGCTTGAGCGACATCTTCGGGGTCAGCTCGTCGCCGCCCGGCTCCCACACCGCGCCGATGATGGTGAAGCGTTTGATCTGCTCCACCCGCGACAGCTTGACGTTGCCCGCCTGCACCGCGGCGAGCACCTCGTCGACGATCTCCGGCCTGGTGGCCAGCGTCGCCACGTCGGCGTCGGTCGCGTCGAACTCCTTGGCGCGCAACGCCGCGACATCGGGATCGAGCACGATGAGCGCCGCGATGTAGGGTTTCGCGTCGCCGAACGCGACCACCTGACCGACCAGGGAGGACACCGCCTTCACCGCGTTCTCCACGTTGCTCGGCGCGATGTTCTTGCCGGCCTCGTTGATGATCAGTTCCTTCTTGCGATCGACGATGCGCAGGTAGCCATCGGCGTCCAGGGTGCCGATGTCACCGGTGTGCAGCCAGCCGTCGGCGTCGATCGCCGCCGCCGTCTGCTCCGGCATGTTGCGGTAGCCGCGGGTGACGATCGCCCCGCGCACCAAGACCTCGCCGTCGGTGTCGAGCCGCAGCTCCATGCCGTCGACCGGGCGGCCGACCGAGCCGGGGCGCGGCTTGGCCTTCTCGGTGAAGGTGCCGACGCCGGTGGTCTCCGACATGCCCCACACCTCGCTCATCGGGAAGCCGAGCCCGAGGAAGTATTCGAGGGTCTCCGCCGGGATCGGCGCGGCGCCGGAGGCCGGCACGGACAGCTCGTCCAGGCCCATCGCGTGCCGCAGCTTCGACAGCACCAGCGCATCGGCCAGTTTGTGCTGCACCGACAGGATCGGGCCGCGGCCCTTGCCCGCGAGATCGGCCCTGGCCGCGGCCATTCCGGTCTCGATGGCCCAGTTGGCGAGGGACTTCTTCACCCCGCTCGGCTCGGCGGCCAGCTTGCCCTCGATGCCCACCTTGATCTTCTGCCACACCCGCGGCACGCCGAAGAAGGTGGTCGGACGGGCGTCGGGCAGCGCGGCGGCGACCTCGCGCGGGTCCGGCACCGTGGTCACCTGGACGCCGGTGACCAGGTTCATGGCATGGCAGGAGATGCGGTCGGCGACGTGCGCGGCGGGTAGATACGACACGGCGCGGTCGTCCAGGCCGACCGGCAGCGGGCCGTTGACCAGCGCGATCACCTGGGCCAGCACGTTGCGATGGGTGACCTCGACGCCCTTGGACGGGCCGGTGGTGCCGGAGGTGTAGATCAGCGTGGCCAGGTCGTCCGGCTTGACCGCGCGCCAGGCCGCCTCGAAATCGAAGTGCGGGGCCGGGTTCGCCTCGACGTCGGCGAGGGTGATCGCGCCGGTGGCCGGTCCGTCGACCAGAACGATGTGTGCGAGTTCTACGCCCGCGCCGGTCACTTTGTCCAGGAAAACCTGTTCTGTCACAACGACTTTGTTCGCCGCGTTGGTGAACAGGTGGGTGATCTGCTCGGACGAGCTGGTGTTGTAGATCGAGAACGGGGTGGCGCCCAGGTGCAGCGCCGCGGTGTCGACCAGATTGAACTCCGGCCGGTTGGTCAGCATGATGCCCACGGTGTCGCCGGGCCCGACGCCCAACGCGGACAGACCCGACGCGATCGCGCGCACCCGCTCACCGAACTGCCGCCAGGTGATCTGCTGGGTCCCGCCGACCGTCCGCAATGCCACCTGATCGGGCCGCAACCTCAGGGTCTCCTGGAACGCCTCCGGAACCGTGTAGACCGTTTTGTCCGATTCGTGCGCATAGCCGATGTCTGCTGTCGTCATATCCCTGTTCCTGATTTCCATGCCATGAACCGCGCCTCACGGCATCCGCACGCGGGCGGTTCGAGACCCGAGAGTCTCAGTGCGCCAGGAGTGGCGCGGCTCACTTATGGTAGCCAGGGGGCCGGGGTAGTGGTGGTGCTTACCCGGGAAGTAACACGCACGCGACATTTGCCGCCCGGCGCTACTTCGGCCGGGCGAAGCGGCCGCGCTGCCGGGCCGCGACCACGAACGCGACCAGTGCGCCGAGCGCGGTGCCCGCCGCACTGCCGAGCTGATCGAAATGGACCATGAGCGCGCACAGGATCGCGATCGGGACGAACAGTTCGACGCCGAGGTGCGGTGACCAGCGCGGGCGCATCGACCGCGCCGAGAACGCGACGAACGGGATGTAGACGATCGGGATGCGATGGCCTCGGTGTGCGCGTTTGGCTTCCAGGTAGCGGCGGGCCCGCAGGCCGTGCACCGGCGTGAGCAGCGGTACGGAGGTGACCTCGATGCCCGCGGCGTGCAGGGCGTCGATTTTGGCCGGGTTGTTGGTGAGCAGCCGCACCGAGCGCAGGCCGAGCGCGGCCAGGCGCTCGGCGGCCAGATCGTAGGTGCGGTTGTCGGCGGGGTAGCCGAGCGCCTCGTAACTGGTGAACGTGTCGGTCGCGTGCTGCTCGCTGTACCGGTAGCCGCGCGCTTTCGCAACCAGCCCGGCGCCGCGGCCCTCCTGCTCCAGGTACACCAGCACGCCCGCGCCCTCGGCCTGGATCATATCCAGGGTGGCGTCGAGTTCCGGCCCGCAGTCGCAGTCGTCGGAGCGCAGCGCGTCACCGTAGAGGCAGCGCGAGTGCAGGCGTACCAGACAACCGTCGGCAACCTCGCCGAAAACCAGCAGATGCCCCTGCTCGCCCTCGTCGCCGAGTTCCAGCACGCGCAGTCGCAGATCATGCTCCTTGCGGGTGAACCGGTGATCGGTTTCGGCAAGGTCGGACCCAGCTGTGGTCAACGCTTCTCCTTCGAAGCAAGGTGGAAGATCCGGTCGATCTCACTGACGAGCGGCATTGCGTCTGGGACATCTCCGAACGATTGCGTCGCGGCCGTCGCGGCCGTCGCCCAGACATAGTCCTGGCTCTCGGCCGGTCGGCGCGTCGAGACGAGACGATATACCAGCGCCGCGGCGAAGGCCGCCTGAGCGCCGGGGGAGTCTTCGAGAGCCGCTGGGAACGGCGGGATCTCGGCGTTGACCCTATCGGACCACACCGTGCACCGGAAGTCCTCGACCGCGCATACGGAACGGACGCCGAGGGTGCGCAGCCGCCGCGCGGTGTCGGCGACGGACTTGGAGTTCGCCTCCGGCACCATCGCGGTGAGGTCGGCGCTGGTGCCCGCGAGATAGTCGACCACGTCGAGGTATTGGTACAGATACTGCGGCAGATCCACCGAGGGAGAGGGATGCACGACGAGCAGTGGCCGCCCCGCGGTTCGCCGCACCGTGGCGAGCACCTGTTCGATCACCGGACGGGGCTGCTCGAAGGTCAGCAGCACCGCGTCGGACTGCTCGATCGCGGCGTGGATGACCGGACTGCGCAAATCTTGAGCACTCAACCGGATTCGGTAGTCGCGGCAGCCGATATTGCTCGCCGCGCCGGTGCTGGTGATCAACACCGCGGTCACCGGAGTGGGCGCGTCGGGGACCACCTTCACCAGGTCGGTGTCGACGTTCTCGCTGCGCAGGTAGTCCAGGATCCGCCGGCCCGCGTCGTCGTCGCCGATCGCCGTGATCAGTTGGACGCGCAGCCCGAGCCGGGCGGCGGCCACGGCCCGGTTGAGCCCCTTGCCACCCGGATGTTCGGCGAAGTTGCCCGGTGTCGAGGTGCCGACCTCCGGGATGTGGCCGACCCGGTAGATGTGATCGATCACCGCGTCGCCGAACACCGTCACGACTCCCGGAACCGGCGGCGGCGCAACCACTTCCGGAGCAGGCAGGGAGTGGCCAGGATGGGTCGGCCCCGCCTCGTAGATCGATTCGTTGGCGACCAGGGCGGCGAGTTCGGTGAACGCGCGCCATTCCTGGTTGCCGCGCAACGAGCGCACCGACGGCGCGGGCGGCACGTGGTCGGCGTGCAGCGCTGCGTGCAGCAGTTGCCATCGATCGGCCAGATACTGCCTGCGCTCGCCCAGGTCGGGAGCGTAGAGGCGATCGAGATCGATTCCGGTGTCCGGAATGTCGCGCAACAGGCCGAGCGCGAGTGCCGCGTCCACGATCAGCAGCGAGGAGGGGTTCAGCTGGCGAGCCAGATCGCGCACCATCGGCAGCACCGCTTCCTCGCGCTCCATCCCGGTCCGCTGCGCGTGCCTGCGCACGGCGGGCAGATCCAGCAGCGGCGCGACGTCGATCTCGGTGGTGCGCAGGCGATCCGAGCTCAGTCCGGAGCGTTTGCCCAGCCTGGTGAGGATGTTGCGGGCGGCCACC
Organism: Nocardia sp. NPDC006044; assembly: GCF_042871115.1. Classification (NCBI taxonomy): domain Bacteria; kingdom Bacillati; phylum Actinomycetota; class Actinomycetes; order Mycobacteriales; family Nocardiaceae; genus Nocardia; species Nocardia sp. NPDC006044. The sequence continues at coordinate 3,290,614 of NZ_JBIAID010000001.1, forward strand.
GTGCCCGGGTCCTGCGGCTGCATCGCCATCCTCCCTGTGGTCGTGGCTGATCGTTATGCGGCGCTCACGATAGGCGGTTTATCCGAAGCGCGAACTGGCAATTACCAAACTACAACGGCAATTGACCTTTGAGAACGGCAAATGCCACACTGGAGATGACGATTCGATCGTCACCGCCAGACGACTCGGGAGGGCCTGGTGATGAAGGTGATTTTCCTGATCCGGCAGATCCGCCGGCGCAAGCAGCGCCGCGCAGTCACCGACACCGAACTGGAGCCGATCCTGCACGCGGCCTAGGCGACGACTTCCACGTCTGTGGAGACAGCCGTGACGATCTACGCGAACAGCCGGTCGATGACCAGCAGTGTCACCGTCGAGTGGGCGTGGCGGGCGGCCCGCGCCGAACCGGCCTGGCGCCTGAGCTGGCTGCCGCATCGCCTCACCCACGAACAGGCCAGGGCCGGAATGGAATTGGCCGAGCTGCTCGGCCGGCCGGACTCGGTTTCCGGCAACCAGGAGCGGGCCCGCGCCGACGCGCTGGCCGGCTCCCTCGGACTCACCGTGCAGGCGGCACTGTCCGTGCTGCATCAGCGGATGCACGACAGGCATCCGCGGGATTAGACGTCGAGCCGAACATGCTCGATCCGTTGTACCGGAGGTAGCGATGACCATTCACACCACCGAATGGACGATGACCAGTGACATCACCCCGGAGTCGGCGTACCGCGACGGCGACGGCGCCCAGGTCTGGCGGCTGAGCTGGCTGCCGGACCGCAGGCTGACCGAGGCCCAGGCCAGAGCGGGCATGGAACTGGATGAGCTGCTGAGCGATCCGCATGTCGTGCACGACCGCATCGCCCAGGCCCGGGTCGACGGCTACGCCGATCGGCTGGGCATGATGCGTGAGCACGTGATCATCCTGCTGGCCAAGCGGATGGCGGAACGACTGCACGAGGAGTTGCGGCGCGAGGGCGATCCGGCGTGTACGCGCCGCAACTCGCACTCCTACCGGTTGCGGCCGCACGCGATCGCGCCGCCGTACGTTCCCGGTTAACGTCGAGAGCCGTACTGCCGCAAGGTAACTGGAATGCTCAGGCGTTGGCGGTGTGCTCGGCGCCGATAGCGTCGGCGATGTTCTGATACCCGTCGGCGCGCAGGCGCTCGGCCAGACCGCGGTGGATCTTGCGGGTCCAGAAGGGGCCGCCGTAGATGAAGCCGGTGTAGCCCTGGAGCAGGGTGGCGCCGGCGCGGATGCGTTCCCAGGCCTGGTCGGCGGTTTCGATGCCGCCGACGGAGATGAGCACGAGGCGGTCGCCGACGCGGCGGTAGAGGCGGCGCAGCACGTCGAGGGAACGGTCGGCGACGGGGGCGCCGGACAGGCCGCCGGCGCCCATGGCGGCGACGTCGTCGGCGGGGGTGCGCAGGCCGTCGCGGCGGATGGTGGTGTTGGTGGCGACGATGCCGGCCAGGCCGAGTTCGACGGCGAGGTCGGCGACGGCGTCGATGTCCTCGTCGGACAGGTCGGGGGCGATCTTGACCAGCACGGGCACCCGGACGCTGTCGAGCACGGCCTGCAGCAGCGGGCGCAGCGATTCGACGGCTTGCAGGTCGCGCAGGCCGGGCGTGTTGGGCGAGCTGACGTTCACTACGACGAAGTCGGCGAGCGGGCCGAGCAGGGCCGCGCTGATCGCGTAATCGCCTGCGGCGTCAGCGGGTTCGACGATTTTGGTCTTGCCGATGTTGGCGCCGATCGGCACGTCGCCGCGGCGGCCGCGCAGGTATTCCGCGGCGGCCGCGGCGCCGAAGTTGTTGAAGCCCATGCGGTTGATCAGGGCGCGATCGGCGGGCAGCCGGAACAGGCGCGGTGCGGGATTGCCGGGCTGGGCCTGCGCGGTGACGGTGCCGATCTCGGCGAAACCGAAACCGAGCGGCGCCCAGGCGTCCACGCCGTCGGCGTTCTTGTCGAACCCGGCGGCCAGGCCGACCGGCGCCGGGAAGTCGACGCCGAACGCGGTGTTGCGCAGGACGGGATCGTCGGTGACGAGCACCTTGGTCATGACCCAGCGGGTGGGCGCGAAACGAGAGGCCAAGCGCATGGCGGCGAAGGCCAGGTGATGGATGCGTTCCGGGGGAACCAGGAACATCAGGCGTAATAACAGGGCGTACATCAGCTCACATTCCCGGTTCCGGCTGGGGTAGTGCGGTTTTTCGGCGGCGCAGCAGCACCCGGCGGCTACCGTCGGTGTAGGCCCGCACGCGGGACAGTTCCCAGCCGCCGAACTCGGCCTGGATGGCCAGCCGCATGGACGCGGTCACCCTGGTCACCTCGGGTGGCAGCCGCAGCGGCACGTATTCGTAGTCCTCGCTGGAGGTTTCCCAGCCGACGGGCAGCGCGTTGCGGCGCGCACGCTGCTCGCGTGGTGAAGGCGGGTCGTCGTCTGCGCGCGTTGCCGGAGTCATCAGTGGCCTCTCTTCCGATCGTCCGCGCGGATCCGCTGCAGACCGCCGTCGGCCGCGGATCCCACGAACATGTCACCGGTGCGCTGATCGATGGTCACCGAGTTCGGCTGCCGCACCGTCGGGTAGCGGCCCACTTCCGTCGGTATACCTGTCGATAGATCGAATCCGACGACTTCGTTACTCTGCGTGCACGTCACCCACACGGTGTCGGACCGCTGATCGTAGGCGAGCGCGTAAGGCGAAGAGTTTACCGGGAATCGCTGACGCAGGACGAGAGGTCCGGCGCTGAACACCAAGAGTTCGTCGCCCGTGCTGTCGGTGACGATGATCCGGCCGAAGTGGTCGGCGATCATGTTCGTCGCGCCGTCGCCCGCGCGCAGGGCCAGGCCGAGGTCGTCTTTGCCCAGCTCGATCTCGGTCACCGAGGTCTGCCTGCGGTCCAGGACGGACACGTGGCCGGGGGTGAGGGCGAGTGCGTCGGCGGAGGCCAGGCCGGTCACGGTGCGGACCACCTTGCCCTCGGGCGTGAGGGTGCGGACCTTGCCGTCCGCGGTGCCGACGAGCAGCGTGTCGTCGTCGCGGCGCTGGACGGATCGGGCGTCGCCGTCGAACGGGACTTCGCTGAGGGTGGCGGCGGCGACGTCGACCCGCAGGATGCGGTCGGGGGCGGGGATCAGGAGTTCGCCGGGTTTGCCCTGCGCAAGGCTCGCGCCGTGCGCGGGCAGTGGCAGGGTGCGGATTCCGGTGGGCGTCGCGGGGTCGATCAGGAACAGGGCGCTGTTCGCCTCGCCGAGGTCGAGCGCGCCGAGCTGACCGGTGCCTTGCTCGGCGAGCATCGCGCGGACCGGAGCGAGGCCGCTGACATCGCCCGCGGGCGCCGCGGTGCCGGTGGGCGAGACGGCCGCGGTCGCCGGATCCCGGGTGGGCAGGTTGTCACTGTCGGGGCTGTTGCCACAGCCGGCCAGCACCGTCAGCGCCGCAACGCCGAGCAGCGCGGTGGGAACTCGGACGAGGTGGCTGCGCCGCGCAACCACGGCAGAACCCGCGAATCGAACCCAGCCGCGAGGGCGCATCCACCGAACTCCTTACCGACTTCTACCGACGATTAACCACAACTCCACCATCTGACCATGATGGCGCACCGCGACGGCGTACCGGGGTGGTGGCGGGGGGAGAATGTCGGTGATGCGCGTTACGGTTGAGCTGAATCAGTGTCCAAATCAGGGAGATCCGGTTGATAGCCGACCATACGTCGGGATTTACCATCGATGACATCACCGTTGGTCCGTTCGCTCACGGGTTCGGCACCACCGGCGACGGCAGGCCGTACGCGTTTCGCACGGTCCGGGCCAGTTTGACGCTGGAGATCTACCGGGCCGACCTGACGAGCGAGGTGCCGGGTCCGGAGGATGTCGTCGCGGTCGCCGAGGCCAGGGTCACCGACATCGATCTCGACGACGAACGCAGCGTCGTCGCGCTGGTGCGGGACATGATTCCGGACGCCGTGCCCGTCGAGGCGGCGCCCGATCGAGAAGTGACGACCGTTCGGGCCCTGCTGGGACGCATCAGCTCCGTCATTGATGGTATGTAGATGGTGATGCCATATACATTTCTCGCCCGCACCGCGCTGACCGCGACCGGCCTCCTTCTGGTGGCCGCGGCCGCGGCATGCAGCACCGGATCGGACGAGGCGGCCGTCGACGCCGCTCGTTCGTCGGCCAACGCGTCGCTGTCCGCGTCGATCACCACCTCCTCCATCGCCGCGCATCCGCCGCTGCCGACGGCCGCGCAGCTGGACGCGCAGATCAAGCGGGCGCTGGATCCGGGTCTGCCGGATACCGAACGGACCGACCTCATCGAGGACGGCGACGCGTTCCGCACGGCGATTCCCGACATGTACAAGGCGTTGCAGGACAATCCGCGCGCGGTCTACGGGGTCACCGATCCGGTGTTCGACAACCACGACGGCACGCTGACCGCGACGATGCGCCTGGACAAGGACGGCAGCGGGACCGCGGTGCGCACGACCGTGGTGCACTTCGTGCTGCTCGACGGCAAGTGGAAGATCTCGCGCACCGATCTGTGCGGGATTCTGCGTTCCGCCGACTACCGCACGCCCGCCTGCGGCTGACCGTGACCGAGGTGCGGGGATCGCGCGTGCGGGGTTCGCGTGCACCGCAAGGTGATTCGATGCTGCACTCCGGGTTGTTGCGGTGGGGACGGTTCGTCTACCGGCATCGGTTTCTGGTGCTCGGGGTCTTCGCGGTGGCGGTGCTGGCGTCCGGTTGGTATGGACGGGATCTGGCGGGCCGGCTGACCCAGGAGGGATGGTTCGACGAGTCCAGCGAGTCGGTGGCGGCGTCGAAGATCGCGGACGCGACGTTCGGGCGGGATACCGACAGCGATTTGATCCTGCTGTACACCGCGCCGCCGGGGACGACGGTCGATGATCCGGCGGTGCGGTCCGCGGTGACGGGTGCGTTGAACGGGCTGCTCACGCGGTATCCGGAGCACATTCTGAAGATCGACAGCTACTGGGACAGCCCGTTTGCGGCCAATGCCACGGATGCCACGCGCACGCACGCGTTCGCCAGCGTCGGGTTGCGGGGCGAGGGCACGGCGACCGTCGAGAACTACGCCGCCATCAAAGACCATCTGGGCGCGGGGAGTGCCGGCGGCGGGCCCGGCGGGACCACGGTGCAACTGGCCGGATTGCAGCCGGTGCTGGCCGGCCTGAATACCGGTATGCAGAACGACATTCACCGTGCGGAGATCATCGCGTTGCCGTTGGTGGCGATCCTGCTGTACTTCGTCTTCGGCGGGGTGGTGGGCGCGTTGCTGCCGGTGGTGATCGGCGGCATGACGATCATGGGGACCGCGGGGATCATGCGGGTGCTCACCGGGATGATCGATGTGAACGTATTCGCCAGTACCGTCATGACTTTGGTGAGTCTCGGGCTGGCCATCGACTACGGATTGTTCACCGTGACGCGGTTCCGGGAGGAACTGGCCGCGGGCCGTAGCGTGGAGGAGGCGACCGCGCGCACGGTGGCGACCGCGGGACGGACCGTGCTGTTCTCGGCCGGCATCATCGCGGTGAGTCTCGCCGCGCTGTTCATCTTTCCGAACGGGGTGCTGCGCTCGGTGCCGTACGGCGGGATCAGTTCGGTGCTGCTCGCCGCGTTGCTGTCGGTGACCGCGTTGCCCGCGGCGTTGAGTATCGCGGGGCGGCGGATCGATCTGCTGGGCTGGAAACGGTTCTCCCGCAGCAAGACCGAGGCGCAGATCGATGCCGGGTTCTTCTCCCGGCTGGCGCAATGGGCGATGCGGCGGCCGTGGGCGGTGGCGGTGCCGATCGTGCTTGCGCTGCTCGCGCTCAGTATTCCGTTCCGGCACATCGAGTTCGGTGGCATCAGTGAGAAATATCTCGGTGCGGAGAACCCGGCGCGGGTGGCGCAGGAGCGGTTCGACGAGTTGTTCCCGAGTTTTCGGACCGAGCCGTTGAAGCTGGTCGTGCGGAACGCGAATCCGCAGCAGCTCAGCGACATTCGTTACGAGGCCAGTCAAATACCCGGACTGACTGGGCGATTCGAGCCGTCGGTGCCGACCAAGGGCGGCATCAACGTGTTGCAGGCCGGGCTGACGGACAAACAGGACTCGGATCGGGTAATCAAGGCGCTGCGGGCGATTCCGGAGCCGGCCGGGGTGGACGTCATGGTGGCGGGGGTGCCCGCACTGGAACGGGACAGTATCAACGGGCTGCTGCACGGGTTGCCGCTGCTGGTAGCGATACTCGCGGCGGCGGCACTGACGTTGATGTATGCGGCGTTCCGGTCGATTGTGCTGGCGGTCAAGGCCGTTGCGATGAGCGCGTTGAGTCTGGTGTCGACCTTGGGGGTATTGACCTGGGTGTTCGTCGAGGGGCACGGGGCGGGGTTCTTCCACTTCACGCCGGGGCCATTGATGTTCGCGGTGCTCGCGCTGATCGTGACGGTGGTGTTCGGGCTGTCCACCGACTACGAGGTGTTCCTGCTGTCCCGGGTGGCCGAGGCGCGGGCCAACGGCGCCGAACCGGGCGAGGCGATCCGCTATGGGATCGCCCATACCGGCGGCGTGATCACCTCCGCCGCAGCGATTCTGATCGTCGTCACCGGCGCGTTCGGATTCTCCGATCTGGTGCTGATGAAGTACATCGCCTACGGGATGATCGCCGCGCTGATCCTGGATGCGACGGTCATCCGCATGCTGCTGACCCCCGCGGTGCTGAAGCTGATCTGGCGCTGAGGGGGCAGCTCTGGCGAGGGTGGCCGTCTGCGGGGACCGCCTGGCACGTGGCGCCGGGACAGGAGAAGGTGTGCGAGTCGAAGCAGGCTCACGCTTCGAATGCGGCCATCGGGGGAGCCGGACTCGCGATCGCGAACATGCGACTGCCTGTAGATGCTGCGCTGTGTGCCATTGGGCGGCGGGTTGGGGCTTGTCGACCGTTGAGCGGGCCTTGGTGCGGCGTTAGTTGAGGTTGCCCGGATTCCGGACCGGGTAAGCGCTCTGTTCGGTCCCGTCGGCGGCGCCGGTGGGTTTGCGGTCGCTCGAGGGGGCCTGGCTGGGGCGGTGGTTGCGGATGTGGCTTGTCGCGCACGGAGTCGCGGGCGTTCCGGCTGCTCGGTCGGATCAGCGGCGGACGGGAAGGACTAGTTGGGCGCCCGTTACCGGGTGGTTGAGGACCTCGACGGGGTGTTGGTAGACGCGGGTGAGGAGGTCGGTGGTGAGGACTTGGCGGGGTGGGCCGTCGGCGGCTATGCGGCCGCCCTCGAGGACTGCGACGCGGTCGGCGTAGGCGGCGGCGATGCCCAGGTCGTGCAGGACCACGACGACGGCGGCGCCCGCTTCGGCGCGGGTGGTGGCCAGGCGGAGGACGGCTTCCTGGTGGCCGAGGTCGAGGGCGGCGGTGGGTTCGTCCAGGAGCAGGGTGCCGGTGTCCTGGGCGAGCACGCGGGCGAGGGCGACGCGGGCGCGTTCGCCGCCGGAGAGAGTCGGAAACGACCGGGCGGCAAGGTGTTCCACGTCGGCGGCGCGCATGGCGGCGGCAATGCGTTCGTCGTCGAGTTCGCGGCGTTCGGTGCGCAGCCACGGCGCCCGGCCCATCGCGATCACTTCCCGGGCCGTGAATGGGAAACCGACGGTATGGGTTTGGGGCAGCACGGCCCGCCGCCGCGCCATATCCAGCGGCGACCAATGCGCCAGCGCCCGCCCCTCCAGCTCGACCGACCCCTCGCTCGGCGTCAACTCCCCGGCCAGCGCCGCAAGCAACGTCGACTTACCCGCCCCGTTCGGCCCCACCAGCGCAACCACTTCGCCCGCGACAACATCGAAGTCCACCCCGTCGAGCACCCGCCGCTGCGCGGTCTGCGCCCCCCGCCGATCCACACTCACCCCCCGCGCCCGCAACGTCACCGTCCCCTTCTCCGGCGCCTCCGGCAACTCATGCGTCCGCGCAAACACCTGCCGAACCCCGCTCACACCCCACCCCCACCCAACTCGCCCGCGCCGTCTGCCGGTGGCCGGTTCACGTTCGCCCCCGGCCTCGTGGCTTCCTGCTCGGACTGGTCAGGCGACGCGTGTGTCCGCGCACGCAAATTCCGTACGTAGCCGCCAACGCGCTTGCGCGGGAGTATCTCCTGCGCACGGCAACCAGTGGATGCATCGTCAAGCTGCGCTGAAAACGCGGGGGCGTGGGCAACTTTCAGGTAAGTCGAACGCGGGGTGCGGGCCCAGCTGTCTTCCGCTGCAGGGTATCCGGCATGGAAACCCGCGAGGGTTGCCCGTGCGGGCGCCTGCCGACTTCGGCTCACACCCCACCCACGGCCGACTTGTATGCGACGTTTGTCCGTCGTCGGTTCGCGTCCACTCGGCGTGCACGCAGTGTTTTGGCCTTTCGTGTCGCCAGTGTGTGGGGAGGCGTGTGTCCGCGTGAACAAGTGCCGAACTCCGCTTACCCCGTCCCGGACTGACCCGCGGGCGATGTTTGCCTGTCGTCGGGTCGCGTTCGCCCGTTGTGCGCGCGGTGTTTTGGCTTCCGTGTCGGACGTGTGGGTCCGTGCGAACACGGGCCGTATCTCGCTCGCTGCCCGCCGGACCGACTCGCAGGCCGTGGGGGCCGCGTGGGCGCCGTGATCCCGACGATCCGATGCGCGCCGCCTTCGGAGAGCGCTTCGGCGCTGATCGTGTCGCCGGGCGGAGCTCGAGTGCGGTGCACTGCAATGAGTAGGCGCGAGATCTGTTGCAGCCCAGGTGAATCGCATTATGCCCATCCTCCTGCTCGCGCACGGGTCCGGCGAAGCAGCCAGAAGAAGAAGGGGCCGCCGATGAGGGAGGTGAGCATGCCGAGGGGAAGGTCGGCGTTGTGCACGAGGGAGCGGGCGGCTACGTCGGCGGCGAGGAGGACGACGGCGCCGAGGATGGCGCTGAGCGGGATGAGAATGCGGTGGGCGGGGCCGACGAGCATGCGGACCAGGTGCGGGACGATGAGACCGACGAACAGGACGATGCCGGTGAAGGCGACGCCCGCGGTCGCGAGGACCGCGACCACCAGGATGACGTTGCGGCGCAACCGTTCCACGTCGACGCCGAGGTGGCGGGCGGCGGCCTCGCCGAGGGCGAGCAGGTCCAGGCGCGGGGCGATGAGGATGGCGGCGGCGACGCCGATGGCGGTCAGGATCGCGACGATGGTGACTGAGTCCCAGGTCGCGCCGTTCAGCGAACCCAGCTGCCAGAACACGATCTGGTCGCGCGCGGCGGGGCTGGCGACGAACAGCAGGAACGCGAGCAACCCACCCGCGAACGCGTTGATCGCGACCCCGGTGAGCACCAGCGTGACCACCTCGGTGCGCCCGCCGGACCGGGCGAGCAGATACACGAGCAGGGTGGTGGCCAGCCCCGCGACGAACGCGCCCGCGGCCACCGACCAAGCCGCGGCAAACGTCCCGCCGACCACGATGACGATCCCCGCACCGACCGCCGCACCAGCCGAAACTCCGATCACACCTGGCTCGGCCAGCGGATTCGCGAACACCCCCTGTAGCAACCCGCCCGCCGTCGCGAGCGCCGCCCCGACCAGCATCGCCATCAGCACCCGCGGGAACCGCACCTGCCACAGCGTCACCTCACCCGCCGGATGCGCGGGCAGCGGCCCCCAGTCCAGCCCGATCCGGTGCAGCACACTCCCGGCCACCTCGGCGGGCGTGGTCGGCACCTGTCCGATCGCGGCGGAGGCCAGCGCGAGCGCGATCAACCCGATGATCGCGATCGCGAAAACGACTGTCGTGCGGGATCGTCCGCGCGACTTCGGCGCGGGCGGTGAAGGTTCGACGGCCGGTTCGGTTTTGGCCACGTCGGTCATGCGAGCCGCCCGGTCATGCGGGCTTGGCGCCGTACACGGCCTCGCTCAAGGCGGTGATCACCCGGCCGGTGTTCGGCCCGTAGCTCAGGATCACCTGATCCGACATGTCGACGACCCGCTTGTTCCGCCCGGCCGGCGTCTGTGCGATACCCGGCACCTTTGCCAAACCGTCAACGCCACCAACGGATTTCAGCCCGTCCGACATCACCAGCAGCAGATCGGGCGCGGCACTGATCATGGCCTCGCTGGTGATCGTGACGAACGGTTCGGCCAGCGCGGCGCCCGCGTCCTGCCCGCCGAGCGCGGCGATCAGCGAATCCGCACCGGACCCCGGCCCGGCCAGCATGGTGATGGCGGTGCTGCGCAGATACAGGAACGCCATCTTCAACCGCGGATCCTGTTGGGGCACAGCGGCGATGGCGGCGTCGATCTCGCCGCGGGTGCGCTGCCCCAGCTTCTTGCCCTGCTCCGGTACGCCCAAAGCGTTTGCCACAGCCTCGATTTGGGGGACGACACCGTCCATGGTGCGCTTCGGGTCGGCGAAGACGACGTTCACCCCGGCCGCGCGCAATTGCTCACGCAGCTGCGGCGTCACCGTCACGTCGTCGGTCAGGAACACCGAAGGACGCAGTGCCAGCAGGGCTTCCAGGTTCAGCGCACCGTTGCCACCCGCCACGTTCGGCACATCGCGGATGGCCGGGATAGCGACGCTGCTGCGGCCGATCAGCTTGGAGCCCAGGCCGAGCGCGTACACGATCTGCGACAGGGTGCCATAGCGGTCGACCGCGATGATGCGGCTCGCATCGGTGATGGTGACGTCCGCGCCGTCGAACGAGCGCACGGTGACCGGCAGGACCGGCGTCGGTTCCGGCCCGATCGGCACCGGATCGAGGTCGGTCAGCGTCGCCGTGGCCGGTCCGCGCTGTCCGGCCGCGGTCGCGGTGTCGGGGCCGCACGCGGCCGAGGCCATGACCATGGTCAGGGCCAGCACGGCAAGGACGCACCGGGCCGCCGTAGATCGAACACCGCCGATCCGCTGCGCCTGGACGGACGGGTCGCCGGACGTCGCATGCCTCATGTAGGCAAGCCTAAGACGTGCCGTGCGCGGCCGAGCGGCGGGGCAGCGCGGGCACATCGGCCGGGCACCTCAGTCGTTGCGCGCACTGACATCGTCCAATGCGGCGGCGATCGCGCGTGGCACTTCGAGCGCCTCGGCGGCGAGTACGCCGGTGAGCTGCCCGATATCGCGAGCTCCGACGATCATGCTCGCCACGCCCGGACGGTCCCGAATCCACGCCAGCGCGACGGCCAGCGGCGACGTGCCGAGTCCGTCCGCGGCGGTCACCAGCGCGTCGACCACCCGGGTCGCGCGTTCGTCGAGGCTGTCGCGGATATCCGCGGCCGTCGCCTCATCCGCGCCCCGCGAATCCGCAGGCACCCCATCGCGATACTTGCCGGTGAGAATGCCGCCGGCCAGCGGCGCCGAGGCGATCACGCCGACTCCGTGATGCAGCGCGGCCGGCACGAAATCGGTCTCCGCGTCCCGGGCCAGCAGCGAGTACTGCGTGTACGCGGCACTGATCGGCGCGACCGCGGCAAGACTGGCCAACTGCCACGCACCGAACCCGCGCACGCCCGCATACCGGACCTTCCCGGCCCGGATCGCCTGCTCGAGTGTCGCCGCGACCTCGTCCAGCGGCGTCCGCGGATCCCACACCGCGACATTCCAGATATCCAGATGATCGGTCCCGAATTCGAGCAACGTGCGATCGAGCTGACGCAGCAGCGCGCGCCGCGAGGTATCGACCGCGGTGCGCGTCGTCGCGTCCGGCACCGCGGGCCCGGCCGGGGCAGGCGTCACCCGCGGCGCGAGACCGGCGCAACCGCTGAGCACCAGATCGTCGCGCGAGACGAGATCACCGAGCAATTCGGCCAGGATCCGCTGCGCGCCGCCACCGGCATACGCGGGGGAGGTGTCGACGAGCGTGCCGCCCGCCTCGATGAACGCCACCAACTGCCCGGCCGCCTCGTCGGCGTCCGTATGCGAACCCCAGGTATGGGTCGCAAGACCTATCCGGGACACCCGTAGGCCGCTGTGGCCGACCGTCCGCTGTTCCATCACCGTGTCCGCGCAATCGTCACGGCGCCAAGCCTAGAGCGTGCACCGGCGTCCGGACGTCTACCCGCACAGTGGCTCGCGCGTCGTTCCCGGCAGCGGTGCGAGCATGCCAGTACGGCCGCGACACTGTACTGTCGCTGCGGGATTGCGCCGGTGCTCACTCACGCGCAACCCGGTTGATGACCAATTGCCCAGTCGGAACGGTTATTTCGGGCAGGAACACGTGGAGGCGGCATGAGACACCAGGAGACCGTGTGACGGGCGAATCGATGACCTGGATCCAGGCGCTCGTGCTCGGCCTGGTGCAGGGGCTCACGGAGTTCCTGCCCATCTCGTCGTCGGCGCATTTGCGGATCGTGTCGGGAGTGTTCTTCGGCGACGACGCGGGTGCTTCGTTCACCGCGGTGACGCAGCTAGGCACCGAGGCCGCCGTGCTGGTGTATTTCGCGAAGGACATCTGGCGGATCCTGCAGGCGTGGTTCAGCACCGTGCTGAGCAAGCTGTCGTCCCGGAACCGGGTGCCGATCACCGAGCAGGTGACGACCCGGCTGCCCGTGGTCACCATGGGCCAGGCCGATCGCTACTTCGATGAACAGCGGCAGCGCGAGCTGGACTACCGAATCGGCTGGTATGTGATCATCGCCACCATCCCGATCGGCGTGCTCGGGTTCCTGCTCAAGGACGTCATCCGCACGGCGGCGCGCAACCTGTGGCTGATCTCGTTCATGCTCATCGCGTTCGCGCTGGTGATCGCGGCGGCCGAGTACTACGGACGCAAGTTGCGGCCGTTGGAGCAGCTGACCACGCGCGACGGGCTGGTGATGGGTTTCGCGCAGTGTCTCGCGTTGATTCCGGGTGTCTCGCGGTCCGGTGCCACGTCGTCGGCGGGCCTGTTCCTCGGGCTGACTCGTGAAGCGTCCGTGCGGTTCTCGTTCCTGCTGGCGATTCCCGCGGTGACCGCGTCGGGGTTGTTCAGCATTCCGGATGCGTTCAAACCGGCTGGTGAGGGACTCAATGCCAGCGGGGCGCAGCTGATTGTCGCGACACTGCTCGCGTTCGTGGTCGGGTACGCGTCGGTGGCGTGGCTGCTGAAGTTCGTCGCGAAGCATTCGCTCGACTGGTTCGTCGGTTACCGCATCGTCCTCGGACTGACCGTGATGGGACTCCTGGCGACGGGTGTCGTGTCGGCCACATGAGTACCGCATCGCGTAGCGACCCCATGGGGGGCGGCGGCCGGGCAGCAGGCGGGCTTAGGCTGACTACATGACGGTGATTCTGCTCCGGCACGGAGTCTCGACCTCGAACACCGCCCGCACGTTGGCCGGTCGCAGCACCGGCGTCGAGCTGACCGACCACGGCACCACCCAGGCCGAGGCGGTCGCCGACCGGCTCGCCGGGCTGCCGATCGAACGGATCGTGCACTCTCCGCTGTTGCGCTGTCAGCGAACGGTGGCGCCGCTAGCGGAGAAATTAGGGCTGGAACCGGTCTTCGACGACCGGCTGATCGAGGTCGATTACGGCGAATGGACCGGGCGGCCGATCGCCGAACTGCTCAACGAACCCCTCTGGAAAGTGGTGCAGCGGCACGCCTCCGGCGCGGTTTTCCCGGGCGGTGAGGGGCTGGCGCAGGTGCAGACCCGGGCGGTCGCGGCGCTGCGCGAGCACGATCGGGCGCTCGCCGAGCAGCACGGGCAGGACACGCTGTGGGTGGCCTGCACCCACGGTGACGTGATCAAATCCGTGCTGGCCGACGCGCTGGGCATCCACTTGGACGGGTTCCAGCGGATCGTGGTCGAGCCGGCCTCGATCAGCGTCGTCCGCTACACCCCGACCGCGCCCTACGTGTGGCGGCTCAACGACACCGGCACCGACCTGTCCGCGCTGTCGAATCCGCCACGGCCCGTTTCCGATTCCGGCTCGGCCAAGCCTGACGCTACGGCCGACACCACCGGGCCCGTTCCCGGCGGCGAGCTGGGTAGCTCGGGGAGTGGGGATAATGGGAATGCGGAGCGCTGAGATTCCTTGTACACGGAGTGGCGTTGTATCACAGCGCCGTGGGTAGTCGATCAGGGTCACGTATCAGGAGGTGCATGTGTCACGCGCAATCCATGTATTTCGCACCCCCGATCGTTTCGTCGCCGGGACCGTCGGTGAGCCGGGCGATCGTTCGTTCTATCTGCAGGCCATAGAGGAACCGCGGGTGGTCAGTGTGCTGCTGGAGAAGCAGCAGGTAAAGGTGCTCGCGGACCGGATGGGTCTGCTGTTGGACGAGGTCGCTCGCCGGTTCGGTGCCGAGGTGCCGCCGCAGGCCGACGACATCGGCGACACCGCGCCGCTGGTGACGCCGGTGGACGCGGAGTTCCGGGTCGGCACCATGGGGCTCGGCTGGGACGCCGACGCGAATGCCGTGGTGGTCGAGTTGCTGGCGATCACCGAGACCGAGGTCGACGAGTCGGTCGTGCTCGACGACACCGAGGAGGGACCGGACGCGGTTCGCGTATTTCTCACGCCGATCCAGGCGCGGGAGTTCGCGTTGCGTTCGACCAGGGTGATCGCGGCGGGCCGGCCGCCGTGCCCGCTGTGCGGGGAGCCGTTGTCGTCCCGGGGGCACATGTGCGTGCGCACCAACGGGTACAAGCGCGGCGATATCTTCGGCGCGGCCGAACTAGAGGAGTGATCGGTGACGCGGGCCGGGGACCGGTTCCACAGCGGCGAGCTGACGGTGATCGGGCGGATCAGCACTGCCAGTAACGTCACCCTGGTCTGCGACATTCTCGACGAGGGTGAATCGCCGTTGCGGGTGGTTTACAAGCCGGTGCGGGGGGAGCGGCCATTATGGGATTTCCCGGACGGCACGTTGGCCGGGCGTGAAGTGGCGTCCTATGCGGTTTCCGCCGCCGTCGGGTGGGGAGTGATTCCGGAGACGATTCTGCGGGACGGGCCCTACGGGGTCGGGATGGTGCAGCGTTGGATCGACGGGGTCGACAACCACACCGAGCAACGGGACCGGCTCGATCTGGTCGATCTGGTTTCACCCGGATCGGTGCCGGATGGTTTTCGCGAGGTGCTGCGGGCGCAGGATCCGGCGGGGAACGAGGTTTCGCTCATCCATGCCGATGATCCGCGGTTGCAGCGGATGGCCGTGCTGGATGTGTTGCTGAACAACGCCGACCGCAAAGGCGGGCATGCGTTGGAGGGCGTGGACGGGCAGGTGTACGGGGTCGACCACGGCATCTGTTTGCACACCGAGCACAAATTGCGCACGGTGCTGTGGGGTTGGGCCGGACAGCCGCTGAGCGATGCGCTGATTGCCGACATCACCGCGTTCGCGAAGGAACTACCGGGGACAGTGGCGGACGTGCTCGCCGAGCACATCACGGATGCCGAAATCGAAGCGCTGGCCGACCGCACCCAGGAATTGCTCGACAATCCGGTGATGCCGACCCCGCGTACATCCCG
Organism: Nocardia sp. NPDC006044; assembly: GCF_042871115.1. Lineage (NCBI taxonomy): Bacteria > Bacillati > Actinomycetota > Actinomycetes > Mycobacteriales > Nocardiaceae > Nocardia > Nocardia sp. NPDC006044. Next base: position 3,306,048 of record NZ_JBIAID010000001.1, read on the forward strand.
CCCTATTCCCTGGCCTGCCTTCTGAATCCGGTTCTCGGCAGTGAATGCGAACCTGCACAGAGTGCCGAACTCTAGGTGATTGCCGGCCCCGGGTTGCCGCACGCCTTTTGATTTCCCGCACCGAAAATCGCATGCGAATTTCGGTGCGGGAAATCAAAAGTGGTGCGTCTCCGGGGGACTCGGTGAGGTGAGCGTCTTGGTGCCGGTTCAGCTGAACGAGTGCGGGCCGAAGCGACCCCAGGCGACGAACACGGCAAGGGCGAGGTAGACCAGGTTCACCAACGCGAACTTCCAACCATCATCGCGCAGATGTGTCAGCATCGCGCCGATCATCAGAACGATCCAGCAGGCGGCGGTGACTGGCACCATGACCGGTGCGATATCGAGCACGGCAGGCAGGATCAGGCCGGCCGCAGCCAGAATCTCGAGCACGCCGAGGGCCTTGATGAACCCGGCGGGGGCGCGACCCGTCCATTCTCCACCGGCCGCCGCAGCCAGCTTCGCCTTGGGCACAACCGTCTTCGTGATCCCGCCGGCCAACGCGATCGCCGCCAGCAGACCGGCCGCAACCCACAGCGCGACATTCATGATGATCTCCTTCGAAATACAGGCAACTCTCACGCCCGGATTTATCCGAACCGACCAGCCGACGCGCCAACGCCAACCATGTCGACTACCCGATGTCCTCACCAGGCGCCCATAAGACGCCCCCACCCCTCTCCCCGTAACACCCCACCCACGTGACATACGCCATAGCCGCACACCCCCTGATTCCCCGCACACGGAATCGCATGCAATTCGGTGTGCGGGAAAGCAGGGGGTGTGCGTTTGTCTGAACTGGAGTGCATGGGCTGCCATGGGAGCTTCGTTGTCGCAGACGCCAGCGCTCGAGGAGTTCGCAGGGCGTGCACTCGAGCCTGAACGGCCAGGACGGCGCCCCCGAGCGGCGTGCGCGGGTCAAATGCCCTGAGCGGCGTACGCAGGGGCCAGTGCCCGGAAGCGTGTACGCCGGATCAGGTGCCCTGAGCGGCGTACGCAGGGGCCAGTGCCCGGAAGCGTACGCCGGGCCAGGTGCCCTTAGCGGCGTACGCCGGGGCAGGTGCACGGGAGGGCGTGCACAGGCGGGTGTCTCCACGGCCTACGCCCGGATGGCCGCGCGGGGAGCCTGGCACAGCCGCACACTTTCTGATTTCCCGCACCGAGATTCGCATGCAATTCCTGGTGCGGGAAATCAGAAGCCGTGCGGCTGCTGCGATCGGCCCGCACGTGGCGCCCGGGGTGCTCGGTGCGTGGGATGGCGAGGAATGCCGCGGGCGGGAACGTCAGGCTCTGCCGATTTCGAAGCAGCGAACGATCGTGTGTCGGTGAGGACCTGCGGCAGCGGGCGCTTTGATGGCGAACATGAAACGGGTGGCGGTGCAGCTGGCCGGACGAACTACTCGGGGTGCGGGCGGATCTCGTCTGGCCCGGTGCTGAAGGTCAACCGTTGCACCGGTGGCCGCGTCGGAGTAGTCGAGTTCGAAATCTCCGGTGCTGTACCGCCCCTCGCGGCGCTCGCTCAGTCCAGTCCTGCTGGGCGCTGAGTGATGGTGCGGCACTGGTTCAGTGGGCGCGGTGCGTTCCCGATCGCAGTCGGTCCGGCACCGCGTGCAGGCATGTTCGGCAGCGCGCGCAGGCATGCATCGTGTGCCGGTCGCCGCCGATGAACTCGGGATTTCTCATTGCCCTGGGGCTGCCGGGACGCTACCGTCGGCGGTTGATTCGATGGCGCTCGGTGCCGGACGGTGGATCTCCCGACAGTCGATTCTGCGAGAGCGAAAATCTTGACATCCCATGATTTGCTGAAAAACGCAGGTCGGGAGTGGCAGGTCAGGGACTTACGGCGGGCTCTGGGCCGGGGCGGGGGTCGATGATCTCGACCACACCTTTACCCTCGAATCATGCAGTCCTGGTCCGATACCGCCCTACCCACCATCCCCGGAGCAGGGCCGCCGTTGCGGTTGTACGACACCGCCGACCGTCAGGTACGGCCGGTGACACCCGGTGCCACCGCCACCATGTACGTCTGCGGGATCACCCCGTACGACGCGACCCACCTCGGTCACGCCGCCACCTACCTGACCTTCGATCTGGTCAACCGCGCCCTGCGCGACGCCGGCCACGACGTGCACTACGTGCAAAACGTGACCGATGTCGACGACCCGCTGTTCGAGCGGGCCGAGCGCGACGGCGTGGACTGGCGCGACCTGGGCACCCGCGAGATCAACCTGTTCCGCGAGGACATGACCGCGCTGCGCGTCGTCCCGCCGCGCGAGTACGTCGGCGCCATCGAATCCGTCGACGAGGTCATCGAATTCGTGCAGAAGCTGCTGGCTTCGGGCGCGGCCTACGTCGTCGATGACGCCGAGTTCCCCGACGTGTACTTCCGCGCTGACGCCACCGAGCAGTTCGGCTACGAATCCGGCTACGACCGCGCCACCATGGAGCGCCTGTTCGCCGAACGCGGCGGCGACCCGGACCGTCCCGGCAAGCGCGACACCATCGACGCGCTGCTGTGGCGCGCGGAGCGCCCGGGCGAGCCGTCCTGGCCGTCGCCGTTCGGCGCGGGTCGGCCCGGCTGGCACATCGAGTGTTCGGCGATCGCGCTCAACCGAATCGGACCCGAGTTCGACATCCAAGGTGGCGGCAGCGACCTCATCTACCCGCATCACGAGTACTCCGCCGCGCACGCCGAGTCGCTCATCGCCGGTCGCCGCTTCGCCCGCCACTACGTGCACGCCGGTCTGATCGGTCTGGACGGCGAGAAGATGTCGAAGTCCAAGGGCAATCTCGTCCTGGTCTCGACGTTGCGCCGCAGCGGCGTCGACCCCGCCGCCATCCGCCTCGGCCTGCTGGCCGGCCACTACCGCCAAGACCGCATGTGGACCGACGAGGTCCTCGAGCAGGCCAAAGCCCGCCTCGACCGGTGGCGCCGCGCCGCCGCCCTCGCCTCCGGACCCGCAGCCACCGACACCGTAGCCCGCCTCCGCCAGCACCTGTCCGACGACCTGGACTCCCCGAAAGCGCTGGACGCCGTGGACAACTGGGCCCGCCAGGCCCTGGACTACGGCGGCTCGGACGCCGAAGCCCCCGCGGCCGTCGCCGCCGCGGTCGACGCGCTCCTCGGAGTCAGCTTGTAGGCCACTTCGCACCTCTGCTGGCCGATCCCGCGGAATTTTGACGTCGAAGTGACCCGCACGTCGCGCTCAAACAGGGTGTACAGATTCGCGATGGTCCTGTGGGATTCGGCCGTCGGCTCGTTCTCGAGCAGCAGCCGCTCGGCGGGTGAGCCGGTGTTGGCGAGGATGCCCGTGACGCGGTCAGCGTAGCCCGCTTCGGCCAGTTCCAGGCCGCTGACGTTCACGTTCAGGGGCAGATCGAGCTGGACGAAGGTGTCTTGCAGACGCGGCGCCTGTCGTCGCCGAACCTTCGATTCGGTCGACCGTTTGGCTGACCGGCGAGGTCCTCGCCGGTGCTGTGGCGCGTCGGCCCGGCGCCACACCAGCTCGTCCAAGTCGGAGATGAGGTCGTAGTCCTCGGCGACCCGGATCATTCCCTCGGTGGTGACGTCGGCTGCGCGCTCGATGACCAGCGCGGCCAGCGCCTCGACCCCGACCGCCTTGCCGCCGCCCTCGGTGAGGCTGACCATCGGCTGATAGTGCGCCGCGGTCGACGGCCTCGCACAGTTCCACCTCGATCGGCAGCTGCTGCGAGGACTCGTCCGGTTGTCGGTCCGGTACAGACCGACAACCGGAAGGGCGTGGGCCGGACGCGGGCACCTGTGGATCCCCACCGGCCCCCGGATCGGCGCGCCTTGACGGCAACATCGTGCCCGCGCTGCACCTCGTCGGCGGAAATGGTTGCCGGGGAGCGCGTTCCGTGATGTGGTACTGCGGTGTGCAACATTCCGGGTTTGATCGGGCGGCGGACGATGCTGGGCGGAGCGCTCGGTGCCGGGGTTTTGCTGGCGGCGGGGCGATTGACCGCGTCGGCCGATCCTGGTTCACCGCAGACCGTCGCCGCTCGACAGCGATTCTTCGGAGCGGACACCGTCGACGCGGAAACCGGTGTGGTTCGGGCGGATCGCGTGGTGCTGGCGTGGGTGGGGTGCACGACGTATGCGCTGGCGATGGGTGGATCGGTGTTCCTGCTGGACGCTTGGGTGCCCCGGCTCACCAGCACCGGATATGTGCCCGCCACGCCACAGGATCTCGCCGACCTCGCGCCCGAGGCGATCTTCATCGGACACGGGCATTTCGATCACGCGGGTGACGCCGGGCGGATCGCGCAGGCGTCCGGAGCTGTGGTCTACGGGACCGCCGACCATGGAGTGAGTATCCGTGCGCAGGTGAGCGATCCGGCCTTCCGGACCGTCGCCCTCGGCGACGCCAATTCGCAACCGGGGGAGCGGCACGACTTCACCGTCGGCCCCGTCGAGGTGACCGCGATCCGCCACGTGCACTCCGCACCGACCGCCCCCGAACGCCCTGGCGGCTCGCCCCCGTTCTTCCCGATGCCGGAACTCTGCGCCCTCGTTCAACATCCGCCGACCCTGGCCGGCGTTCTGCAGAACGTCCCGCGCCTGAACGATCCCGAGGGCGGCTCCCTCCTCTACCAATTCCGCGTCCCCGGCTTCTCCCTGGTCTGGCACGACTCGACCGGCCCCCTGACCGAGAAGGCCCCCAACGTCTTCGACGTCTTCGCGGACCTACCGAAAACCGATCTCCAGATCGGCGCCGTCCAAGGCTTCAACCAGATCACCAACGGCCTCCGCGACCCCCGCCGCTACATCGAAGCCATCGCCCCCACCCTCTTCGTCCCCGCGCACCACGACAACTGGCTCCCCGGCATAACCGCAGGTGCCGCCACCTACGACCCACCCCTCCACACCGAACTGACCCGCATCCCCACCCCGCGCCGCCCCGAACTCCGCTCCCTCCACGACCCCACCGACTACATCCGCCCCGACCGCCTGACCTTCCCCCTCTGACCAACGAATTCGCCTCACCCCCAACCCCTCCCGCGCCGTTGCGCCCAGTGCAAACCTGCACAACCCGCCGCAGCGGCCTGTCGCGTAGAGACCAGGCCCCACGCCCAACGTAACTCCCGTCCGTCATGTCCCGCCCGGCAAGCGAGGCCGCCCATTTACCTGTCGAGCAGGACGCGACCGCACCAAATCGTTAGTGGCAGCTCCCGTGCCCGTTCGAGGTGCTGTGACCGGTGTTTCCTCGCGCCTTCGACCGCAGCGTGCTGAAGTCCCTCAACTGAGACCCGAGCCTCGGCTCAATGACGTTCTCCCGCAGCGTCGCCCAGCAGGAACCGGCCGATCTCGGCCGGAGTCTGCGGGCCGACGTCCGCCGGAGTGAGGGTCAGGATTACGCGTCGAAAGTTCCGGATCTCGAAGGAACTGTCCCGGGCAGAAATCGTTGCGTCCTCGCCGGGCGGAAAATCGTTGCGCTTGCCGCTGAGGTTGCTCGCGCTGAGATCCTTTTCGGCAAGGGTCCCGATCGGTTATGTCCCGCTCGGCAAGTGAGGCTCCCCATTTGCGTGCCGGGGCGGGACGTTACCGCGCCAAATCGGTGGAAGCTCCTCCGTCGCGTCCCGCTCGAGGTGCTGCGACCGTTTCGGTAAGGGTCCTGATCCGTCATGTCCCGCTCGGCGAGGGAGGTTGCCCATATGAGTGTCGAGAGGGGCATGACTGCGCTGAATCGTTGGTGACCTCTCTGTCGTGTCCCGCTCGGCGAGGGAGGTTGCCCATATGAGTGTCGAGAGGGGCATGACCGCGCCGAATTGTTGGTGGCTCCTCCGTCGTGTCCCGCTCAAGGAGTCCTGGCCATTCTTTCTGGCCGTGGCAGACATCGTTGTTCGGCACTCAGGTTGCTCGCAGTGCGGTCTCTTTCGGAAGGGTTCCGCCGCCGTCATGTACCTGTTCGGCAAGGTCGTGTCCTCGGTTGGGTGTCGAGCGGGACATGATTGCGTCGACTTTCGGGCGCCGGGGTGATGTCCCGTTCGACGGCTATGCCTTGGTTGCAGGTTGAGTGGGGCACGGTCGCGTCGAATCGAGGACGAGTTCTCCGTCCTGTCCCGTCCGATACAGGTTCGCTTCTCGTTGCAGGCCGAGCGGGACATGGTTGCGTCGAATCGCGGGTGAAAGCTCCGTCATGCCCCGTTCGGTGCGGGTATGCGTTCGATTGGGTGGTGTGGCCGAGGTTGGCGCGCGTTGGCGATGTTCCGCTTGGTGCGGCTCGTGGTCCGGTTGCTCGTCGTGGGCGCGAGATGGTCGGCGTGTGCGGGATCGACTTGTGCGTCCGTGCCGATCGGTTTCGTGCTTCAGTGTCGGCGATTCGGGTTAGACACCTACCCGGTAGGGGTATATGGTCGATCTTGCCGATGGCGCGCTTCGATTCGATCGAGCCGAGGTTTCCGAACGAGGAGTGAGGTACGTGAACCACGACCAGCAGCACCGCAACCCAACTCGCCGCACCGTCGTCCTCGACGTGCGCGGCGTTCGCTGGGCCAGCCAAGCCAATGTCGTCACCGCCGTACTTCGCCGCAGGCCGGGCGTGCTCGACGTCGCCGCCAACCCGACCGCGCAAACCGCGACAATCGCGTACGACCCGGCCCGCACCTCGGTCGCCGAACTGGCCGGCTGGATCCGCGACTGCGGCTACCACTGCGCGGGGCGCTCGGTGCCGAGCCACATCTGCGATCCGCTGGTCGAGCCACACTCCGGCGACCCGACCACCCCCGGTACCCCAGGTAGGACTGACGTCGTCCACAGCACGCCTGCCGCCACCTCGGGACACACCGCGCATGACTCACACTCTCCCGTGATTCAGGCCGAGCACACCGACGTCACCGATCACACCGAGCCTCGCCTGGGCGGCACATCGCGCGGTCGCACTGTCGCTGGAAGCCGGGATGCTCGAGCCGCCGATCCAGAGGGCGGAATGACGGATACCCCGGGCGAACTCGACGGTGCGGCGAGTTCGCACGACATCCACGACCATGTGTCGCCCGCCCACACTGAACGTGTTGCGCCGCACCCAGATCATGACAGCCCGTCCGCGCACGCCGGCCACGGCGCAGCAGCTGCACCTGCCGGTCGCGATGTCGCCGGAATACGCGATTCGCCCGCTGCGTATCCCGAAGCCGACAGGGCTACCGCCCAAGACAAAGCCGACAGCGATCCGGCATCGCACGGCGTCGCGCACCAAGTGCCGACCGCTCACTCTGAAGGTGTTGCGCCGCACGCCGACAACGAGAACAGGGCCGGTGACTCCGATCATGGCGCGCAGTCGGAAGGCGACATAGAGGCGGGTCGCGATCTACGCGCTGGGCACGCCGGGCGTGACGCGCACGCCGGGCATGACGCGCACGCCGGGCTCGCCGGGCACGCCGGGCACGCCGGGCGTGACGCGCACGCCGGGCATGACGCGCACGCCGGGCATGACGCGCACGCTGGTCACGCAGGTCATGCCGGAATGTCCATGGAGGACATGGCCGCCGACATGCGGAATCGTTTCCTTGTGGCCGCGGTCTTCGCGGTGCTGGTGATGTTGTGGTCGCCGATGGCCACCGACATGTTCGGGTTGCGTCTGCCGGTCCCGTTCGGGATGCGGCAGGACATTTGGGCGTTGATCTTGAGTTTGCCGGTGGTGTTCTATTCGTCGGCGATCTTCTTCACCGGTGCGGTGGCGGCGTTGCGGGCACGCACGTTGGACATGATGGTGCTGGTCGCGGTAGGGATCGGGGCGGGGTGGTTGTATTCGCTGGCGATCACCCTGACCGGCGGGGGCGAGGTGTTCTACGAGGCCTCGACGATGCTGGCGACCTTTGTGCTGCTCGGTCATTGGTTCGAGATGCGGGCCCGCGGCGGTGCCAATGACGCGATCCGCGCGCTGCTGGATCTGGCGCCGCCCAAGGCGGAGGTGATCCGCGACGGTACGCCGGTCGAGGTGCCCACCGCGGAGGTGGTGGTCGGTGACCTGCTGCTGGTGCGGCCGGGCGCGAAGATCGCCGTCGACGGTGTCGTGGCGGAGGGGGACAGCGAGGTCGACGAGTCGATGGTGACCGGCGAGAGCATGCCGGTGCACAAGGAGCCGGGCTCGACGGTCATCGGCGCCTCGCTGAACACCAACGGCACCTTGCGGATTCGCGCGACGAAGGTCGGCGCGGACACCGCGCTGGCGCAGATCGTGGAACTGGTTCAGCAGGCCCAGAATTCGAAGGCGCCGGGCCAGAAGCTGGCCGACCGCGCGGCATTCTGGCTGGTGCTGGTCGCATTGTTCGGCGGCGCACTGACATTCGCGGTGTGGCTGCTGGCCGGCGCCTCGTTCGCCAAGGCGATGCTGTTCGCCATCACCGTCGTGGTGGTCACCTGCCCCGACGCGCTCGGTCTCGCCACCCCGACCGCGATCATGGTCGGCACCGGTCTCGGCGCGAAACGCGGTGTGCTGTTCAAGAACGCGCTCGCTCTGGAAGCCGCGGCCCGGATCCACACCGTGGTCATGGACAAGACCGGAACCCTGACCAAGGGCGAACCGGAAGTCACCGATGTGATTACCGCCGAGGGATATTCGGCCGACGAGGTCTTGCGCCTGGTCGCCGCGGTCGAACGGGAATCCGAACATCCCTTGGCTGCCGCGATCGTCCGCCACGCCGAAACCCACGGCAGCGCAACGCCGTCCGCCGCCAAGTTCGAGAACATCCCCGGCCACGGCGCTATTGCCGAGGTCGACGGACGTCGCGTCGTGGTGGGCAACCGCCGCCTGTTCGAACGCGAGCACATCGACCTCGGATCTCTTGCCGCACACCGAAACCAGCTCGCCGACTCCGGCCACACCGCGGTCCTCGCCGCGATCGATGGCACCGCCGCCGCCGCGATCGGCCTCGCCGACGCACCCCGCGACACCTCCGCCGCCGCGGTCGCCGAGTTGCACGACCTCGGCATCGAGGTGGTCATGCTGACCGGCGACAACCGCGCCACCGCCGAACGCATCGCCGCCGACCTCGGCATCGACACCGTGATCGCGGAGGTCCTGCCCGGCGACAAGGCGGCGAAAGTCGCTGAGCTGCAACGCGACGGCCGCAAGGTGGCGATGGTCGGCGACGGCGTCAACGACGCGCCCGCGCTGGCCGGCGCCGATCTCGGCATCGCGATCGGCGCGGGCACCGACGTGGCCATCGAGACCGCCGACCTCGTCCTGATGCGCTCGGACCCGCTGGACGTCCCCACCGCCCTGCGCATCGGCCGCGGCACCCTGCGCAAAATGCATCAGAACCTGGCCTGGGCCGTCGGCTACAACACCATCGCGCTGCCCATCGCCGCAGGTGTGTTCGTTCCGGCGTTCGGCTTCACCCTGCGCCCGGAGATCGCCGCGATGTCGATGTCGGGTTCGAGCATCATCGTCGCCCTGAACGCGGTGTCGCTCAAACGACTCCGCCTGCCCGGCCGGACTTCGACCGGCGACTAGTGGGAGTTCGGCGAGCCAGCCGGTCAAACGCCCCCGCCAGCCGCGGACGCAGCTCGAGGTGCGGCGCGAGCAGGTGCGGGACGCGGCGCTGCTGGTCATCCGCGGCGGGTATGCGGGGATCACGATGGAGGCCGTGTCGCGCGAGGCCGAGCTGGCCACACCTCGTGTCTACGCGGCCTATCCGGGCGTGGAACCGTTGCTGCTCGCCCTCTTCGATCGCGAAGGGCAGCGTGCGCTGGCCACGCTCGCGGAGGCGATGCCGGCCTTCACCGAGGACGGCGACTTCGACGACATCCTCGTCGCGGCGATGACGAACCTGCTCACCGCCGTCACCGCGAACCCGGACTCGTAGCTGCTGCTCCTGCCCGCCGTCGACGCGCCGAGCCAGGTCCGCGAACGATCCGAGGCCGCGCGGCAGTTCGCCCTCGATCAGCTGCGCGCCCTGCTCGAATGGGGTCGCGACCGCCGCGCCGGCCTGGATCTGGAACTGCTGGCGATGTCCCGGCGGGCGAGCGGGCCGGGCACCAGCTGCTCCCCGCTCCCGAGCGGTTCGACATCGCCCGCTACGAGCGGTGCGCCCGGGACCTGCCGGCCGTGCTCGCCCCGCGTTGACCGGATCGTGCTGTACATGTCTGAGACACTGACCTAGATTCGGTGGGCATGAAGACGATTGAGCTCACCGCACCCGATGGCCGGCTCGAGGCGGTCCTGGCGCGGCCGTCCGGGGACGGTCCGTGGCCCGGGGTCGTGGTGATCCACGATGGGGTGGGGTTCAGTGCCGATCTGCGGCGGACCGTCGGGATGCTGGCCGATTACGGGTACCTGACGATCGCGCCGAACCTGTTCTCGCGGGGACGGGTGCGCTGCATCCGGTCGATCTTCCGGGCGCTGGCCTTCACCGGCGACGGTCCGCCGGTGCGCGACGTGCTGGCGGCGCGCGACCGGCTCGTCGCCGAACCCGACTGCACCGGCCGCACCGCCGTGATCGGCTTCTGCATGGGCGGCGGGTTCGCGCTGCTGGTCGCGCCGAAGGGGTTCGACGCGTCCGCGCCGTTCTATCCGTCGCTCTACGGCGACTACCGCGCCATGCTCGACGGCGCCTGCCCGGTCGTGGCCAGCTACGCCCAGCGCGACCCGATCCTGATCGGCGCGCCCCGCAAGCTCGACGAGGCGCTGACCGAGCTCGGCGTCGAGCACGACATCAAGGTCTACCCGAAGGTCACCCACGCCTTCGCCAACGTCACCCCGGTCGACCCGCTGCTGCGCGTCACCGGCCTGGGTTACAACGAGGACGCCTCCCGCGACGCGTGGCAGCGCATCTTCAGCTTCTTCGACACACACCTGACCGCAGTCGAGAAGTAGAGACGAGCGCGGTCGCTCGCCCGGCGGCCCGTGGAACTCGGGTCAGGATCGCCACTCCTGAGCCAGCGGGCCGTGGACCTCTCGCTGCGATCGAACGTCGAGCGCCTCGAAATGCGCTCGGCCGCACTGGCGAACCGTCAGGGGTGCGTCGCAGAGCGCCTACTCACCGCGCCACCGCGGAGCCCGCTTCTCGGCGAACGCGCGCGGACCTTCGAGCGCGTCCTTGCTGATGAACACCGGGCCCGCCTCCTCGAGACTCATCTGCCAGATGGGCGTATCCCAGTCCGAGCCGAAGTCGTTGACGCGATGCATGATTCGCTTCGACGCGCGCACCGACAGCGGGGCGTTCGCGGCGATGGTCTCGGCCAGTTCGAGGGCGGTCGTGAGGACTCGGTCGGCAGGCACCACCCGGTTGACCAACCCCCAGTGCGCGGCACTCGCGGCATCGATCGGCTTGCCGGTCAACGCCATCTCCAGCGCGATCTTCGGCGGGACCGCGCGCGGCAGCCGCAGCAATCCGCCTGCCGCGGCGACCAATCCGCGCGTCACCTCCGGCAGACCGAGCGACGCGTCCTCGCTCATCACCGCCAGATCGCTGGCCAGCACGATCTCGGTGCCGCCGCCGAGCGCGAACCCGTTCACCGCCGCGATGAGCGGCTTGTCGACGAAATGCTGTACCAGCCCGGCGAATCCGTACTCCGGATGCTCCGGATCGTGAATCACGTTGCCGTGCGCCAGTTCCTTGAGATCGGCTCCGGCGCAGAACGCGCGCCCGGCCCCGGTGATTACCCCGACCCGCAGCAGCGGATCGGCGGCCAGTTCGGCCAGCGCGGCGCCCACCGCGCTCGACAACGCGGCGTTCACCGCGTTCATCGCCTCGGGGCGATTCAAGGTGATGACGGCGATGTGCCCCTTGCGTTCCAGCGTGGCTGCGGCGGTCACTGTGGCCCTCCTTCGGAAGTTCTCCCGAACCTACCGGGACGCCGCCGCGCCGGTTGCCGAGATCCCGGTCAGCGGGCGCGGATGTGACCACAGCTACCGCGCCGCGCGGCCCGTAATGACCGGTTTCGACGGCGACCCCGTGCAAGACTTGGCGCGTGAGTGGGCCGAGCGAAGACATTCAGCAGGACAGCGGCGAGTCCGCGGCGAAGACGGGCGGCGGTAGTCACGCGGTGCCGGATCGCGGAGACGTGATCGGCTCCGGGATCATCTGGCTCGCGAAATGGTCGCTGTGCATCGTCGCGATCGCGGCCGGTTCGTGGGTGCTGATGTATCTGCTCGCGAAGCTGTGGGTGGTGATCCTGCCGGTCGCGCTGGCGATCGTGGTGGCGACCGTGCTGTGGCCGCCGACCCGGTGGCTCACGAATCGCGGCCTGCGCCCGGCGCTGGCGGCGAGCATCACGATGGTCGCGTTCATCGGCGCGCTGGCCGGCGTGATCGCGCTGATCGTGCCGTCGGTGGTGGATCAGGCGCCGGACCTCGCGGACAAGTCCACCGCGGGCGTGAACCAGGTGCGCGACTGGATGCAGGGTCCCCCGTTGCGGATTCGCGACGAGCAGCTCAATTCCGCGGTCGACGCGATCGTCTCCCGGCTGCAATCGAGCGCCGCGCAGATCGCGGGTGGCGTGTTCAGCGGCGTCTCCACGGCGACATCGGTGCTCATCACCCTGTTCCTGGTGCTCGTGCTGAGCTTCTTCTTCGTCAAGGACGGGCCGCGCCTGCTGCCCTGGCTGCACGCCGTGCTCGGCAGCCGCAGCGGCAGGCACGTCGAGGAGGTGCTGAACCGGATCTGGGGCACCCTCGGCGGGTTCATCCGGACCCAGGCGCTGGTCAGCCTGATCGACGCGGTGTTCATCGGGGCCGGGCTGGTGATCCTCGGGGTTCCGCTGGCGCTGGTGCTCGCGGTGATCACGTTCATCGGCGGTTTCGTGCCGATGGTCGGCGCGTTCGTGGCCGGCGCGCTGGCGGTGCTGGTCGCGCTGGTCGGCAACGGGTTCACCACCGCGTTGATCGTGCTCGCCATCATCGTCGCGGTGCAGCAACTGGAAGGCAATGTGCTGCAACCGGTTCTGCAGAGCCGGAGCATGAAGCTGCACGCGGTGCTGGTGCTGCTGGCGGTCACCGCGGGCGGCTCGCTGTACGGCATCGTCGGCGCGTTCCTCGCCGTCCCGGTGGTGGCGGTGGTCGCGGTGGTGGTCCGCTACATCGGCGAGCAGATCGATGTGGTGACCGCCGCGCCACCGCAGTCGGACGACGCGGTCGAGCCCGCGCCGAAGTAGGTCAGTCGGTCTGCCGCGCCGCCGTGAGCGCGGCGAGGGCGCCGGCGAACATGGTGTTCTTGATGGCCCCGAGCGTGCCGGGATCCTTGCCGCCGAGCGGGGCGAGCAAGGCGAGCGCGGCGTCGGTGACCGCGCCCTCGGCGGCGGTGGCGTCGACGATATCGACGGCCAGCGCGTCGGTTCCGCCGAAGCGCCGGCCGGTGGTCATCGAGGCGATCGCGGTCTTGGGGGTCAGCTTGGCCTGGATCAGCGCGGCCATGCCCTCGGTGAACGGGATGCGAATGTCGACCTCGGGGAAGCAGAAGTAGCCGCGATCGGCGCGCATCACGCGGTAGTCGTGCGCGATGGCCAGCATCGCGCCCGCGCCGAAGGCGTGACCGGGCAGCGCGGCGACCGTGGGGACGGGCAGGGCGAGCACGCGCGCGAAGATGTGCTGCACCTCGCCGACGTACCACGGGCCGCGGTCGCTGTGCGCGCCGAGCCAGTCGAGGTCGAGACCGTTGGAGAAGAACTTCCCGCTCGCGGTGGTGACGAGGCCCTGTGCGCCGTCGGCGACGACGGTGTCGAGGTGGGCGTTCACCGCATCGAGAAAGGTTGGGGAGAACCGGTTTTCGTCGTCGCCCAGGTCGAGGACGGCGATCTTGTCGTGGTAGGTCAGGTTCGGCATGGGATTCCTCGGGTCGTGAGCTGGGATTTCGGGTATGGGTGAGTGGTCATGGCGGCGGCCCCAGCGCTAGCACGGCCCGGACGGCGGCGCGGAGTTGTTCGGGGGCCGGCGGATTGGTGAAACGGTTGCGGCGCAACAGGATCGCGGTGGGCAAGTCGACCAGGCACAGGTTCAGGACGTCGACCGCGCGGCGATCGGCGCGACCCCACATGTTGCGCGACAACCGGATCATCAAGTCCACCAGCACCTTATCGGTATCCGCGAGTTCGGTCGCGATGCTCTCGGGTGCCTCGCCGAGCAGTTCGTCGCGCTCGATGGTGAGTAACAACCGTGCGGATGCCGGGAACTTCTCGGCGAACGCGACGGGCGCTTCGGCCGCGGCAACCACCGCGTCGACCCCGTCCCGCTTGCCTGGCCCATCCAGCGCGTCGTCGACCAGCGCGGTCTGCAATGCCAGAAACCGGCGCGCGGCGCGCAACCAGGTGCGACCGAGCAACTCCGACCGCGATCCGAAGGTGTGATAAATCGCCCCGTTGGACACGCCGGTCGCCGCCGCGACGGCACGGGTCGTGACCGAGGCCGGACCCGAGACCACGGCCAGCGACTCGACGGCATCGAGCACGATGTCGGGATCGTGGGTGCGTGGGCGGGGCATGCGATAAACGATAACAGAGCATCTGCTCTACTATGTAATCGACGCCCGGCGCACTCACGGCTAACCCGCCGGGCGTTGACCTCGGACTCTGTCGTTCGTCGATTCCATACGCGCACTACATATTTCGCTGAGTAACAGGTACTTGGGGTCCTCGAAAAGAAGGCTGCGGCGGCTTGGCTATCCTCGTACGAGCCGACGAGACAATGGGGTACTGTTCGGTCCTCCCACCCCTGCCCGAACGAACAGAACGGCGCCCGGCATGTCACGTGTGGTCACCAAGGAGCAGTACTTCGACACGGCTCTGGAGGTGCTCGCCGAACTGGGTTTCAAGGGGCTCAACATCGGCGTCCTGTGCCGCCGTCTCGGCGTCACCAGCGGCTCGTTCTATCACCATTTCGGCAGCTGGCAGGGCTTTGTCGACGTGTTACTGGAGCATTGGGAGAACCGGCAGGTACTCATCCTGCGCACGCTGAAGTTCAATCAGGGCAACCCCGACGACGACATCCGCGCCATGTCCGACCTCGCGTCCGGCCTGCACCACGCCGCCGAAGCCGCGATCCGCGCCTGGGCGGCGAACGACGAATCGGTGAACCTGGCGCTCAAGCGGGTCGACGAATCCCGCAGGCGCACAGTGCACAAGGCGATCAAGGGCGTTGTCGGTGAGGACGAAACCGCCGCGGTGGTCACCTCGCTCGGTATGGCCATGTTGATCGGCTACCAGCAAATCGCCGCGGGCGGCGAGGATCTCTCGCTGGACAAGCTGCTCAACCAGTACGCGCGCCTGATCTACTCGCACGCCCGTCGCTGACGTTCAGCCCAGCAACTCGTCCACATAGCACCAGCGCCACGCCTCACCCGGCTCGACGCTGCGCATGACCGGGTGCCCGGTGCTGCCGTAATGCTTGGTCGCGTGATTGCCGATCGAGGAGTCGCAGCAGGCGATGTGTTTGCAGGACAGGCACATTCGCAGATGCACCCAGCTCAGCCCCTCGTCCAGGCATTCGGCACACACATCCGGGCCCGCTGGATCGACGATCAGGGGAGCGCTCTCCAGGTGGGCGCAGGTGTCGCCGGCTCGGGGAGCCGCAAGCGGTTCCCGGGGTTCTTCCTCGGTCTCGTCGTACCGATCGATCATCGACTCCTCGAGATCCAGCCGGGACAGCACGTATTGCAGGATCTCGTAGTCGGCGCCGCCTGAATCGCGGACGCGCAGCACCGTTTCTCGCTCGGCGCGCAGCATCTCCAGCCGTAGCCGCCGGTATTCGGCAGTCGGAGTGGCGAGTTCGGATTCGGACCGGCCGAGCCGCTCCCAGGCGGCGTTGGTCTTCCAAGTGACTCGGTCGCGCAGCGAATCGACCACCGACGCAGGCGTTTCCGGGGTGATCCACTTGTCGAGTTCGGTCAGGCCCGCGGTGGTCGCCTGCTGGAGCAGGTTCGCCTTCTGCAGGGCGTTCTCCGCGCGACTCGGCCCGCGCAGACGTAGCAGCCGTACCAGCCAGGGCAGTGAAGTGCCTTGCAGCAGAAGCGTTCCCGCGACCACCACCAGCGCGAGGAGCTTCAGCACGGGCAGCTGCGGAGTGTCCTCCGGCAACAGCAGTACCGCGGCCAAGGTGACCACACCGCGCATGCCCGCCCACGAAACCACCACCGAATGCCGGGCCGGCACCCCTCCGGTATGCCGCCCGAGCCGGCGAATCAGCAACGACCACGGGAAGATCCACAGCGGCCGCGCCAGCATCGTCGCGAGCAGCACCCCGATCGCGGCCACCACCAGGGTGCCGTGATCGAGCCCGCTGCTCCACGCGCCCTCCAGAATCGCGCGCACCTGCAACCCGATGATCACGAACACCGAACTCTCCAGAATGAACTGGATGGTGCGCCAATTGGTGCGCTCGGCGATCCGCGAGGCCGCGCTCTGCCACACCGGCGCACCGTGCCCGAGGATCATCCCGCAGGTTACCACCGCGATCACCCCGGACGCGTGAATGCCTTCGGCGGGCAGGTACGCCGCGAACGGCGCGAGGAACGACAGCGTCGTGTCCAGCACCGGATCGGTGATCCGGCGGCGAAGCAGCGCAAGCAGATACGCGACCACCACCCCGACCGCGGCCCCGCCGCCCGCGGCGAGCAGGAAGTCGCCGCCCGCCTGCCACACCGATACGGTCCCGGCCGACGCGGCGATCGCGGTGCGCAACGCCACCAGCGCGGTCGCGTCGTTGAACAGCGACTCGTCCTCGAGGATCGTCACGATCTGGCGCGGCATGCCGATCCGCCTGGCCACCGCGGTCGCGGCCACCGCGTCGGGCGGCGCCACCACCGCGCCCAGCGCCACCGCGACCGCGAACGGCACCGGCAGCAGCAACCACACCACCGTCGCGACGGCGAACGTGCTGAACAGCACCAGCCCCACCGACAGCGACGCGATGGTGCGGAGGTTGGCCCGGAAGTCCACCAGCGACGTCCGGATCGCCGCCGTGTACAACAGTGGCGGCAGCAACCCGAGCAGGATGATCTCCGGATCGGGATGGATCTCCGGCACGAACGGCAGATACGACGCCGCGACCCCGGCCACGGTCAGGACGAGCGGTTCGGACACTCCGAAACGGCGGGCCAGCGCCGCCAGCGCCGCCGCCGAAGCAACAAGAACCACAAGGCCGATCGCGACATGCACCGTCGCATTCTCGCAGAGCGCACCGACGGCAACTTCGCCCGCGGTAGATGACACGTCCGGTGTCGACGGATTTCCTGTGTGAGCGGGGTTCAGGGTCCATGCTTGTCGGCGACAAGGAGGTAGGCATGGAGGAGTTTGCGTCCTGGCGGGCGAACGGCCGGCGGTTCACCCACCGCGGCCACCAGATCTTCTATCGCGACGGCGGCGGTGGCGCCGACGGCACACTGGTCTGCATCCACGGCTTCCCGACCGCGTCCTGGGACTGGCATCGGGTCTGGCCCGGGCTGTGCGGACAGTTCGCCCGGGTGCTCGCGCCGGACATGATCGGCTTCGGCTGGTCGGCGAAGCCGCGCAATTACCTGTACTCCATCGCGGATCAGGCGGATATTCACGAGGATCTGTTGCGCGAGCAGGGGATCGACCGGGTTCACATCCTGGCGCACGACTACGGCGACACCGTCACCCAGGAGTTGCTGGCGCGCGATGCCGAACGGCGGGCCGCCGGTGACGAGTCGCTGGTGATCGAATCGGTGTGCCTGCTCAACGGGGGATTGTTCCCGGAGACGCATCGGCCTCGGCTGTTGCAGCGGCTGCTGGCCAGCCCGCTCGGACCGTTGTTCAGCCTGCTGGCGACGGAGAGCGCGTTCAACGCGGGACTGTCCGGGGTCTTCGGGCCCGAAACCAAACCGAGCAGGGAGGAATTGGATCAGTTCTGGACGCTATGGTGCGGCAAACACGGTAAACGCAACGGCCACAAATTGATTCGCTACATGAGCGAACGGCGGAAGCATCGCGAACGGTGGGTCGGGGCGTTGCGGGACGCGCAGGTTCCGGTGCGCCTGATCGACGGCCTGCTCGATCCGGTCTCCGGCGTGCACATGGTCCGTCGCTATCGCGAGCTGATCCCGGATCCCGATGTGGTGGAGCTGGCGAAGGTCGGCCACTACCCGCAGGTGGAGGCCGCCGACGAGACCCTGTCGGCCTTCCTCGACTTCCACGCCACCCGGGTCGCCCGCCGGACCACCTGATCGCGTCGCTCGGTCCACGCCGGTTGTGGGCGGACTGATCACGCCGCTCGGTCCACGCCGGTGACGCGCAGGCTGTGAGCCGAGTTCGTGGTGGAGATACTCGAGCGGTTGCTCGCCGTTCAGACCTGCGTGTATCAGGTTGGCGCACAGAGATGTTCGGCGGCGCCGCGATTCACGAATCCGCTCGCCGCCGGTTGGTGAAATACACCGCCGGTTCCCGGGTGATCAGCCCGTACCCGCTGTCCGGAATCGTCGCGAACGGCGCGGGCAGGTACAGCACCGGCAGTGTTTCGCCGATCAGGGGCCGTTGTTCCCGCGCGATCCGATAACCGACCTCGACCGCCTCGGGCACTGCGGCGGGGGCCGCACTGCCGTCGCGCCGATACGGTTCGAGCCGTACCGTCCGAATCGCCGTCCGCGTCCAGCGGAACAGCACGCACTCGGTCGCGTGCGGCCGCGCGTACTCCACCAACCCCACGCCATCGCCCCAGAAGACGAACTGCTCGTCCTCCATCGAGGTGTGATACCCGGCCTCCACGCTCCACTGGCCGATGATCTCGTCGCCATGCATCGGGTGATTGAACCACCGCGCTTGCGTGCTTGTGCCCGCCGAGGCTGCTCAGGGCTCGGTCACACCACGTTTATGGCATATGCCATAACATGGTGCTATGGCAGGGACACGCCGAGCGCGTAGCGAAGGTTCTGTACGGCCACGCGCGGGGGACGCGCGGCGGCGGATGATCGAGGGGGCGGTCGAGTCGTTGCGGGTGCACGGGGCCAGCGCGACGAGTGTCGATCGAGTGCTGAGCACCACGGGCGCGCCGCGCGGGTCGGTGTACCACCATTTTCCCGGTGGGCGCACGGAGCTCATCAATGACGCGGTCGTTACCGCCGGCGGCATCATGTCCGAGCTCATCGAGAAACTGGCGCGCGACAGCGATCCCGTGACCGCGCTCGACCAGTTCGCCGCGATGTGGCGACACACACTGGTGGACAGCGACTTCCGCGCGGGTTGTCCGGTATTCGCCGTCGCGGTCGAAACCAACGATGACGCACCGGAATTCGCGCGTGCCGCCGCCGACGTCTTCGCCCGCTGGGAGCGTTCCCTCGCCGATATGCTTGTCCGCGACGGCATTCCCGAGCCGCGCGCCCACAGCCTCGCCACGCTCACGGTCGCGGCGTTCGAGGGCGCGATCGCCTTGTGTCGAGCCCAGCGCGATATCACCCCGCTGGACAACGTAGTCGGTGAACTCCGCGACCTGATCCCGGCCGTCACCCGCAACTGACCGCGTCGGTCGGCGACTGGCGGTCTCGGTTGGTGACCGGCTGCCTTGTTCGGTGTCGTGTCCAGATGTAGTTGGCGCAGTCCATGTTTCACCGCCGGGTCTGTCGACCTGGCGGCACTGGATGCGGCACACAGCGCATACTCGTCACGTGACCAACCAGGACCCATTCAGCCACGTACACGAAACGCTGCCGTCGTTTCAGGGCTACGGGTTGGAGCATCTGCACATCTCGGTCACCGGCTCGGTGGACGCACTGGAGATCAGCTTGTCACCGCTGAGCCCCAAGCTCGCGATCAGCCTGTCGGTCCGTGGCATCCACTACTTCGCCATCCAGCGCGCACCACGCGAGGACATTCCCTTCCTCGACTTCACCGCGAAAACTCTGCTTCCGCCGATGCCTTGGCCGCCCGAGCTGCCGGGCAAGATCCTCGGCAGCGACGCTGTGCCTCTGTTATGGCTACACGCCGACGGTCCAGCAACTTTCGACCTCGTAGCCGCGACTTTCATCGTGCTGGCACAGCGCCATTGATCCGCCGACCAAAGCCGGACATCACCGATGATCCCCGTCCGGATCAAGACGGCGAACCGCGGGTCGGAACACCTTAACGCGCCATCAAAACTTGGACCGGACATCTGGCGGCCGGATGCCTTGTTTGGCGACTGACTGGTCTCCGCTCGCACCCGACGGCCTCGGCTCGACGGCCCAACCGTGCGGGCACCCCGCATGCGATGGCTGGTACCCCTTGACACACCTATTATGGTGTACACCATAATAGGGAAACCGGATCGGGTCCGGGTGAATCGGGTTTGCGCCGAAGCATTCTCGTGGACCGGCCGTTGCCGCCCATCGAAGGAGCCGCTGATGTCCGTCGCCGATCTCGGTTTGGAGACGATCGAACTGGTCCAGGACGGGCGGGTGCTCACGGCACGGGTCGTCGCACCGCCGCTGAACTTCGCCACGCCCGAGTTCGTCCGCGATCTGGATGTGCTGACGGCCACGGTCGACGCCGACGACACGGTCGGCGCGGTGGTGCTGACCGGTGGACTGCCCGGCCGCTTCCTCACGCACGCCGATCCGAGCGCGCTCACCGGGATGATCGAATTGCCGCATCCGTTCATCCCCGCCCGGGTCGCGGCGCCGTTCCTGCGGTTCGGCGATCTCGCGATGCGGTTGCCCGGAGCGACCCGGCTCGCGCAGCGTTTCGGCGGTGGGCTCGGCGCGGGACTGGTGTGGGGGCATCGGTGGAAGAAGACCACGTTGCGGATGAATCGCTCCGGGGTCGTGTACCTGGCCGCTATCAACGGGCCGGCGCTCGGCGGTGGTCACGAGATCGCGCTGTCCTGTGATCTGCGCTACGCCGCCGACGCCGAACACGTCAAGCTCGGTCAGATCGAGACGCTGGCCAACTTGATCCCCGGCGGCGGCGGAACTCAGCGTCTGTCCCGGCTCCTGGGCGCTGCCAAGGCAATCGAGGTGACGCTCGAAGGCGCACCGCTGTCGGCACAGGAAGGTTACCGGTTGGGTCTGGTGCACCGGTTGCTCCCGGAAGACCAGCTGCTGGCCGAAACCCAGGCGACCGCAGCCAGATTGGCCACCCGCAACCGGGTAGTCGTCCAGGAAGCCAAGCGCGCCATCTACTTCGGCACCGACAAGTCGCTGTCCCGTGGCTTGGACCGCGAACAGGCCGGGTTCATCTCCGCCGGCACCACCCCGGCGGCCACCCGCACCACTAAAGCGTTCTTCGAGGACCTCGAGCGCTTCGCCGACACCCCATTCCTCGCGAACCTGAAACCCTGGCTCGACGGCACCCGCGTCGATCAGGTGAGCAAATGAACGCCCCGGCGAGCGACGCGGGAACCGCGCAGGGGGAGTGGCACAAGACCGCCTGCATCCTCTGCGAGAACAACTGCGGTCTGCTGATTCAGCTCGACGATCGGCGCTTCGCCAAGATCCGCGGCGACAAGGACCACGTCGCCTCCGCGGGGTACACCTGCAACAAGGCGCTGCGCCTGGACCACTACCAGAACGGCGGCGCCCGCCTGACCACACCGCTGCGCCGCGAACCCGACGGCAGCTTCACCGAAATCGACTGGGATACCGCTATTTCCGAGGTGGCGGCGCGCCTGGTCGAGGTGCGGCAGCGGTATGGCGGGGACAAGATCTTCTACTACGGCGGCGGCGGACAGGGCAATCATCTCGGCGGCGCGTACAGCGGCGCACTCCGTCGCGCCCTCGGCGCCCGATACCGGTCCAGCGCGCTGGCTCAGGAGAAGACCGGTGAAGGATGGGTCGACGGTCATCTCACCGGAGACCACACCACCGGCGACTTCGAGCACGCCGAGGTGTCGGTGTTTCTCGGGAAGAACCCCTGGCAGTCGCACGGTGTCCCACGGGCCCGCACGGTGTTGCAGCAGATCGCCAAGGATCCCGCCCGCAGCATGATCGTGCTCGACCCGGTGCGCACCGAGACCGCCGACCTGGCTGACTTCCATCTGCAACTGCGCCCGGGTACCGACGCTTGGTGCCTGACGGCGATGCTCGCCGTCCTGGTCCAGGACGACCTGATCGACCACGCCTTCCTCGCCGAGCACACCACCGACTCCGCCGCCGTGCTGCGCGAACTGTCCGGTATCGATATCGCCGCCTACGTCGAAATCTGTGGCGTACCCGAACAACTCGTGCGCGCCGCCGCGCACCGCATCGGTACCGCGGCCAGCGTCGCCACCTACGAAGACCTCGGCGTGCAGCAGAGCCCCAACAGCACCCTCATCTCGTATCTGAACAAGATGCTCTGGCTGCTCACCGGCAACTTCGCCAAACCCGGTGGCATGCATCCACATTCGTGGATGGCGCCGCTGGCCGGATACAGCCGCGACATCAAACGCACGCCGGTGACCGGTGCGCCCATTCTGGGCGGGATGGTGCCGTGCAACTCGATCGCGGAGGAGATCCTCACCGATCATCCCGATCGGTTCCGCGCGATGATCATCGAATCGTCCAATCCCGCGCACTCGCTTGCGGATTCGGCCAGTTTCCGCGCGGCCCTGGATGCGCTCGACCTGGTCGTCGTGCTCGATGTGGCGTTCACCGAGACGGCCAGGCATGCCGATTATGTGCTGCCCGCCGCGAGCCAGTTCGAGAAGTGGGAGGCCACCTTCTTCAATCTCGAGTTCCCGCACAACACCTTTCACCTGCGTGCGCCCGTCCTCGACCCGCTGCCGGGCACGTTGGCCGAGCCGGAGATCTACGCCAGGCTCCTGCGCGAGCTCGGCACGGTCGGCCGTGGCAAGCTCGCCGTGCTGCGGGCGGCCGCGAAACTCGGACGCAGGCCGTACAAGTGGACGTTCGCCGCGCTGCTGGCGACCGACAAATCGCTCGCCGGCGTCGCGCCGTTCGTGCTCTACGAGACGCTGGGGCCGACCCTGCCGGACAACGCGCGCGCCGCCGCGGTGCTGTGGGGACTCGCCCAACGCGTCGCCAAGGTCTACCCGGCGGCGATGCGCCGGGCCGGGCACCGGGACGCCGACGCGCTCTTCGACGCCATCCTCGCGGACCGCTCCGGGGTCACCTTCACCGTCGACGACTACGCCGACGCATGGGACTACGTGCCGTACCCCGACAAACGAATCCCCTTGGCAATACCGGAGTTACTGGACGCTCTGCGCGCCCTCGCCACGACGCCGGTTACGCACACCAGTGCCGAATTCCCGTTCATCCTGGCCGCGGGGGAGCGTCGCGCGTTCACCGCCAACACGATCTTCCGCGACAACACCTGGCGCCATCGCGACCCGAGCGGATCGTTGCGGCTCAACCCCGAGGACGCCGCCGATCTCGGCCTCGCCACCGGCGACCGCGCCCGCATCACCACCAGCCGCGGCACCGCCGTCTCGACCGTGGAAATCAACGACCGCATGCAACCCGGCCACGCGTCCCTCCCCAACGGCCTCGGCCTGGACCTCCCGGACGGCACCCAGCGCGTCGGCGTAGCCGCCAACGAACTGACCGATCTCACGTGGCGCGACGCGATCGCGGGCACCCCCTGGCACAAACACGTCCCAGCCCGCATCGAGCGGCACGATGAGCCTGCGGCCGCGATTCATATTGCCGCCCAGCAATCGTCGTAGCATCCGACACGTGAACGCCCCGGCCGCGACCGTGTCGCCATTGACACGGTCGCGACCGGGGCGTTCATGAGGGTGTGGTTCGCGAGCCCCTCATCGACTCGCGAAGCACACCGGACTAGGGCGTGTTGCCCTGGACGTCGATGCCGCGGGTGGCGAGCCAGGGGAGTGGGTCGATCGGCTCGCCGCTGGGCAGGTGGATTTCGTAATGCAGATGCGGGCCGGTGGAGAAGCCGCGGTTGCCGACGGTGGCGATGATGTCGCCCGCGCGGACCTGCTGGCCGACGGTGGCGAGGATGTCGTTGACGTGACCGTAGATGCCGATGGTGCCGTCGTCCTGCTGCACCCGCACCCACATGCCGAAGCCGCTGGCGGGTCCGGCCTCGATCACGACGCCGTCGGTGACCGCGGCGATCGGGGTGCCGATCGGGTCGGCCAGGTCCAGACCCGCGTGCAGTGCACCCCAGCGCACGCCGAAGGTGGAGGTCAGGATGCCCGCGATGGGGCGAACGGTCTTCGGGCGGGCGGCTTCGACGGCGAGGCGGTGCTGCTCCCACACGACGTTGTCCGGCACGGTCTGCGGCATCTGCGCTTCGCGCGGGGTGAAGGCGGTGAACATCGCCTGCGTCGCCACGTCGGCTTCGGCGGAGGCGAGCTTTCCGGTGGTCATGTGGCCGGAGGTCGAGTGCTGATCGGCGGCGGCGAGGACGCCGAGCGAGGCGCTGACGACCGCGGACACGGCCACCGCGCGGGTGGCGGCACGGTGGCGTCGAGTCCGGGTCGCGCCCCGACGAGAAGATAACGGAACGGTCACGGGCATGGAACGAACGTACGGGAGGCTCATGCGGGTTCCGCAATCGTGTGGTTACCGTCACAGTGGTGCGAAAGCCCAGTTCAAGTATTACAACTGTGTAACGCGCGTGGAGGCTTTGCGTTTTCACCTGGGGAAATTCCGAATTGCGGTGAGTTGACCAAACGGTCGCTCGTTGATCACACTATTTCAGTGGCTACTAACGGAGTCCGAGCCCTGATGGCGCTGTCCGACCCGACCCGCCGCGCCATCTTCGAGGCCCTCCCGCAGGCCCCGCGCTCGGTCGGCGAACTGGCCGAACTCGCCGGCGTGACCAGCTCCGCCGTCTCCCAGCACCTGCGCGTCCTGCGCGAGGCCCGCCTGGTCATGATGCGACCGGAAGGCAACCGCCGCCTCTACTCGCTGGACCCCCGCGGCCTCGGCGACGCCCGCGACTACCTCGACCAGTTCTGGCCCAGCGCCCTGGCCGCCTACGCCGCCGCCCTCCAAACCGCCCGCACCGACGCCGCCATCTGACTCGAACCGCCTCTCCCAGAACTGATTCCGCGTTGACGGGCTGTCCTCGAACGCGACACAGGAGAGGGCGCACCAGCGGTCCGCCGCAGCAATGTCCCGCTGATCGCGCCGCTCATGGTCTGGCGCGGTGAGCGGGACATGAATGCGGGTGCACTCGCGGTGTGGCTCGGTGGTGTCCCGTTGATCGTGCCGCTCACGTGGTCCGGCGCGGTGAATGGGACATGAGTGCGTGGGCACTCGCGGTTCGACTTGATGGCGTCCCATTGGTTACACCGCTCAAGGCGTTCGGCGTCGTCAATGGGCCGCTCGTGCGGGCGTTGTCGCGATGCGGGCAGGTAGGTTGCCACGGGCGCGCCGCGGATCAGCCGAATTTCGTGCGCCGGTCCAGTTGGTCAGGTGGAGAACTCGACCGGGAGTGCCGGTCATGTAGTTGTGGCGTTGCGCGACTGACAGCGGGTGGGTCGGTCAGCCGACGCGGCGGTAGGGGGCGCGGCGGGGTTGGGTGCCGGTGCCGGGCCAGTTGCGTTTGTTGAGTTGTTTGTCGACGGCGTTGATCACCTCGGTGACGCCGATGCGCAGCAGGCCGGGATCGGGGGTGTCGGCATAGGGGTCGCCGAGCTGCCCGGCCCAGAGGACCGCGTGCCGGTTGAGCAGGTGCGGGGGTGGTCCGCCCCAGCGTGGTGGCGTCGGGCCGAACATGAGGACGGTGCGGGTGCCGAACGCGGTGGCGAGGTGGGCGACGCCGGTGTCACCGCTGATCACGAGCCCGGCCTCGGCGATGGTGGCGGCCAGTTCGATCAGGTTCTGTTCGCCGGCCAGGACCCGGCCGATCGGCAGGCCCGCGCGGGCGGCGATGTTCAGCGCGATCTCGCGTTCGTATTCGTCACCGGTGAGCACCACCTCGCGGCCGAGCACCAGCAGATGCCGGACGACCGCGGCGAATCGATCCGGCGGCCAGCGGCGAGCCGGCGCACCGGCCCCGACGTGCACAACGACGCAGTCACGATGGCTGGTGGTCGACACCGGCGGCACCAGCCCGAGGTTGCGCCGATCCGCCACGATCCCGTCGGACTCGAGCAGGTGACACCAGCGATCCACATCGTGCATGTCCGTCTGCCACTCCGGCCCGGACAGCTCGGGGAACGCCGGATTGCGATAGCTGAGGATCCGGCCCGGATCCGTCTTCTCCAGTTGCACAATGCTTTCGGTGCTCGGCCCGTGCAGATTGACGGCAAGCTGCGGGCCCGGCGCGTCCCAGCGGAGCCCGCCGATCTCGGCGGTCGGAATCATCGTGTCCACCGACGCGATCAGGTCTACGATCGGCTTGAGCCGGTGCGGTGCGGCGAGCACGATGTGATCGTGCGGCTTGGCACGGCGCAGCGCACGGAGCGCCGGGACCCCGGTCAGCAGATCACCAAGGCCCCGTGCCTGCAGCACGAGTACAACCGCCACCCTCTTCTCCTAGCCACCCGAGACTCACGATTTCCGACCCACCCGTTTCACCCCATGGGCGTACACGACGAGAGTCACTTAGGGATGACTACCCGAGCCGAACCGTCGATAAACCCGCTAGTGATCCCCTCCTCTGCGTTGGCGCACTAACCTCGTGACATGACCTCCCGGCTCAACCCGTACCTCAGTTTCGGCGACACGGCCCGCGCAGCTCTGGAGTTCTACCGCGAGGTGTTCGGCGGCACCCTGACCATCAGCACGTTCAGCGAATTCAGCGATGCGGACGCCCCCGGCGCGGACCTGGTCATGCACGGCGTCCTGGAGACGCCGAGCGGCTTCACCCTGATGGCCGCGGACACCCCGCCCGGCATGGAATACAAACCGGGAAGCAGCATTTCGATCAGCCTCAGCGGTGAGGACGCCGCCGAGCTGCACGGTTACTGGGACCGGTTGGCGGAGGCGGGCACGGTGTCGGTGCCGCTGGAACGGCAGATGTGGGGCGACGAGTTCGGCCTGTGCCAGGACCGGTACGGCATCGCCTGGATGGTGAACATCGCGGCGCCCGCCGCGGCGAATTCCGGCGGGTCGGCGACCGGCGGATCGGGGGTTTAGCCGGACACCGTCACCGGATCGGCGGATAATTCGGTGGGTAAGCCCACTGGATCTGCGAGTTGCGTGGGCAAATGTCCAGGAAACCCTACTGGCAAGGCATAACATCGAATTATGACGACAAACAGCGTGCTCGAGGGTCCTTTGCAGTCTCTTGCCCGCAGTGCGTGGCAATCCGTTCTGGTCACCGGCTTACTCTCGGTGATCCTCGGTGTGATCATTCTCGCCTGGCCCGGCGTCACCCTGCTGGCGGCGGGCGTCCTGTTCGGTATCTATCTGGTGGTCAGCGGTTTTCTGCAACTGATGGCCGCGTTCGGCGCACCGGCCAGCACCGGGATTCGGGTGCTGGCGTTCATCAGCGGCGTGCTGTCCATCGCCATCGGCGTGTTCTGCTTCCGTGACGAGCTGACTTCGATTCTGCTGCTGGCGATTTGGATCGGCATCGGCTGGTTGTTCCGCGGGGTGTCCGCGGTGGTGATCGCGTTGTCCGAGCCGGCCGTGCCGGGACGTTGGCTGGCCGTGTTCTTCGGCGTGATTACCGTGATCGCGGGCATCGTGTTGATCGCGTGGCCGCTGAGCTCGGTGGCCACGCTGGCGATCGTGGTCGGTGTCTGGTTGATCGTGCTCGGCATCATGGAGGTCATCATGGCGTTCGGAATTCGCAAGGACGCCAAGGCGATCCACGGCGCAAGCGGTATCTGACCGATTCATCGGGCCCGCGGCCGCCACGTCGATCCGGCGTGGCGGCCGCCGCGTTATGTGTCGAACAACGATTGCCCGAGGTAACCACCGGGCGACGGCACGCCCGGCGGGATGACGAACACCGCCGAGCCCACCGGGGTGGTCCACACGTTCAGGGCGTCGAACTCTGCGAGTCGCTGCTGAACCGGCAGGAATTGGGCGTCCACGTCGCGTTGGTAGGCGGCGAAGAGCAGGCCCGAATTCGAGATCCGGCCCGGTGCGGGGGCGTCGTCGTAGTTGTAGCCGCGGCGCAGGAACCGTTCGCCGTCGTGCGTGTGGTGCGCGCGGGCAATGTGCGCGGACGGCGGGATGACCGGGATGCCGTTCTCGTCGACCGCCGCGAAGTCCGGTTCGTCGAATTCCTTGTCGCCGGTCAGCGGGGCGCCGTTGGCGACGGTGCGGCCGACGGTGAGTTCCCTTCCCTCCTGGTCGATTTCATCCCAGGTGTCGAGGGTCATCGCGATTCGGCGCAGGACACAGGAGGTGCCGCCCGCGAGCCAGGGTTGGGCCGCGCCGTCGTCCCAGACGAGTCGATCGAAATCGGTTCCGGGGGCGATGTTCACGGTGCCGTCGACCTGGCCCATCAGGTTGCGCGGGGTCCGGCCGGGCTCGGCATTGCGGAACCCGCGTTGCACCCAGCGGATGGTGACCAGCGACGACACGCTCCGGCACAGCACGCGGACCGCGTGCGACACCGTGGTCGCCTCGTCCGCACACACCTGCAGCAGCAGATCCCCGTCGCTCCAACCGGATTCGAGCCGATCGATGGCGAACGGCGGCAGCGGTCTAAGCCAGGCCGGACGGCGGTGCTCGAGACCCGAGACGGTGAACACCTTGGGGCCGAAGCCGACCGTGACGGTGAGCCGCGCCGGGCGTTGCGCCAGTTCGGGTTCCGTGTCGGCCAAGGCCGGGCGGCCCTGGGTCAGGCGGGCGGCGTCGCCGGTCCAGATCTTCAGGATGCCGATGAGATCGTCCTTGGCGACGCCCGGTTTCAGGTCGACCGCGACGAAGGCAGCCTGAGACTGCGGGTCCGTGGCGATCCCGGATTGATGTGGGCCGTAGAACGGTTCGATGGCCGGCCGAGCGTCGTCCGCCCGGTGCGTGAGTGTGCCCGCGCCCCAACCGATCCCGGCCGCGCCCGCCGCGACGGCGCCGCCCCCGAGCAGGCGCCGTCGGTTGAGCCGTCCCCGGCTGGTCTCAGCCACCGTGCGCCGGCGCCTGCGCACCGTTCGCGTGGTCGGGCGCGTAATTCTCCCGGTTGCCCGAGAAATCGCGTACCTGAGCGGTGAACGTGGTCGTCGACCCGTCGTCGAAGGTCAGCGTGACCGGCGTTTCGGTCCCCGTACGCAACGGGCCGGTGAGCCTCATGAACATGATGTGATCCCCGCCCGGCCGCAACTCCGCCTTCCCATGTGCCGGAATCACGAACCCGCCCGCCTTGGGCCGCATCGTCTTGGTGCCACCGGCATCCGCGACCACCTCGTGCAATTCGACCCGACTCGATGCGGGACTCGTGGCCGACACCACCGTGTGTGCCTTGTCGCTCGAGTTGTTCAGCTCGCCGAACGCTGCCGACATGTCACGGTCCGCCGCCTTGACCCACTGGTCTTTGATCGTCACCGAATCGGCTGCACGCGTTTCGGCTTCGTCGTTCGACGAACAGGCGACGAGGAGGAGTGGAAATGCCAAAGCCGCGGCAGCGGCGCGCAGTACACGTGAAGAGCGGCGGTCGCGTGCCGAATTGCTGGTGAGAGTAAGCATGAAGATCTCCGATCGTGGGGAAGGTGTTGTCGCGGTGCGAGTTTCCGCACCGCGGTCAGCAGGGAGTGCGGTCGACGTGAGCTGGCGATGCGGACCGCCCGGCGACTCGGCCGGCACCACCGAGTCGGTTGTGCCCGAAATCGGTGAACTCGCCGCCCTCTACACAGCGCTGCTGGACAGCCTCTACCTCGCCGGCGTCGTGGTCGTCGGCAAGTCCGTCGGCGGTGATGGCCAGGTACTCGAATCAACAGCGGCGCTCGTAATCAGCATGGCGGCAGGCCTATTCGCACTATCAGCGGACCCGGTCGGCTGTCTGAACCACAGTGAAGGATTGGACACCGAGCAATCGGCTATTCGCCCTGCGCCGTTCGACGCCGGTAGCGCGCGGAATAGGTTGTGCAACAACACAGCTCGTCGACCTCGTAGCCGGCAGTGAGCCCGGCTCAGCGGTGCAGTGGTGGCCCGCGCAGTCCGACGCCGGAGCTGAACAGCAATCGCCGTGGCGCAGTGAGCGGCCCCACGGGGACCGCGGAATGGAAGACGAAGGGGGCTACCGGACGGGTGCCGATCACTCGCACAGCGCGGTCCGCGGCCGAAACAGCTCTCCCGAAGCCGATTTCGGCGCCACGGATGAGCACCGCCCCGACCGGGATAGCGCCCAGGTGTGCCGCGAGCATCACCGACGTCATACCCGCACTGTGATGATGACCCGGCGACATCGTCAGCGCGACATGACCGGCCGCCTGCCCGATCGCCAGCAGCGCCATCACCTCGGCCACCCCGAAACGAGGCCGCCGCGCGCCGACCACCGCGCCGACAACCATGCACGCGGCAATCAGCAACCCGATCGAAGACTCACCGGCCGAGACCACACCCCCACCGACAGCATGCGCCGCGATACTCACCGCCCCGGACACGGACCCGACGAACGCACCACGCACCCGCGCCGTACCCTCCGCCGATCTCCGCACCGAGCCATACTACTTCCGGTCGTAGACCCGGATCTCACCGGTCGCAGTGCACAGCTTCGGTTGTCCAGGAGGTGCGAGGCAGTTCAGGTCGGTGCGGGGAGAGGTGCTGTCGACGTGCTGGGTGTTGGCCGTCTTTGCGGTGGTGGTTCGCCGGGCCGAGTCCTCGGCCCGGGGCGGTCGAACTCCGCTGACCGGGCGTGGAGGCGGCGGTGCTGGGGTCAGCTGTCGAGTAGTTCACGGGTGAGCGTGTCGCTCCACCATTGTTGGACGCGGTCGGGGTGCCAGGATCGCTCGAGGGTGAGGGTGGTGTAGGCGTCGATGTTGCACAGCGCGGCGTAGATGTCGACGGCGGTGGTCAGGTCCGGGCGCAGGGTGCTGGGCGGCCATGAGGAGAACACGTCGATGCGGGTTTGGTCGGCTGCATGTCGTGCGTGACGGTAGAGGTCGGCGAAGTCGGGTTCGGTGCGGGCCGCGTCGCGGATGAGTGTGATCAGATCACCGGCTCGTTCGAACAGGCGCCGGTCGTAGCCGGCCATCGCGGCGAGTTGTCCGGCGGGCGTCGGCGAGGACTCCAGGTCCGCCAGCATGCGCGAGGGCTCGGCGGACAGGTCCGCGGCGTGGATCAGCGCCCAGGCCAGTCCCGTCTTGTTCCCGTACGCGGAGTAGACGGTCGGGGTCGAGACGCCCGCCTCGCGCGCGACGTCGCTGACCGTGGTCGCGGCCCAGCCTCGGGCGAGGAACAGCCGACGGGCCGCCTCGGCGATCTCTGCGCGGGTCTCGCGGGCCTGCGCTCGGCGCCGTAGTGAGTCGTAGCGACGGACACCTTCACGATCGTCCACTGGCCACCCTGCCTTCCCTACGCCTATATTGAATATAGGACATATTAAACGAATATTGATCGTCGGTGATCACGGCACGGCGGTCTCGGTTGCGGGGAGGGATTTTCGATGGGTTTGATCACGACGGCGGGTTTCGCCGGGTTCGGGTTCGTGGTGACGGCGGTCCTTGTCAATGCCGTCTATATCCGGGCACGGTTGCCGTTCCCGGTCTCGGCCGCGGGTTTGGAGGAGGTCACCGATGCCTTCGCCAACGTCGGCGAGGCGTTGAAACGGCCGTCGGTGCTCGCGCCGGTCGGCTGGTTGTGTCTGACCGTCTTCGCCGCCGGCCTGACCGCGGCGTTGTGGGACCGCGGATCGGATTCCTCGGCGTGGGCGTTGGTCGGCCTCGCCGGTGTGCTCATGCAGAACGTCGCTTTCGTGTGTGTGGAGGCGCTGCGTTTCGGTATGGCCAGCGCCGCCGCGCACGATCGCGGCTCGACGGCAGGCTTGTGGGGATTGAGCAATGTGCTGTTCGGGTTCAACCAGTCCTTCCTGGCGATGGCAGTGCTCGGTTTCACTCTTGCCGGAGTGGGTGCCGAGTTCATTCCCGTATGGCATGCCTGGCTCGGATATGTCAGCGCCGCACTGCTTTTCGTCTCGGCAATGGCGAGTCCCTACAACGCGAACGGCGCGAGTCGCCTCGCTCCGATCGGGCTGATCGGCTGGCTCGGCTGGGCCACCTGGATCGTGGCCTACAGCATCACGCTGATCTACCGGTGACACACACGATCTCGGCGCTGAGGTCTCGAGCACTGCGCGGGCGGACCGTCGGCCTCGTGCGGCAAGCGGCGGGATCGCTTGTCCGTCCGCCTTCGGCGGTGACGGGGCTCAGATCGGCTCGCCGAGGCGTTCCCAGGTCCGCCGGATCAGCGATCCGGTCTCGGCGGAATCCGCGCTGAGCTGATCGCGCAGTGCCGCAACGGAATCGGCGCTACCGAGCGATCACGACGCGCGTTTTCGAGCAGCAATGTGCGCAGAGCGCGACGCGCCGACTGCGCGGACCAGGCGTTGACTGCCGCCACCGCCGACCGGCATGGCCGAACTGGCTTCCGGTAGCCCGATGACGTCGTCACCGTCTGCCATGAGGCGGATATCGCCCGCCGCCGGCGTCGCCACCTAGACGAGCACGGGCAGCAATTCCGGGCGCTTGGGTTCCTGGCCGGTCCCGGAGGACTCACCGCGCAGCCGGCGACCGATCCACGGCGCGAGGTAGCGAGTGGCCCAGCGAAACTCCGTCGTTACCGTGTCGGTGAGCGATCGGCTCACCGAAGGCAGCGGTTCGAGCCAGGACTCGTCGGCACCGGGGACCTCGAGTGCGGAGGCGAGGGCACGGGCGACGATGTCATGGCCGACCGGGCTCAGGTGCAGCCGATCTTCGTCCCAGGCGGCGGGATGGGTAGCGGCCAGGACGGGTTCGAAGTCGACGAGGGTCACTCCGGTGCGGGCGGCCAGTGCGCGCAGGTCGGCGTTGAGGGTGTGCACGCGCCCGGAGAGCGGCCGGGCGAATGGAGCGATGGCGCCGATGTCCGGAAAGGTGAACGTCACCACCGTGGCACCGATCTCGGTGAGCGCGCTGAACATCGCCTCGATGTCGGCGAGCAGTCCGGCGCGGTCGAAACGGGGCCGGATGATGTCGTTCATGCCCGCCACCACGGTGGCCAGGTCCGGTTTCAGCGCGAGGGCCGGGCCGAGCTGCTCGGCGCGGATTTCGGCGGCACGGCGGCCGCGGACGGCGAGGTTGGCGTAGTGCAGGGCCGGGTCCGCGGTGGCGAGCAGGGTGGCGAAGCGGTCGGCCCAGCCGCGGTATCCGCCGTGGCCGTCGGGGTCGCCGATGCCTTCGGTCTGGCTGTCGCCGAGGGCGACTAAACGGGCGAAGGCGGGTCCTCGGGTCGGCTCCACGTCGAGCTCCTGTGGTGTGCGTCGATGGAATGCCCTACTGGCGCTCCGATTTTCGAGTCATCGTCGCACGCGTTCAGAGCGGCCGGAATCCCGACCCGATGCCGCCGCCCTGGTCGATGTCCTCCAGGACCATGCCGATCTGGGTAGCCACGGCAGGGTCGTGCAACGGTGCCACCGGCGGGTGGCAGACCATGTCGAACACGGTGACGCCGACCATCTTCACCCCGATGTGACCTACGTTCATGCCGACCAGCCGATCGCCGATGGTCACCGGCCCGCCGGAATCGCCCGGCTGGGAACAGGATTGGTTCTGGAACCACCATCGATGGGTGTCCCACACGACGCCGCAGTTGTATCCGGAGGTCCGTCCGTTCTTGCACACCACGTCACCCTGCTGCGGTGGTGCGCCGATGCCGCCGATCAGCGTCGCGGCGACCTGACGGACCGGCGCGACCTTGGCGCGATCGAATTCGAGCACCGCGTAGTCGTCGAGATGATCGACGGCCGCCACGGTGCCGAGGACGCCCGCGTCCGGCACCCGCTCGGACCGCACCGACATGCCGATTTCCGTGCAGTGTCCCGCGGTGAGCCCCACCAGCCGGTCGGCGCGGTCGTAGCCGATGGTGGTGAGCGTGCACACGCCGCGGCCGAGCAGGATCCCGGAACCGCCGCCGAGTGGCACCCCCGGCGTCGCGCTCGCGACGCCGGGCAGGC
Organism: Nocardia sp. NPDC006044; assembly: GCF_042871115.1. NCBI lineage: Bacteria > Bacillati > Actinomycetota > Actinomycetes > Mycobacteriales > Nocardiaceae > Nocardia > Nocardia sp. NPDC006044. The sequence goes on from NZ_JBIAID010000001.1 coordinate 3,339,985, forward strand.
CCGCGGCGAACGTCAACACCGCGACACCGAGGACCAGTCGAATCCCGAACCGTTTCAGAGCAGCCACGTCGCACCCTTCATCCCGGGGATGTTGCAGGTCACGATCATTTGTGCACGCCGGCGGTGGAGCCGATCCGATTCTTTCAGACCGATCGGTTTCCACAGGGCTGGGTGACCGCTCCGTGATCAGATCTTGGGCGAAGCGCAACCAGCTGTTCCCGCAGAGAGATCGGTTGGCGCCGTATGGGATGCCGAGGAGCGTTGATCGTCGCTGTTCTCCTTCGAGCTGAGGGAGAGATCGGGCGATGCGTAGTGGTGGCCACGGCCCTCGAGCTGGTTGTCGCATCGGCGGGTTACGGTCCCGCATCCGGCGCACCCCCCGTCCCGGTCGACTGCATGACCTGGCAGATGACCGGGCGTCCGCGACGAGCTCGGACTGTTCACGGCACGGCCTGTCCTGCGGGGCATCGCCAGGACGCACAGCGGCGGCCGGCTAGATCACCGAAACCGGCGTGGCCGAGCAGAGCAACGTATCAATGTCCACGGCATGCAAGCGGATGAAGACGTCACCCACAAAAGATTCGAACAATAGCGCTCGGCACCGCCTTGGTCGATCACGCACCATGCGCCGAATCATCCCGCACCTCACAGGAATTCGTCGAGATGTGCCAGCAACGCCTCGGGTCGCTCCTCGGCGATGAAATGCCCGCAGTCGGGAATGGCGGCACCCCGGACATCTTCGGCGTAGGCGCGCCAGATCTCTAGTGCCGGAATATCTTCGAGGAAGCTGGCCGCGCCCCACAGGGCGAGCACCGGCATGGTGAGCCGATGGCCGGCGTTCGTGTGGTCGTGCTCGGCGTCGAGGGCGGCGGCGCGGTAGTCGTCGAAGCCTGCGCGCAACGCGCCGGGAGTGCTGAAGGCGCGGATGTATTCGTCGATGGCTTCGCCGGGCAGGCCGTGCCGGTTGACCGTCCAGGTCTCGAAGAAGTACCGGAGATAGCCGGGAATATCCTGGCCGACAAGACGTTCCGGCAGATCCGGTTGCAGGTGGAACAGCCAGTGGAAGTAGCGGCGGCCGAGCGCGGCGTCCATTCGCCGCCAGGTCTCCCTGGTCGGAATGATGTCGAGCACGGCGAGTTTGCTGACCTGATCGGGGCGATCCAGCGCCCAGCGATGCGCTACCCGCGCGCCGCGGTCGTGCCCGACGACCGCCGCCGAAGCGAAACCGAGCGATTCGATGAGCGTGGCCACGTCGGCGGCCATGCTGCGTTTGTCGTAGCCGGTGGTCGGCTTGTCGGTGTACCCGTAACCGCGCAGGTCAGGGGCGATCACGGTGTGCCGCTCGGCCAACGCGGGCAGCACTTTGCGCCAGCAGTAACCGGTCTGTGGCCAACCGTGCAGCAACACCAGTGCCGGACCTGCGCCGGCGCGGCGGTAATGCATGTGAATGCCGTTCACGGTGGCGACCCCGCGGCTGATCTCGACCATAGGAGCATTCTCGGTCCGGTCGGGCGGCAACGGCGGCGGAATCGGGTCAACTGCCTCGGCTAGCTGCGAAAGTTGCGGCAGGGGACCGACTCCGGGTTGGTTCACCGCCGAGTGGTCATGCGGTGGGGGACACGGTTGCCGAGGTTGTCGAGGTTGCGGTCGTGGTGGGCGCAGAGGTGGTCGAGGTGGGGGCGATCGAAGTCGTCGGCGATGGCGCGGTGGTCGGTAGCTGAGGTTCCGGGCAGACGCCGGTCTGCTCGCCGAGGATGTCGATCTCGGCATTGGCCCGCGGGTCACCCGCATAGTCGATGCGGTCGGTGCATTTGACGTAGGCGTCGGCGGGCGGCCGCTGCGGTTCGGGGCAGACGCCGGATTCCGCACCGAGAGCGTTGATTTCGGCCTTCGCGCGGGGGTCGCCCGCGTAGTCGATGCGGTCGGTGCATTTGAGGTAGCCGTCGGACGGCGGTTGCTGGACGGCCGCGGTCCGGGGGATCGTGGCAGGCGCCGGTGGACCGGGTATCGCGGCGGGCTGGGTGGGCTTGCCGCTGGCCGCCGTGGTCGTCAAGGGCGAGCTCGCGATGGGTGTCCTTGTGGCAGCGGGCTTGTCGGTGCTGACGGAGGAGCATCCCGTGAGGAGCATTGCCACGGCCGGCGCGAGCACAGCGGCCGCAACGCTCCTTCGAGTCGATAAGTGCGCGAGTCTCGTGCGGGCCATGTCTCCTCCTGGTATTCCGGCGTGGTCGCCTCGAAGGCCGGGTAGATCGCGAACCAATTTGCGGCGGTGCGAGTTCTGCGCGCGTCGAGCTGTCCTCGACCAGACGCGACGACGCTAGAAATCGGGGGAAGCGGCGAGAGCGTCCTGCCAGATGGCGCCGTCGTGGTTCGGCGCTACCTCTCCCGAACCCCCCCGTGCCGCGGCCTCCACGTGCCGATCCGGTACCCCGGTGAACCCTAATCTCCACCGTCGATCACCAGCAGCCACCAGAATCACGGGGTTGGCCCGCCGCTCGCGACGTGCCGACCGACGAATCCTGCGGCCTCACAACGCGATAGTCGCGCAGACCGGGTTGTGATCGGACAGCCCGTCCGAATCCTCGACCGCCACCTCACGCACCGTCGCTCCGCGCACGACCACATGATCTATGAACTGCGACTTCGCCCCCGATGTACGCGGACGAGTTGCCAGCGAGCCCGGCTCCGGCTCGGCAACGGCGAAACCGGCACCGAGACTCGACGCGACCGTCTCGCCGTCGACATTGAAGTCGCCCAGCAGAATCGCCGGGTATTCCGGTGCGGCGGAGGCCAATTCCGCCAGGCGGGCGAGCTGCTTCCCGCGCCGCCGGTCACCGGTCACGTGCGTGGCGATCACGACAACCCCGCCGGTACTGACCGCGAGCGCACCCTTCCCGGGATCGTCGGCGAACGACTCGGCGGTGATCTCCCGGCTCGCCCCCTCCACGATGAGCACCAAATGCTCACTCGGATCGCGCAAAGCGCTCGCGTGCCTGCGCGCGGTCGGCACCCGCACATACTGCATCGAGTGCACGGTCCGCCCCGGCAACGCTGCCCGCAGGCTGAACAGTTGATCACCGCTGACCTCTTGCAGCGCCACGACCTGCTCGGTTCTGGCCGCCACCCGCTCGGTCACCGCGTCGATGCGGGCCGCCTCGTCCGGCCACCGGCTGGAGACGTCCTCGTACCAATTCTCGGCGTGGATGCGGTGCAGAACGTTCCACGTGGCAACGGTGATCACAGATCGCGATGCTAGGGGACCGCTCATCGGCGCTGTCCGGCGGAGCGGCATCCCCTCGAGTGATGCCGGAGGTGTATGGAGCGTTGCTCGGTTCGCCGGCGGTCAAGTCGAAGCGATTGGGGTATCGCCGCTTTCGTCGGTCATCCGGTCGAGCCGCGGGAACAGGAGCTCCTTGATCAGCAGCAGAGCCGCCGCGGCAACCGGAATGGCGAGCAAGGCGCCGACGATGCCGAGCAGCGCGCCGCCGAGCAACACCGCGACCACCGTCACCACGGCCGGCACCTGCACCGTGCGGCCCATGATCTTGGGTGCCAGCAGATAGTCCTCCACCAGTCGCAGGAAGACGAAGAAGCCGACGGTGGCGAGACTGACCGGCAGCGACACCGTCAGCGCGACCACCGCGATGATCACCCCGGCCAGCGTCGAACCGATCAGCGGGATCAGGTCCAGCACCGCGACGAGCACCGAAAGCACCAGCGCGAACGGCACATCGAAGGTGAGCAGCCAGATGAAGGTGAGCACCGCGGTGATCAGTGAGATGAGCAGATTGCCGAGCACGTAACCGCCGACCTTGGCGAAGATGGCGTCACCGATCAGAATGGCGCGCGGCCGGCGCGCGTGCGGGAAGAAGCGGTAGACGCTGGCGCGCAGGGCCGGGAAGTTGGCGGAGAAGTAGGCGGTGAGCACGCTGAGGATGACCGCGCTGGTGATCGCGCCGAACACCACCTTGCCCGCGCCGAGCAGGCCGCCTGTCCAGGAGGTGTCGGTGGTGATGCCCTGTTGCAGCTTTTCGTCCAGGTGGAGGCGTTCCGAAGTGCTGCGCACGATCGGATAGGTCTGCTCGAGGTGACGCAACTGATCGGGTGCGTGATCGATCAGCGCTCGGCCCTGATCGATCAGCGGGGTGATCGCGGCGGCGAGAAATCCGGCGAGACCGGCCAGCACGCAGACGAAGACGATCGTCACGGCGACGCCGCGGCGGACGCGATGCCTGGTCATCCAGGAGACCACCGGCTCGATGCCGATCGCCAGGAACATCGCCGCGACTACGAGGACCAGTGCGTCGCGCGCGTCGACGAGCAGGCGGGCGAAACCGACGGTGACGATGACGCCCGCCGCGCCGGCCATACCGATCATGAACGGGGACCAGCGATCGAATCGTTTGCCCGGCGTGCCGAGTGGATGCTTGGTGGTGCTGATCGCGGCGGCGTCGGCCTCGGCGGCGGTGATGACCGCGGGCTCGTCGGTGGCGTGGGGTTGGCCGACCCAATGGCTGTGGCCCGCATCGGCCGTGCCGTCGTCCACGGGGTTCTCTGTCGAATCGTTCACTGCGCGGGTCCTTCTGGTGTCACCACGCCATGGCGGCGGGTGGTGGCTGCCTACCCGGTGCCAGATCGTCGAAACAAGATCTATGCAAACATTGCGATCTATGCATATTATGGTCGCATGAGTACACAGGAACGAGGCGAACACGCGCACGGGGGCGCACTGCTGGGGGAGCGGTCGGAGTTGATCTTCGCGATCGCGTCCGGCGTCACCTATGCGGGCGGCATGACGGCGAAGTACCTGGTCTCCGCGCCGGAGTGGGCGGCGATCGCGCTGTTCGCGGCGACCTACTTCTTCGGCGGCTACTTCACCATCCGCACCGCGATCGCCACCGTGCGCCGGGGCCGCTTCGAGGTCGACTTCCTGATGCTGGTCGCCGCGGTGGGCGCGGCCATGGTCGGCAAGTGGGCCGAGGGGTCGGTGCTGCTGTTCCTGTTCAGCCTCGGGCATGCGCTCGAGGAGTACGCGATGGGGCGTGCGCAGCGCTCGATCGAGGCGCTCGCCGAACTCGCCCCCGATACCGCGTTGGTGCGTGGTGCGGACGGGGTGGTGCGTGAGGTCGAGGTGGATGCGCTCGCCATCGGAGATGTGGTTGTCGTGCTGCCGAATTCGCGGCTCGCCGCGGACGGCGTGGTGGTCGACGGAGTGAGCAGCGTCGACGAGTCGTCGGTGACCGGTGAGAGCATTCCGGTGGAGAAGGCGCCGATCGCCGATGCCGCCGCCGCACTCGCGAGTAGTACGCCCGTACCGGAATCGCATCGGGTATTCGCGGGCACGATGAACGGCTCCGGCGCGATGGACGTGCTCGTGACCAGCCGGGCCGCCGACAGCATGCTGGCCAGGGTCATCACGATGGTCCGCGAGGCCGACACGCAGAAGTCGCCCACCCAGCGGTTCATCGACCGCTTCCAGCTGTTCTACGTGCCGGTCGTACTCGCCGGTGTGCTCGGCGTGCTGGCCTTCGGTGTATTCGCCGCGTCCGAGCCCTTCGCCGACAGCTTCTACCGGGCCATGGTCGTGCTCGTCGCCGCCAGTCCGTGTGCGCTGGCGATCGCGACGCCGAGCGCGGTGCTGGCCGGCATCGCCCGGGCCGCGCAGGCCGGTGTCCTCGCCAAGGGCGGCGGGCCCCTGGAAACGCTCGGCCGCGTGCGGTCCATGGCATTCGACAAGACCGGCACCCTGACCTGGGGGCAGCCGAAGGTCACCGACATCGTCGAGACCCGTCCCGAACTGCGCGACGAACTGATCGCCACCCTGTTCGCCGTCGAGTCCTATAGCGACCATCCTCTCGCGGGTGCGATCACCCGCGACCTCGCGCTGCTCGTGCCCGCGGGCACCGAACGCAATGCGACGTCGGTGAATTCGGTGACCGGTCGCGGCATCACCGCCCTGGTCGACGGTCGCGCGACCGAGGTCGGCAACCGCATCATGTTCTACGAACTCGATCCAGAAGGCGTGCCCAGCGAGATCATCCGGATCGTCGACGAACTGCACGAGCGTGGCCGCACCACGATGATCGTCCGCCACGCCGGCGTGTACCTCGGCGTCGTCGGCGTGATGGATGTTCCGCGCGCCGAAGCGGCACCGGTCGTCGCCCGGTTACGTGAACTCGGCATCGACGACATCGTCCTCATCTCCGGCGACAACCAGCGCGTCGCCGACGCCGTCGCCGCCGACATGGGCCTCGACGCCGCGCACGGTGGCCTGCTGCCCGAGGACAAGGTCACCATGATCGGCAAACTCGGTGGCCGCAACGGCACCGCCATGGTCGGCGACGGAGTCAACGACGCCCCCGCCATGGTCAACGCTTCGGTCGGCATCGCCATGGGCGCAGGCGGTTCCGCCGTCGCCTTGGAAACCGCCGACATCGCCCTGATGGTCGACGACATCGGCCGCCTCCCGTTCGCCGTGGCACTCAGCCGCCGCACCGCCCGCATAATCCGCCAGAACCTGACCTTCTCCCTCCTGATAGTCGCCGCCCTCGTCCCCGCCACCCTCCTCGGCCTCCCCATCGGCCCCGCGGTCTTCATCCACGAAGGCTCCACCCTCCTGGTAGTCGCAAACGCCTTGCGCCTACTACGGTTCCGCCGCGGCGCCGAACACGAGGGAATCGACCACGAGCCCCGCCCCACCCACTGACCGCCCCCGATCACCGAGACCGGCCAGCACACAATGCGCCCACTATCACCGAGATCGGCTGGCACATAGTGCACCGAAGCACTCGATGCGAACATCCGAACACCCTCAACAGACCGAACACACTGGCCACCGGCGACCACCCGCCCCCGAGCGGGACTCACGACTCCGGACCGCAATAACAGGCACACAACGCAACAACGCACCCGACGCCATTCCGCCCCAACTTCATTCACCAATGGTCGGGTCGGCTCCAGCCGACCCCACTGCTTCGCCGACCACACCACACCATCCCCGCCCCACTCATCGGCCGCTTCGCCGCCCACCGCTCGATCTCGGAGACCTGGGAAACCGGCCACTCGCCCTACCTGAGCCAAACAGCCGCCGTGGCCGACCTGGTCCAGGGATGGTGGCGCACCAGTCAGGTGAACAAAAACTGACCGGCCAGGAGCGACCGAACGGCCCGAACCCCACTGCACGCGCCAAGATCCATACGCCGCCTGGAGCCTGCAGTTCCTATCGCCACTTCGGTCCATTGACCAGGGACACCGCAGAGCGGCTACTCGCGATTCGGCACAGCCGCGCAGCTCTGAGGCGCCCAGCTTTATCCGAACCGACTCGCCGACCAGCCAACGTCTCAACGCCTACCGTGTCGACCACCCGAGGCCTCACCAAGCGCCCATAAGACGCCCACCCCTCCCGTAACACCCCGCCCCGTGGCATACGCCATAGCCGCACACCTCCTGATTTCCCGCACACCTCCTGATTTCCCGCACACCGAACTGATGTCCCGCACACCGAATTGCATGCGATTCCGTGTGCGGGAAATCAGGAGTGTGCGTTTGTCGGAGCTGGGCTGCGAGTCCATCCCGCGCGGCGCGCGCAGCACCCCGGCCGGTTCGTCGACCGCAGCTCCGCATGGAGTTATGAGCGCCCGCATGGCCGACGACCCGCGGAACACGGCCCCGTCAACACGGAATCTCCACATTTGGTGCGGTACCTCTCCACAGAGCATGGCTAGGGTTCCGAGCATGGAACAGAGCGGAGCGGCTGGGGGACAGCTGGCGCGGCGGATTCTGGTGGTCGATGACGAGGTGACGATCGCGGAGTCGGTGGCGGCGCGGCTGCGGGCCGAGGGGTTCACTGTGGACCTGGCTCATGACGGCCCGGGTGCGGTGGCCGCAGCGTCGGCGCTCGCACCTGACCTGGTGGTTCTCGATGTGATGCTGCCCGGCTTCGACGGACTCGAGGTGTGCCGGCGGATCCAGGCCGAACGTTCGGTGCCGGTCCTGATGCTGACCGCCCGCACCGACGAGACCGACCAGCTCGTCGGACTCGGCGTCGGCGCCGACGACTACCTGACGAAGCCGTTCTCCTTGCGCGTCCTCACCGCTCGCGTGCACGCACTGCTTCGTCGCATGGACCGCGCCGCCGACCGCGACGGCGACACCATTGTCGTCGGCGATCTGCGCATCGATGTCGACCAACGCCGGGTCTGGCGCGCCGAGGTCGAAGCCCAGCTCACTCCACTCGAATTCGACCTGCTCGCCCGCCTCGCCCGCCGCCCGCGCGTGGTCCTGGCCCGCGAACGCCTGCTCGAGGAGGTCTGGGACTGGGCCGACGCGGCAGGCACCCGAGCCGTCGACAGTCACGTAAAGGCGTTGCGCCGCAAACTCGGCGCCGACCTGATCCGCACGGTGCATGGCGTCGGCTACGCGTTGGAGGCGCGATGAAGCGCTCCCCGGCATCGCGATCGGCGGATGTTGGGCGGGACCAGCGGTCGAGTGCCGAGGGAATCGACCAGCCTCGCCGGCGCTTGACGCTCATCGAACGGTTGCGCGCGCTCTCGGACTGGATCGCCGAGATCCTGCCGCGCCCGCTGGATCCGGTGCGATCGATCAAGGTGAAACTGGCGATCCTCATGTTGTGCGCAGGCGGGATCGCGTTCGGGTTCTTCCGAATCAAGATCGGCTGGTTACCGCCGAAGACAACCATGGCCGCCGTCGCTATCGCACTGGTCACCTCCCAGTTTCTCGCGCACGGCATCACCAGACCGCTGCGCGAGATGACCGCGGCCGCCAAACGAATGGCGCACGGCGACTACACCCGACGCGTGCGCGCGACGTCGCGCGACGAGGTCGGGCAGCTGGCCGAAGCGTTCAACCAGATGGCTGCGGACCTGGCCGCCGCCGATCAGCAGCGCCGCGACCTCATCGCGAACGTCTCGCACGAACTGCGCACGCCGATCACCGCCTTGAACGCGGTGCTGGAGAACCTCGTCGACGGTGTCTCCGAACCGGACCCGAAGACATTGCGCACCGCGCTCGCTCAAACCGAACGGCTGAGCCTGCTGGTCTCCGAACTGCTCGATCTGTCCAGCATCGAGGCGGGCGCTTTCCCCTTGGACCGCGAAAGCCTAGACCTCGCACCGCTATTGGCCGAGGTCGTCGCGGAGGCAGACGTCGCCGCCGCGGCGCTCGGGCGCGGTGTTCGGTTCACGACCGACGTGCAGCCCAGTACCGTAACGGTTTTCGCAGACCGTGCACGTTTGCATCAAGTGCTGCTCAACCTGCTGGACAACGCCGCCCGCCACGGTCCGGCGGGCGGTGAGGTCCGCGTGACCGCCCGCCGGCAGTCCGGCAAATTGGTGATCGAGGTGTCCGACGACGGCCCCGGCATCCCGCCGGCCGAACGCGCCCGCGTCTTCGACCGTTTCACCCGCGGCGGCCGAACCGCGGGCGGCGGAACAGGTCTCGGCCTCGCCATCTCCCGCTGGATCGTCGACCTGCACGGCGGCACCATCGCCGTCGCCGACCCCGGCTCTCGTATCCGCGTGGTCCTGCCCGGCCACTGATCCGTTACGTCCATCCGGCCCGGAGCGATACGTCCCGGGGCGATTCCGCACACCCTCAGGAGGGGAAAATATGTCCGAAACACCCGGTTCACCAACGCCGTCGAGACCTGACGGGCCCGAACCCGCGTGGCCTGCCGAACTCGCCGAGGGGTCTCGGGCGCCCGGTACCGGAGCGACGTTACTGGTGGACGAACCTCGTCCTCAGTCGAAAAACGCGACGTCGCAAGGTGATTCGCTCGATCTGATGAACATGCTCGCGCAGCCGACCTACCGGCGCCCGCCGCCGAGGTGGCGTCGGGTCGCCAGCCCGCGCGGTGTCCTGCCCGCCGCGGGCCTGGCCGGATTCACCGGCGCGGCACTGATCCCGTTGGACCGTCCGGGAATCGGCTGGCTGCTCGCCGGTGTGGTTGCTGTCGGCGCGGTGTATCTGGTGGACCGCAATGCGCGTCGGTCGGTGGTAGGCGCCGTGGGGAGCACGGTCGAATCCGGAGCGGGTTCGTCTGCGGGGCAGGCGGTTGCCGAGGATGCAAAGACGTCGAATCCCGGAGGGGAGGATTCGACGTCCGCTGCGGGGGCCAGTGCGATCTCCGACGCTGAAATATCCGGCACGGCAACAATATCCGGCACGGCAATCACGGATTCGCAACCCACTGAACGCGCGCAGGCTTCGGATTCGATCGGATCGAGCGCGCGCACAGCAGGCAAGTCGAATCCCGCAGGCCCACTGTTGAAATCCGGCCCGCCGCAGAAGACCCTGGTCGATGCCGTCGATGCCGTCGATGCCGTCGATGCCGTCGATGCCGTCGATGCCGTCGATGCCGTCGCTGCTGGCGCTGCTGGCGCTGCTGGCGCTGCTGGCGCTGCTGGCGCTGCTGGCGCTGCTGGCGCTGCTGGCGCTGCTGGCGCTGCTGGCGCTGCTGGGATTGCCGCCCCGGCGACTGCTGAGACAACCGCAGCCGACGAGGAAGAGGCCACCTCGACCACCGGTGAAACAGGCACGGCCCGTGTGAAATTCGAAGCTGACGATGTCGGCGCGAAGGCGGATCTCAAATCGGGCGAGTCTCCGAGTGATGACGGCGCCTCCGCATTAGGTACCGAGAAGGTCGCTCTGCCGAAGGGGGAGTCTGGCGTCACGGTGACGCCCGTGGGTGCGGTAGGTGCGTCGGCGTCCATGAGTGCGGAAGACGCGGCGGCGTCCGAGAGTGCGGCGTGTGCAGCGACTTCCGATCTGAAATCGGGCGAGTCGCCGAATGATCGCGGCGCCTCCGCAATAGATATCCAGCGGGTCGCTCTGCCGAATGCGGAGTCTGGCGTCACGGTGACGTCCGTCGGTGCGGAAGACGCGGCGGCGTCCGAGAGTGCGGCGTGTGCAGCGACTTCCGACCTGAAATCGGGCGCTTCGCCGAGCGATCTCTCGGCCTCCTCAGTAGAGGCCAAGTGGGTCGCCCTGCCAGAGGCGGGATCTGGCGTCACCGTGACTCCCGAGGGTGCAAAAGATGCGTCGACATCCGATGGTGCGGCGAGTGCAGCGACATCCGAGGGCGTGGTAGGTGCGTCGACATCTGAGGGTGCGGTAGGCACGACTGCATCGCCGGTGGATGGGCCGGCCGATCCCATCGCCTCCGACATCCCGCAACAACCGACGATCCCGCACGGACTCGGCGAGAAGTACGCCCGAATCTGGTGGACGACAATGCTTCTGGCCCTGCTGGCTGTCGGCACGTTCCGCGCGGCGGGCTGGCTGTCCACCCTGTGCGTGCTCGTCGCGGGTATCGCCGGCTCGCTGGCGATCATCGATCGGCGCTCGGCGCGTGGCGTGCTCTATGACGTGACCGCCTGGCCGTTCGCGGTGTTCGAGGCTGTTCCGTGGGCGCAGGCGGGGATCCAGCGGATGCGGACCGGTACGCGGCAGCGGGAGTGGGGCGTCGCGGTGTCGGTGGTGGTCACCCTCGTGCTGCTCGCGGTGTTCGTGCCGCTGCTCGGCGGGGCCGACGCCACCTTCGCGAAACTGCTGGAGTCGGTGACACCGCAGGTCGACGGGGCCCGGACGTTCCAGTGGATCGTGGTGTTCGTCGTGGTCGGATTGGCGGCGCTCAGTGCGATGTACCTGCTGGCCGGTCCGCCGCCGCCCGCGACGGGATCCGAGGCGGCGCAGCGGGGCCGGTCGCTGCGGCGGGTGGAGTGGGCGTTGCCGGTCGGCGCGCTGACCGTCCTGTTCACCGTGTTCGTCGGCGCCCAGTTCGTGGCCCTGTTCGGTGGCGACGACTATGTGCAGCGCACCGCGGGCCTCACCTACGCCGAGTACGCGCGCAGCGGTTTCTGGCAGCTGGCGGCCGTGACCATCCTGACCCTCGCGGTGATCCTGACGGTCCTGCGCTGGGCGGCGAAAGACTCGATGGCCGACCGCCTGTGGTTGCGTGTGCTGCTCGGCGCGGTGAGCATCCTTTCGCTGATCATCGTCGCCTCGGCTCTCGCCCGCATGTGGACCTACCAGCAGGCTTACGGCTTCACCCTGCTGCGGCTGCTGGTCGAGGTCTGTGAACTCTGGTTCGGTCTGCTCTATCTGCTGGTCCTCGCCGCGTTGGTCAGCCTGCGCCGGATGTGGTTGCCGCGCGCGATAATCGGCACTGCCATGGCCACCCTGCTCGCCCTGGCCGTCCTGAACCCGGAGCGGCTCATCGCCGATCAGAACATCAACCGCTGGGAGCACGGCAAGTCTCTCGACACCGACTACCTCGAGCAACTCTCCGCCGACGTCCTCCCCGCCACCGACCGCCTGCCCGAACCCACCCGCACCGAAATCCGCAACCGCGTCCGCGACCACCTCGATCCGGACACCTGGCACACCTGGAACCTGTCTCGCGCGAACGCCGCGAAGTAACAGAACGGGCGCGGCTGGTCGGCAGGATCGACCCGCCGCGCAACAGGTCTCAGTCCGAGGAACGGGAGATCGCGTGGCTGACAGCCTCGATCGCTCATGCCCGGCGGTGCGACGACTTCCCGCACAGTCCGAATTCGACGCGATGCAGGCCGGTTCGACGCGGTGCAGACCGGAGCAGCTCCGTGATACCGGTACCTCCTCGGGCTAGTTGCTCATGTACCGGTATCCGGCTGCTCGGCAACGCTTGGATGCGTGCTCCTTTGATCGGGGCGAGACTTCGAGGTCAGGTGGGCGCGAATGCATGGGCGGCAGCGTCGGCAACGCCTGGGCGCGTCCTTCGTCGGTGACGGCGCGAGACGTTCCTGCGGTCAGGCGGGCGCGCATGCGTGTGCGGGCAACGCCTGGGAACGTCGTCTTTCACTGACGGAGCGAAACGTTCCCCGGTCAGCTCGACGCGAGTGCGCGGGCGACGGCGTCGGCGGGGCCGGTGGCGGGGATGGTTGCTGCCAGCGGGGTTCCGTCGGCGTCGAGGAGCTGCCAGCCGCCGAGGGAGATGACCGGGATGCCGCGGCGGCGGGCGAGGGCGAGTTCGGAGAGTGTGCCCCAGGAGCCGCCGACGATGATCACCGCGTCGGCGGAGGCGATGAGGATCGCGTTTCGTGCTTCGCCCATGTCGGTGAACAGCACCGCGGACAACCCGGCGCACACCGCATCCCGGTCGCTGTCGGGTCGCACGCCGATCACCAGCCCGCCCGCGCCGGACGCTCCCTCGGCCACCGCCGCCATCACACCGGTGCCACCGCCGCACAACACGGTCACCCCGGCCTCCGCCAGCAGCCGCCCGACCTGTCGCGCCTGCCCGTCCTCCCGCTCACTGCACTCCCCGGGCCCACACACAGCCACCTGCACCGCGACCTCCTCGAATCCGGGCGGGACACCACCGAGCAGTTACTCGACCGTTGCCACCACCATGTCCCACTCGGAGCGTATCGATATGTCGGTGGGGTGTGGGCGGGTAGGGAAGGCCATCGGGTCGGCGGGGGCCGGGGAGGTGTGCGATAGCTGCGGTTGGGGCGCTGGCGATCGGCACCCCTTTGCTGCCGACATTCGAAGCGTCTCACCGAAACCGGCGCCGCGGTCTGTCTCTCATTCGACCAGCATGATTGCTCGATGTGTGCAATGTTGTTACTGCGCAACGGCATTGAGGGGTGTCTCGCAGCGCTGAGTAGGCACCGGGTAAGGGGGTGCGGCGGAATTATGTCGTCGTCCAACGTTTCCGGGGGGAGTTCCGCCGCGCACCGCGGGCGGCACACGGCGGTTCCGTTGTGGCCGGGGATGATTCCGCCGCCGCGCCCGCAACGCTGGCATGCCCAGCGGCGGAATCGGCCGTGGCTGGTCGGGTCGGCCGCGGTGGTCGGATCGATGGCCGCGGTGGCGGTGGTCATGGTGTACACGGCGTCGGCGAGTACACCGCGGCAGTCCGCGACCTACTCCGATCCGGTCCTGGGCGGCGGCCCCGGCTGTCAGCCGACTCGTAACGAACAGCTGGTGCGCGGCAACGGAACCGGCTCGACCGCCTCGGGTCCGGACGTCATCCTGGCCTTCCAATATGCCTACTACGTCGCGAGATCGGGCGCCGACGCGCGCGCGGTCACCACAACCGACGCCCTGGTGCCACCGGTCGAGGTGATCAACGCGGGCATCAAGTCCGTCCCCGCAGGCACCCAGCACTGCGTGATCATCACCCCGATGGCCGACGGCCGCTTCGACGTGGTGATCACCGAGGTCCGTCCCGACGCCGCCGTGCGCACGTACCGCCAGTTCGTGACGGTCACCGCCGCACCGGGCGTGGTCTCGATCATGAAGATCACACCCCCTGCGTGACCCGCGGAAACATGCGTGCGCGGCGCCCACCAATCGGTCTCGCCTCTGATCCGCACTGAGAATAGGGCACAAAAGCAGGTGTCGCTCCCGAGCGGGAACGCGGTCGCCCAGCGAACGCAATCGCGACTACGTCGAAACGATCGCCAACTGCCGCGACTGCGCAACCAAAGTTCCTGTGCTGTCCCAGATCTCGAAGTCTTCCTCGTGGAACCCATCCATCAGGTAGTTGGTGGTGACCCGGCACGCCAGCCATCCCGGCGCCGGCCGGCTACGAATGTGCACCGTGAGCTCGATCGTCGACGATCCGGGAATCCCGAGATCGAACACCACCGGCGCCACCGCGTCGACCAGGAACGCCAGCGCGATCGGATCGGCCTCCCGCCCATCCGCCAGCCGCATCCAGAACTCGACGCACGTCGAACCCCCTGGACTGCCACGCCAGAAACCCGGAACCTCCGCCATCCGCGTCTCGGTCCGCTCGGAAATCGTGGGCCGCTGCCGCGGATAGTCCGCGAACGGATCGACACAATCCTCCGGCGCGGGCAACGCCGGCGGTGTGCCGTTGACCAGTGTCGGCCCCTCGGCTGCCCCCAGATCGGTGAAGGTGGCCAGCACCCGCAGGATTTCCTTGTCGTCGCGCAGCATGCTCGCCTGCCCGGTCGCGGTGCGGCGCCCGACCCGCACCACGTCGGTGGTGATCCGCGCGGGCCCCGGACTGCCCGGTCGCAGGAAATGCGCGGAGGCGGAAAGCAAATCGGGGTGCGGGAACTCGTGGCGCAGCGCCTGTAAACAGGTAGCCAGCAGATACCCTCCATTCGTTGTGCTGATGAAGGTGGTCCACCGGTCCGACAGCGTGAGCGCGAACTCGTGCTCCCCGACCCGTTCGCTGGCCGTATCGCTGTCGAACACGAAACCCGCCGTAGTAGTCATCCCACGATCTTGCCTGTCGAACGGGACATGAGCGAGCGCGCATCCGGCCGTGTCCCGTTCCGCAAAAGCTAGCCAGTCCGTTGCTGGTTGCAGTGCGAACTACCGGTACGGCCCATAGTGCGCTCATGAGCGCCCCGGCGAAAGGAAGACAGATGCAGACATTCGCGATGAACACCGATATCACCGATTGCCGGGTGGATCCCGGCCCGATGTCCGCGGCCCGCGCGCATCGAGCGATGCAGATCCATCTGGACTGTTCGGTGGACACCTGCCGGGTTCGCCGGCGTGCCCGTAGCGTGCTCGTGCAGTCCGGGTCGATGGTGCTCGATCCGCGCGCTGTGCGGTAGCTACGGACCGCCGAAAAATTCGTCCCGATTTCGACCCATCCGGTTCGGCGATCCAGGCGAATTCCGTTCCGTCCAATCCCCAGCACGGCCTCGAGCCGTATCGACGGAAGCGAAAGACAACGATGACTGTATTGCGACGTTCGGTTGTGGCGGCGATGGCGCTGACCGCGTTGGTGGGTGTTTCGGCTTGTTCGAGTGACAACAAGTCCGACGACAAGACCGGGGCTCCCTCCGCGTCGGCGGCGATGACCACCTCGGCCGCCGCGTCGGGCGACCTGGTCGGCTCCGGCTGCAAGGCCTACGCCCAGCAGGTGCCGACCGGCGCCGGGTCGGTCAGTGGCATGGCGCAGGATCCGGTCGCCACGGCGGCCTCGAACAATCCGCTGCTGACCACGTTGGTCGCCGCGGTGTCGGGCAAGCTCAATCCGCAGGTGAATCTGGTCGACACGCTCAACGGTGGCCAGTTCACCGTGTTCGCGCCGGTCGACGCGGCGTTCGCGAAGATCGACCCGGCCACGGTGGATTCGCTGAAGACCGACTCGGCCACGCTCACCAAGATCCTGACCTATCACGTGGTGCCGGGCCAGGTCGCGCCGGACAAGATCGCGGGCACGCACAAGACCGTCGAGGGCGCGGACGTGACGGTCACCCGCAGCGGCGACGACATCAAAGTGGGTAATGCCTCGGTGATCTGCGGCGGCGTGAAGACGGCAAATGCGACGGTATACATGATCGATACCGTGCTCATGCCGCCGGCCGCGTAACCTCGCCACACCGTAGTTCGGAATGGTCCTTCCCCCTCAGGAGTCGTGCTCGCCGTGTTGCTGCCGCAGATCCATTCCAGATCCGTCCCTGTCAGCGATCGATGCGGAGGTGGGCATGCCGAATGAGCCGAAGCTCGCCGCGATCCGCCTGCGCCGCAACACCGGCGAGGGCGGACCGCCGGTGATGCCGTCGTGCTCGACCGGCGTGGATCCGGAGGAGGCCGAGCGGTCGCGGCGGCTGGCCGAACTGCTCGACTCGATCGCGGGCGGCGACCGGGATGCCTTCACCGAGTTCTATCGGGCGACCAGTCACCGGGTCTTCGGTTTGGCGTTGCGTATTCTGCGTGGTCACGCGGCGGCCGAGGAGATCACCCAGGAGGTGTATCTACAGGCGTGGTCGCTCGCGTCGGGGTATGACCGCAAGCTGTCCAGTCCGATGGGTTGGCTGATGATGCTGACCCACCGGCGGGCGGTGGACCGGGTGCGCCGCGAGCAGTCCGCCGCGAGTCGCGACATCGCTTACGGCCAAGCCAATTTGGGCCGCGATCACGATGTCGTGGCCGAGGAGGTCGGGCAGCTGCTCGACGAGCAGTCGGTGCTCGACTGCCTGGAAACGTTGACCGCGATCCAGCGGGAGGCGGTCGCGCTGGCGTATTACAGCGGCCGCACCTACAGCGAGGTCGCCGACCACCTCGAGGTCCCGCTGCCCACCATCAAGACGCGGATCCGGGACGGATTGAAGCGGCTCGAAAACTGCCTGACAGGAAGTGATACCCGATGACCGACCCCGAGCGGCCCGGCACGGACCTGCTCGACCTAGCCTACCCGTACGCGATGGACGCGGTCGCCGAGCTCGAGCGCCGCACCATCGAACATCGGTTGCGCGACGCCGATCAGGATACCGCTGATGCCTTCGCCGCCATCGTATCCGGTGTGCGGGAGACGTTGGCCGCGCTCGCCGTGCTGGACGCGACCCCGCCGCCGGCCGAATTGGAGATCTCGCTGTTGCGGGCGCTCGACGAGGCGACGCGGGTGACGGGTAAGTCCCGCAACAGGTTCGAGCGCGTGCGGTGGTTGGCGGCCGCGGCCGCGGTGGTGGTGGCGATCGGAGCCGGCGTCGGGGTGGCCGTGTACCGCTCCGCGGATCCGGGGCCGGCCGGGCTCACCGCGCAGATGGTGCTCGAACAGCCCGATGTGCTGGTGAAGTCGGTTCCGGTCGCGGGCGGTGGCACGCTCACCATCCGTACCTCGGCTCGAATCGCCGCCGCCACCGTGACTTTCGAGTCCGTGTCGGCTCCGCCGCCGAATCGTTCGTACCAGGTGTGGTTGATTCCGCTGGGTGGGACCGCGCACTCGGCGGCGGTGATGACCGAGTTGCCTGCCAGCGGTCCGGCCATGGTGACCCGCTTCGATGCCGTGGACACGTTGGCTGTCACGGTCGAACCGGTTGCCGGTTCGCCGGTCCCGACGGGCGATGTGATCGCCAGCGTAAATCTCACCTGACCTCAGCTGCTTCGCACGCGTCGCAGCTTCCATCCCGACGACAGGGAAACTGCGATGAAACACGTTGTGGCACAAGCACGCCCGAAACGGGCATTCAACCTGGCCGCTGCGGCGTCGACCGGAGTATTGGCCGCGCTGACGGTGCTGGGCGTCGGTCATCTGATTGCGGCGTTCATCGATCCGGCCGCCTCGCCGTTCTACGCGATGGGTGCCGCGGTAGTCGACCATACGCCACATGAGTTGAAGGATGCGGCGATTCGCCGATTCGGCAGCAACGACAAGCTGGCGCTGTTCGTATCGATGGGCGCGGTGATGGTTGTATTCGCCGCGATCCTGGGGATTTTGGAGCGCCGGCGTCCGGTGGGCAGTGCGCTGCTGGTCCTGTTGGGCGGGGTGGTTGTGGAGGCCGCGTTGCAACGGCCGACGGCCACAACATGGTTCGCGGTGCCGGGGATCGTCGGGGTGGTGGCCGGAGTGGTCGTGATGCGGGTTCTCATCCGGCAGATCGGGATCGATGATCACCGTCTCAGCGCCGAGTCGGCGACAATCGTTGAATCGACCTCGGACGATCCTCGGCAAGAGGTCGGCGGGGCATCGCCAGTGCCGCACACGAACGATCGAGATGACCCACGGGCCGGCGGAGTCGAACCGGATACCGGCCGGCACACAGCAGGGTCGGGTGCCGGGCACCACACAGCACAGCCGGCGGGTTCCGAGCACCTCTCCGAGGCGGACGACGACCGACGGTTGAGTACCGGACAGCATTCCGCCCCGGTCAGCGCTGATCATGCGGTCCGGCGCAACTCGGACCCAGGCGGCACGAGATGGTGGCGCACCCGGCTGCGCCCGAACACAGCGACCAATGATCCGCAAATGCGCGCCCTGGAGCCGAAACACCGGCCCGAGCCAGAAGGAAAACCGCAGTCCGCCACCGATGCTGCGTCAGGCAGTGCTGGTCAGGCAGCGAGTGCCGAGGCTGAACGCTCAGTGGCCGGCGCTGAGGGAGGAAGCGGTGGCGGCACGGAAGGTGATACCGGACGCCTCGCGCGCGGTGTCGTGGGAGCGAATGCCGACACAGAAACTAGCGCCGGTGGTGCCGGAGTAAGTGGCTACGCAGACGCTGGCGCTGGTGCGGCGGCGAGCAGTGGGGGCGCTGGCGGTGCCGCAGTGAGTGGGGATGTGGAAGCTGGCGCTGGAGGTGCGGGAGTCAGTGGTGGTGCTGAATCCGGCGACGGGCGTGTGGCGGGAGTGGGTGGCGGTGCCGAAACTGCTGCGGGAGTGAGAGGTGGTGCTGAATTCGGCGACGGGCGTTTGACTGGCGGCGTTGCGGGGATGAGTGGCGATGTGGAAGCCGGTGGCAGTGGTGCGAACGCCCGTGACGATGACGCAGCCGACAGTGGGCGTGCTGCGGAAGCGAATGGTGGTGGCGCAGTCGATGACGAGTGCGTTGCGGTGGCGAATGAGGGTGGCGGCGCCGGTGACGGGCGTGGTGCGGGAGGGAGTGGCGGCGGTGAACGTAATACCGGAAGTGGGGCGGGTCGTGTCGCGGGAGTGGGTCGTGGACCTGGTGTAGTCCCCGGCGCGGCGATAGGGTCAGACGGAGTCGACCACTCCCGCAATCCGAATTCGGGCGGTGAGCGTTTGTCTGGCGCTGGTGCTTCGCGGCGGCGGTTTCTGGCGATGGCTGCGGGGGTTGGTGCGTTGGCGGCGGGGGCGGCGGTTGCCGGGAAGTGGATCGGGGCACGGTTGCATGATGTGGTGGCCGATCGGGCCGGGTTCGTTGTGCCGCGGGCGGCGGTACCGGCGCGGGAAGCGGGACCTGGTGTGCGGCAGTCGGTTCCGGGGTTGTCGGAGTTCGTCACGCCGAACGATCGTTTCTACCGCGTCGACACCGCGTTGCAACTTCCGGCGCTGACGAGTGGTGACTGGCGGATACGGATTCACGGAATGGTGGACCGCCCCATCGAATTGGACTTCGACCAGCTGCGGCGCCGGACGCCGGTCGAGCGGATGATCACCATGACCTGCGTGTCCAACGAGGTCGGCGGCGACTTGGCGGGCACCGCGGTCTGGACGGGATACCCCCTGGCAGATCTGCTCGCCGAGGCCGGGGTGCGCCCGGAGGCCGACATGCTCCTGTCCCGCAGTGTCGACGGATTCACCGCGGGCACACCGGTTTCCGCGGTCACCGACGGCCGCGACGCCCTGCTGGCGATCGGCATGAACGGCGAACCGCTGCCGATCGCCCACGGTTATCCAGCCCGGCTGATCGTGCCCGGTCTCTACGGCTACGTATCCGCTACCAAATGGGTTGTCGACCTCGAACTCACCCGCTTCGACCGCGCGAAGGCCTATTGGACCGAACGTGGTTGGGGCGCACAGGCTCCCATCAAAACCGCGTCCCGCATCGATGTCCCCGCGGCCTTCGCCACCATCCCGGCGGGCGAGGTCACCGTTGCCGGCGTCGCCTGGGCCCAGCATCGCGGCATAGACGCCGTCGAAGTCCAGGTCGACAACCAACCGTGGCAACCGGCCACCCTCGCCGACGAATACTCCACCGACACCTGGCGCCAATGGACCTGGCGCTGGACCGCCACCCCCGGCCCCCACACCCTCCGCGTCCGCGCCACCGACCGCACCGGCACCCCCCAACCCGACACCCGCACCCCACCCTTCCCCGACGGCTCGACCGGCTGGCACAGCCGCGTAATCACCGTCAGCTGACCGTCCCTCGATTCTCCCTCCGGCTCAATTCTCCTGTACTCGAGTCGACGCCTGTACTTGAGTCGACGTCCGCGCTGTCTGTGCGCAATTCGTGGACCGACCGGGGAATGCCAGCCGGAGCTGATCGCCCAGTCAGAGCCGACCCACCTATCGTGCGGGCGGCGCCGCCCCGCTCCTGACGTGCGGGGGCGTCGCCGATGACGGTGCGGCCACCATTACCTGTGAGGTAATCGTCGTGCCGCCGCGTTGTTCGTAGGATCGGGGAGTGGGAACGCAAACGGCCGGGGATCTGCTGCGGCATTGGCGGCTCGAGCGCAGGCTCAGTCAGTTGGAGTTGGCGGGGCGGGCGGAGACGTCGGCGCGGCATCTGAGTTTCATCGAGACCGGTCGCGCGACGCCTAGCCGGAGCATGCTGTTCCACCTGAGCGAGCACCTCGAGATCCCGCTGCGCGAACGCAATCGGCTGCTGCTCGCCGCGGGCTACGCGCCCGCCTACGCCGAACCTGCGCTCGACACCCCTGAAATGGACGCGGTCCGGCGGGCGATGCGGCAGATCCTGGTCGGGCACCAGCCGTATCCCGCGCTGGCCATCGATCAGAGCTGGACCATGATCGACGCCAATACCGGTATCGCGCTGATGCTGTCCGGTATCGATCCGGCCCTGCTGACCCCGCCGGTGAACGCTCTGCGTCTGAGCCTGCACCCCGACGGCATGGCAGGCCGGATCGTCAATCTCGCGCAATGGCGTGGACACGTCTTCGCTCGTCTGTCCCGGCAGATCGAGGTCACTGGCTCACCGGACCTGGTCGAACTACGCGACGAACTGCTCGCCTATCCCGGTGACGAAATTGACCCGGCGCTGCCGGAACCCGATCAGTCGGTAGTCCCGCTGCGTCTGCTGCGGGACGGGCACGAATTGTCGTTCATCAGCGTCACCACCGTGTTCGGCACCCCGATGAACGTCACCGTCGCCGAACTCGCCATCGAATCGTTCTTCCCCGCAGACGAAGACACCATGAAACGCCTCACCGCCCCATGAGCGTCGCCGGTCATCTCGGCGCACTCCTCGGTGTCGGTGTCCACGCGGTCACCGACCTCGGGGCCAGTCACGCATGGACGCTGCACCGGGCCGAGTTGATCGACGGGCGTACGGTCTTCGTCAAGGCATCCGCTGAACCGAGCACGGTCTTCGCCGCAGAGGCCGCGGGTTTGCGTTGGCTCGCCACCGGTGCGGTCCCGGCTGCTGGTGATCGTCTCGAGCCGGGCAATGATCGTGGTGGTCTCGAGCCGGACGATGATCGTGGTGGTCTCGAGCCGGACGATGATCGTGGTGGTCTCGAGCCGGACGATGATCGTGGTCGTCCCGAGCCGGACAATGATCGTGATTGCTCCGCTCCGGACGGTGACCGTGATCGCCGCACTGCCGAAGCGCATGGGTGGCATGCACGAGCATCCCAGCACTTGTCGGCTCGAACCCAGTCGTCTGCGAGTTCCGATAATCGCGACCGAACTGACGAAGACGCCGCCACGGACCGATCCGGCCCAGCATCAGACCTACTGCCCGAAGTGCTGGCCGCGGATGACCGGATGATCGTGCTGCCCTGGCTCGACGACGTCGGCGCCACGCCTGCCGCAGCGGAACGCTTCGGCCGCGAACTGGCAGCGCTGCACGCGAATTCAGCGGACGAGTTCGGTGCCCCGTGGGCGGGCTGGATCGCGGAACTGCCCTTGGACAACACGCTGACACCGGGCCCGTGGTCGCAGTGGTACGCCGAACGCCGACTCGCCCCGTACCTCCCGCAAGCCGCACCCCACCTCGGCCGCGACGGAATCCGCTTGCTGGAACAGGTGATCGACCGCATCGACACCCTCGCCGGCCCGCCGGAACCACCTGCCCGCACCCACGGCGACCTCTGGTCCGGCAACATCCTCTGGACCCCCGAACGCGCCACCCTCATCGACCCCGCCGCCCACGCCGGCCATCGCGAAACCGACCTGGCCATGCTCACCCTCTTCGGCGCCCCCCACCTGAACCGAATCCGCGCCGCCTACAACGAAACCCACCCTCTGGCCGACGGCTGGCCCACTCGCATCCCCCTCCATCAACTCCACCACCTACTCATCCACGTGGTCCTTTTCGGCTCCGGCTACCGCTCCCAAATCCTCACCGCCGCAACCGCCGCCCTCGAGCCAGACCACCCGTCGAGCGGTACATGACCGAGCGCCCGCCGGCGCGTCCCAACCAGCATGTCCCGTTCGTTCGCTCTCTCGAGCTAGCCACGTCGTCGAGGGGGACACGATCGAGCGCCCACCGGCGTGTCCCCCTACCTCGTCTTGTTCGATAGCCCGCTGGTCGAGGTCGACAGAGGTGGGCTCACCGATTCCGCGGCTCACCGATCGATTGAGTTTCGGCTCGGTAAGCCGGTCTATCCCTATAGTTCCGCTGTCCTGTCCCAGTCGCTGGGCCTCGAGGTTCCCCCACTAGGCCATCCAGCGAGCGCATCCCCCATCGAGCACCACCCGGCCATCCCGGATCGCCCGGCGCTATGCGCCGAACGGGACATGGCAGCGCAGCCGTCGGCGTGTCGTCCCCATCATGTCCCGTTCGATAGCACCTCCGCTCGCTGAGCGGGACATGCTGTCGCTGGCCTGTCAGCGTAGTAATGCCCGAAGCTCGATCGGTCGGGACATGGTGCAGCCGTGGGCATGCGAGCGCGACCATGTCCCGTTCGGCGGCACCCCGACCGGTGAGTGGGACATGGTGGCGTTGTCGCTGGCCTGTCGGCGCAGCCTTGCCCCGCTCGACGGCAGCCCGGTCGGCGAGCGGGACTTGATTGCGTGCTTACTCGCGCTGTTCCGCTGGCATGTCCCGCTCGGCGAGGCATGGACGGGAACCTTAGCGTTCGAGAGTGGTGCCGGCGGCGTTCGCTGGGAACGCTCAGCTTCCGACGCGCGACATCACCTTCTCGGCGAAGCGAGACAGGTTGGCGATCTTGGTGTCGAGGGGTTCGGTGTCTTGTTCGAGGGTGTAGGGGAGGCGGAAGCCGACTATGACGTCGGTGACGCCTTTGTCCTCGAGCCGTTTGATGCCGTCGACGGTGAAGCCGTCGAGGGAGATCACGTGGACCTCGAAGTCCTTCCTGGTCCCGTATTCGGCCCGCAGCGCGTCCAATTCGACCAGTAGACTGTCGAGTTCGGCCCCGTCGCCGCCGGCGTGCATCCAGCCGTCACCGCGCTGCGCGGCCCGCCGCAGCGCGGGCTTGCTGTGCCCGCCGATGAGAATCGGCACCGGCTCGGTGGACACTGGACTGATCTTGATCGGCGGAAAATCATAGAACTCGCCGTGGAATTCGAAGTATCCACCGGCCGTCAGCCCGCGCACGATATCGATGCACTCGTCCATCCGCGCGCCCCGCTTCTCGAACGGCACGTCCATGATCTCGAAGTCGTCGGGCCACGGACTGATCCCCACCCCGAGCCCGAACCGATTGCCGCTCAACGCCGCCACCGACGCGGTCTGCTTGGCCACCAGCACCGGCGGGCGGATCGGCAACTTCAGCACGAACGGCGTGAACCGCAGCGTCGTGGTCGCCGCCGCCATCGCGGCGCTGAGCACGAACGCTTCGATGAACGGCTTGTCCTCGAGGAACTCCCGATTCCCGTCGGGGGTGTAGGGGTACTTGGCGTCGGAGTCGCGCGGATAGGCGATGCTGTCGGCGACCGCCATGGACGTGTACCCGGCCTCCTCGGCGGCGCGGGCCAAGGGGACGTAGTACGACGGGTCGGTCATGGTCTCGGCATAGGTGAAGCGCATATCAGTCGCCTTCCTGGCGCCGCAGCGCCGCGTGTGCCCCGGCGCGGCGCCCGAAGATCGAGCCCTCGCCGAGACGGGTTCCACTCGAATAGCCGCCGGTGTCCTGCGCGATGTCGGACGCGCCGGCGGCGTACAGCCCTCTCGATGGTCGATCCGTCGGTCCGGCGCACCTCGCCGTCGACGGTGGTGCTGAGTTCGCCGCGGGTGAAGCCGACGTAGGTTGCCGCGCCGGGGGACTGGCCGAGCCGGATGCCCGGACCGTCGTCGGTGTCGTCCCACCGGACCGGCCGCGGCGCGGTCGACGGAACTTCGGTGCCTACCGCCATGGATTCGCGAACCCCTCAGGAATCATCGCGTCGAACATCGCCTTCATGTCCTCGGACAGGCGCATCAACTCGAAGCACGACCCGATCGGCCCGCCGGCGAGATACGCGAATTCCATCCCGACCCCGTCGAACTTCCCCCGCGCCAGCAGCTCGATGCCCGCTGTCCGCGCCGCCTCGAGCGCACCGTCGAAGTCCTCGGGCACCCATGCGACATGATGCAGGCCGGGGCCGACACGATCGAGATGCTCGCTGTACAAACTGACTCCGCCGCGCGGCTCGATCAGCTCCAATTGCTGACCGCCGGCGTACCCGAGTCCCACCGTGATCGTGTAATCGGCTGGTGCGCCACGCAATTCACACAACTCAGGCCCGAAGTGCACGTCCGGGATCGTGAACCACTTCGCTATCCCGTACCGCTCGCTGAACTGCTCCTGCGCGGCCGCCATATCTTGGACCACCCAGCACAGCTGGAAGATCGGTCCTTGCGCGATCATCGGGTGAACGCCTTGACCAGGAGTGCACCGCGCTGCGGGACTGCTTTCGTCGTCGTCCTCGCCGTCGTTGACCTCGACCATGATTTCGACCTGCCCGGGCACGTGTGGTACCCGGCTGCGGGATTGTCTTGCGCCACAAGGTTTCGGCAGCATTCCGCGCCGATCCCTGCTCGCATCCGCACGCTTCCCACATCTTCAACTAAACACGTGTGCTTAACCCAGTCAAGGCTGAGGTTTAGTACAGTCCACCTATGCTGATCGCCGATTCGCGCGCGTCCCTGCTCGACGCGGGGGAGCGACTCATCGCCGAACGGGGGGTCGAGGTCCCGCTGCGGGAGATCGCCGCGGCCGCGGGCCACCGCAACAATTCCGCGGTGCACTACTACTTCGACTCCCGCCACGGCTTGATCGAAGCCATCGTCGACCGCCGGATGAACTGGCTCGAAGAGCGCCGCATGCACCTACTCGCCACCCACGAGGCCGACGGCACCGCACACGAGATCACCACACTGGTCACCATGCTCGCCGCGCCCATCCTCGACCTGATCGCCCAGGACGACGTCACCCACTACGGCCGCTTCCTCGAGGTCGTGCGCGCCCACCCCGTGATCGCCGACCCCCGCCGCCTGGCAGGCACCGACCGCGCCGCCGTCCGCATCATCGCCAACCGCCTGGCCGCTGCCCTCCCGCAACTTACCCAGCGCCGACGCCGCCAACGCCTGGAAACCATGGCCACCGTCATGTTCGCCCTGATCGCCGACTACGAACGCACCCTCGAGTCCGGCGTCCGCACACCACACCCCCACGACGCCGCCGAAATCACCGACATGATCGTCGCTATGCTCACCGTCCCCACCCGCGGTCGCCACAACTGAGTTCGGCCTCGGCACACTCTGCTCGGCGACGCTCCACCGCACACCTCCTTGTTTCCCGCATACCGGCGAATCGCATGCCATTCGGTATGCGGGAAACAAGGAGATATGCGGGACCGCCGATTCTCTCGGTCTCGGCGGACGCCGGGTCGCGTGCCGGGCGGCGCTGCTGGCGATCGCCGCGGGGGCCGGGGGGTCAGGAGGGGGAGCGTACCGCCGTTTGCACGGTGCCGACGATGGCGGCGGTGGGTGGCCGTCCGAGTAGCTGTTCCGCGCGGCGGTTGCCGACCACCAGCGCGCTGGCGCCGTCTCCGAGTGCACACCCCGCCGCACACCTCCTGATTTCCCGCATACGTAATCGCATGCGATTCGGTGTGCGGGAAATCAGGAGGTATGCGGGAAATCAAGAGGTTCGGGGGCACGCCGACCTGCCAATGTAGGGAGTGGTGCGGCGCTGCGAGCGCAATGCCTGCCGAGTCGGTGGTATCCCTGTCGGCCGTGTTCCGCCCGTTCGGCCGAGCCTGGCGGGGGCATTGGCCGCAACGACTGGCGGGCTGGCGCAGCTCGCGGAGCCGGTGGTATCCGCGCAGGCGGTGATATCCGCAGAGCTGGTGATGTTTGCGAAGTCGGCGACACCGGCCGCGGTCCGGCCGTTCGGCCGAGGCCAGGGTGACGGCATCGGCCGCAGCCGCCGGGTGCCGGCGCAGCTCGCAGAGTTGGCGATGCCCGCGCAGTCGGTGACACCCCGCGCAGTCGGTGACACTCGCGAAGCCAGCGACCCCCAACGCCCCGCGCGCCACTATCTCCCGCACCCACCGCCTCGGTTGTCCGGAGTGACCCTCCCGCTGCGATACGGTCGCGGGGTGGAACTACTAGGCATTCATCACGTGGCGATCATCGCGTCCGACTATGTGCGGTCCAAGCGGTTCTACACCGAGACCCTCGGCCTCGCCGTGATCGCCGAGCACTACCGGTCGGCCCGCCGCTCGTACAAGCTCGATCTGGCCATTCCGGGCGGCAGCCGGATCGAACTGTTCTCCTTCCCCGAGCCCCCGGACCGCGCGAGCTGGCCGGAGGCGGCAGGGCTGCGGCACTTGGCGTTCGCCGTCCGCGACGTCGCCGCCACCCTCGACGAACTGGCCGCCAAGGGTGTGCGCACCGAGGAACTGCGCACCGACGAGGTCACCGGCAAACGCATGGCGTTCTTCTTCGACCCCGACGACCTGCCGCTGGAACTCTACGAGGTCTGATTCATCCCGCGCGCCCGCCGCGCCAATTCGACTGTCGCGGCACGCAACTCGTCGATCGCGCCGATCGGCTCCGCGTAACCCACCCGGGTCCGCGCGACCCCGCGCGGGGTCACCACCCGCAGGTCCAGCCCGTACCGGTCCGCACGCTCACAGCTCGCCTCGGTCGCGTCCGGATATCCGCCCAGCCCCTGCGCCATCGCCAGCAGCGCCGGGGCGTGATCGTCGTTGAGGTGCACGATGGCATCCGCCGCGACCGGCACGATCGGATCCGGGGCCACCGCCGCGTACTGCTCCGCGGTCGCCGAATCCATCCGCCCGTAGCCGCCGACCCACCGAACCCGGCGCACCCGCAGCACCCACACCGAGAAGTCGCTGTAGTCGATATAGAACTTCGCCGCGGGCACCGCCGCCAGATGCGCCTCGCGCGCCGCGTCGGCCTCCGCACCCACCGGCCGTTCCACCACACCGGCCAGTGTGATCCTCGTCCCCGCCAGCGGATCTGCGGGCGCGTCGGGCGCCACGATCGCGAGGCTGGCGCGCTGATCGGCGGCCAGGTTACGACCGTGCTCGGCCATCCGGGACACGCACAGCACCGGCTGCCCGTCCAGCAACCCGTAGGTCACCAGCGACGCCCATGGCGTCCCGTCTTCGCTCAAACTCGCCAGCGTCGCCGTATTCGTCGCGGCGGCAACGGTTCTCGCTTCCTCGGCGGCCGACGGGCGGGCCGGATTCGCCACCGGCGCGGTCGGCTGCGGGATGGAGGGAGCGTCGCCGGGGTCACCGTGGTCGAGGGTCATGCCGTCTATCTTCTCCTGTCCCACCGACAAGTCGCCAGCGGCCCTTTCCCCGCCCTGGCATGCGCAGTGCGGCCAATGGAGAGGATTGACCGCGCGAATCGCGCTCGAATAGACCAGACTTGCCGAGTGACCCGATACGCATTCGACGCCGACCACAACGTGATCGTCGCCATCTGGGCGACCGGACGCGGTGACCTCGCCCAAGCGGTTGCCACCCTGCCCCGGACGGTAACCCATGATCAGGCAACAAATCTGGCGTCGAACCTGACCACGCTGTCGCGGTTCCACTGGCGCACCTACACCCATCCGGCCAGCGCGGCCGGCGACCCCGACATCCCCAACAGCGAGGCCTGGCGCCGCGCCGAGGAACGCCGCAACTTCAAAGAGGTCGAGGCCGGCATCCGCAGCCCCAACCTACCCTCCGAAGAAGGACTCGTCGTCTCCTACAGCGGTGTCGTCGAATCCGCGCACCGAGTCGGCCGCACCCTTTACGACATCGACGACCTCGCCCTGCGCGACACCATCGCCGCCGAGGTCAGCAACGAACAGGCCGCCATCGAATCCGCCGAACGCGGCGACCTATCCGGCCGCGCCCGTCAAGCCGTCGAGATGTCGCGGCCCGACGTCTCCCCGGCCCAGGTCCAAGCCGCCGACGACCTCTTACGCGCCGACCCGCTCGGCTCCATCGAACTGTTCACCGAACTCGACCCCGCCTCCGCGTCCGTCGCCGCCGCCCACTGGCTGCTCGCCGCCGCCGAGGTAGCGGGTGAGATGGCCGGCGTGCCCTGCACCGACGTGGTCGTGGAAGCCGACGACATCGAGGCCCTCCAGGTCGAAACCCCCACCCTGGTCCTGGAACGCCTGGACGCGGGGGAGAGCCCCACCGAGGTCGTCGTCGACCTGATCGCCGAAGCCATGGCCGTCCACGAGGGCCGCGTCCCCGCGCCGTGGGCGGTCGTCGGCCGGGTCGCCGAAATCGAGGAGCAGGCGCGCAAATTCGAGGTCGACGCCGACACTCGCGAAGCCATGCTCGCCGGCTTCCGGATCAGCCGCCTCGACCCCTCCCGCCCCGCCCTCGACCTCCTCGAAGACCTCCTCGACGGCATCCGCGGCTGCCTGCTCCTCTACGCGGCCCACACCGACGACCCCGACGTGGAAACCCTCTTCACCGCCGACGTCCGCCTGGAAGCCGACGCCGACCCCGAACACCTCCTCTGACCCCACCGGGTTCGCCCGCCGCACTGCTGAGCACCGGCCTGGCCTCGGAATCCCGAGGCCAGGCCGTCTGCGTCGGCCGCCCGCTCACCCAGTCGGCCTCGCGCTGAACGGGCCGGCGCGCCTCGGCCCTGAGCGCACCACGGAATGGGACATGGTTGGGCCGAACCACTGCGACCGGCACGATCAGATCCGCCCTTGCAGCGCTGGGATGTCCCACCCGACGGCCAGCCCGGACAGTCCCGCCGTCAGGAGGGACACAGCGGAGCCGACACGCGGGTGATCGCTCCGTCATGTCCCCTTCGATGACCTGTGTCGCGCACCTTCAAGGCGAACGGTGGCCTGTGCGGGCCATCGGGCGATACCGGCAGTGAAACCCGCCCGCGACTCGTCTCGACCGGCATCCGCCGTGCGCATCAGCACGCCGTGCACCGAGCAGGTGTTGTTCCGCGAGCTGGCGTTGCGGGGCGAGATGCTCTCGCACGCGGAGGAGACGTTTGCCCAGTGAGGAGACGTTCGCACGGCGAGCTGGCGTCGCGCCGCCGGCTGGTGCCGGACCATCGCCGAGCGGCTGGGGTTGAACGCGTTCGTCAGCCACCGATCGGCGGTGGCAAACCTGGGGGATTCGGTTGCCGACGCACCCACCGGGGTCGAGCATCGTTGCACCGCCGCACACCTTCTGATTTCCCGCACACAGACTTGCCGCGCTGACACGCGTGCGGATGTCAAAAGGTGTGCGGCTGAGAAGTGCCCATCGCGGTCCGGCTCACTCCGACCCGGGGTAAAACGCGTCACCGCACCGGCGGGAAGGGCGCTCGTACATCCTCGACGATGTGCACAGCCAACTCGATGTCGGCGAGTTCAGCCGATTCGCGAAAATCGCGAGCCGCGAACCGGTCCGGCTGCACCCGATGGTGCCGCGGCCCGCGATTCCGGGGGCTCGAATGCCGCGGCAGGTACGAGCGGAGCTACTCGGCTACCTCGTCGGCGATGCCGGGGTCGGTGCTCAGCCACTCCAGCAGGCCCTCGTATACGGCGTGGTGGTTGAGCAGGGTGAAGTGGTTCGCGGCGGGGATGTGCAGACCGTTGGAGTCGTCGAAACCTATGCGGCGGGCGCGGTTCCGGCCTGCGGCGCTCGGGGTGAGGACCAGGCCGTCGCCGATGATCCGGCCGAGAGGGTGGCGGGGGCTGCGGGTAATGCAGGCGGTGACGAAGTAGTGGTCGGCGCCGGGTAAGAGGGGAATCTCGCGGATCGCCCGGCGGGCCAGCGAATCCGTGTCGGCACCAGCCCAATCCTCGTCCACCAGCGAACCTTGCCGCAGATCGCGGATTCCCGCGCTGCGGCGGCGCAGCAGACGTCCGAACGGACGGGTCTCGGGCACCCGGATCAGCGCGGCGGACGCGTAGTGCACGAGTTGCTCGAGCGGCGCACCGAGATGCGGCGAACCGAGACACACGACATGCCGGACCTTACGCACCCACGCCCGCCCGGACTCGCTCGCGTCGAAGCACGCGCCACGGGCGATCAACCCGCCCATCGAATGACCCACCAGCGACAGCTGCTCGATCTCGACCGGCCAATGCTCGACCAGCCGCTCCAGCAGCGCACTCAGCTGACGAGCGTTCTCGGAGATGTGCAGACCGCTGTTGTAGCGAACCTGCACGGTGCTGTAGCCCAGATCCTGCTCGAGCCCTTCGGCGTAGGTCGTCCGTCCGCCCAGCCGCCACGCGTGCTCGGTCTCCACCAGACCGTGCAGAAAGACCACCACCCGCCGACTGGGTTGCGCGACATAGTTTCCGAAGTCCTCGGGCGTCACCGGTTCGCCGTCCACGCGCAACGTCATCGGCCCGGCGAGGATGGGGCGGGCGTCCTCGAGGTCGTCCCCGATCAAGCCCTGCAACGCGCCGAGGAAACCTGCCCCGAACACGGTCCTCGACGGCACTTCGGCACCGGGCAGATCCGCGGTGCGTTCGGCCAATCGGCCTGCCGCGACGGCTGTTCCACTGACGATCCGGTACACGCTGTCGGCGATCGCGTCATGCACCACCTCGACCGGCGCCGCCGCCGGCCCGATCCCGAGTCGCACCGCGCCGAACACCCGTCCCGCGATCGCCCGATGCACGGATGCGATACCGTCGACCGCTCCGCCGAGCTCGTCGCCCGCCAACCGGGCGAGGGCCCGGACCTCGGCCTGCCGCTGGTGCGTCTGCTCAGTCATCGTTTCAGTGTACAAGCGTGCACTGAAACCGTCCTGCCGACCGAAGATCACACTGTTCACCTTGGTAGCCCGCGCCGAGTCTGGTCACGCGCGTCCAGCCCCGGCCCGGCCGGGGCTGGACGCGCTACG